>NZ_CAURLD010000008.1:0-109181 GCF_963525625.1 uncultured Streptococcus sp.
GGGAATCTCTAGCTTTTTTGTAGCTGAGAACTATTTTGTCTCAGGTTCTTTTGCTTTATCTTAAATTTGACTGGCTAGCTGCCCGATTTTCTTGAGCATTTCTTGGCGTTGTTGATCTGTTTTGCGTTCTACTCCGTTGAGCTCGGTCAGTTTGACAGGAGAAATACCACAAAGTTTCAGGATTTGATTTTTAAGTACCTTGCCGTAGTCTTGGACAAAAGGCAGGGCAAAACCTGGTGTGTTGTGGCTGGCGATAATCCAGCCGGATTTGCCTTGCAGGTGGCCTTGGAGGCCGACTTTCTTATAAGAGTAGGCGAAGTCAGCCGCGAAGACGCGATCGATAAAGCCTTTAAGAATGGCCGGCATACCGCTCCACCAGATAGGGAAAATGAAAATCAGATGGTCTGCCCAAGTGATCAAATCTCGGTATTTTGCCATTTCAGGGTCTTTGTGCAGGTCACGGCGTCTATGTTCTTGGTCAAAGCGCAAAATCGGATCAAAATTTTCAGCATACAAGTCCAAGGTTTTCACCTCGTGCTTCTTAGAAAGGTTGCTTTGAACTTCTTTGAGAATAGCGGCATTGAAGCCAGTTGGGTTTGGGTGGGTGTAAATAATCAAGGTTTTCATGATCGTTCTCCTTTGATATAAATGTCAAGCATGTGCTCAATCGTGCTTTGGATGGCTTGAGGATCAAGGTCTTGTCCGATGGGACTGTTGGCCAGAACGGCTAGGCCTGTGATAAAGCTCCAAAAGTGAAAAAGGCTTTCTGCTTCGCTATTGCTAAAATTTTCCTCCTTGCGAAGCTTTAAAACAAGCTCCTTAAATTTATCAAATCCAGGCAGGTCAGACTCCAAGAGAATGGTATCCTGCGCCACCTTCATATATTTAAAAGGAAATTTGATAAAGAGAGCTTCAAAAAAATGAGGGTGGGTCTTGGCAAAAAGAATGAAATTAAGTCCAAGCTGGGTCAGCTGATCACGCGCAGAACCTGTCGCATTAATGTTTTCATTGATTTCCTGATTGAGAAACAGCGAAAGCTGGGTCAAAACCACCTTGAGATAGCCGTCCTTGCTCTCAAAATGGCGATAAGGGCTGCCGTGAGTTACACCGCAGGCTCTGGCAACAGTTCTGAGCGAAAGCTGTTCAATTCCATGTTTTCCGATTTCGTCAATCCCTGTTTGGATGAGCTGTTCTTTCAGCTGGGCAGTATTGCGTTTCATGTATCTCCTCCAAAAGTATACACTGTCTACTTATCTATCTTTAGTATACACTGTCTACTTTTTCTTGTCAACTAATTTGATGCTTCCTTCTAGTCTAGGATGTGGCAGAATTTGCTTTCGGTAAGATAAAATGTTAAAATAACATTAAAATGATAGCGCTTTCTTTTTAGGGCAGATTGCTCATTTTAGAGAAGCGCTGAGAAACGGAGGACACCTATGAAGAAAATTATCAACGATCCAACAGCAGTTGTGGACGAGATGCTAGACGGCTTGGCCTATATTCACAGCGATTTGGTTTATCGGGTGGAGGGCTTTGATATCATTGCCCGCAAGAGTGAGAAGACAGGCAAGGTCGGCTTAATTTCTGGCGGTGGCAGCGGTCATGAACCTTCCCATGCTGGCTTTGTCGGCGAGGGCATGCTGTCGGCTGCTATCTGCGGAGCGGTCTTCACTTCTCCAACACCAGACCAGGTCTTGCAGGCCATTAAGGAAGCAGATGAGGGGGCTGGGGTCTTCATGGTGATTAAGAATTACTCCGGTGACATCATGAACTTTGAAATGGCTCAGGAAATGGCTGAGATGGAAGGGATTGAGGTGGCTAGTGTCGTCGTAGATGACGATATCGCAGTGGAAGACAGCCTCTATACTCAAGGTCGCCGTGGAGTGGCAGGTACCATTCTTGTCCATAAGATTCTAGGGGATGCGGCGCGTGCAGGCAAATCTCTGACTGAAATCAAGGCTCTGGCTGATGAGCTGGTCAAACATATTCACACAGTTGGCTTGGCCCTGAGCGGGGCAACCGTACCGGAAGTCGGCAAGCCTGGTTTTGTTTTGGCTGATGACGAGATTGAGTTCGGTATTGGCATCCATGGTGAGCCAGGCTATCGTAAGGAAAAGATGCAGCCGTCTAAGGACTTAGCCAAGGAATTGGTCGAAAAGCTCAGTCAGTCTGTTGAACTCAAATCTGGTAAGAAGATTGGCATTCTCATCAATGGTATGGGTGCAACACCACTCATGGAGCAGTATGTCTTTGCGGCCGATGTAGCAAATCTTCTGGCAGATGCTGGAGTAGAAGTTGTCTATAAAAAGCTGGGTAATTACATGACCTCCATTGATATGGCAGGGATTTCTCTGACCTTTATCCAGCTGGATCAGCCAGACTGGCTGACAGCTCTCAACAGTCCTGTCACGACAGCCGCTTGGTAAGGAGGTGCTTATGGACGCAGCAAGAGCAAAAAAATGGATGCAGTTGTTTAACGAAAAGATCCAAGCTCAGAAAGCCTATCTGTCTGACCTCGATACACCCATCGGTGATGGTGATCACGGTGGCAATATGGCCAGAGGAATGGCGGCAGCAGTAGAGAGTCTAGCTGCTAAGGACTTTGCCAGTGCGGCCGATGTTTTTCAGGCTGTTTCCATGCAGCTGATTAGTAAGGTCGGTGGTGCTTCCGGTCCTCTCTATGGCTCGGCCTTTATGGGCATGGCTAAGGCTGAAAAAGACGGTAAAGACTTGTCAGAAGTCATCCAAGCTGGTCTGGACATGATTCAGAAACGGGGCAAGGCTGTGCCTGGTGAGAAGACCATGGTGGATATCTGGTCGGGGATTCCTCTTTCTCTGCAGTCCGGAGACTTGACGCATGAAAAGATTGGCTCACTAGTGGAAGCGACCAAGGATATGAAAGCAACCAAGGGACGGGCTTCCTATGTCGGTGAGCGCTCCATTGGTCATATCGATCCCGGCTCAGCTTCTTCAGGCTTCCTCTTTGAGGCTCTTCTAGAAACGGAGGCAGGCTGATGGCAGATACTGGCATTCTTATCGTTTCTCATTCCAAAAACCTGGCCCAAGGCTTGTTTGACCTCATTTCGCAGGTGGCGGCAGATGTGAGCATCAGCTATGTAGGCGGGCTAGAAGACGGCAGCATTGGTACGAGTTTTGAAGGGATTCAGGCAGCTTTAGATGCTAATGACAAGGACACTATTTTGGCCTTTTTCGATCTGGGTTCGGCTCGGATGAATCTAGAAATGGTCGCAGACTTTTCCGACAAGGAAATCATTATCAATAATGTTCCCTTAGTAGAAGGCACTTATACGGCTGCTGCCCTTCTTCAGGCTGGGGCAGATTTACCTAATGTTTTGCTTCAGGTCCGTGAATTAGAAATAAAGAAATAGCAGGTTTTCTAGAGACTTAATAAACGACTTTATTTGCAAAATAAGGAACATTTTATATCAAAAAGCTGGGATTCAATCCCAGCTTTTTGCTTCATCATGTACCAATTTTCAGGGGAACAGCCAGTGTTTCTTATTTTTTTCTTCTTTAAATTGATTAAAAATAGGACAAGATGACGTCTTATGTTTACATTTTATTGATTAAAAAGTCTTAAAGGGTTGCAAATTGGTATAGATAGATTTAAAATAGATAGGAACATACAAGATGAAACAAAAAACGACAGCCGATTAGAAGCCATCGTTTTCAATCTTAGTGGTCCCGATTGCAGGAAATGAACTTGATCTTGAAGAAGTCGCCGCGTTTGTAAGTTTCGCTGTACTCTAAGATCTGTCCAGTGCTTTCCAGCTGGGTAATCTTTACCTGATGAACAGTCGGGAAGTTGGTATCAACTTCCAGCACTTTCGCAACATCTTTTGGTGTTGGGAAGACAATTTCATTGGTCTCTTCAAAATGCTCATCATTCATGTGAATGTGGTAGTCAGTTTTGAAGCGGTTGTAAATAGAGCTGTAGTAGTCCATATCTGGATAGTTAGGATTGATGTACTGCTCAGGGATATAGGTTTGGTGATAGATATAGATTTTATCGCCAGTCCGTCTGATCCGGTCAATCTTATAGTAGAACTGCGTTGGTGCTAGTTCTAGCTTATCCAAGATTTTCAGGTCATTCCCACGCTTGATGGAGAGAACAGTCACCTTATCTTTTTGGATAGGGAAAGTCTCAACGTCAGAAAATTCCACTAGCTTGTGCTTTCTTGCACGTGAAACGAAGGTTCCCTTGCCTTGCTGGCGGATGATGTAACCATCATTGGCCAGTTCATTCAAAGCGCGGACAACGGTAATGGAGCTGACATTAAACATCTGAATCAGTTCAGCCTCTGTGTAAAACTTATCGCCATTTTCAAATTTGCCAGAAATGATTTGCTGCTTGAGCTCATCTTTGATTTGTTGGTATTTTGGAATAGCCATTTTGTTCACCTCTCTTTTTTACTTTTCTTACTTAAGATTTTAACATATTTTAAAAAAAAATGTTGACATTTATGCAAAAATTTATTATATTAATATTAATAAGAGATGAAAGCGGTTTTATACCTGAAGGAACATCAGATGGCAAGATTCAAAATTGGTCATTCCTTCTGTTTGGATGATCGGGAGTTTAAGATTTTATCGGGAGCCATTCACTATTTTCGGGTACAGCCTGAGGATTGGTATCATTCCCTTTATAATCTCAAAGCTCTGGGCTTTAACACAGTGGAGACCTATCTTCCCTGGAATATGCACGAACCCCAAAAAGGTGTCTTTGACTTCCAAGGAATTTTAGATATTGAGGCATTTTTACAGACAGCTCAGGATTTGGGACTTTATGCCATTATCCGCCCTTCGCCTTTTATCTGCGCGGAGTGGGAGTTCGGTGGTCTGCCGGCCTGGCTGCTCAATGAAAATATGCGCATTCGTTCATCAGACGAGGCCTTTCTGCAGGCTGTAGCCAGCTATTATGACGAGCTGCTGCCGCGACTGACTCCAAGGCTTCTGGGCAATGGGGGAAATATCCTCATGATGCAGGTGGAAAATGAGTACGGTTCTTATGGGGAAGACAAGGTCTACCTGAGAGCAATCAGACAGCTCATGGAAGAACGAGGTGTAACCTGTCCGCTCTTTACTTCAGACGGACCTTGGCGGGCTACGCTTCAAGCTGGTACGCTGATTGATGACGATGTCTTTGTGACAGGAAATTTCGGCTCCAAGGCAGATTACAATTTTGCCCAGATGCAGGAATTCTTTGACGAGCATGGCAAAAAGTGGCCTCTCATGTGTATGGAATTCTGGGATGGCTGGTTCAATCGCTGGAAAGAACCTATCATCAGGCGAGATCCAGACGAGCTGGCTCAAGCTGTTCACGAAGTGCTCCAGCAAGGCTCAATCAATCTCTATATGTTTCATGGCGGTACCAACTTTGGCTTCATGAACGGCTGTTCGGCCAGAGGTGTCATTGACCTGCCACAGGTAACTTCCTATGACTATGATGCTCTACTCGATGAGCGAGGCAATCCGACGGACAAGTACTATGCAGTCCAGAGGATGCTGAAAGAGCATTATCCAGAGTATCCGCAGAGGGAGCCCTTGGTGAAAGAGTCTTTTGAGCTCAGGAATATTCCGCTCAGTCAGAAAGTCAGTCTCTTTGAGACCCTGCCTGACTTGGCTCAGCCTATCGAAAGTCTCTATCCGATGAAGATGGAGGAGCTGGGGCAAAATGTCGGCTACCTGCTCTATCGGACTTGGGCTAGTTGGGATGCTGATCAGGAAAGGCTCCGTGTCATTGACGGCCGCGACCGTATGCAGCTCTATGTGGACGGTCAGCACATTGCAACCCAGTACCAGACAGAAATCGGTCAGGATATTATGGTGGACGGCCAGAAAAAGGCAGAGCACCAGATTGATATTTTGATGGAAAATATGGGCCGGGTCAATTATGGGCACAAACTCTTGGCAGATACCCAGCAAAAAGGCATTCGTACAGGTGTCTGCAAGGATCTGCACTTCCTGCTTGACTGGCAGCATTACCCATTGCCGCTGGATCATCCAGAAAAGATTGACTTTTCGAAAGGGTGGCAGGAAAATCAACCAGCTTTCTACGCTTTTGACTTTAAAATGAAAGCGCTTAAAGATACTTATCTGGATCTGTCCGACTTTGGCAAGGGCGTCGTCTTTGTCAATGGTGTCAGCATTGGCCGTTTCTGGAATGTCGGACCGACCCTATCGCTCTATATCCCGCACAGCCTGCTCAGAGAAGGCGATAATCGCATCATTATCTTTGAGATAGAAGGGATCTACAGCGAAACCATTCACTTAGTTAACCAACCTACATTTAAAACAATAAAGGGGGAAAATCTATGACAATAGTAGGTGCACGTATCGATGGACGTTTAATCCATGGACAGGTAGCCAATCTTTGGACTACCAAGCTCAACATTTCACGCATTATGGTGATTGACGATGAGGTAGCTGAAAATGCTATCGAAAAGAGCGGGCTCAAGCTCGCAACGCCAGCTGGTGTGAAACTCAGTGTCTTGCCGATTGCTAAGGCAGCAGAAAATATCTTGGCTGGCAAGTATGATTCACAGCGACTCTTGATTGTCGCTCGCAAGCCAGACCGCTTCCTGCGGTTGGTCGAAGCTGGTGTTCCGCTGGAAACGCTGAACGTCGGCAATATGTCTCAGTCAGATGAAACTCGCTCCATTACCCGCTCTATCAACGTGGTAGATGCAGATGTTGAAGCCTTTCACAAGCTACATGAAAAAGGAGTCAAGCTGACAGCGCAAATGGTTCCCAACGATCCGGTTGAGGATTTCATGAAGTTATTAAAATAAGACAAAATTTTAGGAGGACATTGTTATGATACAATGGTGGCAAATTTTACTACTCACTTTGTACTCAGCTTATCAAATCTGTGATGAGTTGACCATCGTTTCGTCAGCAGGATCCCCTGTATTTGCTGGATTCATTACTGGCTTGATTATGGGCGATTTAACGACCGGTTTGTTTATCGGTGGTAGCCTGCAATTATTCGTTCTTGGTGTCGGAACTTTTGGTGGAGCTTCTCGTATTGACGCGACATCAGGTGCCGTTCTTGCAACAGCCTTTTCAGTTGCGCAAGGGTATAAGCCAGAATTGGCTATTGCGACAATCGCAGTACCGGTAGCAACTTTGTTGACTTACTTCGATATCTTGGGTCGTATGACAACGACTTACTTTGCTCACCGTGTGGATGCAGCAATTGAACGCTTCGACTATAAAGGTATTGAACGCAACTATCTCTTAGGTGCACTTCCTTGGGCTTTGTCTCGTGCCCTTCCAGTTTTTCTGGCTCTAGCATTTGGTGGAACATTTGTTGAAGCGATAGTAGATGGTGTTGCTGGTGTGAAATGGCTAGCTGCAGGTTTAACACTGGCTGGTCGTATGCTTCCAGGACTCGGGTTTGCCATCTTGCTTCGTTACCTTCCAGTTAAACGTAATCTTCATTACCTAGCTCTTGGTTTTGGCTTGACAGCTATGCTGACTGTGCTTTACTCAAACATTCAAACTTTGGGTGGGGCTGTATCTAGTATTGTTGGAACTCTTCCAAAAGATGCTGCGATCACATTTGCCAATAACTTCAAAGGCTTGTCTATGATTGGTGTAGCTATCTTTGGTATCTTCCTTGCCGTACAGCATTTCAAATACAGCCAAAGAACAGTAGCTGCTGCGCCAGCTGCTAGCACAAACTCAGAAAGTGAGGAAATCGAAGATGACGAACTCTAATTATAAATTAACAAAAGAAGATTTTAAACAAATCAATAAACGCAGCTTGTTCACCTTCCAATTAGGCTGGAACTACGAGCGGATGCAAGGTTCTGGTTACCTCTACATGCTCTTGCCTCAGTTGCGTAAAATGTATGGTGACGGCACTCCAGAATTGAAAGAAATGATGAAATTGCATACGCAATTCTTCAATACATCACCTTTCTTCCACACCATTATTGCAGGTTTTGACCTAGCTATGGAAGAAAAAGATGGGGTTAAATCAAAAGATGCGGTCAACGGTATCAAGACAGGTCTTATGGGGCCGTTCGCTCCTCTTGGAGACTCCATCTTTGGCTCACTTGTACCAGCCATCATGGGCTCTATCGCTGCCACCATGGCTATTGCAGGCCAACCTTGGGGAATTTTCCTTTGGATTGCTGTAGCAGTTGCTTATGACATTTTCCGTTGGAAACAGTTAGAATTCGCCTACAAAGAAGGTGTCAATCTCATTACCAACATGCAAAGTACTTTGACAGCTCTTGTTGAAGCGGCTTCTGTGCTGGGTATCTTCATGGTGGGTGGTTTGATTGCTACTATGATTAACTTTGAAGTATCTTGGGTATGGAACATCGGTAAAAAGGCTATTGATTTCCAAGACATGATGAATCTGATTTTCCCACGTTTGATTCCAGCAGTCTTTACGGGCTTTATCTTCTGGCTTTTGGGCAAGAAAGGAATGAACTCTACTAAGGCTATCTTCATTATCATTATCATGGCAGTAAGCTTCTCTGCTATCGGCTACTTCCTGCTGGGACAAGTACCAGAGTAATGGAGTAATTTATGAGTAAGAAATTAGTTTTAGTCAGCCACGGTCGCTTTTGTGAAGAGCTGAAAACAACTACGGAAATGATTATGGGGCCTCAGGAAGACATCCATGCAGTAGCCCTGCTTCCGGAGGAAGGCCCAGAAGATTTCGCGGCTAAATTCTTAGAAACGGTCAAAGACTTTGAGGATTACTTGGTTTTTGCGGATCTCTTGGGGGGCACTCCTTGTAATGTAGTCAGCCGCTTCATTATGGAAGGACAGGATATCGAGCTTTATGCGGGGGTCAATCTGCCCATGGTCATTGAGTTTATCAATGCATCTTTGACAGGAGCAGAGGTCAGCTATCCATCCAAGGCAGCAGAGAATATTGTTAAGGTTAATGATGTTCTAGCAGGCCTAATGGATGATGAAGATGAATAAAAACTTGAACAATCACTTCTAGTTGGGTGAAGACCTTGCGCTGTCAGCAGATGGGAGACTGCTGATAGGTAAGGATTGGCCACGGTGGATGATTCAAGCATATTGGTCTAAGAGGAATTTGGGAGATTGTCTCTTGGCCTAGGAAAATGGATGGTTCAGCATTGCAAAATGCAGTCGCTGTCTGGTTTGAAAAAGCTTGTTAAAAGCATAGTTCAAGTCTGGCCATCGTCGCGGGGGTGGGACAGCGAGCCGAAAATCTTTGATTTTCTGGATTTCTGTCTCGCTCCCCCTTTTTTCAAATGATGGAAAGGAATGAGAAAGAGAATGTTAGATTATTCACAGGAAGAATTGCAGCGTCTGGGGGCTGACATCACAACGAGAGAAATCTATCAGCAGCCTGAGGTCTGGCAGGAAGCCTTTGAACATTACAAGGCTCAGGCCGCAGACATCGCTGCTTTTCTGAAAAAAATCGAGGACAAACATGACTACATCAAGGTCATTTTTGCCGGAGCAGGCTCATCAGCCTATGTCGGAGATACCTTGACGCCTTATTTCAGGCAGATTTATGATGAGCGCAAATGGAATTTCAACGCTATTGCGACGACAGATATCGTTGCCAATCCCTTGGTGCATCTGAAGACAGAAGTGCCGACAGTCTTGGTTTCCTTTGCCCGCAGCGGAAATTCCCCAGAAAGTGTAGCGACTGTGGACTTGGCTAAGCAGCTGGTGGATGACTTGTATCAGATTACCATTACCTGTGCTGCCCAGGGCAAGCTGGCCCAGCAGGCCCAAGATGATGAAAAGAATCTTTTGCTCCTGCAGCCAGAAGCTTCTAATGATGCTGGCTTTGCCATGACTTCTAGCTTCAGCTCTATGATGCTGACAGCCCTTTTGGTCTTTGACCGGGCTGATCTAGCTCAGAAGGAAGCTAAGGTTGCGGCTCTGCTTCAGCTCAGTCAGGATGTTTTGGGACGCGTTGCAGATGTGCAGCAGCTGGTTGATTTGGATTTCAGTCGGGTCATTTATCTGGGGGCAGGGCCTTTCTTTGGCCTGGCGCATGAAGCCCAGCTTAAGATTTTAGAGCTGACAGCTGGCCAAATTGCGACCATGTACGAAAGCCCAGTCGGTTTTCGGCATGGACCAAAGTCGCTGATTAACCAAAACACAGTCGTTCTGGTCTTTGGTTCGGCAGATGGCTATACCAAGGCTTATGATTTGGACTTGGTGCGGGAAGTGGCTGGTGACGGGATTGTCCGCAGACTGGTCTTGCTGACTGACCGGGAGGAGCAGTTGGAAGGAGTCGAGCAAGTAGTGCTAAGTACCCAAGAGCCTCTGGGAGATAGCTATCGCATCTTCCCTTACATCGTTTACGCTCAGCTCTTTGCTCTCCTGTCCTCGCTCAAGGTTAAGAACCGTCCAGACACACCGTCTCCGACAGGAACGGTCAATCGTGTAGTACAGGGGGTTATCATTCACCCTCTTGGGCAGTAAGAAAAGGAAAATCTATGGAGAAATTACAAATCAGCCACAAAAAAGTGAGCCATTTGAAAAAACTATCAGACGAGCAGGGAATTATCGGGGCTTTGGCCATTGACCAGCGTGGCTCGCTCAAGAAAATGCTGGTTAGCGGAGAACATTCGCCTTCTGGTGATCAAGCTCTGGTTCAGTTTAAAGAATTAATCTCTAGTCAGCTGACGCCCTATGCCAGCTCCATCCTGTTGGATCCGGAGTTCGGTCTGCCTGCAGCCAAGCTGCGAGATGCTTCCTGCGGGCTAATAGTAGCCTATGAGAAGACCGGCTATGATGCGACA
This sequence comes from uncultured Streptococcus sp., assembly GCF_963525625.1. Lineage (GTDB taxonomy): Bacteria > Bacillota > Bacilli > Lactobacillales > Streptococcaceae > Streptococcus. Next base: position 10,782 of record NZ_CAURLD010000008.1, read on the forward strand.
GCCGAGGGCCGCCTGCCGGACTTGCTGCCTAACTGGTCAGCTAGTCGCATCCGAGACATGGGCGCAGATGCCGTCAAGGTCTTGATTTACTATGATGTAGATGATAAGCCGGAAATCAACGACATCAAGCAGGCCTGGGTTGAGCGCGTGGGCAGCGAATGCTTAGCTGAGGATATTCCCTATTTTCTGGAGATTCTAACCTATGATGCTAAGAGTGACAGTGTCTTGGACGCTAACTATGCCAAGCTTAAGCCGCATAAGGTCAACGAGGCAGTCAAGCACTTTTCAGATCCCCGCTATCATGTAGATGTCTTAAAGGTTGAAGTGCCAGTCAATATGAACTTTGTCGAGGGCTTCACCAAAGAAGGAGTTGAGCCAGTCTACAGCGTGACGGAAGCCCAAGCTTTCTTTAAAGAACAGTCAGATGCGACACACTTGCCTTTCATCTTCCTCAGCGCTGGTGTCAGTGCCGAACTTTTCCAAGAAACGCTGCGGCTAGCCCATGAAGCGGGTTCACAGTTTAACGGAGTTCTGTGCGGACGGGCTACCTGGAAGGATGCAGTCTCAGTCTTCGCACAAGAGGGAGCTGCCGCGGCTCAAGTATGGCTGGACGAGACAGGCCGTCAGAATATCGAGGATCTTAATCAAGTCTTGCGCCAAACAGCTGTGTCTTGGGTGGACAAGCTTGACCTGCCTTTTGAAGACAGGACTTGGCAAGTTCGTGATTTTTAATAGGATAGATAAAAGAGGTTTGGTATGAAATCTTACCGAGAATCCATTTTTGGAAAGCTGGGCGGTCAGGAGATTTTGGCTTATACTTTTGAAAACGATCGAGGCTATCGTCTGACAGTCATGAACTACGGAGCAACCGTCATCCAGTATGTCACTCCTGATAAGGATAATCACTTTGACAATATCGTCGTCGGCTTTGATCAGTTTGAGGATTATATTGGAAACAGTCCTAAGCACGGAGCCAGTATTGGTCCGGTGGCCGGACGTATTGCCGGAGCAGTTTTTGAGCTGAATGGCCAGACCTTTCAGCTAGAGGTCAATAATGGCCCAAACTGCAACCATAGTGGCTCCAGCGGCTGGGATAGTGCGGTTTTTGAAGTAGAGGAAGTTAGCAATGACGGGCTCACCTTTTATACAGAGCGGACTGACGGAACTGGCGGCTTTCCGGGCAATCTGAAAATCTGGGTTTCCTATACCCTGACAGAGAAGGGCGAGCTGGAAATCTCCTATCAGGTCCAGACAGATCAGGATACCTTGGTCAATCCGACCAACCACAGCTATTTTAACCTGTCTGGTCGTTTCAATCAGCCTATTGATGATCATATCCTGCAACTCAATACTGGTGGTGTCTATCCTATTGCAGCTGACGGCCTTCCTGAAAAAAAGGTTGATGCAGAGCGTGACTTTGTCAAGAAGCTGACCAAGGGCGCTGCCCTTAAAGAAATTTTCGATGCGCCTGACGAGCAAATCCAGCTGGTATCTGGCTTGGATCATCCTTTTGCTCTAAACCCAAGCCGAGATCAGGCAGGGACGCTCTATCATCCAGCATCGGGCCGCCGCCTGACTATTGAGACTCAGGCGCCCTGCCTGGTGATTTATTCAGCGAATTGCGTGGATGATTCCGTTCAGTTTGATGGCCAACCTATGATTCAGCATAATGGCTTGGCTCTGGAAGCTCAGGCCCTGCCGGATGCCATTCACAGTAGCCAGCAGTCAGATGTCATTCTCAAGGCCGGTCAGATTTTTACCAGCAGGACAGTGTATTTTGCTGATGTACCAGCAACTTTATAAAGAAACAATCGCGAAAGAGCACAAAAAACGGCAGTACCTCCTTCTGCCGTTTTTCTTGGTCCAGTTTTCAGAGACTATGTTTTCATAAGTAGCTAATCTTAAGCAAGGAAAAAGGCTCCACTATCAAAAGCAAAATCTTTTTTGCTAACTGAATTTTACTTTAAGTTTTTCTTAAGCTAAGGCTGCTATACTTATTCTTATCAAATGAAGCCCCCTAACTTTGTTTGATAATCCTAAACTTTTTCATAATAATCTCCCATAAAGGCCACCCAATCCGGTGGTCTTTTTTTGCTCAAATTTTAGAATAAGACAGGATGTTTATCGGATTGTAACTCAAATGTTAAATTTTAAAGGATACGTTATACAAAGTTAAGGTTTCTTTAAGTTAGGGGCAGTATACTATGAGTATCAAATGAAGACCTCCTAACTTTATTTGATAGAAATCCTAAACTTTTTCATAATAATCTCCCATAAAGGCCACCCAATCCGGTGGTCTTTTTTTGTGTTCAGACGCGAATTAGATTTGCTTCCTCGGCTTTATTTTCTGCTATAATAGTTCTATGAGTAGAATTTTAGATAATGAATTAATGGGCGATGAGGAATTAGTGGAGCGCACCTTGCGTCCCCAGTATTTACAGGAGTATATCGGTCAGGACAAGGTCAAGGACCAGCTGAAGATTTTTATTGAAGCGGCTAAGCTGAGGGATGAGGCGCTGGATCATACCCTGCTTTTTGGCCCTCCAGGTCTTGGGAAGACGACCATGGCCTTTGTTATTGCCAATGAACTAGGCGTTAATCTCAAGCAAACTTCAGGTCCGGTGATTGAGAAATCTGGTGATTTGGTTGCGATCTTAAATGACCTTGAGCCGGGTGATGTCCTCTTTATAGATGAGATTCACCGCTTGCCAATGGCAGTAGAGGAAGTGCTGTACAGCGCTATGGAAGACTTTTACATCGACATTATGATTGGCTCAGGTGAGACCAGTCGCAGCGTCCATCTGGATTTGCCGCCTTTCACTCTGATTGGGGCGACCACTCGGGCAGGCATGCTGTCCAATCCTCTGCGGGCTCGCTTTGGGATTACCGGTCACATGGAGTATTATGAAGCTGGCGACCTGACTGAAATCGTTGAGCGCACGGCAGAGATTTTTGAGATGGATATTACTCACGAGGCTGCGAAGGAGCTGGCTCTGCGTAGCCGAGGCACACCGCGGATTGCTAACCGTTTGCTCAAGCGGGTGCGGGACTACGCGCAGATTATGGGCAATGGCCTGATTGATGATAAGATAACCGACCAGGCTCTCTCCATGCTGGATGTGGACCAGGAAGGTCTGGATTACGTGGACCAGAAGATTTTGAAGACTATGATAGAGGTCTACGGTGGCGGTCCAGTGGGACTGGGAACCCTCTCGGTCAATATTGCTGAGGAGCGTGAAACAGTGGAGGACATGTATGAGCCTTACCTAATTCAGAAAGGCTTTGTCATGCGGACACGGACTGGGCGCGTGGCTACCCGCAAAGCCTATGAGCATTTAGGATATGAGTATATGAAGGAATGATGACAGAAAAGGAGATTTTAGACCGATTAGGTCAAGATCCAGACATCCGAGCAATTTTGGAAATTATTCGCAGTCTGGAGCTCAAGGATTCTTGGTTAGCAGCTGGATGTGTGAGGAATTTTATCTGGAATATGCTGTCAGAGCGACCAGGTTTTGATTCAGAGACGGATGTAGATGTCATTTTCTTTGACCCGAGTTATGCTGAAGCAGAGACGACAGATCTGGAAGCCAAGCTCAAGGCAGACTGGCCACAGTATCGATGGGAACTGAGAAATCAAGCCTATATGCACCGCCATAGTCCTGGAACAGCACCTTATAAAAATGCTTGCGAAGCTATGAGTAAGTATCCTGAGCGTTGCACAGCTATCGGCCTGCGCTTGCTGGCAAATGACAAACTGGAACTTTTTGCTCCCTATGGTTTGGAGGATATCTCAAACTTTCAGGTTAGACCGACTCCTCATTTTCTTGACAATAAGGAGCGCCAGCGTGTCTATGCTGAGCGCTTGGCTAAGAAGAATTGGCAGAAACGCTGGCCACAGCTGGAATGTCATTGTCTTGATAAATAAGTACAAGATAAGAGTAAAATGTTTAAGTTATTTTAAGGAAGTTTTAAGAAATGGATATTATACTATAACCAAGTTAAGAAATTAACTTAACTCCTAAAACTTTTTTCTTTTTAAAAAATAATCTCCCTACAAAAAGCCACCAAACGGTGGTTTTTTGCTATTTTCAGACATGAGAGGGGCAGGGCTTGCCAGTTTTCAACGAGAATCAGGAAACTGTAAACGATTCAGGGCTAGTTTTTGCCATTATTTTGTTATAATAGATAGCGAGGTATTGTATGAAGAAAATTGTATTTGTATGTTTGGGCAACATCTGCCGTAGTCCGATGGCAGAGTTTGTCATGAAGAGTTTAACAGACCAACTGAAAATCGAGAGCCGGGCAACCTCGAGCTGGGAGCACGGCAATCCCATTCATCGGGGAACACAGGCTATTTTTAAGAAATATGCCATTGCTTATGATAGGAACAAGACTTCTCAGCAGATTTCAGCAGCGGATTTTGCGGATTTTGACTACGTCATCGGTATGGATGAGAGCAATGTTCGAGATTTGAAGCGGATGGCGCCTGAAGATTTTCAGCATAAAATTTATCAGTTTGAAGAAGAAAGTGTACCAGATCCTTGGTACACAGGAGATTTTGACCAAACCTATGATTTGGTCTTGGCTGGCTGCAAGAAGTGGCTAGAGCGTTTGGATGGATAGGAATATGGATAAAGTAAAAGAATTTTACGATAAATACAAGGTCTATCTGACCCGGCAGAATTTAGAACTCTTGGCTGTCACGGTCATTGTACTGTCAGCTATTCTGGTCTTTACTTCGGGGATTCCTGGTAAGGGCGTTTTAACGCTGGATCAGGGAAAGATCAAGTATGACGGGACCTTGGTTCGCGGGAAGATGAACGGTCAGGGGACTATGACTTTTCAAAATGGGGACAGTTATAGCGGTCAATTTCGCAATGGCATCTTTGACGGCAAAGGAACTTTTACCTCTCAGGCTGGCTGGAAATATGAAGGGGACTTCAGCAAGGGTCAGGCTGATGGACAAGGAAAGCTAACGACAGAAGGCAATGTCGTTTATGAAGGAACGTTTAAACAAGGAATTTATCAAAATGCGCATTAAATGGTTTTCGCTCGTCAGAATCACGGGGCTGCTTCTAGTTCTGCTTTATCATTACTTCCAGGGCGTTTTCCCTGGCGGTTTTATTGGCGTGGATATCTTTTTTACCTTTTCTGGCTTCTTGATTACCTCTCTGCTTATTGACGAGTTTGCCAGAAAGAAAGAAATCGATATCCAAGGCTTTTTCAAACGGCGTTTTTATCGGATTGTACCCCCTCTGGTCTTTATGATTTTGGTCGTTATGCCCTTTACACTCTTGATTCGTAAGGATTTTGTGGCTGGGATTGGGACGCAGATTGCGGCTGCCTTGGGATTTGTGACCAACTTCTATGAAATGCTATCTGGCGGCAATTATGAGAGTCAGTTTGTGCCGCACATCCTGATTCATACTTGGAGTCTGGCTTTAGAAGTGCACTATTATGTTCTTTGGGGCTTGGCTGCTTGGGGCTTGGGCAAGGTTGCTAAGTCAACGGCCCGCTATCGCGGTATGATTGCGCTGCTTTCAGCAGGTCTCTTTTTGGTCAGCTTTGTATCAATGTTTGCTGGCGCTTTGACCACTAAGAATTACTCTGACATTTATTTTTCAAGTTTGACCCACGTCTTTCCTTTCTTTGCAGGAAGCATCTTAGCTACCTTGTCTGGTGTCGGCCATGTCAGCAGTCGCTTTAAGATGCTGGAGGAAAAGCTGGCTCTCAAGCAAGTGCTAGGAATTATGGGGGGCAGCGCAGCTATTTTGCTTTTGCTCAGCTTCCTGCTCAAGTTTGACAGTCTTTGGACCTACCTGGTAGGATTCTTGATTTCGACTACCTTGGCCTGTCTGATGATTTTGGCAGCTAGGATGCTACATGACAAGCTCCCTGATGTGAAGGAGCCTAGCCTTATCAACTTTATCGCAGATACCAGCTATGGTGTTTATCTCTTCCACTGGCCTTTCTATATTATCTTTACCCAGCTGATGAGTAATGGCTTGGCTGTTCTCTTGACCACGCTGCTGTCTCTTACTTTTGCAGCCTTGTCTTTCTATATCTTGGAGCCAACTCTGGCTGGTCGTCAGCCAGTTATCATGGGAACCAAGATGGATCTGTCATCTCTCACTAGACCAATTTTTTACAGTATGATTCCGCTGGCTTTGATTATGTTCTTTATCTCGGTGACAGCACCAAAGGTCGGAGCTTTTGAGGAAAGCTTGATTGTCAATGCTCTGAATCAAGCTGACACTAAGATGCAGACGACTCGAAGTCAGGTTGATCAGTCCAAGGCGACTGAGTACAATGTGGCGGACGGGATTACCATGATTGGTGACTCCGTTGCCCTGCGCTCAAGCGAACAATTGCAGCAGATTTTACCAGGAATCGAGCTAGATACTGTCGTTAGCCGCAGTCTGAGCACAGGCTTGGAGGTCTACAAGACAGATATTGCCAATAGGGTGCTGAAGAAGCAGGTTGTCCTAGCTCTTGGAACCAATTCGTCTGGTTATTCAAATGAACTTTTGGATGAATATGTTTCCAGCCTGCCTAAAGGTCATCAACTGATCCTCGTGACTCCTTATGACGGTCGCTCAGAGGGCGGTGTTTTAGCCCAGCAGCGGGAGTATGAGCTGGAATTAGCCAAGAAGTACGACTATGTCTTTGTGGCTGACTGGCATCAAACCGCTATCGAAAATCCGCAGATTTGGGAAGGGACAGACTATGTCCACTTTGGCTCGAACTCAGAGTCTATGATTGAGGGGGGGACTCTCTATGCCAATACCATTAAGCAAGCCATAGATGAAGCAAATTCTGGCAATGTGAAACCATAAATTCCAAAAGGAGAAGCAATAATGGGACAAATTAAATCGAACGCTATTTCAGCTGGTTCTGCTATCAGCGAGCTAGTTGGAGTTGATACTAGCAATGCACAAAATCAACAAGTCGAATTTTCCTATACAACAGGGATTGCTGGGATGGAAGCTGGCCGTCAGGCCTGCAATCAAATGCTACAGGCTGTCAGTGACTTCAGCTCAGCTGTTCTGACTCAGGCCAATAAATTTCCAGAAATTGCTGCAAAAATTGAGAAACGCGATATAGAGGAAGCCAAGCGCTGGGAGAGTTGAGATGAAGGCAGATAAAAGCGAAAAAGAACGCCAGGCACTTTACGAAAAAATCCTCAAAGTCGACCAAAAAGAAGACGAATTTATGACGATGAAACGTCAATACGAGATTTCCCTGGCGAATTTTGCGACGGATTTCCAATACTTGACGACCCGAATGGAACATCTTCTTTATGAACACCCTCAAAGCTCTGCTGCCCTCAGTCGTGATTTATCAGAAACTCAGTATCTTAACCGACAGGTTAAGAACTATGTGGATGTTCAGATGGATGAACTTGGAAAGCTCAGTCGTCAAACAAGAAAGACTATGGAAGAAGAGCGAGACAAACTGACCAAAGAAAGGAATAGTCTGCCATGGGAGTAAAATATAGTGCAGCAGATTCAGCCCAGCTTATCCAAGCGATGACCAGCAACCTTCAAGTAGCCAATCAAGTGACCGATCGTCTATCTAGTGGCTGCGACCATCTGATTGCCTCTTTGGAGTCGGGTGAGCTGCAGGGAGCGGCTTATACAGCGGGGAAAGGCTTATTTACTGAGGTAATCATCCCTGCCATCAAGAAGTTGCAAGAGGCTATTGATGATATTCAGGGAGAGCTTGCTTCCTATAAAAGTGCTGATTCCGAGGTGGCTGGATATGGCGAATTGGACTTGGATCTACTGAAGGAACAGCTGAAAATAAAAAATGAGCAACTGGCAAAAGTAGAAAAGCAGATTGCAGATAATCAAGATTTTTTCCGTAATGCAGGAGCTCTGCTGACAGGTAAGTTGGGAGACCTTTTATCTCAGACATCTGCTTTAATGGAAGTTGAAACTCAACTAAATATCGGCATTCGCGAAATTCAGGAAAAAATTGACAAACTGGAATGGTTTGTGGCTCAGGTGTCCCAGTATTTCACAGATAGTCTGCAGGTTTTGGGGTTAGCTATTCAGGGCGCAACGCAGCTTAGTCAGGTATTGGTAGACAGTGAGGGTAATTACTCTACTGATGGCATAGATATGAGTTGGTCTGCTAAGATGAAGGCTCAGAAGATTCAGACTGTTTCAAAGAAAAAATACCTAGAACCTAAAGAACGACTGATTCAAGAAGCTTCTCGAAATATGATGTTGTCTGAGGAAGGAGATGCTTATTATCGGTCCCAACTTAAGGAAAAATTAAAGGGTAAACCGCGTTCAGAATGGGATAAGATTGTTGATGATTATAACCATACTCTAAAGATTGACAATGAAGGCAATATAATTGATATTTTTGATTTTAGTGATTATGAGAGTTCTTTCTACATTGTAAATAAGAATGGTCGTTACGATGAAAAGTATACTAATCAGATCAATGAGGCATTACATAAACTAGAAGCGGAAAATGCTGAAGCTAATTTAGAAGCAGTGGCTCAGGGGATTGTAGAAGTTTTAGCTGGTATTGGTGTTTACTTTGGGGGAACACTTGCTGGGGCGGGAGGTTTATTTTTTGGACTAGAATCTGCTGGAACTTCTGCAATTGCTGGAATAGCAGTGGCTGATTTGAGCTATGTTTTGGGCGGAAGTTTAGTACTAGATGGTGTCAGAAATATAGGCACAGCTATTGTTCAAACCAATATAGCAAATGGTGAAATCAACATAAATACAGCTAGTAACTACGACAGCTGGCAGGCCAATAAACCGACGAGTAAGACTTTTGGGACTGTTGAAGGAAAGATTGGAAGTAGAAAAGGGAATATTCGTGTAGATGCAGAACCCCATAGTGGAAAAGTTCAGATTCAGTCAGGAGGAGGGAAATCAGGTTATAGAGTTAATGCCCATAGGGGAATGGATGAAATTGTCGATGCAGCAAGTGCTAGAGAATGGATTGATGATATTTCAGAATTGAATAAATTATCAAATTATGAAAAAAATCAATTAGTCAAATATATTTTAAAAGCTGTTAAGTGGTTAAAATCATAGGAGGGAAAATGAAAGTTTACATCAAAGGCGATTACACCAAAGAAATTCCGTTTGATTATTTAGAACTAGCGAAAAGAATGTGGTTTGAGGAAAAAGATGGAATAGATCCAGATTTGTCGTATGCTGGGTATCTAGATTTACCAATTGAGAAACTTTCTATTCACTTAGAATTAGACAAGAAAACTCATGATGATAGGTGGAAAAGTATTCAGATTAAGAAAGGGATAAAATATGATTTTTTATCCCATAAGTCAGAATATATACAGTTAGACTATGAAGATGCTATCATGTCGGATTTTCGTGAGAAAGGTGAATGTTTAAGAATTGCTTCTAAGCACCTTGAACTTCTCACTGTTGATAAACGAGCTATGTATATTATGGCCATTGAAATTGCGACTGCGATTGATGGTCAAATCAGTGAAGATGATAAGAAAAGTTGGTTAAGTGTGGAAGAATTTAAAAACCGGCATGAAGATATCCTTTCGATGAGTTATGAAAAGGCTAATGAGCTGAGTCTTGAAGAAATTCCGTTTATGGATGATGTGAGAGACCCAGTCTGGGCAGAAGACGACCGCAGGAATGAAGAGTACATCGCCATCCATGGTGAAGTGGAGTTGGATGACGAGGACGAATGAAATTATATTTAAAAGGTGATTATACAAAAAGAGTACCTTATGGTTATTTGGAACTAGCTGGTAAAATGTGGTTTCCAGAAGATGAGCAAGTTTCTTACTCAAATGCTGGGGACAATGATGCATTACAAGAAGATTTTTTCTCAAATTTATCCTTGAGGAAAGGCACTGCTGATAAGAGATGGTCTAGTGTCGCCCTAAAGGAAGGGGTACGAAGACTCTTTTCACATATTAAGGAATGTATTGAAATTAATTTTGAAGATGCATTTGCTACAGATTATAATGAAAAGGGAGACTATCTCCGTATTTTAACCACCCATCTAGAAGTTTTGACAGTTGATAAACGAGCTATGTACATTATGGCGCTTGAGATTGCAAAGGTTATTGATGGTCAAATTAGTGAGGATGGCAAGGCTAGCTGGTTGACAATTGAGGAGTTTAAAAGAAAACATGAGGCTATTCTATCTCTAACTTTTGAAGAAGCAAATGAACTAAGTTTGACAGAAATTCAAACGATGGATGTTGTAGACGATCCTCTTTGGGAGGAAGAAGCTGCTCGTCGAAAAGAATACATCCTAGCACATGGAGGCGATATCTCAGATTTATGAGACTATATATCAAAGGCGATTACACCAAAGAAATTCCGTTTGATTATTTAGAACTAGCGAAAAAAATGTGGTTTGAAAATTATCAAGGAGAAAGCATCCCTCTCTCCTATTCTGGTTTTCGTCAAATCAGAGATAGGAATGATATAGCCATTCATCTAAAACTAGATAAACAGGATTATGACGAACGTTGGTTGCATATTCCGATACAAGAAGGGATAAAATACCGTTTTTATTCACAAATTGATGAAGACCTAAATTTGGAATTTGAGCATGCTTATGTAACAGATTTTCGCGAAAATGGAGACTGTTTACGTTTGGCCTCTACCCACCTTGAACTGCTCACTCTTGATAAAAGAGCGTTCTATATCATGGCCATTGAGATTGCCACAATCTTTAATGGACAAATTAGCGAAGATGACAAGAAAACATGGATAACAATCGATGAATTCAAGGAAAAACACGAAGATATCTTATCTCTAACCTTTGAGGAAGCAAATGAGATGAGTTTGGAAGAAATTCAGATGATTGATGCTATTGACGATCCCATCTGGGAAGAGTTGGATAGAAAACGCGAAGAATATATCAAAATCCATGGTGAACGAGTTTATGATGATGATTGAGATTATCATTAAAAATAGAAATTAAGGTTCATCTTTTTGATGTTTATAAAGTAAAGATCAGCTCGGTCCATCTGAGCTTTTTATATCCAAAACAAGAAAGCGCTTTCATATATTATGTGAAAGTAAAAGTATGTGAAATCTTTAAAATGTAAAAAATTTTTTCACAATAACTAAAAGAATAGACTGTAAAATAAGCGGATTTGTTATGTGTTTCACAAATTAATAGAGAAAAGTTTGTGAATGTTAATTGAAAGTGTTTACAAAAATCATTAAATGGGTTATAATTGAATTGTGAAATATTTAACAAAGGTTAGTGTTCTTCGTCTAACCTAAGGCAAAACCATTGGAGGAATAGAATGGCTGAAAAGAAGAAAACGGTAGAACAAGAAGACAAGGCTTTGGCAGCGCAAAAGCATGTCGATGAATTGGTGCAAAAAGGTCTGGTTGCACTCGAGGAAATGAGAAAGCTGAATCAGGAACAGGTGGACTACATCGTAGCCAAGGCCTCTGTAGCAGCTTTGGATGCCCATGGTGAGTTGGCTCTGCATGCTTATGAAGAAACGGGTCGCGGAGTTTTTGAAGATAAAGCGACTAAAAACTTATTTGCCTGTGAGCACGTTGTGAATAATATGCGCCACACGAAAACTGTCGGTGTTATTCAGGAAGATGATGTGACTGGTTTGACCTTGATTGCGGAGCCAGTGGGTGTTGTCTGCGGAATTACTCCAACAACTAACCCAACTTCAACAGCGATTTTCAAATCTTTGATTTCCTTGAAGACTCGTAATCCGATTATCTTTGCTTTCCACCCATCTGCTCAAGAATCATCTGCCCATGCAGCACAAATCGTTCGTGATGCAGCGATTGCAGCGGGTGCGCCTGAAAACTGTGTGCAATGGATTACGCAACCATCTATGGAAGCAACTTCTGCCCTTATGAACCACGAAGGGATTGCGACTATCCTTGCGACAGGTGGTAATGCAATGGTGAAGGCAGCTTACTCATGTGGTAAGCCAGCTCTTGGGGTTGGTGCCGGAAACGTACCAGCTTATGTGGAAAAATCAGCTAATATCCGTCAAGCAGCGCACGATATCGTTATGTCTAAGTCCTTTGACAATGGTATGGTCTGTGCTTCTGAGCAAGCCGTTATCATTGACAAGGAAGTTTATGATGAATTTGTAGAAGAGTTCAAATCTTATCATACTTACTTTGTCAATAAGAAAGAAAAAGCTCTGTTGGAAGAATTCTGCTTCGGTGCTAAGGCAAACAGCAAGAACTGTGCTGGTGCTAAGCTCAATCCGGATATCGTTGGTAAGCCAGCTACTTGGATTGCAGAGCAAGCAGGCTTCAGCGTGCCAGAAGATACGAATATCTTGGCCGCAGAGTGTAAAGAAGTTGGTGAAAAAGAGCCATTGACACGTGAAAAACTGTCACCTGTCATTGCCGTTCTCAAGTCTGAATCCCGTGAAGACGGTGTTGAAAAAGCTCGTCAAATGGTAGAATTCCATGGTCTTGGTCACTCAGCTGCTATCCATACAGCGGACGAAGAGTTGACTAAGGAATTTGGTAAGGCTGTTCGTGCTATCCGTGTTATTTGCAACTCACCTTCTACTTTCGGCGGTATCGGAGATGTTTATAATGCCTTCCTGCCATCACTGACTCTTGGCTGCGGATCTTATGGTCGCAACTCAGTTGGTGATAACGTTAGTGCTGTGAATCTCTTGAATATCAAAAAAGTAGGAAGACGTAGAAATAATATGCAATGGATGAAACTCCCTTCAAAAACTTACTTCGAGCGTGACTCTATCCAATACCTGCAAAAATGTCGCGATGTGGAACGTGTCATGATCGTAACAGACCATGCTATGGTAGAGCTTGGTTTCCTAGATCGTATCATCGAACAACTCGATCTTCGTCGTAATAAGGTTGTTTACCAAATCTTTGCAGACGTAGAACCAGATCCAGATATCACAACAGTTGAACGTGGTACAGAGATTATGCGTACCTTCAAACCTGATACAATCATCGCCCTGGGTGGTGGTTCACCAATGGACGCAGCTAAAGTCATGTGGCTCTTCTATGAGCAACCAGAAGTGGATTTCCGTGACCTTGTGCAAAAATTCATGGATATCCGTAAACGTGCCTTCAAATTCCCATTGCTTGGTAAGAAGACTAAATTCATCGCGATTCCAACTACATCTGGTACAGGATCTGAAGTAACTCCATTTGCCGTTATCTCTGATAAAGCAAACAACCGTAAATACCCAATCGCTGACTACTCATTGACACCAACTGTGGCAATCGTAGACCCTGCTTTGGTATTGACAGTTCCAGGATTTGTAGCTGCGGATACTGGTATGGACGTATTGACTCACGCGACTGAAGCTTACGTATCACAAATGGCTAGCGACTACACTGACGGTCTTGCACTTCAAGCCATCAAACTTGTATTTGAAAACCTTGAAAGCTCAGTTAAGAATGCAGACTTCCACTCACGTGAGAAAATGCATAACGCTTCAACTATTGCTGGTATGGCCTTTGCCAATGCCTTCCTAGGTATTTCTCACTCAATGGCCCACAAGATTGGTGCGCAATTCCACACCATTCACGGACGGACCAATGCGATCTTGCTGCCATACGTTATCCGCTACAACGGTACACGTCCAGCTAAGACAGCGACATGGCCTAAGTACAACTACTACCGTGCGGATGAGAAATACCAAGATATCGCACGCATGCTTGGACTCCCAGCTTCTACTCCGGAAGAAGGGGTTGAATCTTACGCAAAAGCTGTTTATGAACTGGGAGAACGTGTCGGTATCGAAATGAACTTCAAGGCTCAAGGTATTGACGAAAAAGAATGGAAAGAACATTCACGCGAATTAGCCTTCCTTGCCTATGAAGACCAATGTTCTCCAGCCAACCCACGCCTTCCAATGGTTGACCACATGCAGGAAATCATCGAAGACGCATATTATGGCTACAAGGAACGCCCAGGACGCCGCAAATAAGCGGATAGCTCCCTAAATCAAGCATAAGACAATTCGTCGGTCATCCCCTGCCCTTTGGCAGGGGATTTTTCTAGATCTCTTAGCCAGGCAAGACCTCTGGTCGAAGCCGAGCTTAGAGACATTGATGCTGAGGAGCGGAGCGACATGAGTGCTAGGCCTCTTAATGAAAGGAACTTGCTGGGGTAAACAGATGTAAACCTTCTGATTACTTGTGATTGAGTGAGCTTTTGTGCTAAGATAAGGGGACAATGGAAAAAAGGAGAGTAATGTGATTTTTTTATCTTTATGGGCTGGGCTGTTGAGTGGTCTTTGCTGGTTATTGGGGGATATTCTGCTGGTTGGCTTTGAAGTAGACAAGGAAAGTTATGCCTCTTTTACGGAGCAGAGTCGGATTGGCAATAAGAATCTGGCTATGCTGATGCTTTCTGGCTCTGTCGGTCGGCTGCGTCTGGGCGCTCTGGTAGCTAACTTCTCAATTCCTCTTATGTTAGTCTCGCTTTATGCTCTCTTTGGTTTGACAAATAAGGGCTTGTGGGCCTACCCGTCAATAGCCTTGTTAGGAATTGGATTTGCCCTGTCGCCGGTGGCACATGTGGCCTTTTACTACGTTGGGATCATCAGTAAAAAGGCTTATAAACGAAGCAACGGACAGGTCTGTTCAGACGAAGATAGCGGGCTTATCAATGAAGCAGTGCTCTTTCTAGATATAACCTGGCGGACAGCTATCGCTCTGACAGGTCTAGGCTGGCTTGTTTACTCACTGCTAATAGTTACCGGTCAGACAATATTGCCTGCTTATCTGGGGCTGCTGACGCCTTTACCGCTCAGTCTGTTGACTGTCTTACTGGTAGAAAAGCTGAGAATCGGACGCCCCTACCTTAACGGAGCAGGGCTAAACATAGGATTTAGTTTGTTTTATTTACTGCTCCTGCTTCATATAGGTTCTTAGGCAGCGAATCGGTAAAATTTCAGAAAAAACAGAAAATCTATATATTAACCTATTGAAAACTTCCTCTTTCTATGGTATGATGAAAGAGGTTTCAAGAATCGTTGGGAGGATAAGACATGAAAAACCCTACTTTACTTAAAGAAATGTTAGATTATCGCGGAAGAGATGAAATGCCCGACGATTTTGATACCTTTTGGAATAAACAAGTGGCAGTGGTGGAAGTGCCTCAGGACTACCAGTTGCTGGAAAAAGATTTTCAAATTGCATATGCGATTTGCTATGAGCTAACCTTCAAGTCTGGAAACGGTGGACAAATCTATGCTAAGCTAGTTGTGCCTAAGTTATCAGAAAAAGTTCCGGTATTGTTTCATTTCCATGGTTATATGGGGCAGGGCTGGGATGTGGTGTCGATGGATGTTCGTGGTCAGTCAGGCTATTCACTGGATGGTAATAGAGAAGTCCGCGGTAATACTGTTAAAGGACATATTATCCGCGGGGCTCTAGATGGACCGGATCAGCTTTTTTTCAAGGATGTCTATCTGGATGTTTACACCTTGGTCGAGCTAGTGGCTGGTTTGGACTTCGTGGATGAAAACCGTTTGTCTAGTTTTGGCGGTTCACAGGGCGGAGCCTTGGCCCTAGTGGCAGCTGCTTTAAATTCTCGGATTAAGCAGACTGTAGCCATCTATCCCTTCCTTGCTGACTTTAGACGGGTTTTGGAGATTGGCAATACCAGTGAAGCCTATGATGAGCTCTTTCGTTATTTCAAATTCCATGATCCTTTTCATGAGACAGAAGAGCAGTTGTTGCAGACACTTGCTTATATTGACGTGAAAAATCTGGCCCATCGTATTAGCTGTCCAGTGCAGATGATTATTGGCCTAGAGGATGATGTTTGCTATCCTATCACGCAGTTTGCCATCTATAACAGCTTGGCTGGAGAAAAAGAGTATCATCTCCTGCCTGAGTATGGGCATGAGGCTATGAATGTACGTGTCAGCGATACTGTCTTTAACTGGCTCTGCGGAACCAAAATAAAAAGACTTTCTCTCGTTTCGGACTTTAATTCCGAGAAATAATATTCGTCCCCCCTTTGGGGCTAGGCCTTTCCTAGCCCTTTTTACTTGCCTGAGGGAGTATAGAAAGTGAGAATCTTTTTAGAAGTTTGCTTGCTCTTTCATTGACTTTTCTACAAAACGAATTCCTGAAAGTACTTTCAGGAATTTCTGTTTTTCTGGAAAATTCGGAAACTAAAATCTAAATCTCAAACAATATTGAAAGCGCTTTAAAAATTATTTATAATAACATTATGAAATACTCGAGTTAAAAAACGGAGTCCAGGATAAGGAAGTAAAAATATTTGTTTGCGGCCTTCTTCCCTGCTCTACCTGAGGTCCTAGGTAGTTGTTAGACTATCTGATCAGACCGATGTCTTACGAAAGGAGATTGTATATTCATGTCACAGATTTTAAAAGATGACTTGATAGCCAAGATTAAAGACGGCATCATTGTTTCTTGTCAAGCCTTGCCCCAGGAGCCGCTTTATACTGAAGCTGGAGGAGTCATTCCTCTCTTGGTCAAGGCTGCTGAGCAGGGCGGTGCTGTCGGTATTCGAGCTAATAGCGTTCGCGATATTCGGGAGATTAAGGAAGTAACTTCTCTGCCCATCATCGGAATTATCAAACGCGACTATCCGCCACAAGAGCCTTTTATCACGGCTACCATGCGGGAAGTGGATGAGTTGGCTGCTCTGGATATTGAAGTCATTGCTCTGGACTGTACCAAGCGGGAACGCCATGATGGCCTGACAGTTGCGGATTTCATCAAGCAGGTCAAGGCCAAGTATCCTCATCAGCTATTGATGGCAGATATCAGTACCTATGAGGAAGCTGCTGCTGCTGTAGAAGCTGGTGTAGACTTTGTCGGCACGACCTTATCGGGCTATACTTCCTACAGTCCCAAGGTTGACGGACCGGACATTGAGCTCATCCGCCGCTTGTGCCAAGCAGGCTTTGATGTCATCGCTGAAGGAAAGATTCATTATCCAAGTCAAGCCAAGCAGATACATGATTTGGGTGTAAGAGGCATCGTTGTCGGTGGAGCCATTACTCGGCCTAAAGAAATTACAGAGCGCTTTGTTGCAGGATTAAAATAAGTGAGGTAGATGAATGACAACCTTAACACTAAATAAACTATATAAAAAATATCCTAATAGTGATTTTTACTCTGTTGAGAATTTTGATTTGGATATTAAGGATAAGGAGTTTATCGTTTTTGTAGGACCTTCCGGTTGCGGAAAATCAACAACCTTGCGGATGATTGCAGGACTTGAGGATATCACAGAGGGGGAACTCTATATTGATCAAAATCTTGTCAATGACATTGCTCCTAAAGATCGGGATATCGCCATGGTTTTCCAAAATTATGCTCTTTATCCTCACATGACCGTTTATGACAATATGGCATTCGGACTCAAGCTTCGCAAGTATGACAAGGCTGATATTGACAAAAGAGTTCAGGAAGCGGCGGAAATCCTTGGGCTGAAAGAGTTGCTGGATCGTAAACCAGCCGATCTGTCTGGTGGTCAGCGCCAGCGGGTAGCTATGGGGCGGGCGATTGTCCGTGATGCCAAAGTTTTCCTCATGGATGAGCCCTTGTCTAACTTGGATGCCAAACTGCGCGTGTCCATGCGGGCAGAAATCGCAAAAATTCACCGCCGTATCGGAGCGACGACTATCTATGTAACCCACGACCAGACCGAGGCCATGACCTTGGCTGACCGCATCGTTATCATGTCAGCTACTAAGAACGAAGCAGGAACAGGTACTATCGGCCGAATCGAGCAAATCGGTACGCCTCAGGAACTTTATAACGAACCAGCTAATAAATTTGTGGCAGGTTTTATCGGTAGTCCAGCTATGAATTTCTTTGAAGTGAACTTAGAAGGTAACCAGCTTACAGATGGACAAGGCTTTGCTGTTGGACTTCCAGACGGTCAGCGTAAGATCTTAGAAGAAAAAGGCTATCAAGGAAAGAAAGTGATACTGGGTATTCGACCAGAGGATATCTCGGCTGAGTTGATAGTAGAAGATACTTTTCCAGATAGCACTGTAGATGCTGAAGTCACCGTTTCTGAGTTGCTAGGCAGCGAGTCTGTTCTCTATTGTAAGGCTGGCGTACAAGAATTTTCAGCCAAAGTGGAAGCTTCTAACTATTTGGAGCCTGGCTCTAAGATTCGCTTTACCTTTAAGATGCCTAAGGCTCATATATTTGACTTTGATAGTCAGGAACGAATCGAAATTTAAGAATTTTAAACAAAAATAAAAACGCTATCTATAAAAAGAGATTTATTAAAAAGGAGTGAATTTATCGAGTTAAGATTCTAAAATAGTTATTTACTGTTCTGAAGAAGCAGTAAAACAAGAAGGGCTAACAGGTCCATGTCTATCACCAAGTCCAATTCTTGCTTGAAGCTGGAAAAACAAAGACAAATAAGTCTTTCAGTTTTTGTAAAGAAAAGGGCCATATTCAAGAGAAATTCATTTTTAAGGAGAAAAGGATATGAAATTCGGAAAATTATTCGCATCGTTATTGACAGGTGCTGCAATTGTTTCTTTAGCAGCTTGTGGAAACAATGGCGGATCAGATAAAACAGCTAGCTCTGGCGGTAATTCTGGCAAAACAGAGATTACTTGGTGGGCTTTCCCAGTCTTCACACAGGAAAATGCCAACGATGGTGTTGGAACTTATGAAAAATCAATTATCGAAGCTTTTGAAAAAGCGAACCCAGATATTCATGTCAATCTAGAAACTATTGACTTTAAATCTGGTCCTGAAAAGATTACGACAGCTATCGAAGCAGGCACAGCACCAGATGTTTTGTTTGATGCACCAGGTCGGATTATTCAGTATGGAAAAAATGGTAAATTAGCTGATTTGAACGATCTCTTTACTGATGACTTTGTCAAAGATGTCAATAATGATAACATTATCCAAGCTAGCAAGGCAGGAGACAAAGCTTACATGTATCCTATCAGCTCTGCTCCATTCTATATGGCTTTCAATAAGAAAATGTTGGAAGATGCCGGTGTAGCAAGTCTTGTCAAGGAAGGCTGGACAACATCTGATTTTGAAAAAGTGCTGAAAGCTCTGAAAGATAAAGGCTACACTCCAGGTTCCCTCTTTAGTAATGGTCAAGGTGGTGACCAAGGAACTCGTGCCTTCATCGCTAATCTTTACGGCGGATCTATTACAGATGAAAAAGTTACCAAATACACAACTGATGATCCTAAGTTTGTCAAAGGACTGGAAAAAGCAGTTGGCTGGATTAATGACGGTTTGATGATGAACGGCTCTCAATATGATGGTGGAGCAGATATTCAAAACTTTGCTAACGGCCAAACATCCTACACCCTTCTTTGGGCTCCTTCTCAAAACGGTATTCAAGCACAACTTTTAGAAGCCAGCAAAGTCGATGTAGTGGAAGTACCGTTCCCATCAGAATCTGGCAAACCAGCTCTTGAATATCTTGTAAATGGATTTGCAGTCTTTAACAATAAAGATGAAAAGAAAGTAGCAGCTTCTAAGAAATTCGTCCAATTTATCGCTGATGACAAGGAATGGGGACCTAAGAATGTAGTTCGCACAGGTGCTTTCCCAGTTCGTACTTCATTTGGAAAACTCTATGATGATAAACGTATGGAAACCATCAGTGGATGGACTCAGTACTATTCACCATATTACAACACTATTGATGGCTTTGCGGAAATGAGAACACTTTGGTTCCCAATGCTCCAATCTGTATCCAATGGTGATGAAAAGGTTGAACCTGCTTTGAAGACATTTACAGAAAAAGCAAACGAAACAATTACTAAAAAATAAGCAAATGTGAAATCCTCCCCTTTTTCTGTTGACAGTTTCTAGAAGTAGAAAAAGGGGGATTTTGTTAGAAAATCTTGAAAGAGGGGTACCTCATTGTGAAAGTCAATAAAATCAGAATGAAAGAAACCCTAGTATCATACGCGTTTTTAGCTCCAATTCTGATATTTTTCACGGTATTTGTCTTGGCACCTATGATTATGGGTTTTGTTACTAGTTTTTTTAACTATACGATGACCTCCTTTACTTTTGTCGGATTTGATAATTATATTCGGATGTTTAAAGATCCGGTCTTTATGAAATCGCTGATTAATACGGTCATTATCGTGATCGGCTCTGTGCCGATTGTAGTTCTCTTCTCTTTGTTTGTGGCTTCGCAGACTTATGAGATGAATGCTGTCTCTCGTTCCTTTTACCGTTTTGTATTCTTCCTGCCAGTTGTTACAGGGAGCGTAGCTGTGACGGTTGTATGGAAATGGATCTACGATCCGCTGTCTGGTATTTTGAACTTTGTTTTGAAGTCAGGCCATGTCATCAATCAAAATATTTCTTGGCTTGGCGATAAACATTGGGCATTGCTAGCGATTATCATTATTCTCTTAACAACTTCTGTGGGTCAACCTATCATTCTCTATATCGCAGCTATGGGAAATATTGACAATTCTCTAGTTGAGGCTGCGCGAGTGGATGGTGCAACAGAAATGCAAGTCTTCTGGAAGATCAAATGGCCTAGCCTGCTTCCAACAACCCTTTACATTGCTATCATTACTACAATTAACTCATTCCAGTGTTTTGCCTTGATTCAGCTCTTGACATCAGGCGGACCTAATTACTCAACCAGTACGCTCATGTACTATCTGTATGAAAAAGCCTTCAAGTTATCTGAATACGGCTATGCTAATACCATGGGAGTCTTTTTAGCAGTCATGATCGCCATCATCAGCTTCGCCCAGTTCAAGATTCTTGGAAACGATGTAGAATACTAGAGAAAGGAGAAAGAAGATGCAAACTAAAAAAATGAATGTTTTTAAGGTGGTATCAGGCTTTGTTCTGGCCATACTAACCATCCTCTTTGTCTTTCCTTTCTATTGGATTTTGACAGGAGCTTTCAAATCTCAACCAGCAACGATTGTCATTCCGCCAGAATGGTGGCCAAAAATGCCAACAGTTGAAAACTTCCAGCAATTGATGGTGCAAAATCCAGCCATGCAATGGATGTGGAATAGTGTTTTCATTTCGCTTGCGACCATGTTTCTGGTCTGCGCCACTTCTTCTTTGGCAGGATATGTTTTGGCCAAGAAGCGGTTCTATGGTCAACGGATTCTTTTTGCAATTTTCATTGCGGCCATGGCTTTGCCTAAGCAAGTAGTGCTGGTACCACTAGTGCGTATTGTGAATTTCATGGGAATTCACGATACCTTGGCTGCGGTAATCTTACCGTTGGTTGGCTGGCCTTTCGGAGTTTTTCTAATGAAGCAGTTCAGTGAAAACATCCCGACAGAGCTTCTTGAGTCTGCTAAAATCGACGGTTGTGGCGAAATCCGGACTTTCTGGAGTGTTGCTTTTCCGATTGTCAAACCAGGTTTTGCGGCTTTAGCTATTTTCACATTTATCAATACCTGGAACGACTACTTTATGCAGCTGGTTATGTTGACATCCCGACAGAATTTGACAATTTCTCTCGGGGTTGCGACCATGCAGGCTGAAATGGCAACCAACTATGGCCTCATTATGGCTGGAGCTGCTTTGGCTGCAGTGCCAATTGTGGCAGTCTTCCTCATCTTCCAAAAATCCTTCACACAAGGAATCACGATGGGAGCTGTTAAGGGATAGAAATATGATTTTTGATCAATTAGAGAATCTCGTTCGCTATCAAGGGATTCACAAAAATATCGATACAGCCATTGATTATCTCCTGAGTCACAATGTATCAAATCTAAACTCAGGACGCTATGAAGTAGATGGTGATAGGGTCTTCTTCTTTTTGCAGGAAAATACTCTTAGTCAACAGCAAGAGGAAAGCTTTGAATTTCACCAGAGATACTTGGACCTGCACTTTCTTTTGGAAGGGCATGAGCTGATCCAATATGGCTGTCAGATTAGAGAAGTTCAGGAAGCCTATGATGAAGGTCGAGATATTGGTTTTGTTGTTTGCGAACAGACTTATCCGCTCTTGTTAGACGGTTTCAATTTTGCTGCTTTTTTGCCAGAAGAAGCCCACCAGCCTAATCAATTTGCTGGCAGAGAAGAGACAGTTAAAAAGTGTGTATTTAAAGTTTTGTTGGATTAATATTTGAAAAGGAGGCCAGCAATGGATAAAAGAGGTAGCCGATTGATAGAGACTATTTTTGATACGGATAATTTCTTTATGCAGATTTGTGAGAAAATCCTTGATTTAGCGACAGTAAACTTGCTTTTTCTGCTGACATCTCTGCCTCTTCTAACCATCGGTATTGCTAAGCTAAGCCTCTATCAAACTCTTTTTGAGATCAAAGGCGGTCGTCGTGTAAAAGTAACGGCTGTCTATATCAAGGCCTTCCGAGAAAATTGGCAGTTGGGTTTCAAACTTGGCCTGTTGGAGCTCATGCTGTCTGCTATCAGTATTTTTGACCTCCTTCTTATCTGGGGTCAGGAGGCTCTGCCTTTTCAAATACTGAAAGTTGCCTGCTTTGCTCTTCTTATCTTTACAACAGCGCTCTTTCTGTGTGTTTATCCACTGGCTGGCCGATTTGAGCAGTCTCTTATAGGTGGGTTACAGACTAGTCTAGTTTTGCTCAGTCTTAACTTTCCTTGGTTTTTCCTGATGATAGCCATTCTAGTAGCAATTTTGACAGTGCTTCTTAGTTCAGGACTTCTACTTTTACTAGGGTTATCGCTCTTTGTTTTAATCGGTTTTGCTGGATTGGCCTTCACGCAGATTACTGTTTTAGAGAAGATTTTTGCCAAATACGAAAAGCCTTAATTTATAGAAATTCTAGATTTGGAGATAAAAGAAAATGAAAAATATGACCAAATACCAAGGTGTCATTCCTGCTTTCTATGCCTGCTATGACGAGGACGGTGAAATCAGCCCGGAGCGGACTCGCGCTTTAGTGGAATATTTCATCGCCAAGGGCGTGCAAGGTCTTTATGTCAACGGTTCTTCGGGCGAGTGTATCTATCTGAGCGTGGAAGACCGAAAACGGGTTCTAGAAGAAGTGATGAAAGTTGCTAAGGGACGTCTGACTATCATTGCCCATGTGGCTTGCAACAATACTAAAGACAGCGTGGAACTGGCTCGTCATGCGGAAAGTTTGGGTGTCGATGCTATTGCAGCTATTCCGCCGATTTATTTCCGTTTGCCAGAGTATTCGGTTGCCCAGTATTGGAATGACATCAGTGCGGCGGCGCCTAATACTGATTTCGTGATTTACAATATTCCTCAGCTGGCTGGTGTAGCCTTGACTCCTAGCCTTTACAAGGAAATGCTCAAGAATGAGCGCGTGATTGGTGTGAAGAACTCTTCAATGCCGGTGCAGGATATTCAGACCTTTGTAGCTCTTGGGGGAGAAGATCATGTGGTCTTTAATGGTCCAGATGAGCAATTCTTAGGTGGCCGACTCATGGGTGCTGGAGCTGGTATCGGTGGTACATACGGGGCTATGCCAGAGCTCTTCCTCAAACTCAATCAACTGATTGCTGACAAGAAATTGGAACGGGCTAAAGAGTTGCAATATGCGATTAATGAGATTATCGGAAAATTAACCAGCGCCCATGGCAATATGTACGCTGTTATTAAGGGTGTTTTGGAAATTAATGAAGGCTTGACCATCGGATCTGTCCGCTCTCCTCTGACACCGCTGCAGGAAAGTGATCGGCCGATTGTGGAAGAAGCAGCTCAGTTGATTAGACAAACCAAGGAGCAATTTTTATAAGCAACAGGATAAACACTAGAGAGAAGGTGTGCTATGAAACAATATGTTGCCATTGATATTGGCGGTACCAATATCAAGTATGGCTTAATCAACGAGGCCGAGACCTTGGTGGAAGCACATGAAATGCCGACAGAGGCCCACAAAGGCGGCCCGGGAATTATGCAAAAGGTTGAAAGCATTGTTGCAAGCTATTTAGAAAAAGTACCTCTAGCTGGAATTTGTATTTCTTCGGCTGGTATGGTGGATCCAGACAAGGGTGAAATTTTCTATGCGGGGCCGCAGATTCCTAATTACGCCGGGACCCAGTTCAAAAAAGTGTTGGAAGAAAAATTCTCCCTGCCTTGTGAGATTGAAAATGATGTCAACTGTGCTGGTCTGGCGGAGGCTATGTCGGGCAGTGGCAAGGGAGCGAAGATCGCCCTTTGTTTGACGATTGGTACAGGTATTGGAGGCTGTCTGGTCGTAGATGGTCAGGTCTTCCACGGCTTTAGTAACTCTGCCTGTGAGGTTGGTTATTTGCATCTACCAGACGGAGCCTTTCAGGATGTGGCATCGACAACTGCTCTGGTCAACTATGTGGCTGAGCTACACGGAGAAGAAACAGAGCATTGGAATGGCCGGCGGATTTTTAAAGAAGCAACTGAGGGCAATAAGCTCTGTATCGAGGGCATCGATCGCATGGTTGGCTATCTGGGTCAAGGAATTGCCAATATCTGCTATGTTGTTAATCCGGAAGTTGTTATTCTAGGAGGTGGCATCATGGGACAAGAAGCAATTCTTAGACCGCGTATTCAGGCGGCTTTGCAGGATGCCTTGGTTCCAAGTATTGCTGATAAAACCAAACTAGCCTTTGCTCATCATCAAAATACTGCGGGTATGTTTGGAGCCTACTATCATTTCAAAAATAGACAAGTTTAACCTGAGATTTTTCTCAGGTTCCTTGTCTTTCAAGAGGAAAATCAAATGACAGAAAGAAGTTTCATTCAGGAAGCCGCTCAGCTTCTAGGTTCTTTGATGGAAGATTTTCAAAAGAAGGCAATTCGGTCAAGAGATGAAATCCGCTTTTACGAGTGCTTAGAAGAAGTTTTGAGGAGTTTGGAGAAAACCAAAGTCCTGGATAATCGTCTATTAATTGCTCTTGAAAGCTTCCATAAAAGCGCTAGTTTTTTAATTGGTCTTAGTAGCCTCAAACTGGAGCAGACTACGTATCAAAAGTGGCGTGCCTACGATACCTTTCATATGGAAAAAGTTCAGCCCCAATTAGAAATCTACGGGCCAATCCTTCCCTTGTGAAAGAAAAAGGAAAAAGTTAGACCAAAAAAGAAAACGAGTCAGAAAATCCTGATTCGTTTTTACCTTTTATGGGTATTGCGACGGTAGTAGCCATTTAGTTTCTGATTCTCCCAATAGCTGTTAAAGATTCTTTCTTTCTTTTCACGGTTAATCTCGAGGAAAAAGGCATAGATAAGATCGATCATGAGAAGCATGGGGAATTGTGCTGAAATTCGCAGGATAAACTCAGGCTTGCTTTGAAGGGCAACAGGAACGACTTCAGTGAAGTCTTCTTGAATCTTTTCAGGTTGTCCTGTCACCAAGATGGTTTTTGCTCCCATATTTTTAGCGTCAATCAAGCTGTCAATGATGGACTGAGTCTGTCCGGATAGAGAAAATCCAATAACGAGGCAGTTCTTGTCCAGAATACTAGTTGTCCAAGCGAAGCCATCTTGGTCGGTTAGGGCTTCACAAACGACTCCCAGTCTCATGAAGCGCAGTTTCATATCACGTGCTACTAAGCCCGAGCTCCCTGTTCCAAAGAAATAAACTCGGTCCGCCTCTTCTATGATTTGAGCCACTCGCTCCAGCTTTTCCTCATCTATCAGTTCTTTTGTTTGCTGGTGGATTTGATTGTAGTTGTACAAGACATGACGAGATAAGCTGCTTTGCATATTATCCGCCTCGGTTTGTGCCTTTGGTAGATCCTGTAGATATTGAAAGCTAAATTCTCGATAACCTTTAAAGCCACATTTTTTGGCGAAACGGGTCAAGGCTGCTTGAGAAATGTGCAAGGTTTGAGCGACTTGCAAAGAGGATAAATCCTCTTGAATACTATTTGGATTTAAAAAATATTGACCAATCCTCTGTTCTAAGTCGGTCATCTTGTCAAGATGGCTCTCAATGATGGCCAAGATATTCTGCTGACTCATAAAATCACTTTCTTCATGGGATAATGTTTATTAAAAGTTTAAGGGCTGTTCTGGCTGGAAGGTACATTGAAGCCACTTTTACTTTTCTGCTATTCTATATTTGTCTTAGAATTTGTTTATATTATAACATAGTTATAGACAAATAAACCGTTTGCAAGACTGAAACTTATCAAGAGTGCACAGCTGAGCCTGATTTGTAAGTATTGGAATGAATCAAATCTATATTGACTTTTCTTATCAGTTTGAGATGGCTGTTTAGCAATCTCTGACTGTTTTTCTGAAAATATGTTATAATTTATGCAAGTACGAAACTGTATTCCAGAAGATGACTATACCAGATGCTGGACAGTCAGCCAGGAATGCAGATTTTAAAATCCGTTTTCAAAGGTTTTTGAAAACGAGGGGGTGAATAGATGGCCAATGAAACACTTGAAAAAATGCAGGAAATTGAAACTGCTGCAGAAGAAGTTTTGATGGGCTACAGGACGCAGACTCAGGAGCTGCGACAGCAAGTAGATGAAAATCTCAGGCAGCTAGGTCTGACTTATGACGCTGAAACGCAGAAGCTGGCAGAGGAATTAACTGCGACTTCCCAGCAACAGTTGGTGCTCCTGCAGCAAGACTTGGAGCAGACAACCCAGCAAAATGAGGACAAGGTTGCGGCTGCTTTGACGGACAAAAAAGCAGACTTGGCGCGAGCCATTGTAGAGAAGGTGGTAGAAGCCTATGGCCATTAGTCAAATGAGGCAGCTATCTCTGCTCCTTCCCAAGGAACTGCTGGACCAGCTTCTCTTTTACCTACAGGGGTTAGAGTCGGTTCAGATTCATGACTTACGGCAGGAAGAGGACTGGCAGGCAGCCTTTGAGCAGGCTTTAGTTGGCCGGCCAGATCGGCAGCTATCTCAGCAGGATTTGCTCAGTCGTCAGGAGAAATTGGAACGGCTAATTGCAGAGCTGGAGCCTTTTATGCCCAAAAAGAAACTGCTGGAATCCTTAAAAGAAGAGCCCTTGGAGCTATCCTTTGCTGCTTTGGAGCAGGCAGGGAAGACTCGCGATGAGGTGGCACTATTAGAAGGAATCAGCAAGCAGCTCAAGGTCTTACAAGATGCCAAGGATCAGATAGAAGCTGACCGCTTGGAAGTAGCTGCGCTGGAGAAGTGGGAGCCGCTGGAGCTAACACCGCAAGCAGCCGCGACTTTCAGTCATCTGGGAGCTTTGATTGGGACGATTCCCAATACCGACGACGATGCTCTGCGCCTGACTCTGGGAGCACATCCTGATCTGAAGTTTCAGGAAGTCTTTACCGATGATACGGAGCATGGGGTTCTTATTTTTTACAAGACAGGCTCTCTGGAAGAAGTTCGCAAAATCTTGAAAGAGTATGGCTTTAAGCCTTTTGAGTATGACCATGCGGAACTGCCTGCTGATCGGGTAGCCCAGCTCAAGGCCAATATTCGACAGCAGGAGGCTGTGGCAGAAGCTCTGACTAAGAGTCTGGCAGCTTCCAAGAATGAACTGGACCAGCTCAAGGTTCAGCTGGACTATCTCTGCAATCTCTCCTCCCGTCAAGAAAGTAAAAATCAGTTAGCCAGTACGCAAAATCTGGCGGCCTTGGAAGGCTGGATTGAAAGCAATCAAGTTCAAGCTCTTGAGGCTTGCTTGAAGGAGCAGTTTGGTCGAAGCGTTCTCATCCAGACCAGAGAGATTCGACAGGACGAGGAAGATAAGGTTCCGACCAAGCTAAAAAACAATGCCTTGGTGGAGCCTTTCGAGCTAGTGACGGAGATGTATTCCTTGCCTAAGTACGGTGATAAGGATCCAACCCCTGTCGTTTCCCTCTTCTATTTTGTATTCTTTGGCATGATGGTTGCCGACATCGGCTACGGCCTTTTGCTCTTTGTTGGCACCAGTCTGGCGCTGCACTTCTTGCATGTCAAGCCGGGATTGGCTAAGAATCTGCGATTCTTCCGCCTGCTGGGTGTGGCAGTCATCATCTGGGGACTGGTTTATGGTTCTTTCTTTGGCTTTGAACTGCCCTTCGCTCTGATTAGCACCAGCTCCGACGCCATGACGATTCTGGTTATTTCGGTCGTCTTTGGCTTCATTACAGTGCTGGCGGGCCTCTTCCTCAGCGGTCTGAAAAATATCCGCCTCAAGGATTATGCAGAAGCTTATAATACAGGCTTTGCTTGGGTGCTGATTTTGCTGGGGCTGCTACTCTTGGCCCTGGGAAATTTCTTCCCATCCTTGGCCTTTGCGGCAACGATCGGTCAGTGGCTGGCTATCATCAATGCGCTCGGCATATTGGCAGTATCCATTGTCAGTGCTAAGAGCTTGGCAGGATTGGGGTCAGGTCTCTTTAATCTCTACAATGTCAGTGGTTATGTAGGAGATCTGGTCAGCTTTACACGGCTGATGGCTCTGGGACTTTCTGGGGCCAGCATTGGCTCGGCTTTTAACCTGATTGTCAGCCTCTTTCCACCTGTCGCTCGCTTTAGCATCGGCATTCTACTCTTTATTGCCCTGCATTTGGTTAATATGTTTCTATCTTTTCTGTCCGGCTATGTGCACGGAGCGCGTTTGATTTTCGTGGAATTCTTTGGAAAATTCTACGACGGCGGTGGCAAGCCTTTCACTCCGCTCAAGCCTAGCGAGAAATACGTTCAGCAAAGCAAGAAATAAAGATTAGAAACTATGGTAAGAGATGAGAAGCTCATCTTTAGAAAAACACTTTCTACAACATCAAAACAAGCATCATTCATTCAACTAGCTGTTGGTTTTACGACGATTACAGCATTTTCATAGGAGTAAATCATGGAACATTTAGCATCATATTTTGGAACTTATGGCGGCGCCTTTTTTGCAGGTCTGGGAGTAGCTTTAGCGGTTTTTCTCAGCGGAATGGGCTCAGCGCTGGGTGTCGGAAGCACGGGTCAGGCAGCGGCAGCCCTCTTGAAAGAGCAGCCAGAAAAATTTGCGCAAGCTCTAATCTTGCAGCTTTTGCCAGGTACTCAAGGTCTCTATGGCTTTGTTATCGGGATTACCGTCTTCTTTAATATCAAGCCAGAATTGGCTCTGCAATCAGGCGTGGCTTATTTTCTAGCCGCTTTGCCAGTTGCGATTGTTGGTTACTTTTCAGCTAAGCACCAAGGTCGAGTAGCGACAGCGGGTATTCAGATTTTGGCCAAACGTCCAGAAGAGGTCATGAAAGGGGTTATCCTAGCGGCCATGGTTGAAACCTACGCCATCTTGGCCTTCGTTGTATCCTTCATCATGGTTCTGAATGTGAAGTAAGGAGGCTTTTATGTCTGACATATCAGATCTCAAAGCTTCTGTCTTGGAGCAGGCTCACGAGAAGGGGCGTTTGCTTTTGGCTGAGGCTACTGAGAAAATAGAGCAGGAAGCCAAGGAACGTGAGGCCCAGCTGGTTCGGCAGAAGCTGGCTCAGCGGGAGCAGCAGCTGAAAGAAATCAGCCGGCGCAGTCAGCGCGATATTCAGCAGTTAGAAAATCAAAAGCGCCAGTCTACTCTGGTCATCAAGCAACGGGTTCTCAGAGAGCTTTTTGAGGAGGCTTATGCTCAGATGGCGGCTTGGTCACCAGCTGAAGAAGAGCATTTTCTGAAGAGTGTTCTGGCTAAATATCCAGAGGAAGAGTTGACGCTGGTTTTCGGTGCTCTGTCTGCTGAGAAATTCAGCTTCAGCCAGTTAGAAGACTTGAAAAAAGCCTTTCCAAATGTGTCTTTTTCAGACCAGTCCATAGCCGGTCAGGCAGGTTTTGTTCTGAGCCAAGGACGAGTGGATGATAGTTATCTCTATCGTGACTTGCTGGACTCTGTCTGGCAGGAGGAAAGCTACCGTCTGGCTCAGGATATTTTCAAAGACCAGGCAGAATAGGAGGCGGGCCATGAGTGAAACAAGCTTCTCTCAAGTCAATACAGCCATTAGTGTGCAGGAGGCTTCCTTTTTGACGCCCCAGCAATATGATCAATTGCTGCAGGCTGACGATGCTGCCAGCCGTTCGGCTCTTCTGCAGGGAACGGTCTACGCCATGGATGCTGAAGCGATTAAGGATCTCAATGCCATTGAGCAAGTACTGATGAAGCATTTGTATTCCGTTTATAATTGGGCGCTTGAGATCAGTCCAAGTAAGGAGCTGGTGGAGATTTTCACGCTCCGCTATACTTACCACAATCTCAAAGTTTTTCTCAAGGGTCGGGCGACAGGTCAGTCCTTGGAGCATTTGCTGATGCCGGTGGGGACCTATTCGCTGGAGGTTTTGGAGCACTTGGTCATGGCCTTTTCGGCTGAGTATTGTCCAGATTTCATGCTGGACGAGGTGCTTGCGACCTGGCAGGAATACCAGGATTATCAGGATGTGCGCGTGCTGGAGATTGGCATGGACATGGCTTATTTCCAGCATCTCAAGCGTCTGACACAGAAGTTGGAAGATGAGAGTCTGCTGCAGCTGGTGAATCTGACTATTGATTTTTATAATGCCATCACCGTCAAGCGGGCTGTTGATTTGGAGAAACCTCATAGCTTTATGAGGCAGCTCTTGTCTGATGAGGGACGTCTTTCTGCTGCCAACTGGATTGCCATGGCAGAGCAGGGAGATTACTTGACTTGGTTTAGCCAGATCAATCCCTGTGGTTACGATCTGGAACTGCGCTCCTATGAGGAAAAAATGCGGAACCAGACCTTGACGACAGTAGAGTTAGAATATCTAGCGGACCTCTTGCAGGCTAAGTTGCTGGCGGCTGGTCAGTTTGAGACAGATGGCCCGCTTCCTCTGGCCCGCTATCTGCTGGGTAAGGAGCTGGAAGTCAAGAATCTGCGGTTGATTTTGACCGGAATGGACAATCAGCTGCCCGTAGAGCTTATCAGAGAAAGGATGCGACCGATTTATGGACAAGACTAGCTACAAGATTGCGGTCGTGGGGAATCGCGATACCATTCTCCCTTTTAAGCTGATTGGTTTTCAGACCTTTCCAGTGAAGGAAGCTCAGGAGACGGTCAATACCCTGCGTCGGCTAGCCCGCGAAGATTTCGGCATTATCTATCTGACGGAGGATATGGCTGCGGATATTCCAGAAACCCTGGCCTACTATGACCAGCTGGAGGTTCCTGCTCTTGTGCTCATTCCTACCCATAAGGGGAGCACGGGACTGGCTCTTTCGCGGATTCATGAAAATGTCGAAAAGGCTGTCGGACAAGATATATTGTGAGGTTTTTATGCGAATGAATGAACTAGGCCAACCCATTGGGGATGCTCTGCTGGATTTTCAGCCGGGGGACTTGCCTCACCTGGAGCGAATCGAAGGCCAGTATGTTATTATCGAGCGTTTGTCCAAGGACAAGCATGGAGAAGATTTATACGAAGTGTATGGCCCAGATTCTCCTGCTGACATGTGGACCTATCTCTTTCAAAATCCTGCCCAAAATCAGGATGAGTGGGCTGCCTTGCTAGAACAGATGCTGACAGCACAGGATCGTTTCTACTATGCGATTGTGGACAAGGAGAGCGGCAAGGCTCTGGGAACTTTTGCCTTGATGAGGATTGACCGAAATAACCGCGTTATCGAAGTGGGAGCTGTGACCTATTCGCCCAAGCTGAAGCGCACTAGACTGGCTACGGAAGCTCAGTACTTACTGGCACGCTATGTCTTTGAAGAGCTGGAGTATCGCCGCTATGAATGGAAATGCGATGCCCTCAATCAGCCTTCAAGGCGGGCAGCAGAGCGGCTTGGTTTCACCTACGAAGGCAGGTTTCGTCAGGCCCTTGTCTATAAGGGGCGAAACCGAGACACGGACTGGCTGTCTATGATTGACAGGGATTGGCCGGCCGTCAAGAGTCGTCTAGAAAAATGGCTAAGCCCAGACAATTTCGACGAAAAGGGCCAGCAAATAAAAGCCTTATCTGATTTTTAAAATAAAAAGAAACAATACTTGCCCTAGAGTTAGCTAAGAAAGATTTCAAACTCGCGGCAAGAATCAAAAAATACTCTTTGGAAATTAAATTAAAACTACTACTTGGTTTGCTCTTTGATTTTCATTGAGAAGGAACAAAAATCTCCCAAGAATGGAGGAAGATTGTGAGTCAAGGAAAGATTATCAAAGTTTCTGGTCCTCTGGTGCTGGCATCAGGGATGCAGGAAGCGAATATTCAGGATATTTGCCGGGTTGGCGATTTGGGGCTGATCGGTGAAATTATTGAAATGCGGCGGGACCAAGCCTCTATTCAGGTTTATGAGGAAACTTCTGGCTTGGGTCCGGGAGAGCCAGTCATCACGACTGGAAGTCCTCTGTCCGTTGAACTGGGTCCAGGTCTGATTTCCCAGATGTTTGACGGAATTCAGCGGCCTTTGGAGCGTTTCCAGACCATCACGGAGAGCGACTTCCTCGTCCGCGGTGTTCAACTGCCAAATCTAGACCGAGAGACTAAGTGGGATTTTGTTCCAAGTCTGTCTGTCGGAGATGCGGTTGAGGCAGGCGATATTCTGGGAACGGTGCAGGAGACCAATCTGGTGGAGCACCGCATCATGGTGCCAGTCGGCGTCAGTGGACGCTTGGCCAATATCTCAGCTGGCAGTTTCACTGTTGAAGAGACTGTTTACGAGATTGAGCAGGCGGATGGGTCTATCTTTAAAGGGACTCTCATGCAAAAATGGCCGGTCCGCCGTGGGCGTCCTTTTGCTCAGAAGCTGATTCCAGTTGAGCCTTTGGTGACAGGTCAGCGGGTCATCGATACCTTCTTCCCAGTGACCAAGGGTGGGGCAGCTGCTGTACCAGGACCATTCGGGGCTGGTAAGACTGTAGTTCAGCATCAGGTGGCCAAGTTTGCCAATGTTGACATCGTTATCTATGTCGGCTGCGGTGAGCGTGGCAATGAGATGACCGACGTACTTAATGAATTTCCAGAACTGATTGACCCGACGACAGGCCAGTCCATCATGCAGCGGACAGTGCTGATTGCCAACACCTCCAATATGCCGGTAGCGGCTCGGGAGGCATCGATTTACACAGGGATTACGATCGCAGAATACTTCCGTGACATGGGCTATTCCGTGGCCATCATGGCGGACTCAACCTCTCGCTGGGCAGAAGCCCTGCGGGAAATGTCCGGCCGTCTGGAAGAAATGCCAGGTGACGAAGGCTATCCAGCCTATCTTGGCAGCCGGATTGCTGAGTATTATGAGCGGGCTGGCCGGGTCAAGACACTTGGTTCAACTGCGCGCGAAGGCTCTATAACCGCTATCGGAGCTGTATCACCTCCGGGTGGAGATATTTCTGAGCCGGTGACGCAAAATACCCTGCGCATTGTCAAGGTCTTCTGGGGCTTGGATGCCCAGCTGGCTCAACGCCGGCATTTCCCAGCTATCAACTGGCTGAGCTCTTACTCTCTCTACCTAGACGAAGTGGGAGCATATATCGATCAGCATGAGAAGATTGCTTGGGCAGAAAAGGTGACCAAGGCCATGAATATCCTGCAAAAAGAAAGCGAACTGCAGGAAATCGTGCGTTTGGTGGGCTTGGATTCCTTGTCTGAAAAGGACCGACTG
Source organism: uncultured Streptococcus sp. (assembly GCF_963525625.1). GTDB lineage: Bacteria > Bacillota > Bacilli > Lactobacillales > Streptococcaceae > Streptococcus. The sequence goes on from NZ_CAURLD010000008.1 coordinate 44,223, forward strand.
ACCATGAATGCGGCCAAGATGATCCGCGAGGACTATCTGCAGCAGAATGCCTTTGATGATGTTGACACCTATACTTCTTTCAAAAAGCAGGTGGCTTTATTGAGCAATATCCTGACCTTCGATGCGGAGGCCAATCGTGCTTTGGAGCTGGGGGCTTATTTCCGAGAAATCATGGAAGGAACGGTGGAGCTACGTGACCGAATTGCCCGCAGTAAGTTTATCCACGAAGACCAGCTGGAAAAAATTCAGGCTCTCAGTCAGACTATTGAGGAAACCCTGCATCAGATTCTTGCCCAAGGAGGACTAGACAATGAGCGTCATTAAAGAATACCGCACCGTCAGTGAAGTTGTCGGCCCTCTGATGATTGTCGACCAAGTTGCTGGCGTGCATTTCAATGAATTGGTAGAAATCCAGCTGCATGACGGCAGCAAGCGCCAGGGCCAGGTTCTGGAAGTCCAAGAAGACAAGGCTATGGTCCAGCTTTTTGAGGGATCTAGCGGTATCAATCTGGAAAAAGCCAAGGTTCGCTTTACAGGCCGTCCGCTAGAGCTGCCAGTGTCAGAAGACATGGTGGGACGGATTTTCAATGGCATGGGCAAGCCAATTGATGGCGGTCCAGCTATCTTACCAGAAAAATATCTGGATATTGACGGTCAAGCCATCAATCCAGTAGCTCGCGAATATCCGGATGAGTTTATTCAGACTGGAATTTCAGCCATCGACCATCTCAATACCTTGGTTCGGGGACAAAAATTGCCAGTATTTTCTGGATCTGGTCTGCCCCACAAGGAATTAGCTGCTCAAATCGCCCGTCAGGCCACAGTGCTTAACTCTGATGAAAACTTCGCCGTGGTCTTTGCGGCCATGGGGATTACCTTTGAAGAAGCCGAATTCTTCATGAATGACTTGAGAGAAACAGGCGCTATTGACCGCTCGGTGCTCTTTATCAATCTAGCCAATGACCCAGCTATCGAGCGGATTGCGACGCCTCGGATTGCCCTGACAGCAGCCGAGTATCTAGCTTATGAAAAGGATATGCACGTTCTGGTCATCATGACCGACATGACCAACTACTGTGAAGCCCTGCGGGAAGTTTCCGCAGCTCGTCGTGAAGTGCCGGGCCGTCGCGGGTATCCGGGCTATCTATATACTAACCTGTCCACCCTTTATGAGCGGGCTGGACGTCTGGTTGGCAAGAAAGGCTCGGTGACGCAGATTCCGATCCTGTCCATGCCAGAGGATGATATCACCCATCCGATTCCGGATTTGACAGGCTATATTACGGAAGGTCAGATTATCCTTTCGCGTGACCTTTATAACAGCGGCTATCGTCCGCCCATCAATGTCCTGCCTTCTCTGTCTCGTCTTAAGGACAAGGGTTCGGGTGAGGGCAAGACTAGGGGGGACCATGCCGCAACCATAAACCAGCTTTTTGCCGCCTATGCGCAAGGCAAGCAGGCCAAGGAGCTGGCTGTCGTTCTGGGGGAATCCGCCCTGTCCGAAACGGACAAGCTCTATGTTCGCTTTACCGACCGCTTCGAGCAGGAATACATCAATCAAGGTTTCCAGACCAACCGAACCATTGAGGAAAGCTTGGATCTGGGCTGGGAACTCCTGTCCATCTTGCCAAGAACGGAGCTCAAGCGGATTAAGGACGACATGATTGACCAATACCTGCCGCAGGCCAAGGAGGGAGAAAGATGACGCGACTCAATGTCAAGCCGACTCGGATGGAGCTGAATAACTTAAAAGCCCGTCTCAAAACGGCTGTCCGTGGGCATAAGCTGCTCAAGGACAAGCGGGATGAGCTGATGCGGCGCTTCATTGAGTCAGTCCGTGAGAACAATCAGCTCCGCCAAAAGGTCGAATCCGCTCTGGTCGGTCATCTGCAGGATTTTGTCATGGCTAAGGCGCTGGAGAGCGACCTCATGGTTGAGGAGATTTTCGCTGTGCCCACACGGGAGGTCAATCTGCATGTGGAGACTGAGAATATCATGAGTGTGCGTGTGCCCAAGATGTACGCCCATATTGACAATCCGCATACTGATGACGAGGGAGATGTGGTTTATAGCTATGTGGCGTCTAACAGCCAGATGGATGAAACCATTGAAAGCATGAGCGATCTGCTTCCTGATCTGCTGCGCCTGGCTGAAATTGAGAAAAGCTGCCAGCTCATGGCGGATGAAATCGAGAAAACCCGCCGTCGGGTCAACGGACTAGAGTATGCTACCATCCCTGACCTCAAAGAAACCATCTACTACATCGAGATGAAGCTGGAAGAAGCCGAACGGGCCAGCCTCGTCCGAATGATGAAGGTGAAGTAAGATGCGGAGGCGTTAAAAAACGACTGAAAAATAGGAACTGGACGACGGATTCGATGAATCCGAGCCAGTTCTCTTTTTTCCGAGTTTTTAGCCGAAGCTCGATTTAGCTGAGTTAACCTAGACTGAATAGATCTATTCACAGCAAAAATAGGAAAATCTCCTAGAAGCTATAGCTTCTAGGAGATTTTATCTTTTCTTAGGTTAGGTTTAGTTCACCAGAGTAGAAAAAATTCAAATAAGTCCCAAAAAACAGAACCTCTCTAAATGGGGTTCTTTTGCTTGCTGCCAGTTTTTATATGTTACAAACAAATCTCCATATTACAGGGGGCAGACAGTTTTGTTAAATAGGTCGAAAAAGGCTTTTTTCTTAGAAGATTTATGGTAAGATGGTTTTCGTATCATGAATGATTAGGAAGGTGCATTTTGCATATGAAAATGAATAAGAAATTACTTTTGGCTTCAACTGTTGCTTTGTCAGCATTGCCTTTGTTTACAACAAAAGCTGAGGAGCAGCCACAAAACTGGACTGCCAGAACAGTTGAGCAAATTAAAGCAGATATTACTAGTAATGAAAACCAACAAACATACACTGTTCAATATGGAGATACTTTAGGAAATATCGCTCAAGCGATGAATATTGACCTTGTTGAATTGGCTAAAATCAATCAAATTGCCAATGCAGACTTGATTTTCCCAGGTACTGTTTTGACCGTTACAACAAATGGACAAAATGAAATTGCCTCTGTAGAAATCCAAAGCTACCAAGCAGGAAATAACGCAGGATATGTAACAGAAAGTTATACAGCTGACGAGATTTTTGGTACTGAGCAAGCAGCACCCGCAACTCCTGCTCAACCAGCAGAAACTCCAGCTCCAGCTGTTGAGGAAGCTGTTGCAGCTCCAGCAGACCAAGCACCAGCGCCTGCTGAAGAAGCTCCTGCCCCAGTAGCAGAAGTTGCAAGTGAAGCAGCCCCAACTGCGGAAGCAAATGCAGCAGCTCCAGTAGAAGCAGCACCACAGCCAGTAGTTGCTGCAAGTCCAGAAGCACCAGCAGAGGCAGCTCCTGAAGTGACTGAATTAGGCCAAGACCAAGTCAGTCAAGCAACTGCTGCAGTTGAACCTACAACTTACAACGCTCCAGCTGTAACAGACGCTGCTAGCGTGACAACTAACAATCCTGCTAATGAGGGTCTTCAGCCACAAACTGCAGCTCTGAAAGAAGAGATAGCAGCTAAATATGGCATTACAGAATTTAGTCTCTACCGTCCAGGTGATAGTGGTGACCATGGTAAAGGCTTGGCGGCTGACTTTATCGTTGGTGACAATACTGAATTAGGAAATCAGGTCGCAGCCGATGTCACTTCTAACATGACTGAAAGAGGCATCTCTTACGTTATCTGGCAACAACAATTCTATGCGCCATTTGAAAGCGTTTATGGACCAGCTAATACTTGGAACCAAATGCCAGATCGTGGTAGTGTAACTGAAAACCACTACGATCACGTTCACGTATCTATGAATGAATAAGATGAATACAAGCCCAGAAATGGGCTTTTTCTTATATTCTCTGTGAAAAAGCGAGAATTTTCTGATAAATTTTGGTATAATAAAGCGAACTATAGATAAAGGATGAGAGAGAATGACCTTAGTTTATCAATCAACACGCGACGAAAAGAATAGAGTAACAGCCAGCCAGGCGATTCTGCAAGGCTTGGCGACAGACGGCGGGCTCTTTACGCCCATTACCTATCCGCAGGTCGATTTGGACTTTGCCAAGCTCAAAGACGCTTCTTATCAGGAAGTAGCCAAGCTGGTTTTGTCTGCATTTTTGGACGATTTTTCTGAAGAAGAGCTGGACTACTGTATCAACCATGCCTATGACAGCAAGTTTGATGATGCGGCGATTGCTCCCTTGGTCAAGCTGGATGGTCAGTACAATCTAGAGCTTTTCCACGGAGCGACCATTGCCTTCAAGGACATGGCTTTGTCTATCCTGCCTCACTTGATGACAACTGCAGCTAAAAAGCACGGTTTGGAAAACAAAATTGTCATTTTGACGGCGACTTCTGGCGACACAGGTAAGGCAGCTATGGCAGGTTTTGCGGATGTTCCTGGGACTGAGATTATCGTCTTTTATCCGAAAGACGGTGTCAGCAAGGTCCAAGAGCTGCAAATGACGACGCAGACAGGTGCCAATACGCATGTGGTGGCCATTGACGGCAACTTTGACGATGCCCAGACCAATGTCAAGCACATGTTCAATGACACAGACCTACGAGCTCGTCTCTTGGAGCACAAACTCCAGTTTTCATCAGCTAATTCCATGAACATCGGCCGTTTGGTGCCGCAGATTGTCTACTATGTCTATGCCTATGCTCAGCTAGTGAAGACGGGAGAAATCACAGCAGGAGACAAGGTCAACTTTACCGTTCCGACGGGGAACTTTGGTAATATCCTGGCGGCCTACTATGCCAAGCAAATCGGTCTGCCAGTTGGCAAGCTAATCTGTGCATCGAATGAGAACAATGTCCTGACGGACTTCTTCAAGACTCAGGTTTATGACAAGAAGCGGAGCTTCAAGGTGACGTCTAGTCCGTCCATGGATATTCTGGTTTCCTCTAACTTGGAGCGCTTGATTTTCCACCTGTCTGGTAACAGCGCTGAGAAAACAGCTGCCCTGATGGCGGCTTTGAATGAGCATGGTCAGTATGAACTGACGGACTTTGACGCTGAGATTTTAGAGCTCTTTGCGGCTGATTATGCGACAGAAGAAGAAACAGCTGCTGAAATCAAGCGGGTCTATCAGGCCTCTGACTACATCGAAGACCCTCATACGGCTGTCGCGTCTGCTGTCTATCAAAAATATCTGGCAGAAACGGCTGATCAGCGCAAGACTGTTATCGCGTCTACCGCTAGTCCGTATAAATTCCCAGTCGTGGCTGTTGAGGCTGTGACTGGTCAAACAGGACTCAGTGACTTCGAGGCTTTGGAGCAACTGCACGAACTTTCTGGCGTAGCCCTGCCACCAGCTGTGGATGGCTTAGAAACAGCCCCAGTGCGCCACAAAACGACGGTCGCTGCAGACCAAATGCAGGTAGCAGTCGAGGATTATTTGGGATTATAAAAAACGAAAACATCAGCTTATTCATTGGCTGATGTTTTATAATCTATTTTAACACAATCAACTGCTTGCCAGCTAGGCTGTAACTGTCAGCTAGTGGTGCGATTGGTTTTTGGGCATCAATGGCTGGATACTTGAGATGTAATCTTTGCTTGTTTTTGTTTTCATAGACAGCCTCTTGGTTGCCAAAGTTGATGACGATTGTCATACTTTCTTTGCTGTCTTGAATCTTGTACTCCAATAAACTGTCTGTCAGCCAATTGACCTGACAGGCTTGCTTGATGGCGGCGCTAGTCTTTAGATGCAGCAGCGGATGTGCTCTGCGAAAAGCAATCAGCTGTTTAACAAAAGCAATATCCTCTGTGTAATGCAGGGAGCGTAGCCAGTCTAGTTTATTGATTTCGTCAGGCATATTGTAGGTGTTGTCAATCAGATTTTTAGTCCGGAAAAATTCCTGACCGCTGTGGATAAAGGGAACACCTTGAGCCAGCAGGACGAGATGGAGAGCCAACCGCGAATTGGCCAGCCGATCCCGCAGGGTGATAGCAGGGTTGACGATGTCAAAGTAATCAAAAACCGTTGCATTGTCATGGCACTCGACATAATTAATAGCCTGCTGGGGCGCAGTGAAGTGGGTCTCGCCTTTTAGTCCGACATTGGCTGTCAGGACATTTTCAAGCTGACTGGCAGGAGTCTTGCTCTCGATTTGCCGACCTTGGGCGATGGTCTGCTTTAGGCTGTCTCGGAAATGGTCACTGAAAAATCCATAATCTGGCAGTTGGGCAGCATTGTACTGATGGGCCAATCGCTCACTTGCCAGTCCAGTATCCATCTGCCAGCCTTCACCATAGAGATAGATGTTAGGGTAGAGCGCCTTGAGTTCGTCAGCTATCTGCTGCATGGTTTGGATATCTAAAATCCCCATTAGATCAAAGCGGAAACCGTCAAAGCCATAGAGACTGACCCATTGCTTGACCGATTGCTTGATATAACGGCGGGCCATGGCCTTCTCACTGGCTACATCATTGCCGCAGAAAGTCCCGTTGGTCCGGTAGCCCATGTCATTGAGTCGGAAAAAATAGCCGGGCACAATTTTTTCAAAAGCATAGCTGTTGGCATCATAGACATGATTGTAGACCACGTCCATGATGACGCTGATATCAGCATTGTGGAAGGCAGTAATGGCCGCCTGCAGCTCTATGATACGGGCATAGGGGTCTCGTGGGTCGCTGGCAAAACTGCCGTCTGGGACATTGTACTGGACAGGATCGTAGCCCCAGTTGTAGACGAGTTCAGGATGCTTTTCATCAACGCTGCCAAAATCGTAGACAGGCAGAAGCTGCACGTGGCTGATACCTAGCTCTTTCAGATAGTCCAGACCGAACTTCTGGCCGTGGACGACTGGAGATTCGCTCAGCGAGGCAAACTTCCCAGGATAGGAGAAACCAGCTTCTTTCTGCATAGAGAAATCGCGGACGCTCATTTCATAAATGACGGCTTCTGTCGGATTCAGCTGTGTTTTTGCTCGTTTGATAGGCTTTTTAATCTTGTCTAGATCGATGACATAGCTGTTTCCCGAATTGACATCTGAGGATAGGGCGTAGGGATCATGGACTTCAATCCACTTGCCATTGATCTTATGGAGATAAGAATAGGAGGCTCCCTCTAAATCTCCTTCAATCCGAGTATGCCAGACTCCCCTATCCAGACGTTTGAGATGGTGAACCTGGTCTTTCAGATGCAGGAGGACTTTTTCGGAAATCGGCGCCCAGAGTTTGAAATCGGTGGCTTGGGGACTGTATTGAGCTCCCAAATCGTCACCTGCATAGTCAAAAATCTCATCGAAAATAGGCTTTTTCACGATATGGCGGTACTGAAGGTCGGTATGGTTGCGGTCCTGGTCATAGACCTTGTAGGACTGCGTCAGGTCAATGGGCTCATTAGCCGACACGGTGTAGATAATTCGCTCTTCCTGATTGTTGATATTTTTGATAGTTAAGGGGCTGGAGCTGTGCTTGTCTTCCAGTGTAAAGTGGATGGAATAGGCATCAAAGTTCTTTTCCAGTTCGATGGTGATGATGTTTTCGTCATCTAAATAGGCTTGAAAAATACGAAAGGCCATGTTTTTCCTCTTTCTTTGTCAGTTTCTCTTCGGGTAATTGCTTTTAAGTTCAGGCTCTTCTCTGGTTTAGGAAAAGGCCGATATGTGAATCGTTGATAAATGAGCAAAAGCACTCGGATTAGCGAGTGCTGATGCTATGCGGGATCAACTGGCGATAGCAGATTTGCTTGTCTTCTTTATTGTCCTTGATGATTTGGAAGAGGGTCCGGAAAGACTCTTTCCCAAGCTCGAGGGCATTGATATCGATATAGGCATCCACATCAATGCGCGGTTTGAGAGAATCAAAGGTGATAATGGGAATCTGGTAGTCCTGATCTTTGAGATAGTGCAGGGCTCCTTCTGCTACCAAGGTATCAGAGGTCACGATGGCTTCAATCTCGTCCAGCGGCAGCTCCTCCATAATCTTGTAACTATTGTCTTCCAAAAGGAAGCCGAAGGCAAATTTGATAATGCGTTCATCTAAAGGTCGTTCTGCTTCATTCAGGGCTTGCTTGTAGCCTGTGTAACGATCCTGGGAAACGACCAGCTCTTTATTCCCAGCTAGAAAGGCAATTTTCTGATAGCCCTTGTCAAGGAAATATCTGGCCGCGTCATAGCCGGCCTTGATATTGTCATTGTCCACCAGAGAGATAAAAGGTGAGACAGCTTTCCCTAGGATGAGGAAGGGGAAGTTGTTTCTGACTGCAAAGTCGACCAAAGGATCGTCCTGCTTGGAGTAAAGGAAAATCAGTCCGTCAACTCGCTTGCCCAAAATCATCTGCTTCATATTTTCCAAGCGATGTTCTTCGTCTTGCCCCGTGCTGATCTGGATGGCATAGTCATAGTCAGAAGCAATCTGAGAAATCCCCCGCAATACAGTTGGGAAGAAAGGGTTTTGATAGAAGACATCTGAGTCGTCCGGTAGGACCAAGCCGATGACCTGGCTGGATTGGCTGACCAGACTTCTGGCATTGAGATTGGGATGATAGTCCAGTTCCTTCATAGCAGCACGGACCCGTTTTTTGGTTTCTTCACTGATGGTTGATTTGTTTTGTACAACGCGGGTCACAGTAGAGGGCGACACGCCTGCTAGTTTTGCGACTTCTTTGATAGTAACTCGCATAAAAACCTCCTAAAGGCCTGCATTTGCTGGAAATCCTTGATATATCATCAACTATTTTAAATCTAGTAGTAGAAGCACTTGCTTTCTATGAGTCATGCAAACCTCTGCCCAAAATGGCTATTATAACCAGTTATATTGCCTAACTATTATGGTTGAAAAAGCAAGTATAAAGCAGTTTCTCAGTAAACGCAAACGTTTTCTGTTTGTAAGAACATTTTAACACAAAAAGAGAACGCTTGCAAGAAGAGAAAAACGGCAAATAATTGGGGCTGTAGGAGAGTCCTAAAAGAGCATTATATCCATTAACCAATAAATTGAAAAAAATATCAAAAACCCCTTGCACTAAGAAAAAAAATAGGTTATAATCAAGTCGACGCAAACGTTTGCATTAAGTAAAAATGAAAAGGCGTAGAGGAAAAATAACGAGGTGACAAAATGAAAAAACGTCAAAGCGGCGTGCTCATGCACATTTCATCCCTTCCGGGCAAGTACGGTATCGGATCTTTTGGCCAAAGTGCTTATGATTTTGTAGACTTCTTGGTTCGCACCAAGCAGCGCTATTGGCAGATTTTGCCACTGGGAACTACCAGTTATGGTGATTCTCCATATCAGTCTTTCTCTGCTTTTGCGGGGAATACCTACTTTATCGATTTTGATATTCTGATAGAAGAAGGTTTGCTGGATGAGGCGGATGTTAAGGGAGCTGATTTTGGAGATGATCCTAGAAAAGTGGATTATGCAAAGATTTTTGATGCTCGCCGTCCAATCATGGAAAAAGCAGTAGCTCGCTTCTTGAAAGCAGACGATCTGTCTGACTATGAGAGCTTTGTAGAGCAAAATGCAGCTTGGTTGGAAGTTTTCGCTGAGTACATGGCTATCAAGGAGCATTTTGATAATCTAGCTTGGACAGAGTGGCCGGATGAAGCCATCCGTCGCCGTGAGGCTGCTAGTCTCGCTTCTTATCGTGAGAAGCTGGCTGACAAGCTGACCTACCATCGTGTGACCCAGTATCTCTTTTTTAAGCAGTGGCTAAGATTAAAAGCCTATGCTAATGAACATCACATCGAGATTGTCGGCGATATGCCAATCTATGTGGCAGCTGATAGTGCTGATGTGTGGGCACAGCCGCACTTCTTTAAGACAGATGCTGTTGGCAAGCCGACCTGTGTGGCAGGCTGCCCGCCAGATGAATTTTCAGAAACTGGCCAGCTTTGGGGCAATCCTATCTATGACTGGGAAGCTATGGATAAGGATGGTTATGCTTGGTGGATTGAGCGCCTGCGTGAAAGCTTCAAGATTTACGATATTGTCCGTATCGACCACTTCCGCGGCTTTGAGTCTTACTGGGAAGTACCTGCTGGCTCAGAAACATCTGCTTCTGGTAAGTGGGTCAAAGGTCCAGACTACAAGCTCTTTGCAGCAGTTAAGGAAGCCTTGGGTGATTTGAATATCATCGCAGAAGACCTAGGCTTTATGACGGATGAAGTGATCGAGCTGCGTGAGCGCACTGGTTTCCCAGGAATGAAGATCTTGCAATTCGCCTTCAATCCTGATGATGAAAGCATCGACAGCCCGCATCTGGCGCCAAACAACTCAGTCATGTATACAGGAACCCATGATAACAATACTGTTTTGGGCTGGTACAAGGATGAGATTGACGACGCTACTCGCCAGTACATGGCACAGTATACCAACCGTAAGGAGTACGAAACAGTACCTCATGCAATGCTGCGCACAATCTTTGCTTCAGTCAGCTTTATGGCCATTGCAACCATGCAAGACCTGCTGGAATTAGACAGTGCAGCACGGATGAACTATCCATCCACAATTGGTGGGAACTGGACTTGGCGGATGACAGCTGAAGAGCTGAATCCAATCGTCGAAGGTGAGCTTTATAGCTTGACTAAGACTTACCGTCGTATGAATACCGATTTAATTAACAAATAAAGAACAGCTAATTAGACTTGAAGGGAGTAATCATGTCAAACTTACAAACTTATATCAAAAATACTTATTCAAAAAATCTTGCTGATTGCAGCAACGAAGAACTCTACCTGGCTCTTTTGAACTACACTAAATTAGCCAGCGCTCAAAAGCCAGTTAATACTGGTAAGAAAAAACTTTACTACATTTCAGCTGAATTCCTGATTGGTAAACTTTTGTCTAACAACTTGATCAACCTTGGACTTTACGATGATGTGAAGCAAGAGTTGGCAGATGCTGGTAAAGACTTGATTGAAGTAGAAGAAGTTGAGTTGGAGCCGTCTCTGGGTAACGGAGGCTTGGGCCGTCTGGCTGCCTGCTTCTTGGACTCTATTGCGACACTTGGTCTCAATGGTGATGGTGTAGGACTGAACTACCACTTCGGTCTCTTCCAACAGGTTTTGAAAAACAACGAACAGACCACAATTCCTAACTTCTGGCTGACAGAGCAAAACTGGTTGGTTCGCTCTAGTCGCAGCTACCAAGTGCCATTTGCTCACTTCACCCTGACATCTACTCTTTATGATATTGATGTGCCAGGTTACAAGACAGAAACTAAGAACCGTCTTCGTCTCTTTGATTTGGACTCAGTGGATGCGGATATCATCACAGACGGTATTGACTTTGATAAGACAGATATCGCTCGCAACTTGACCCTCTTCCTCTATCCAGATGATAGTGACAAGCAAGGGGAATTGCTCCGTATCTTCCAACAGTATTTCATGGTTTCAAATGGTGCTCAGCTGATTATTGACGAAGCGATTGAAAAAGGCAGCAACCTGCATGATTTGGCAGACTACGCTGTCATCCAAATCAATGATACCCACCCATCTCTGGTTATCCCAGAAATGATTCGTCTCTTGACAGAGCGTGGTTTGGATTTGGATGAAGCAATTGCCATCGTACAGAAGATGACTGCTTATACGAATCACACGATTTTGGCAGAAGCTCTTGAAAAATGGCCTTTGGAATTCTTGAAAGAAGTAGTACCGCATCTGGTACCAATCATCAAAGAGCTTGACAAGCGCGTGAAAGCTAAATACGCAGATCCAGCAGTGCAAATCATTGATGAGGACGATCGTGTGCACATGGCTCACATGGATATCCACTACGGATACAGTGTCAATGGGGTTGCTGCTCTGCATACAGAAATCCTGAAAAACTCTGAGCTTAAAGCCTTCTACGATATCTACCCTGAAAAATTCAATAACAAGACCAACGGAATTACTTTCCGCCGCTGGCTCATGCATGCCAACCCACGTCTATCTCATTACCTAGATGAGTTGCTGGGCCGCGACTGGCACCATGATGCAACTAAGCTCGAAGGCTTGTTGGAATTCACTGGTGCTGCAAATGTTAAAGAAAAATTGGAAGGTATCAAGGCTCACAACAAGCGTAAATTGGCTCGTCACTTGAAGGAAGCCCAAGGTGTGGAAATCAATCCAGAATCTATCTTTGATATCCAAATCAAGCGTCTGCATGAGTACAAGCGCCAACAAATGAACGCTCTGTACGTTATCCACAAGTATCTGGATATCAAGGCTGGCAACATCCCTGCTCGTCCAATCACTGTCTTCTTCGGTGGTAAGGCTGCTCCTGCTTACACGATTGCACAGGACATCATCCACCTCATCCTTTGCTTGTCAGAAGTGATTGCTAATGACCCTAAAGTGGCTCCACATCTGCAAGTAGTTATGGTAGAAAACTACAACGTTACAGCGTCTAGCTTCTTGATTGCAGCTGGTGACATTTCTGAGCAGATTTCCCTGGCTTCTAAGGAAGCATCTGGTACTGGTAACATGAAGTTCATGCTTAACGGTGCTTTGACTCTTGGTACAATGGACGGAGCAAACGTTGAGATTGCAGAGTTGGTTGGCGAAGACAACATCTACATCTTCGGTGAAGATTCTGAGACTGTTATTGACCTCTACGCAAAATCTGCTTACAAATCTAGTGAGTACTATGCACGTGAAGCTATCAAGCCATTGGTTGACTTTATCGTCAGCGATGAAGTATTGGCAGTTGGTAAAGCTGAACGCTTGGAACGTCTTTACAATGAACTGATCAGCAAGGACTGGTTCATGACCCTGCTGGATCTAGAAGACTATATCCAAGTCAAAGAGCGCATGCTGGCTGACTATGAAGACCGCGATGCTTGGATGGACAAAGTTATCGTCAATATCGCCAAAGCTGGTTTCTTCTCATCTGACCGTACTATCGCTCAATACGAAGAAGAAGTATGGCACTTGAATAGCTAATATTCTTTAAATCAAAACAAAAGCCGAGACAGCAGTGTTTCGGCTTTGATTTTTTAGTCGAAGAAATGAATAAGGATTTAGCTATTGTGTGGGCTTCTGGCAAGGTGAAAACCTCTCGGTCTTGTCAGCTTTTTCTTTTCGGTGTATAATAAGTGAAAATATTTCTTTACAGGAGGCGTTCATGAAAAAGAAACCAATTTATCTTTATGTTTTGCTGGGCTTGTCAGCAATCGGAACTTTACTGGGAGTATGGAGTCGTTTTTTCTCCAAGTTTTCTGAGGTAGATTATACAAAAATAAATTTCTCAAAAGAATTGAGCGATCAGACAAATCAGTTTAATAGACTTTATTTTGAATTTCTTCGTAATGGAATGAATATGCTGATTTTTTTCGTTATGACGGCTCTGTTAATAGCATCTATCGTCTTTTTGGTTAGAAAAAATCTGCAGATGGCTAATATTAGCTATATCGTTTATATACTAGTCAGTTTGTTATCTCAAGTTTACGTCTATATTTCATCGAAAGGGATTGTTGGCAAGGTATTTACAAGCCCTGAGAACATTGCAACGCATTCAAACAGTCTTCTTTTAGGAACAGTGCTGGGCTTTATTATCAGTTTAATTTATCTTTCCATCGTCGTCTTTAAGCTAATCCAGCAGCAAAAAGAGGCTGAAAAAGCAGAACTAGCTGCAAACGAATAAGATTTGACAAATAACAGATAAGTGCTTACAATTTTAAGAAGCAATATCTGTTATTTTTTAGAATGGAGAGTAAAATGACAAAGGTTTCCTTGGTTTACATCAGCCTGAGCGGCAATACAGAGAGTTTCGTCCGTCGGCTGACAGACTATTTGCTGGAGCAGCATCCAAGCCTAGAAGTAGAGAAGATTCATATCAAAGACCTGGTAAAGGAAGGAATTCCCTTTTTTGAAATGGACAATCCTTTTATCGCTTTTCTGCCGACTTATCTGGAGGGTGGCAATGGTGTGGACAATGGCGATGTAGAAATTCTGACAACCGATGTAGGGGATTTTATCGCCTATGGTCAGAATGCCAGCAAGTGTCTGGGGGTCATTGGCAGCGGCAATCGTAACTTTAACAACCAATACTGTCTGACAGCCAAGCAATACTCAGAGCGGTTCGGATTTCCGGTTTTGGCTGATTTTGAAATGCGCGGCATGTTGGGAGACATTAAGAAGGTTGCGGGGATTATTGAGGAGCTCTATCATATTGAAAAAAACGAAAACCAGTGAGGTTTTCGTTTTTTGATGTTCTAAATTAAGCTTACATCTTTTCTGGCGCTTCTACTCCTAGCAGACGTAGAGCTTCTTTGAGGACAACAGCTGTTGAGTAGCTGAGAGCCAGACGGCTGTCGCGTTCAGGGCTTTCATCCAGAATCCGCGTGTGCGCATAATATTTGTTAAAGGCTTGAGCCAAGCTAATAGCGTATTTGGCAATCAGTGATGGCTCATAGTTATCAGCAGCACGCTTGACAACGCGACCGAAGTCTTGAAGCAGCTTGATAATTTCCCAGCTTTCTGGATCGTTCAGGCTGTATGTAGCCTCTGCATCTGGCTGGAAGTTCGCCTTGCGCAGGATAGACTGGATACGAGCATAGGCATACTGGATGTAAGGGCCTGTTTCTCCCTCGAAGGAAACCATAGCTTCCAGATCAAAGTCGTAACCATTGCGGCGGTCAGTTTTGAGGTCGTAGAACTTAACTGCTCCTACCCCAACTGCACGAGCAACAGCTTCCTTGTCTTCCAAATCTGGGTTTTTAGCTTCAATCTGGCTCTTAGCCCGGCTGATAGCTTCTAACAGAGTTGGTTCGAGAAGGATGATATTTCCTTTACGTGTAGACAGCTTTTGACGGTTTTTAGTCACCAGACCAAAGTCAACGTGAATCATGTCATCGCTCCAGTCAAAGCCCATCTTTTTCAGAACGGCCTTGAGCTGTCTGAAGTGGTTGGCCTGCTCTTGACCTACAACATAGACATTTTTGACAAAGTTGTAAGTGCGAGCCCGGTAGATGGCTGTTGCGATATCCCGTGTAATGTAGAGGGTAGCGCCGTCTGATTTTTTAATCATAGCAGGCGGAAGGTTAAAGTCTTCCAAGTCTACAATGCTAGCTCCTTTGGATTCCTGCAGGAGACCCTTGTCTTCAAGGATTTGAATCCCTTCGTCCATCTTGTCATTGTAGAAGGCTTCACCGTTTAGGCTGTCAAATTCGACACCTAGGAGTTCGTAGATACGGTTGAATTCTGTCAGACTTTCATCGCGGAACCATTGCCAGAGCTCAGTTGCTTCTGGGTCGCCATCTTCCAGCTTCTTGAACCAAAGGCGGCCTTCTTCATCCAGAGATGGGTCGTTTTCAATCTCGGCATTGATACGCACGTAAAGTTTGAGGAGCTCGTCGATAGGGTTAGCTTCAACAGCTTCCTGGCTTCCCCACTTCTTATAAGCTACCATCAAGAGACCAAACTGTTTGCCCCAGTCTCCCAAGTGGTTGATTTTGATGGTGTTGTAGCCAATCTTGCGGAAGATGTTGGAAAGAGCGTCACCGATAACAGTAGAGCGCAAGTGGCCGACTGAGAAAGGCTTGGCAATGTTTGGACTGGACAGGTCAATGGTGATATTCTGATTATTTCCTTCGTTTTGCTGACCATAATCAGCTCCGTCTTTGATGACTTCTTTGATGACTTGGCCAGAAATTTCAGCCTTACTGAGGAAAAAGTTGACATAAGGACCAGTCGCAACGACTTTATCAAAATGCGCTGTGTCAATCTTTTCAGCGATATCAGCAGCGATGATTTGAGGAGCTTTGCGCTCAGTCTTTGCCAGAGAAAAGGCTGGGAAGGCGATATCGCCAAGTTCAGAGCTCTTTGGCTGCTCCAATAAATTTAAAATAGCGTCTTGATCAAGGCTGTCAATAACCTTGGCCAATTCGCCGGCAATCAACTGTTTGTTATCCATATTTGCTCCTTTGTGTCTTTTGTTATTATTTTATCACATTTTTCAAGGAATCTTCAATTTTTTTGGGAATAATTTTTGGGCTAATAGGAATTTTTCTGATATAATAAGAGGGATAAGAACCTGTATTTATAGATGGCCTTTTCATCTAAATGCTTCCTTCTCTGTTACTCTTGGTTAAAGTTTTTTGTTTATTCTCAGTATTCCTGCAAATCTTTGCCTAGATTGATGGAGAAGCAGTCTTTCATCGGATGGAGTATTCTTCATGAATGCAGCTTCTAAATATTCAATAATGAGGTAAAAATGAGAAAGAATGACCGTCATCAGTTAGTCAAAACGATGATTAAGGAGGAAAAGCTAGGAACGCAAAAGGAGATTCAGGATCGTCTGGAAGCGCAAGGGATTTATGTAACGCAGACTACCCTGTCGCGTGACCTTCGTGAAATCGGCCTGACCAAGGTTAAGAAGAAGGGGCTGACTTATTATGTTTTGGCGCATGAGACTGAAGAGATTGATTTTATAGAGTTTTTAGCCAAGCATGTGGAGAGTGTGGCCAGGGCAGAGTTTAGTCTGGTTCTTCGTACGGGCCTGGGAGAGGCAACAGTGCTGGCCAATGTCGTGGATAACTCGTTTGATAGCCGTATTCTGGGAACCGTTGCGGGTGCCAATACTCTTTTAGTAGTTTGCCGGGATCAGGCAGCGGCTCAGGAGATTGAGGAGCAAATACAGGAAGTGATGTAAGAATCACAGTTTTTTCAGGAAAAATGGAGAGGTTTGAGACGGATGTCCTGACCTCGTTTGTTTTTAGAAAGGATAGAGATGGCAGTAGAAAAGTTATCGCCGGGCATGCAGCAGTATTTGGATATCAAAAAGGACTATCCAGATGCATTCTTGCTTTTTCGGATGGGGGATTTCTATGAGTTGTTTTATGATGATGCGGTCAATGCCGCTCAGATTTTAGAGATTTCTCTCACCAGCCGCAATAAAAATGCAGAAAATCCCATTCCCATGGCTGGAGTTCCCTATCATTCGGCTCAGCAGTATATTGATGTTTTGGTTGAGTCAGGCTATAAGGTGGCGATTGCGGAGCAGATGGAAGATCCCAAGGAAGCCAAGGGAGTTGTCAAGCGGGAGGTGGTTCAGGTTATCACACCGGGAACGGTAGTGGATTCCAGTAAGCCGGACTCTGCGAATAACTTTCTGGTGGCTCTGGATTACTCAGACGGCCTCTATGGTCTGGCTTATATGGACTTGGTGACCGGTGAGTTTCAGGTGACCAGTCTAGAGGACTTTGTCTTGGTCTGCGGGGAAATCCGCAATTTGAAAGCTAGGGAAGTGGTGCTGGGCTATGCCTTGCCAGAAGTTGAGGAGCAGGTCTTGGCTGGACAGATGAATCTTTTACTGTCCTATGTACAGACGGCCTTGGACGATGTCCAGCTGCTGGGCGAGGAGCTGTCTCCTATGGAACGTCAGGCAGCGGGGAAATTGCTTGAGTATGTGCACCGGACTCAGATGAGGGAGCTCAGCCATTTGAAGAAGGCTCAGCATTATGAAATCAAGGACTTTCTGCAAATGGACTATGCCACCAAGGCAAGTCTGGATTTGACAGAAAATGCTCGTTCGGGCAAGAAGCACGGCAGTCTTTATTGGCTGATGGACGAGACTAAGACGGCCATGGGGGGCCGCATGCTGCGCTCTTGGATCCAGCGGCCGCTGATTGATGAAGCGCGAATTAGCCAGCGGCAGAATGTCGTCGAGGTTTTTCTGGATCATTTCTTTGAGCGGAGTGATTTGACGGAGAGCCTCAAGGGAGTCTATGATATCGAGCGGCTGGCTAGTCGGGTATCTTTTGGCAAGACCAATCCCAAGGATCTGCTGCAGTTGGCAGCTACATTGGGCAATGTGCCTCAGATTAAGGCTATCTTGCAAGGAATCGGCAGCCCGCATCTAGCTCGTTTGATTGAGGGCTTGGATCCTATTCCAGAGTTGGCGGGCTTGATTAGCTCAGCTATTTCGCCGGATGCACCCCATATCATCACCGAGGGCAATATTATTCGGACTGGTTTTGATGAGACCTTGGATCAGTATCGGCTTGTGCTGAGGGAGGGAACCGGATGGATTGCAGAGCTGGAAGTCAAAGAACGTGCCAACAGCGGCATCAGCAATCTGAAGATTGATTACAACAAAAAAGATGGTTACTATTTCCATGTGACCAATTCTCAGCTGGCTCATGTGCCTAGTCATTTCTTCCGCAAGGCGACCCTGAAAAATTCTGAGCGTTTCGGAACGGAAGAGCTGGCCCGGATTGAGGGAGAGATGCTGGAGGCGCGTGAAAAATCTGCTAATTTGGAATACGAGATTTTCATGCGGATTCGCGAGGAAGCTGGCAAATACATCCAGCGCTTGCAGGCCTTGGCACAAACGCTGGCAGCTGTAGATGTCCTGCAGAGTTTTGCTGCGGTAGCAGAGCAACAGCATCTAGTGCGTCCCGTCTTTACTGTGGAGCGCCGTCTGGAGATTGAAAAAGGCCGGCATGCTGTTGTGGAAAAGGTCATGGGTGCCCAAAGCTACATTCCAAATAGTATTCTGCTGGACCAGGAAACGGACATCCAGCTGATTACCGGGCCTAATATGAGCGGGAAATCAACTTATATGCGCCAGCTGGCTATCATCGTTATTATGGCACAGATGGGCTCTTATGTGCCCGCTCAGTCTGCCAGTCTGCCAATATTTGATGCGATTTTCACTCGCATCGGTGCGGCGGATGATCTGGTGTCCGGCCAGTCCACCTTTATGGTGGAGATGATGGAGGCCAATCGGGCCATTCGGCAGGCCAGCGAGCGTTCGCTCATTCTCTTTGATGAGCTGGGGCGCGGGACGGCGACTTACGATGGGATGGCGCTGGCTCAGGCTATTATCGAGCATATTCATCATTATACTGGAGCTAAGACCCTCTTTGCCACCCACTATCATGAGCTGACAGCTTTAGAGAATAGCTTGGAGCATTTGGAAAATGTCCATGTGGCAACCTTGGAAAAGGACGGACAGGTGACTTTCCTGCATAAGATTGAGCTAGGTCCGGCTGACAAGTCCTACGGAATCCATGTGGCTAAAATCGCCGGACTTCCTGAGGAATTACTGGAGCGGGCGGATAACATTTTGAGTCATTTGGAGAGTCAGGATAAAGGACTAGGCTCAGAGCTTCCTGCTGAATCTAGACAAACACGGTCGCAAGTGGCGGAGCAGATGTCTCTTTTTGCAGAAGGAACGGAAAATCCGGTCCTGATTGAACTACGAGACTTGGACATCTACAATATGACTCCCCTGGAAGTCATGGCGGCGGTGGCCGAGCTCAAGAAGAAGTTGTAAAAACAAAGAACAGACTTGTTAATGCCTCAAGTCTGCTCTTTTTATTTCTCACGATTTGCTAGACAAGCCGCTATTGATTTTTTGAATTTTACGGTAGGTGTGGTAATAGATGACGCCTGAAATGATTAGATAGATAAGGGTGAATTCCCCGACGGCAGTCAGTGTCAGGCTGAATATTTTTTCTCTTGGGAAAAATCCAGCTAGATTAGCCAAAAGTGCAAAGGTCAGAATCATCACACCATAGTGGCTAACGATGGAGCGCAGGATGCTCCAGTCTCTTTGGAAGAAGCTTCCGCTCCATCTGAAAATAGCTCCCATGATAAACCAGATAAGTAGGCAGTAGAGCATGATGAGAGAAACATGGAAATGCTGGCTCAAAAAGAAGTGGCCAATAGGAGAGCGAGGGTGCAGCGGTAGATAAGCTGGATTGTAAAAATAAGAAACAATCATGGAGAAGAAGAGACCAATGAAAATCCCTCCAATCCCTCCGAAAAAGAGTTCTTTAAGACGAGTTTTCATAATTGCAACCTTTCTTTGATAGATTTGAGATAACGGCGGGACGAGTAAGTCTGATCGCCGTTTTTCAGAAATATTTGAATCAGACCATTTGGAGTCAGCTTGAGGTGGCTGATTTGCCGGCTGTTGATAATCTCCGATTGAGAAATCTGCAGGAAATAGTCTGGCAGGACCTGCAGCAATTGATAAAGAGCTTGTTGAGCTCGATAGCTGTCTTTTGCCGTTCGGACCTGAATATGACGATTTTCTGTATAGATTCGGTGGATTTCTTTAGCATCCAGCAGATAGATGTCGTCCTCTTTCTTGACATGAATCTTGTCCTCTTTGCCTAGATGTTGAGCAAAGTGGACCAATTCCTGAATAGTTTCTGTCATGAGGCGAGCCTCAATGCTGACGGAGTCTTCGGTGACTTGAGAATCGATTCTTAGCTTAACTTTCATAACTTCCTCCTTTCACCTTTATTAAACCGCAACTTGGCAGCGAAAACAAGCCCTTTTGTCTATGTGGCAGCTATTTGTGTCTATCTGGTTTGTCTTGTGAGCAGAGTGGTTGAGAAAAGGCTGCCTTCTGATAGAAAGAGCCCAATGTGTTATAATAGATAGCAGAACAAATACGGAGAAAATGATGTCAAAAATTATCGAACTTCCAGAAATTCTAGCCAATCAGATTGCGGCCGGTGAAGTCATTGAGCGGCCTAGCAGCGTGGTCAAGGAGCTAGTGGAAAATTCAATTGATGCGGGTGCAAGTCAGATTACTATCGAAATCGAGGAGGCCGGACTCAAGACTATCCAGGTAACGGATAATGGTGAGGGCATAGATCACGAAGATGTTCCTCTGGCCCTTCGACGCCATGCTACCAGCAAAATCAAGAAGCAAGCGGATCTCTTTCGGATTCGAACACTGGGTTTTCGTGGCGAGGCCATTCCTTCTATTGCTTCTGTCTCACGTTTTACCATTGAAACAGCAACGGAAGCCGGCCAGCACGGGACGCTACTGGTTGCCCAAGGCGGTGAGATAGAAGAGCACGAGCCTGCTAGCAGTCCAGTGGGAACGAAAATCAAGATAGAAGATCTTTTCTTTAACACCCCAGCTCGGCTCAAGTATATGAAGAGCCAGCAGGCTGAGCTGTCCCATATCGTTGATGTGATTAATCGGCTCAGTCTAGCCCATCCAGAAGTGGCTTTCACCCTTATCAGCGACGGCCGCGAAATGACACGGACTGCCGGCAGTGGCAATCTACGTCAGGCTATTGCGGGAATCTATGGTCTGGCAACAGCCAAGAAAATGGTGGAAATCTCTGCTTCAGATCTGGACTTTGAGGTGAGCGGCTATGTCAGTCTGCCTGAGCTGACTCGCGCGAATCGCAATTATATTACGATCCTTATCAACGGCCGCTATATTAAGAATTTCCCGCTCAATCGTGCTATTTTGGACGGCTACGGTAGCAAGCTTATGGTAGGACGCTTTCCACTAGCGGTCATCAATATTCAGATTGACCCCTATCTGGCCGATGTCAATGTCCATCCGACCAAGCAAGAGGTGCGGATTTCTAAAGAGCGGGAACTCATGACCTTGATTTCGCAAGCCATTGCGGCAAGTCTTAAGGAGCAAGACCTTATCCCGGATGCTTTGGAAAATCTCGCCAAATCAACTGTTAAGCGTGCGACTAAGCCCGAACAGACCAGTCTTCCCCTTAAAGAAAATCGTCTCTACTACGATAAGGAGCAGAATGACTTTTTCCTCAAACCACAGGTGGCCGAGCAGCAGCTATCCTTTGAAGAATCAGCGGAGCCTGTTCATGAAGCGACAGATGAAAAATCAGAACCGCAACCGACTTCGGTCAAATTCGCAGAGAGAAAGCCTGCCAGCTATGACCAACTAGACCATCCAGAGCTAGACCAGGCTAGTCTGGAGCGGGCTGTGGATAAGTTGGAACAGGAAGAGAAATCAAGCTTCCCAGAGTTAGAATATTTCGGCCAGATGCATGGTACCTATCTCTTTGCTCAGGGCAAGGGCGGTCTTTACATTATTGACCAGCATGCTGCTCAAGAGCGGGTCAAGTATGAGTATTATCGGGAGAAGATTGGGGATGTGGACAATAGCCAGCAGCAGCTCTTAGTGCCCTATATCTTTGAATTTCCAGCAGATGATATGTTGCGAATCAAGCAGCGGATGGAGCTGTTAGAAGATGCTGGCATCTTTTTAGAAGAGTATGGAGCCAACCAGTTTATCCTCCGCGAGCATCCCATTTGGTTTAAGGAAGAGGAGATTGAGGCCGGCATTTATGAGATGTGTGATATGCTTCTCCTGACCAAGGAAGTTTCCATCAAGAAATATCGAGCAGAGCTGGCCATTATGATGAGCTGCAAACGCTCCATCAAGGCCAATCACAGTCTGGATGACTACTCTGCGCGTGACTTGCTCTTTCAGCTGTCCCAGTGTGACAATCCTTACAACTGCCCTCACGGCCGGCCGGTCTTGGTCAACTTTACCAAGTCGGATATGGAAAAAATGTTCCGCCGCATTCAGGAAAATCACACTAGCCTGCGGGAGTTGGGGAAATACTAAACTCTATAGAAGATCAAACAGCCCTAGTCATGGAACTAGAGCTGTTTTGAATTTTTGAGCTGAACTTGTGTTCCAGCAAGCAAATCAGCTGGATGACGTTTGTCCTTACGAAGCAGTCCCGTCAGCAGAAAAATCAAGAAGAGAATACCTGCTGAAGTTGACAAGAAAATTGACAGGGCATCTGCTTGATAAGCACTACGGATAGCTCCCATATGTCCCAGCTGCCAAGGGAAAAACTTGATGGCAGAGCGCAAAAGGCTGTGGGCAAGGCTCCTATGCTTGTAAACCAACTGTAAACCTGCCCAACGCTTGCCAAAACTGCCTTTTCTATAGTCTAGCCAAGCAAAGATGATAGTTAGAGGTAAGACTGAGGTATAAAAAGCCAGAAGCTGACTCTGGGCTTCAGTGAATACAGGAATGCCCCCTAGAACCAGATTGTAAAATCCCATAGCTAGTAAAAAAAGAAAAATGAGGTAGCCTGAGATGAAGAGCCAGTCGCCAAAGAGTTCTTTCAGACGAGTTTTGACTGGTATGGGATTGTCAGTTTTTAGTTTCATCTTTAGCGCCTTCTTTCTTAAAATCATCAAGGCCTATAACCTTGTCCAAGTACTTTTCTTTAATCTTAAGAGCCTTGCTAATAGCCATTGCGGATGCGACTAAGAGGAAGAAGGATAGCCAGACCAGGGCAGTGAATTTTGCTGGAAAGCTAGAACCTGCGAAAAAGAGAAAGATAGCCAGAGCTGATACAAAAATATATAGAACCTGCCAGAAGCCATAAGATTTTACTTCCTTATAGTAGCGATTTTTTTCGTCTTCTGAGAGGACGGGTTTTATTTCTGGTTTGTCACTTTCTTCTAAAAGCAGATAATCTGTCGTCACTTGGAAAATCTTGCTCAGTTCTACAACTTTTTCGAGTTCTGGCAGTGCTTGACCAGACTCCCACTTGGAAATGCTCTGGCGAGAGACATTGATCTGTTCAGCCAGTTTTTCTTGTGACCAGCCTTTTTCTTTTCTTAGTTCAAATAATTTATCGGCGAGTTTCATGATTGCAGCCTCCTTTTCTTTGCTAACTCTATCCTAACAGCTTTTATTTATCTTGAGAATACAGCTTCCTGTACATTTTGTCAACCGCTGGTTGCACTTCTGTTTGCAGTTTCTAGACAGAAAATATGATATACTAGATAGGCAAAATGATACAAAAAGAAGGAAGATTATGTACGAATATTTTAAAGGAATCATCAGCAAGATTACAGCCAAATACATTGTGTTGGAAGTCAACTCTATCGGCTATATTCTTCATGTAGCCAACCCCTATGCTTACTCAGGACATCTCCATCAGGAAGCCAAGGTCTATGTTCACCAAGTGGTGAGAGAAGACGCGGAGCTCCTTTACGGCTTTGCGACCGAGGAGGAGAAGCAACTCTTTCTCAGCTTGATTTCAGTCTCAGGTATTGGGCCAGTGTCTGCCCTGGCTATTATTGCGGCGGATGATAATGCTGGCTTAGTGCAAGCCATTGAGCAGAAAAACATCACCTACTTGACCAAGTTTCCTAAAATTGGCAAGAAGACAGCCCAGCAGATGGTGCTAGACTTAGAAGGCAAGGTAGTGGCGGCAGATGGTCCGACAGAAAGCAAGGCGCCCGTCCAGACTGTGGATAATCAGGAGCTGGAGGAAGCTATGGAAGCCATGCTCGCTTTGGGCTATAAGGCTGCTGAACTCAAGAAAATCAAGAAATTCTTTGAAGGAACGACGGATACAGCAGAAAACTATATCAAGTCTGCTCTCAAGATGTTGGTGAAATAGGAGAAAGCTATGACCAAACGCTGCGGCTGGGTAAAGATGAATAACCCTTTGTATGTAGCTTATCATGATGAGGAGTGGGGCAAACCCCTCCATGATGATCAGAAGTTATTTGAATTGCTCTGCATGGAGACCTATCAGGCCGGACTTTCTTGGGAGACCATTCTCAATAAACGCCAGGCTTTTCGGGAAGCTTTTCATTTCTATGATGCCCAGAAAATTGCTCAGATGACAGATGCTGACTTGGATAGTCTTTTAAATAATCCTAATATCATCCGTAATAAGATGAAAATCTATGCGACCAGGGCTAATGCTCAAGCTTTTTTGACTGTTCAAAAGCAGTTTGGCTCTTTTAATGACTATATCTGGTCTTTTGTCGATTTCAAAACGATTGACAATCAAATTACGAACTACAAGGAAGCACCGACTAAAACAGAGCTGTCAGAAACTATGTTCAAGGCGCTGAAAAAGCAAGGCTTCAAATTTATCGGTTCCGTTTGTGTCTATTCATTCCTAGAAGCAGCTGGCCTTATCAATGATCATGAAAAGGATTGTGACTTCAATCCACATAAAAATACCGTTTGAGAAAAACTCTCAACGGTATTTTTCAATTTCTTCTTTTAGCGATTTTACTAGCTCTTTTTCATCGGCAAGTTGTAGTAGAGCAATCCCTTTTTTTATTAATTCGTTATCATTTTTGCAAATTCCAAGTCGAATCTGTGAAAGCCCGAGGGAATCATAACGTTTTTCTTTTTTTGACAAATCGTAAATGTACTTAGTAATTTCAGCGCATTCTCTCTTTAATCCATTATAAAGATAGATGGTAGAAAGGTTGACTAAAAGACCGATTTGTACATTATTCCCATAGCGAAATGATTGGTATTTCTTTATACTATTTAAAATCTTTTGGGTAAATTGTTTGATATTTTCTAAAGGGAAGAAATAAAGGATAGTAGAAAGAAGTCGAAAATCACTTTCATACCAAGTGTCCTGTTTTTCTAAATACGCCCAAATTTTATTGGTAGTAGCATTAATTTCTTTTGTCTCAGAAATGCCATTTTGTCTCAGATGAATAGTAATATTGATGCTATCTAAAGCATGTTTAATCGGAATATCGGAATGTTTACATAGATATGCCTCGCATTCTCTCTTTAATTGTAACAAACCTTTCGTCCCTACAATAGTCTCACCTTGGTTATAAAGAGAATTTAAAATTTTCTGTCTCTGACTAGGTTGATAATAATCACAAATGTATTTAAATTCTTCTAGTGTCATATCTATCTGGCGAAGTAAAAAAATCATGGTATCGAACTTTGGCACGACTTGTCCACTTTCAATTCGTGCCAAAGTTGAGCGAGCTAAAAAATCCCCACAAATTTCTTCTTGAGTCAGTCCTTTTGATTTTCTAATTTCTTTATAGATTTTTCCATAATCCCAGCGCATAAGAACCCTCTTTGAAAATGTTACTAAAAGCTACGTTTTGAAAAAATGTTTTAAAATAGTATATCATGAAATAGAAAGGAGGGCAAAGGTGGGAAAAACAAAGCGCAAATTTATTTTGCTAGTAATGATTATTGTTAATGTATTTCCATGGTGGTGGCCTTGGGAATAGGTCTAAATATGAAAGAGAGGAGGGTGAGCCCAAAAGGCTAAATAAGACTTTACATTAAATTATATTACCTTTGAAAACAAGTAGTCAGTGAGGTACTAAAAATGAGGAAAAGCAGAATAAAATGGTTTTATTCCGTTGTTTTGTTGGTATTTGTTTTATTTGCACCTGTAGCAAGTATCAGAGCTGATATAGTGAACAGCGGAGAGGTAAAAATACAAGGAGAGGTTCCACGATATACTGACCCGGCCAATCAGTTTTACTATAGATATACAGCGAAACCTTATGATTTTTATTATAATCCTTATACAGGTGAGTGGAAAATGGTTCAAGTAATACCCACTTTACAGCACATGGTAAATGTTATGTTTGATGGTTGGGCTAGATACGGACCGTGGGTACCGCGTGTTTATAGATAAGGAGGTAGCTGCTGTGAGAAAAGCTAAAGAAAAAGAGCTTTTACATCTATTGCAAGAAGTATACCATTTAGATACGACTAAAAAGGATGAGAAATTTTCACAGCTAATCTTATCTACTGTTTATAAGATTGAAAATGGTAAGAATGCTTCAATTGAGTGTGTCCGTCTAATCCCTTTTTTAAATCAGTATCTATTGTCTGCCCCTTCAAAAGAATTAGTAGACTTACAGACCTTCTTGCAAAGGGAAAGTAATTTTTACAGGGGCTGGATTAGTTTTTTTAGCTGGTTTTAGTTGTATTTAAAAGAACCTGGGACAAAAGTCCAACCTCAAATATAAAAAGCGAACAAAACTAGTTTTCTGGTAATCAGAATTCTGCTTTGTTCGCTTTTCGTATTTAATTATAGATTTGAAGGGCTTAATAATTAAGATTTTTAAAAATTGAAATCTTTTTGTCCCAAACTCTTTTTATTGGAATTTATCTCTCCATTATAAAAAGATTCAAACCATTTGCCAATAGCATTTTCCTAACAATCTAGTTATTCTGCATAACACCAGTCATTCTTAAAAGTTTTCCACAGCATGTTGACAAGTTTGTCAAGGAACTTGACAGCTCTTTTTATTTCCTGGAATGAAAATCAACTTTTTTAAGATTTTTTGTGATAAAATAAAGCCAATTCCGAATAGTAAGGTAGGAGGTCCTATGAAAGCAGAAATTATTGCTGTGGGCACTGAGATTCTGACAGGTCAGATTGTCAATACCAATGCCCAATTTTTATCTGAAAAACTGGCGAGTCTGGGGATTGATGTTTATTTTCAAACAGCAGTGGGGGACAATGAAAATCGTCTCCTCTCTGTTTTGGAAATTGCCCAAAGGCGCAGTAATCTGATTATCCTGACAGGAGGCTTGGGTCCAACAGAGGATGATTTGACCAAGCAGACCTTGGCTAAGTTCTTAGGACGTGAGCTTAATTTTGACTCACAGGCTGTGGAAAAGCTGGATCGCTTTTTTGCTAGCCGACCAGATTATGCTCGAACGCCCAATAATGAGCGTCAGGCCCAGCTGGTCGAAGGCTCGACCCCTTTACCAAATGCGACCGGCTTAGCTGTTGGAGGATTGTTAGAAGCAGACGGAGTGACCTATGTAGTCTTGCCTGGCCCGCCTAGCGAGCTTAAACCTATGGTCAATAATGAGCTGGTTCCCCTCTTATCCACAGGCCAGAAATTGTACTCACGAGTGCTGCGTTTCTTTGGTATTGGCGAGAGTCAGCTAGTGACTATTTTGTCAGAGATGATTGAGCAGCAGAACGACCCCACCATTGCTCCTTATGCGAAGACAGGGGAAGTTACCCTGCGACTGTCTACCAAGGCTCTGAGTCAGGCAGAAGCCGATACCAAGTTTGAGGCTGTGGAAAAGGAAATTTTGTCCCATAAAACTTTTGAGGGGCAATCACTGTCAGAGATTTTCTATGGTTACGGGGATGACAATTCCTTGGCACAGGTGGCTTTTGAGTTGCTGAAGAACCAAGGGAAGACGATTTCAGCAGCGGAGAGTCTGACAGCTGGCCTCTTTCAAGCGACCTTGGCTGATTTTGCTGGAGCCTCAGTTATTTTTTCAGGTGGCTTTGTCACCTACAGCATGGAGGAAAAGAGCCGGATGCTGGATATTCCGTTGGGAGACCTGGAGAAGCACGGTGTCGTTTCGGCTTTTACAGCTGGGAAAATGGCAGAGCAGGCTAGAAAGCTGACTCAGAGTGACTTGGCTGTCAGTCTGACAGGTGTGGCTGGTCCAGATTCACTGGAAGGCCATCCAGCAGGGACCGTTTTTATCGGCTTAGCTAGCACTGCTGGAACGGAAACTATTAAGGTCAATATTGCTGGACGAAGTCGGCGTGATGTGCGGAAAATTGCAGTTCTGCACGCCTTCAACCTAGTACGAAAAACTTTATTAAATAGCTGATTTTTGGTATAATGACGAAGATGGCCAAAAGACATTTTAGAAAAAACAGGAGAAATAAATGGCAAAGAAACAAAAAAAATTAGACGAAATCTCAAAGAAATTCGGCGATGAGCGCCAAAAAGCCTTGGATAACGCTCTTAAAAACATTGAAAAGGATTTTGGTAAGGGAGCCATTATGCGTCTGGGCGAGCGGGCAGAGCAAAAGGTTCAAGTTATGAGTTCTGGCTCTTTGGCCTTGGATATTGCCCTTGGTGCTGGTGGTTACCCTAAGGGACGGATTATTGAAATCTATGGTCCGGAGTCTTCTGGTAAGACAACCGTTGCTCTTCACGCTGTTGCTCAAGCGCAAAAAGAAGGCGGTATCGCAGCCTTTATCGATGCTGAGCATGCTTTGGATCCGTCCTACGCAGCTGCCCTTGGTGTGAACATTGATGAGCTGCTCCTGTCTCAACCTGACTCTGGCGAACAGGGACTGGAAATTGCTGGTAAGCTGATTGACTCAGGTGCGGTGGATTTGGTGGTTGTGGACTCAGTTGCAGCCCTGGTACCACGTGCAGAAATCGATGGCGATATCGGTGACAGCCATGTCGGCTTGCAGGCTCGGATGATGAGCCAGGCTATGCGCAAGCTGTCTGCTTCTATCAACAAAACGAAGACAATTGCGATTTTCATTAATCAGCTGCGTGAAAAAGTTGGGGTTATGTTTGGTAATCCTGAAACGACACCAGGCGGCCGTGCATTGAAGTTCTATGCTTCTGTTCGTTTGGATGTCCGTGGTAATACTCAAATCAAAGGAACTGGTGATGAGAAGGATACAAATGTTGGTAAAGAAACCAAGATCAAGGTCGTTAAAAATAAGGTAGCTCCGCCATTCAAAGAAGCTTTCGTGGAAATCATGTACGGAGAAGGTATTTCTAAGACAGGTGAGCTGATTAAGATTGCGACTGATTTGGATATCATCAAAAAAGCTGGTGCTTGGTACTCCTACAATGATGAAAAAATCGGTCAAGGATCTGAAAATGCTAAGAAGTACTTGGCTGATCATCCAGAAGTCTTTGACGACATTGACCGTCAGGTTCGTGTACGCTATGGTTTGATTGAAGGCGATGAGTTAGCAGAAACAGTTGGCAACAAGGCTGACAGTCCTGTGGAAACGATGGAAGAAGTGACTCTGGATTTGGAAGATGCCATCGAAATTGAAGAGTAATTTTGCAAAATAGGTCGCAAGACCGATGGTTTTTGTGATATAATAGACTACGATATTAGTATCGTGTAGCGAAAGGAGTACTTACATGATCACAATCTATACTGTCTCAAGTTGTACTAGTTGTAAAAAAGCAAAAACCTGGCTAAACGCTCATCAATTAACTTATAAAGAACAGAATTTAGGCAAAGAAGGCATCACCAAAGAGGAACTTCTGGATATTTTAACCAAAACAGAAAATGGTATTGCGAGCATTGTTTCATCAAAAAACCGCTATGCTAAGGGTTTGGGTGTTGACATTGAAGAGTTGAGTGTCAACGAAGTTCTTGACATCATCATGGAGACCCCGCGTATTTTGAAAAGTCCTATCTTAGTGGATGATAAACGTCTCCAAGTTGGTTACAAAGAAGATGATATCCGTGCTTTTCTGCCACGTTCTGTTCGTAATGTTGAAAATGCAGAAGCTCGTTTGCGGGCAGCTCTCTAATCTTTGAATATAACTGAAAGAGTCGGGAAGAGAATCTCGGCTCTTCTTTTTGTTCAGGTTGACAGAGGACTTTGGCGACTGGATGGATTGACAAGGGGCAGAACTGTGATACAATATCTCTGAGGAGGATGGAAGATGAAGAAAATTTTAGTAGGACTGGGATTGAGTGTGGCACTGCTAGCAGGCTGTGGACATAAAAAGACAGAGACGAATTCGAATGCGGCTGACAAGAAAGAAATCAGCAATAATCTGCCTATCATTGATAATGCCAAGCAGCAGGAAGTGATTACTCGAACGCTTGTTTTTCCAAAGGATGAACGAGGAAACCAGCAGAGTCAGACGGTGACTTATCAGGGAGAGCATTTTAAACGCTTGGTCATTGAAAGGCTGACTACGACTGATGATGAGATGAAAGAAGCCATCAAGCAAATGGGGCTGGAGGAAGCGCAGAAGTCGCTCAATGAGTCACTAGAGCAGGATGCAGACTATGTGCAGGCTCGTGGACTTCAAGGCTTTAGCGGTTCAGTGACAATTTTGAATGAGAAC
Source organism: uncultured Streptococcus sp. (assembly GCF_963525625.1). Classification (GTDB taxonomy): domain Bacteria; phylum Bacillota; class Bacilli; order Lactobacillales; family Streptococcaceae; genus Streptococcus. Next base: position 74,579 of record NZ_CAURLD010000008.1, read on the forward strand.
GAGCTGAAAATGACGTCCACTTATGACTTTGAGAGTTTGGATATCGAAAAAGCAGCAGCTATGCCTTATTTTCAAAATCTCAAGCTCAAAGAAATGATTAAGCTGACACCAGAAGAATATATCAACAATCTCCTGATGAATGGAGCAGAAGAGCAGAAATAAGCTGCTCTTTTTTATTACATTTTAATGACAGAGTGACAATCAGTTTGACAGCGCCGTTTTTATAATGATATGATAAAATCAGCTCAATATTGAAGGAGATAAGACATGAGAAAATTAATTGTCTTTTTGCTGGCAGCTTTGGCAATCTTAACAGCCTGCGGTCAGCAGTCAAACAACAGTTCATCCTCACAGGGAGGAGCTCGAAAAGGAGATATTGTCACTAAGTCCTATAAAACTGAGAAGCAATTAGAACATGGAAAAGAAACCAGAATCTTAACCGTCAGCTACAGCGGACAGAAGTATGAGAAGGTTATCCTGCATGTCAGCAAGGCTATTCCTGACAACATCAAGGAAGCTCTGTCAAAACAGGATGTTTCCACCGTAAAGAAGGAAATGCTGTCTTTGATCGAGGAAGCACTGGGGCTGAAAGAGGCGGTGAATATCACCGGTCTTGACTTGAAAACAGATATGACAGCGGAAGAGATTTCTCTGGAGATGACTATCGATCCTGAGAATCTAGACTATGAAGCAGCCAAAAAGCTTCCAAACTACGCGCAACTGTTTGAGCAAATCGAGACCCTGAGTCCGGAAGACTTGCTCAATAAGTTTAAGGGAAGCGACGGTGTGGAAGTGCCCGCTTCAAATTAGCAAGTTTCCATCCAGTTCTCTGAAGAGAGCTGGATTTTTGCTGGATTTCAGAGCCAGACTTCGGATAAATATTAGCTAAAGCTTATTGAAAAATTAGGAGAATTCGGGTGAATTAAATTTGTGAAAAGCCTATAATTATGCTATAATAGGGATATTCTAAAGAAAGAGGGTGTAATTGTGGGATTTACAGATGAAACAGTACGTTTTAATCTCGATGATTCAAATAAAAAGGAAATTAGCGAGACTTTGACCGATGTCTACAAGTCGCTCAATGAAAAAGGATACAATCCAATCAATCAAATCGTGGGATACGTACTCAGTGGTGATCCTGCGTACGTACCTCGCTATAACAATGCCCGCAATCAAATCCGCAAATATGAGCGCGATGAGATTGTTGAGGAGTTGGTTCGTTATTATTTGAAAGGACAAGGCGTCGATCTCTAATGAGAATTATGGGATTAGATGTGGGCTCAAAAACGGTTGGGGTTGCTATTAGTGATCCTCTTGGTTTTACGGCTCAAGGACTGGAGATTATTCCGATTCATGAAGATAAGGGCGAATTTGGCCTAGAGCGCTTGGGCGAGCTGGTTAAACAGTATCAGGTTGATAAGTTTGTTATTGGCCTGCCTAAGAATATGAACAATACCAGCGGGCCTCGAGTGGAGGCTAGTCAGGCTTATGGCCAGCGGGTTGCTGAGCTGTTTGGTCTGCCGGTTGACTATCAGGATGAGCGTCTGACGACGGTGGCTGCTGAGCGCATGCTGGTGGAGCAGGCGGATATTAGCCGCAGCAAGCGTAAGAAAGTCATTGATAAGCTGGCCGCGCAGCTGATTTTGCAGAATTATCTGGATCGAAATTTTTAGAAAAGAAATGAAGGAGACACTAGTATGACACATGATCATAACCATGACCACGAGCATGAAGAGCGTGAATTAATCACCTTGGTTGACGAGCAAGGGAACGAAACTTTATTTGAGATTCTTTTGACCATTGACGGCAAGGAAGAGTTTGGCAAGAATTATGTTCTTTTGATTCCGGCTAATGCGGAAGAAGATGAGAACGGTGAGGTTGAGATTCAAGCTTATTCCTTTACCGAAAATGAAGATGGCACAGAAGGTGACTTGCAGCCAATCCCAGAGGACTCAGATGCTGAATGGGATATGATTGAAGAAGTCTTCAACAGCTTTATGGAAGAGTAAGACTGGCCTAGCCTCATTTCCAGAAATGGACAAGTGTGGGCGAAAAGCTAGTTAAACTTGACAGAAGAAGGAAGTAGCCAAGGCTCGGCTATTTTCTATCTCGTATCATAAAGATTAGAAAGAGGAGCGAGTTGCAATTCAGATTTGAATTCTGCTTCGCTGCTCTTTTTTGGGTAAGAAAATGAATGAAATTGAAGAATGGCTGAACAGCCGAATTGGTCTAAACTTTCGTTCGGGACTAGGGCGTATGCGGCAGGCAGTGACTCTTTTGGGGAATCCTGAGCGGAGCTATCCAACGATTCATGTAACTGGTACAAATGGCAAAGGTTCTACTATTGCTTTTATGCGTCAGCTGTTTGCGGGGCATGGTCGCAAGACAGGAAGTTTCACCTCGCCCCACATGATTAGTATTCATGATCGGATTTGTATCAACGGCCAACCGATTGCTTCGGTTGACTTTATTCGTCTAGGTCAGCAGGTGCAAAAGATGGAGCAAGAACTGCTCAAAAGCCATGACCAGCTGTCCTATTTTGAAATTCTGACCTTGATTGCTTTTCTCTATTTCAAGGAGCAGGCAGTGGATTTGGCCTTGATTGAGGTAGGGATTGGTGGACTCTTGGACACGACTAATGTCATTAGGGGAGATATTGCGGTCATCAGCTCTGTGGGCTTGGACCATCAAGAGACTCTGGGAAGGAGCTTGACGGCGATTGCGGAGCAAAAGGCAGGGATTTTCAAGCCGGGGCGGCCAGCTGTCATCGGACCGCTGCCAGAGGAGGCACGATTGGTTTGTGAGCAGAGAGCTGAGGAGCTGGGAATAGAACTCTATCAGTATGATCGCGATTTTTCTCTGGCAAATCAGACTTTTTCCAATTTGACTGTGACCCTATCCAATCTTGAACTGGGTCTCAAGGGAGGCTATCAGGAGGACAATGCAGCGCTGGCCCTGCAGGCATTCCTGCTCTTCATGCAGCAGCAGGGCTGGAAAATAGATTCTGCTAGGATTCGGACGGGCTTGCAGGAGACTCGATGGGCAGGGCGCTTGGAAGAAGCCGGTCCAGGTATTTATCTAGATGGGGCTCATAATCTTCCTGCGCTGGAGAGGTTAGTAGAGTTTATCCAAAGCCAGAATGACAAAGAGTGCCTGCTTCTTTTCGGTGCTCTCAAGCGTAAGGACTATAGCGCTATGCTGGTTTATCTGCGAGAGGCTCTGCCAGATGTTCAGTTGACGGTTACTTCCTTTTCTGATGGAGATTCCCTTGGTCAAGCTGACGTGGAAGGCTTCTCATATATAGAGGATTATCGGCAGCTTATTCAGAATTTTCAGGAGAGGCAAAACGCTAATCAGCTACTTTTCATTACGGGCTCCCTCTATTTTATTGCAGAAGTCAGAGCTTATTTGACAAGTTTATAAATTGACCGCCAGAGTCCTGCTTTGGTACAATAAAGACAGAAGAAAAAGGAGAATACTATGGCAATTTCTAAAAAGTTAATGATTTCAGGTCTAACTGCTGCGGCTATTTTGGCCTTGGCAGCTTGCGGTTCTAATCAGAACCAGACGGCACCTTCCTCTCAGTCTCAGTCAGTCGCTTCCAGCAAGCCAGCAGAGTCTTCGTCGGTAGCTAGCTCGTCTAGTGCTGCCAATAGCAGCTCATCTGCTTCAGCATCCGCTTCTGAGCAAGCAGCCAATGGTGAGCTGGATGGCAGCTACCAGACAAGTCATGAAGGCGATCAGCTGACCTTGCAGATTTCGGGCACTACTGGCCAGCTAACCAAGGTCGAAGCGGATGGTGATCAGGAAATTGAACAGGTTCAGATTGATGCTACCAACCAGACTATGGTCATTGGAGATGATGTCAAGCGCTATCGCATTGAGGGCAATCAGCTGACAATTGAGGATCTTTCCCAAGAGCCTTATGATGATGACACACTGGTCTTTACGAAACAATGATGAAAGAGCCCTGTCTTGAATAGGGCTTTTCCTTTTATCAGTTGTAATCTTGTAGTGAAATTTTGAGGATAGCGGTCTTCAAATACTGTTCTTGGTTTTTCATCAGCCAGAAATACGATTTGCATTGATATAAACGTTGTTTTAAGGCAGTTTTACTGATATACTAGAATATATGCAATGAGATAGGAGAGTGTATGACTTTCAGGAAATTCCGCTTATTAATGTCAAAATACGGCTTCAGCATCATTATTATGCTGCTGGAGCTGGTCTTTGTCTTTGTTGCGTTCTTCTATTTTAATGAGATTGCACCCAACTGGCTGTCAGTAGTAATGATTGTGTTCTTGTATATCGGAACCATTTTAGCCATTGTCAACCGCAATATGCCGCCCGAGAGTAAGGTGACCTGGCTTTTGATTGCCGTGGTGCCGGTCTTTGGTTTCCTGCTCTATCTGATGTTTGGCGAGCGACGACTGTCTAAAAAAGAAATGATTCAGCTGGAAAATATGGACTCTATGAAATTTCGAGAGGACAATAGCTATGAACTCCGTGTTCAGCTGAAAAAGGAAAACAAGTCAGCCTACGGTATTATCAAATCACTGCTGAGTATGGACAATAATGCGGATGTCTATGACGGTACAGCTTCTCGCTATTTTCCCATCGGTGAGGAGATGTTTGAGGCCATGCTGGCTGACCTGCGGGCTGCTGAGAAATTCATTTTTCTGGAGTTTTATATCATTGATGAAGGGCTGATGTGGGACAGTGTTCTGGAAATCTTGGTCGAAAAAGCTGCGCAAGGCGTTGAAGTCAAACTGCTCTATGATGATATTGGCTGCATGGCTACTTTGCCGGGCGATTATACGCGTAAGCTGCGCAAGATGGGCATCGAGGCTTATAAATTTAACAAGGTGATTCCGCGAATGACGGTATCCTATAACAATCGTGACCACCGCAAGATTTTGGTCATTGACGGTCAGGTTGGCTATACTGGCGGCATCAATCTGGCTGACGAGTATATCAATCATATCGTCCGTTTTGGCCACTGGAAAGATGGCGGTGTCCGCTTGGAAGGTCGGGCAGTCAAGGCTCTGACGCGGCTCTTTCTCATGAACTGGTATATCAACCGTGGGGAAATCACAGACTTTGACAAGTACCATCTAGAAAATAAAGCTGTCGAAGGCAAAGGGCTTTACGTTCCCTATGGTAGCGGGCCTAAGCCTATTTATAAGGGTCAGGTTGGCAAAACGGTCTATCAAAATATCATCAGTCAGGCTACGGACTATGTCTACATTACCACGCCTTATCTGATTATTGACTATGACCTGACGGAGGATATCAAGAATGCTGCTATGCGGGGAGTGGATGTCCGCATCGTGACTCCTTTCATTCCGGACAAGAAGCTGATTCAGATTGTTACCCGCGGAGCCTATCCGGATCTGATGGAAGCGGGGGTTAAGATTTTTGAGTACACGCCAGGGTTTATCCACAGCAAGAATGTTGTGGCCGATGATGAATTTGCTGTGGTAGGGACGATTAACTTTGACTACCGCAGTCTGGTGCACCATTATGAAAATGCAGTCCTGATGTATCATACGGAGAGTATCCCAGCTATCAAGGAAGATTTTGAAGCCATTTTTGAGGCTTCTGAGGAAATTCTTCCTGAAAATCTTGATAGCAGCTGGTATCGTCGCTTTATCAAAGAAATCATGCAGCTCTTTGCACCTATGCTCTAATGCCAAGGAGGCAAATTCTGCAGCAATATACAGAAAATCTGAGGCGGAAGTTTTAGATTTTTTGCATGTGCTTTTGTTAATCGTGCTGAGATGTGTTCTTGACATTTTTGCTTTTATGTGGGGGCGGATTTTTGCTCTGTTTTTACGAATGTAAAAAATAAAGGAATTTTTTAAGATGACAATGGAGAAAATTTCCAGTCAGCCACTTGCTTATGAAACGAGAGAATATCGCTGTTTTCGGGAATTGGAGGAGCTGGCTAGAAGCTATAATGCTCAGAAGAAGGGTCAAGAGAAAGCTGACAGGAGGACAGGAATTTGATATACTAGATGGGACTGATATCAAGGAGAATATTTTATATGCATGATACAACGGAAGAAAAAGTTTTAGAGGTTTCAGAGGAGCAGCTGACTAGGGCTGAAAGGTCTGAGCAAAAATTCACCAAGCCAGAGCCGACGCCCTATTTTTTGACGCTCTTGAGCAGTTTGGCTATCAGCCTGCTGAGTGTCGTCAATCCTTTTTTGACCAATCTAGCAACGAATTTACAAAGTCAGAACCTCTATGCCGGCTGGGCCATGACTCAGGGCCAGGTGCCTTATTCGCAAATATATGGGACCAGTGGCCTGCTTTACTATCTGATGGCTTGGACCAGTAGTCTGGCTTTTGGCCAGCTTTTGTGGATGGTCTTTCAGACGCTGGCTCTGTGGCTGGCTGGACTTTTCCTGCACAAGACCTTAGTGCTCTTACAGTCTAAACAGGAACTATCGCGCAGCCTCTTGTTGCTCTTTTACTTGCTAGTCTTTGCCCTTGGATTTGGCGGTCTTTACTCTAGTATTTTTGTTCTGCCCTTTATTTTTTGGAATCTATCTTTCTTGGTGCGCTATCTGCAGGATTCAATCAAGGATGAAAAGTTCATTCTATATGGAGCTTTCGGAGCTCTTGCTTTTATGATTGATCCGGTTTCCAGCCTAGTCTTCTACTCTTTGACTGCTCTGGTGCTTTTGGTCTACAATATCGCAGCCAAGCGTGCGGCTCGAGGTTTCTATCAGCTTTTAGCTGGTCTCTTTGGCTTCTCAGTGATTTTTTATCCTATCGGCTACTTTACTGTTGCCAATCAAACCTTTGGCCAGGCTATCAGTCAGGTGACCTATGCTTGGGATTCCATCAGCTTGATTGGCAGTCATAGCCTTTCTAATTTGATTTATTATGGCTTACTGACGGTTGGTCTAGGCTTCATTTCTGCTTTGGGTGCCAATCTCTTTTCAAGAGAAAAGGGGCAAGCAACCAGCCTGCGCGTCTTGCGCTTTATCGGTCTGCTAGGGCTCTTCATTACTGTCTTTGCAGCTTTTATCCTGCCAGATCAGGGCAGCTATCAACTGCTTCCTACCCTGCCTTTTGCCATGATTCTTTTTGCTTTGTGGTTCAATAAAGGCAAGCAGCAAGCACCAGGGCGTCACCGCCGGGATCGCCGTCGGCCTACCATGTGGACTTCTTATCTTTCAGGCCAGTTCTTTCTGCCACTCTTAGCCATCTTTTATCTGATTGGCTATCCTTTGGTCAATGAGTATATCCTTTCCAGCGGTGTATCTGCTGAAAGAAGCGAGGCGGCTCAGTATATTAAGGAAAAGACCAAGGATGGGGATACCATCTATGCCTGGGACACCTCGGCTAGTCTGTATCAAAAGAGCGGCCGCCTATCAGCTGTTTCTCTCTTGTCTCCAACTTTGTATGTGGGAACGGCTGAAAATCGTTTGGGTCTTCAGAATGGACTTGAAAACAGCCAGCCCAAGTATATTTTGGTCAACAATGATGTCAAACTGCTGTCGGATGCGAAACAGCTAATTTCCAAAAATTATAAGGAATCTGACCTCAAACTCGACCATTTCAAGCTTTATCAACTTAAGTAGTAAAAAATCAATATGTTGTGTATAAAAAGAAAAAATAACTTTTTTGCCACAACATATTGATTTTTAATTTTAACGTGCTATAATGAGTCTTGTATCGACTTATTTATAAAATACTGTTCTTTGGATGAACTGCTGTCGGAGATTTCTTGGAAATTTCTTCGCAAGCGATAGGTTTAAAGAGACTTGATTTGTCCTAAGGGCAGAGAAAAGGAAGTGTTCGTGATGATTTTAAGGGAAGAGAAGTTTGAAACTGCTCCAGCGATTTATGTGGAGAAGCGGGATGGCCGCAGAGTGGCTTTTGATGTGTCAAAGATTTATAAGGCTATGGTGCGGGCGGCTCAGGAAGTCGGTCCGCTGAATCCAATGCTGGAAGCCAAGCTAGAAGCTATCACAGACCGCATTGTGGCAGAAATCAGCAGTCGCTTCGCTAAGTATGTCAAAATCTATGAGATTCAGAACATCGTTGAGCATGAGCTTTTGAATGCCAAGGAATATGCCATTGCAGAGAACTACATCACTTACCGCACCCAACGGGATTTTGAGCGCTCAAAAGCGACTGATATCAACTTTACTATTGACAAGCTCCTCAACAAAGACCGCACGGTAGTCAACGAGAATGCCAATAAGGACAGTGATGTTTTCAATACCCAACGGGATTTGACAGCTGGGATTGTTGGCAAATCCATCGGCCTTAAGATGTTGCCGCCTCATGTGGCCAATGCCCACCAAAAGGGGGACATCCACTACCATGATTTGGACTACAGTCCTTATACACCGATGACTAACTGCTGTTTGATTGACTTTGACGGCATGTTGAAAAATGGCTTCAAGATTGGCAATGCAGAAGTAGAGAGTCCCAAGTCTATCCAGACCGCAACAGCGCAAATCTCGCAAATCATTGCCAATGTAGCTTCTAGTCAGTATGGAGGTTGCTCAGCGGACCGAATTGATGAGGTCTTGGCGCCCTATGCTGAGCTTAATTATCAAAAGCATCTCAAGGATGCGGAGCAATGGGTTTTACCAGATAGGAAGGAAGAATACGCCTGGGCGAAGACCAAGAAGGACATCTACGATGCCATGCAGTCGCTGGAGTATGAGATTAATACTCTCTTTACCTCTAACGGTCAGACTCCTTTTACCTCACTGGGCTTTGGTCTGGGAACCAATCGTTTTGAGCGGGAAATTCAGAAGGCCATTCTCAATATCCGTATCAAGGGACTGGGAAGCGAGCACCGCACAGCGATTTTCCCTAAGCTGATTTTCACCCTTAAGCGTGGGCTCAATCTCGAGCCGGGAACGCCTAACTATGACATCAAAGAACTGGCTCTGGAGTGTGCCACTAAACGCATGTATCCAGATGTCCTCTCCTATGACAAGATTATCGACTTGACTGGTTCTTTCAAGGTGCCGATGGGCTGCCGTTCTTTCCTGCAAGGCTGGAAGGATGAAAATGGCCAGGAAGTCAACTCCGGCCGTATGAATCTAGGTGTCGTTACTGTCAATCTGCCACGGATTGCGCTTGAATCCGAGGGGGATTTGGATAAATTCTGGGAACTCTTTAACGAGCGGATGAATATCGCTGAAGATGCTTTGGTCTACCGTGTGGAGCGGACCAAGGAAGCCAGTCCAGCCAATGCACCGATTCTTTATCAGTATGGGGCTTTTGGCCAACGCTTGGGCAAGTATGATCAGGTAGACCAGCTCTTTACTCACCGTCGTGCAACGGTGTCTCTAGGCTATATCGGTCTGTATGAAGTGGCAGCAGTCTTTTACGGCGGTAATTGGGAGACTAATCCTGAAGCCAAGGACTTTACGATTGCCATTGTCAAAGATATGAAGCGCCGGGTGGAAGAGTGGTCCGAGCAGTATGATTATCATTTTTCTGTCTACTCGACGCCATCTGAAAGCCTGACCGACCGTTTCTGTCGCTTGGATACAGAGAAGTTTGGGGTCGTTCCGGATATTACTGACAAGGAATACTATACCAACTCCTTCCACTACGATGTGCGCAAGAATCCAACGCCTTTTGAAAAGCTAGACTTTGAGAAGATTTATCCAGAAGTGGGAGCCTCAGGCGGTTTTATCCACTACTGTGAATATCCTGTGTTGCAGCAAAATCCCAAGGCACTGGAAGCTGTCTGGGACTATGCCTATGACCGGGTCGGCTATCTGGGAACCAATACACCGATTGACCGCTGTTACAAGTGTAACTTTGAGGGGGACTTCACACCGACCGAGCGGGGCTTCACCTGTCCAAACTGTGGCAACAGCGATCCCAAGACGGTCGATGTAGTCAAGCGGACTTGCGGTTACTTAGGAAATCCACAAGCCCGTCCAATGGTCAATGGCCGACACAAGGAAATATCAGCTCGGGTCAAGCACATGAATGGCTCGACTATTAAGTACGAAGGAAATTAAGATGGGAAAGTATCAATTGGATGACAAAGGAAAGGCTCAGGTGCAGCGTTTCCATGAAAAACATTCGCAGGGCGGCAGCAGCAAAAAAGAACGATTAGCCAAACTGCGTCAGCAATTTTTAGAAAAGAACAAGAAACAATAGAAGTCAGAGTGGGGCGCAAGGCGGCCTCACTCTCTTCGTATCAGGAGGTACTATGGAGCTGAGACGACCGGAACTAGGAGACAAGGAAAAGATTTTAGAGATGCTGGCTGACTTTGAAGCGGCTGGTAGCCGACAGGATGGCTTCTTTGGCGGAGCGGATTTTGTCTACGAGGACTGGCTGGAGACTATTCAGCTAGCTGAGGCAGGTCTAGGCTTGCCGCAAGGGTTTGTGCCTTACATCCAACTAATCTCTTTTGCTGCGGATGGTCAGGCTGTGGGCTTTCTCAATCTGCGCTTGCGGCTCAATGACCATTTGCTTCAAGAAGGCGGGCATATCGGCTATAGTATCCGTCCGTCTGCGCGTGGGAAAGGATTGGCCAAAGAGCAGCTGCGACAAGGCTTGCAAGTAGCCAAAAGTAAAAATATAAAACGAGTCCTAGTGACTTGCGATAGTGACAATGCTGCCAGCCGAGCAGTGATTCTGGCTAATGGCGGAGCTTTAGAGGATGTTCGAGGCGGAAAAGAGCGCTACTGGATTGATGTCAATTAAGGAGGGAACATGGAGCTAAGAAGACCAACTTTGGAAGATAAAGATGCTATTTTAGAGATGATTGCGGAGTTCGATGCTGCAAAATCCTATATGCACGGTGGCATGGGCTCCACTTGGAAGCGAGCAAAGGATTATGAGGATTGGTTGAAAATTGTAGAACGGAAGGAAGATGTGGCAAACTTGCCAGCAGGCTGGGTTCCTGCAATCCAATTTTTGTCCTTTGATGAGACCGGCTTGCCTCTGGGCTTTTTAGCTTTACGCTTGTCCTTAAATGACAAATTATTTGTGGAGGGTGGGCATATTGGCTATTCTATCCGGCCCAGTCAACGCAGAAAGGGCTTGGCTAAGTTGCAGCTAGAGCTAGGACTTGCAGAGGCTCGAAAACAAGGACTAGAACGAGTGCTGATTACCTGTGATGAAGACAACGAAGCCAGCCGTCGCACGATTCTATCTGCTGGCGGTGTTTACGAAAATACAATCGACAGAAGTCAGCGCTACTGGATAGAGTTAGATGGGGAGGTGTCATGAACAATCCCAAACCTCAAGAATGGAAAAGTGAGGAGCTGAGCAAGGGGCGAATCATTGACTATAAGGCCTTTAACTTTGTGGATGGCGAAGGTGTCCGCAACTCCCTCTATGTCAGTGGCTGTATGTTTCACTGTGAGGGCTGCTATAATGCAGCAACTTGGTCCTTCAACGCTGGCATTCCTTATACCCAAGAGCTGGAGGAGCAGATTATGAAAGATTTGGCGGAGCCTTATGTGCAGGGGCTTACCCTCCTAGGGGGCGAGCCTTTTCTCAATACAGGCATTCTCCTGCCCTTGGTCAAGCGGATTCGGAGAGAACTTCCGGACAAGGATATCTGGTCCTGGACGGGCTACACCTGGGAAGAGATGATGCTGGAAACGGAGGATAAGCTGGAGCTGCTGAGTCTGATTGATATTCTGGTGGACGGCCGTTTTGACCTTACCAAGAAGAATCTCATGCTACAGTTCCGTGGTTCTTCCAATCAGCGCATCATTGATGTGCAGAAGTCCCTTCAGTCAGACCAGGTAGTCATCTGGGACAAGCTTAATGATGGCCTCCAAGCCTATGAGCAAGTTGACAGGGATAAGATGCTTTAAAAAATAAGCAAAATACTGATATAAAAGAGGTTTTGCCTCTTTTTTCTATTGTCAAAAACAGTATAAAATATTGGTTTTTCGAGAAGGAAGAAAGAATTTACCGAAAATTAATACAGACTGTCCTTTTTTGTCAACAAATTTTGGAAAAAACTAAAATATTTTTAAATATTTTAGTGTATCATAATGCATTTATGATATAATAAAATGTATTTATATCTCAGGGGAGAAAAAGGGAGAATTATGAATCAACATAGGAGAAATGTGCCTGCTTCTAAAAAGGGGAAGAAGCTTAGGCTCTTTAATGCAGCTTTACTGACATTGGTAAGCTTGGTTTCAGGTTTGCTTGTTTTTTCTATATTTAAAAATAATGTTCTGGCGTTTCATCACCTGAACCTTATTTTGTCTGCTCTTTTGGCGGCTGTTATTTTACTGGCAGCCTTCTTTGTATGGAAAAATAAGTTCAAAGTTCTGACAACCTTACTTTTGCTTGTGACTTTACTGGTATCTTCAGGAGCTATGTACGGGGTCAAGGAGCTGATGGACTTGTCTAGAGGTGTGAACTCCACTTCAAATTACTCAGAAATTGAAATGGCGGTTTATGTCCGGACAGACAGCGATAAATCAGATGTGACTCAGCTGAAGAAGCTGACAGCTCCGACTGAAAATGGGGACAAGGACAATGTAGCGGCTCTTTTGGATCACATCAAGAAGACTAAAAAGACAGAACTCACAGTGGAAAACAGCTCGTCTTATATCGCAGCTTACAAGGCCCTCATCAATCAAGAGACTGAGGCCATTACCCTCAACAGCTCATTTGGAGATATGCTGGCTTCTCACGATGCTGACTATGCTTCAAAGATAAAGAAAATCTATACTTATAAAATTACCCGTCAAGTAGAGACCGGCAAGCGCAGCGATGCTGCTGATGCGGATGTCTTCAATATCTATGTCAGCGGTATCGATACTTATGGCTCGATTTCATCTGTCTCTCGCTCAGATGTCAATATCATCATGACGGTCAATCGCAAGACCAAGAAAGTCCTCTTGACGACAACTCCTCGTGATTCTTATGTGGCGATTGCAGATGGAGGAGGCGGACAGATGGACAAGCTGACCCATGCAGGGATTTACGGAGTAGATGCTTCTGTCCACACGCTGGAAAATCTTTACGGTATTCGCATTGACTACTATGTTCGTCTGAACTTCACTTCCTTCCTCAAGCTGGTAGACCTGTTGGGAGGGATTGATGTTGAAAATGACCAAGAATTTACCAGCCGACATGGCAATCATCATTTCCCAGTAGGGAAAGTCCACATGAACTCAGATCAGGCACTAGGCTTTGTTCGCGAGCGTTACTCTCTTCAGGGGGGCGACAATGACCGCGGAAAAAATCAAGAAAAGGTTATCGAAGCAGTCATTAAAAAGCTGACTTCAACCAGTGCTTTGAAGAACTACAACGAGATTATTTCCGGCTTGCAGGACTCTATCCAGACCAATATGGAGCTGCCTGTTCTTATGAATCTGGTCAATACCCAGCTGGAGTCAGGTGGAAGCTATCAAGTTCAGTCACAAGCCATCAGCGGAAACGGTCGTATGGATCTACCATCCTACGCTATGCCAGATTCCAATCTCTACATGATGGAAATCCAGCCAGAAAGCCTTGATAATGCTAAGGCAGCGATTCAGCAGGTAATGGAAGGGAAAACACCATGATTGATATCCATTCTCATATTATCTTTGATGTGGACGATGGTCCTAAGAATTTTGAGGATTCCAAAAAACTGCTGGAAGAAAGCTATCGACAGGGAGTTAGGACTATTATCTCTACTTCTCATCGCAGAAAGGGCATGTTTGAAACGCCTGAAGAGACCATTAGCTCTAACTTTAAAATGGTAAAAGAACTGGCAGAGCTTGTGGCGCCTGACTTGACGGTTCTCTATGGGGCAGAGATTTACTACACCAGTGATGTGGCGGATAAGTTGGAAAAGGGGATTTTCCCTAGTCTAGCTGGCACACGCTATGTGCTGATTGAGTTTAGCATGGCAACTCCTTATAAGGACATCCATAAAGGCTTGGCTCAGATTCTGCGCCTAGGTCTGACACCGGTCGTGGCTCATATTGAGCGCTATCACTGCCTGGAAAATGATGAAAAGAAGGTGCAGGAACTCATTAATATGGGCTGCTATACTCAGATTAACAGCTCCAGTGTTCTAAAGCCTAAGCTGCTTGGAGACTCGCATAAATTTATGAAAAAACGGGCTCAGTTCTTTTTGGAGAAGGACTTGGTCCACTTTGTTGCCAGCGACATGCACAATCTAAGTCAGAGACCGCCCTTTATGAAGGAGGCCTTTGACATCGTCGCTAAAAAATACGGTTCCCGCCGGGCAGAAGCTCTCTTTGGCGGCAACCAAGCATTATTATTGAAAAATGAATTGATTTAGGGGAAAAATGGAAAAACAAGAAAAGCAAATCGTAGAAATCGATATTCTGTCCTTGCTGAGAGCCTTATGGCTGAAGAAATTTACCATCGTATTGGGAGCGGTGCTCTTTTCTTTGCTGGCTTTTGGCTACAGCGTCTTTATTGCTAAGAAAATGTATCAGAGTACCACACGCATCTATGTGGTCAGCCGTCAAAACGAAACGCAGGCAGCTTTGACTAATCAGGACTTGCAGGCAGGGTCTTACCTCGTTAAGGACTTTAAGGAAATCATTCTGTCACAGGCGGTTCTATCACAGGCAATTAGTGAGCTGAAACTGCAAACGTCACCAAGAGAGCTGACGCGTCACATCACAGTTTCCGTTCCGGCGGATACTCGTATCGTTTCGATTACAGTTAAAGATGACAATCCAGAGGAAGCGGCTCGCATTGCCAATGCCTTTCGTAATATCGCTGCTGAGAAAATCATCGAGGTGACAAAAGTTTCTGATGTGACAACTTTGGAAGAAGCAACAGTCCCAGCAGAGCCTTCTTCACCAAATATTCGGCGTAATGTTATCTTAGGATTTTTAGGGGGCAGTGTCCTGATGTCGATCTTTATCATCGCTGTCGAAATCCTGGATGATCGGGTGAAGAAGCCAGAGGACATTGAAGAAGTCATGGGCTTGACGCTGTTGGGCGTTATCCCAGATATGAACAGAATGTAAGGGAGAGAAAATGGCAACCTTAGAATTAGTTAGGAAAAAAAGAAACCTTGTCAAACTAACCGAGGAATACTACAACGCTCTGAGCACTAATGTACAGCTGAGCGGCGCCAATATCAAGATGGTCGAAATAAGCTCGGTGACGGCAAATGAAGGAAAGTCTACAACCTCAGTGAATCTCGCGGCCGCCTTTGCCAGAGCTGGTCATAAGACCTTGATGATCGATGCGGATATCCGCAACTCAGTCATGTCCGGTGTGTTTAGCAGTCAGAGAAAAGTATCAGGACTGACGGACTATTTGTCAGGACAGGCTGCCCTGCATGAAGTCATCAACGATACAGATCTGGACAACCTAGATGTGATCTTGTCTGGTCCGGTATCACCTAATCCGACGGGGCTTTTGCAAAGCAAGCAGTTTGAAGCACTTTTGACGGACTTGCGTGTTCGTTATGACTACATCATTGTGGATACTTCACCGATTGGTCTGGTCATTGATGCGGCTATCATCGCTCAGAAATGCGATGCCAGCTTCTTGGTGACACAAGCAGGCCATATCAAACGAAAAGCAGTCATGAAAGCTAAAGAGCAGTTGGAACAAACGGGAACTCCTTTTTTGGGTGTTGTCCTCAATAAATATAACATTGATTTGGAACGCTATGGTGCCTACGGAACTTATGGGGGATACGGCAGCTATGGCAATTATGGGAAATAATAGGGATTAAAGAGTTTTAGGATAATTGGGAGATTATTATGTTTAGAGACAGGAAGGAATTTCAAAAGGCAGAACTTGCCTTTGTTCAGCTTTTTGCTGTACTCTTTACGGGATTTTTAGTGAGTCCTTTAAGGGAAACGGAAATCAATCAGCACAGTATTTTAGTGCTTGCATTCTTGCATGTCATTGCTTTTTATGCCAGCGATTTTTGCTATGACATCCTGAAGCGAGGCTATTTAGAAGAGTTTATTTTCACTGTGAGATATAGTATTTTTTATAGTTTGGCAATTAGTTTTGCTTCTTTCATGATGCAAGATAGTTTTTCTATTTCTCGAAGAGGGCTTATTTACTTTGTCATTGTAAATGCAGCGCTAGTCTATTTTGTCAATTTGGCTTTTAAACGTTATCAGAAGACTGTTTATCCAAACTTGAAAAATAGTAAAAGAGTTTTTCTGATTACAACAGGCGATTCTCTGGATAAGGTCTTTGAACGCCTGCAAGAATCATTCGATATAGGGGGCAGGATTGTTGCGGTGTCTTTGCTAGATGATGCTCCGTTTAGCAATCCCAATGTAAAAATCGTTCCTAAAGAAAAAATCGTTTCATTTGCAACGCGTGAAGTAGTGGACGAAGTGTTCATCAACCTGCCAAATGAGGAATATAACATTGAAGGATTTATTTCACAGTTTGAAGCAATGGGAATCGATGTTTCTGTCAATATCAATGTTTTCGATTTTATCTCTATGGGAGAGAAACGGGTTCGAGAAGTTGCAGGCTTGAGTGTGGTCACTTTTTCAACAAACTTTTACAAGTATGGCCATGTGTTAGCAAAACGCACGCTGGATATTATTGGTGCTCTGGTTGGTCTCTTCTTCTGTGGTTTGGCTGCTCTTGTTTTAGTTCCGCTTATCAAGAAGGATGGTGGACCTGCTATCTTTGTCCAGGAGAGAATTGGGAAGAATGGGCGTCGTTTCAAGTTCTATAAGTTCCGGTCTATGTACACTGATGCTGAAGAGCGGAAAAAAGATTTGTTGGCGCAGAATACGATGGTTGGAGGTATGTTTAAGGTCAATAATGACCCACGGATTACGCCTATCGGCCGCTTTATCCGTAAAACCAGCTTAGACGAACTGCCACAGTTTTATAATGTTTTAATTGGGGATATGAGCTTGGTTGGGACACGACCGCCAACTGTGGATGAGTACGAGCAATATACACCAGAGCAAAAACGGCGTCTTAGTTTTAAGCCAGGAATCACAGGTCTTTGGCAGGTTAGCGGCCGTAGTCAAATTACAGACTTTAATGAAGTGGTACGCTTGGATGTTGCTTATATAGATGAATGGACGATTTGGTCAGATATCAAAATTTTGCTAAAGACATTTAGAGTCGTATTGGCTAGAGATGGAGCAAAGTAGGGGGAATTGTTTTTCGGAGTTAGGAGGAGTATGAAAAAGTCAGTCTATATCGTGGGATCTAAAGGTATCCCAGCTAAATATGGTGGATTTGAGACCTTTGTTGAGAAGCTGACCGCCTGCCAGAAAAATTCTAATATCCAGTACTATGTGGCTTGTATGAGGGAGAATTCAGCCAAGTCTGGGATTTTAGAGGATACTTTCGAGTATAATGGAGCTATATGTTACAACATAGATGTGCCTAAAATTGGCTCAGCTCGAGCGATTGCCTACGATATTGCTGCGCTAAATAAGGCTATTGAGCTAGCTGAGCAGAATCAAGATTCTGAGCCAATTTTCTACGTTCTAGCTTGTAGAATTGGCCCTTTTATCGGAAACAT
Source organism: uncultured Streptococcus sp. (assembly GCF_963525625.1). Taxonomy (GTDB): domain Bacteria; phylum Bacillota; class Bacilli; order Lactobacillales; family Streptococcaceae; genus Streptococcus. The sequence continues at coordinate 92,053 of NZ_CAURLD010000008.1, forward strand.
CAAAAAGAAAATCAAAGCACTGGGCGGCAAGCTCCTTGTCAATCCCGATGGTCATGAATGGCTGCGAGCTAAATGGAGCATGCCAGTACGCAAGTATTGGAAAATTTCTGAAGCACTGATGGTTAAGCATGCAGATCTCTTAGTTTGTGATAGTGAGAATATCGAATCTTACATAAAAGCAGACTATGTGAGATATGCTCCAAAGACAACTTACGTTGCCTATGGGACAGATACAAGCAGATCTGAGTTGTCTGCTAACGAAGACAAAGTTCGATCATGGTATCAGGAAAAAGATATTGCTGAGAATGAGTATTACTTAGTTGTTGGGCGCTTTGTGCCAGAAAATAACTATCAAGCCATGATTAAGGGGGCTATGGCATCTCATTCTAAAAAAGACTTTGTCCTGATTACCAATGTTGAAGAAAACAAGTTTTACAATCAGCTGCTCAAAGACACAGGATTTGATAAAGATCCAAGGATTAAATTTGTTGGAACAGTTTATGATCAAGAATTGCTCAAGTACATTCGGGAGAATGCATTTGCCTATCTTCATGGCCACGAAGTTGGCGGAACAAATCCGTCTCTTTTGGAGGCCTTGGCATCTACTAAATTAAATCTCTTATTGGATGTTGGCTTTAACCGTGAGGTTGGTGAAGACGGGGCCATTTATTGGAAAAAAGATGAGTTGGCTCGTGTCATTGAGGAAGTAGAAGGATTTGATCAGGCAGCAATAACTGACTTGGATTTCAAGTCAAGTCAAAGAATCCTCTCAGCTTTCACATGGGAAAAGATTGTGTCAGATTATGAAGAAGTGTTTAAAGGATAGGGAATGAAACGGATTTTATACTTGCATGCTGGTGCAGAAATGTATGGAGCAGATAAGGTTTTATTGGAATTGATCAAAGGATTGGATTCCAAAGAATTTGAAGCTCATGTCATCCTGCCAAATGATGGTGTTTTAGTCGAGGCCTTGCGTCAGGTTGGGGCTCAGGTCAGTGTGTTGGATTATCCGATTTTACGAAGGAAGTATTTTAATCCCAAAGGCATTGTAGACTATATCCGCTCTTATCATTTCTATGCTAAGCAAATCGCCCTCTATGCTCGAGAACACAGTATAGATATGGTTCACAATAATACAGCGGCTGTTTTGGAGGGCATCTATTTGAAACGCAAGCTCAAGCTGCCTTTGATTTGGCATGTTCATGAGATTATCGTCAAACCCAAAGCTATTTCTGACTTTATCAATATGCTCATGGGACGATATGCAGACAAGATTGTGACGGTGTCCCAAGCGGTCGCTAATCATATCAAGCAGTCTCCCTTTATCAAAGATAGCCAAGTGGAAGTGATTTATAACGGTGTCGATAATGTTGTCTATTATCCAATGGATGCGTCTTCTATTCGTGAAAAATTTGACATTGCGCAAGATGCACTTGTGATTGGCATGATTGGTCGGGTCAATGCTATCAAAGGACAAAATGATTTCATAGAAGCAGTCGAGCCACTTTTGGAAAAGAATGAGCAAGCGGTGGCTTTCCTAGCTGGAGGTGTTTTTCCTGGTGAAGAATGGCGCTTAGAAGAACTAGATAAGAGAATAGCTTCTTCATCTGTTGTGTCACAAATTCATCGTATTGATTACTACGATAAGACTTCTGAACTTTATAATATGTTTGATATCTTTGTCTTACCAAGTATAAAACCTGATTCCCTACCTACAGTAGTCCTAGAAGCCATGGCTTGTTCAAAACCAGTTGTTGGTTATAACAATGGGGGAATAGCTGAAATGGTAGTAGATGACAAAAGTGGTTACTTAGTCAAACCAAATCGTCCTCAAGAACTTTCTAATGCCATTTCTCTCTTACTAGATAGTTCTGAAAAAAGAGAAAAATTTGGGCGAGTAGGATATCAGAGGCAAAAAGAGCTGTTTTCTTTGGAGAGTTATATCAAGAACTTTTCGGAGTTGTATAAAACAGATAGAAAAGATTAGTTATGAATAAAATAGATTTTGTTGTTACTTGGGTTGATGGCAATGATCCTGTGTGGCAAGAAAAAAAATCAAGCTATGATGGCTCGGTTAATACTTCTAAACAGAGTATGAATTCAGTCAAGGCTTACCGAGAATGGGGGACCTTTAAATATTGGTTTAGAGGAGTTGAAAAATTTGCTCCTTGGGTCAATAAGGTCTACCTCGTGACCGACCAGCAAAAGCCAAGCTGGTTAGATATAAATAGTGATAAATTGGTTTTGGTAGATCATACAGAGATTATCCGCAAGGACTACCTGCCAGTTTTTTCTGCTAATCCGATTGAAAGCAATATCCATCGAATTCCTGGGCTCTCTGAGCATTTTGTTTTTTTCAATGATGACATGTATTTGACATCTCCGATTGAGTCAACAGACTTCTTTTCAGAAGAAGGATTGCCTAAATATAATACGGCTCTGTCCCCGATTATTCCTGAGCGATATGGGACGGGGAATTTCCAGATTAATGACATGGAGATTGTCACCAGTTATTTCACTCGAAATAAAATTTTGAAGAATGGCCAATTCTTTGATCCTAAGCAGGGATTAAAGAATATCGTTAAGTCACTTCTATATAGAAACAGTCAGTTTATCTGTGGTTTCTGGGAGAGTCACCTGCCCTATCCCCTACTAAAATCAACTATGGACTTGGTATGGGAAAAGGAAAAAGCTATCTTGGAAAAAACCTCAGCAAGTCGCTTTAGAAATCCTTCTGATACCAATGTTTGGCTCTTTAAGTATTGGCAGATTGCCAGTGGTCAATACGCTGTCGGAAATCCTAAATTAGGTGGTCTTTTTTCCCTAGATAATGCTGGATCAGATTTTTGGAGCTTGATAAACTCTGGGAAATACCAAATTATGTGTATCAATGATGGATTTAACATTCAAGACGAGGAGCAGGTGATGGCAGACTTCATCAAGTCTATGGATCAACTTCTTCCAGAGAAAAGCTCATTTGAGATTTAAACTGTAAAACTAAGAAAGAAAAGGAAACATGATTTCGGTAATTGTACCTGTTTACAATGTGGAGAACTATCTTCATTATGCTATGGAGAGCTTGGAAAATCAGACTTACAAGGATATGGAAGTCCTCTTGATTGATGATGGTTCGAGTGATGGATCAGGACAGTTATGTGACCAGTATGCCCAGCAGTATGATTGGGTGACTAGCTACCACAAGGTGAATGGTGGATTGTCTGATGCTCGTAACTATGGGGTCTTGAAAGCCAAGGGTGACTGGATTACCTTCCTTGATCCGGACGACTATTTGGAACCTTGCGCCTTAGAACTGCTAGCAGAGCTACAACGTCGTACCCAAGCAGATATGGTTAGTTGTAAAGTAGAGCCGACAGCTCACTATGATCGTTCTCAAAATTTTCACTTTGAAAAGCTTGATCTAGACCAAGTTAAGGTCTACAACAAGGCAAAGGCTCTAACTGAGATGCTTTACGGGGACCTTGTAACGGTCTCTGCTTGTGGTAAACTCTATCGGAAAGAACTACTTGAAAAAACTCCCTTCCCCAAGGGGCGTATCTACGAAGACCTCTATGTTATCAGCGAGCATCTCAATCAAGCCCAATCCGTGGCCTTGTACCATCTTCCGATTTACCATTATTACCATAGACCAGGTAGCATTACTGCCTCGGCTTTCACGCCAAAACAATATGAGTTTTACGAAGCAATTGATCATTTAAAAGAGGTCGTGAATAAGATCGATCCTGAGAGTTCTGAACTCCAAGAAGCCATTATTTCTCGCTTCTTTACGGGTAGTCTTCTTATTTTTACGATGATTCAGGATGGCAATCCGGCAGAGTTCAAGCGCCTTCAGGAGAAGACGAGACCTTATTTGTCGCTTGTCTTGAAGAATGCTAGAGTTAGTAAGAAACGTAAGATTCTATATATTTTGATTAGTAGGTATCCACACCTCTATTTTTACTTTAAAAAGTGGAAGCAATAAACGACTGAATGATTCAGAGATTAGAAAAGGAAAAAGAAAATGTTAAGGATAGAACGAGATAAATTACTGATAGGGGCGGTTTTAATTCTTATTATTTCGCTTGATATGTTTAATACATCTATGTTGACAACTATTCTACCAAGGATTTCAAATTCAGCTCCTTTTTTTGCAATTTTTTTATTGCTCCTTCGTTTTCGCTATATCAACCACTATTCTTTAAGTTACTTACTGATAGCAACTATTTTGTTTTCATCTGGATTGTTGGTTTATTTTAATGCAGGGAATCTCAATTTTCTTATGTATATGCTTTTAGTCGTCCTTCTTTACAAGGCGGATATGGAAAGTGTTTTAAGGATTTACGTTGGAGTAAGTAGCTTTTTTATAGTCATGGCTGTTTTGCTGTCCTTGTTAGATGTGATTCCTAATCTCCAGTTTGCACAGTACCGTTCAACAGGAATAGTGGTTCGAAACTCTTTTGGATTTATTTATCCGACAGATTTTGCCTCTCACTGTTTTTATCTCTATACTGCTGTCTCCTATCTGTTAAGAAAAAAATTTATTTTTTTGCGTACTGTATCTGGTTTAGGGTTAGCTTTTTTCATTATTAAATATTGTGATGCTCGTTTAAATGCGGCCTCTATTGCGTTAATGTCTCTTGTTTTTCTGTATTTTTATTATAGAAAAGACTTGAAGTCTTGGCTAATGGCTTTCTTGCCGTTATCATCTGGTTTGGCATCTTCGCTAATGATTTATCTCTCTCAAAATTTTAGCTGGTCGAATCCAACATATGTTGCCTTGAATAATTTTACCAATATGCGGTTGCACTTGGGGCATGAAGCGTTTAAGAAGTATGGCTTAGAGTGGTTTGGTATTCGGGGGATTTCCTTTATTGGCTACGGCGGAAAGACGGAAACTGTTTTGAGTTATGACTATGTTGATTCTTCTTATGTCCAGATGCTGTTTACTTATGGGATGATTCCAGTCATTATCTTGGTTTTACTCTATATATTTCAGTCTTGGAAACTCTATCAAAAGAGAGAGTATTTGCTCTTAACAGCTTTGTCCTTGATTGCAGTCAACTGTATGTTTGAAGCCTTCTGGGTTCGTCCGTCTTACAATATTTTTATGTTTATTTTATTTGCAGCATTGCCAGCAGCCGACCTTGTATCAAAGAAATCTAAAACGAGGAACTCCGTGTGAGAGTATTAAAAAATTATTTATATAATCTATCTTATCAGTTGCTAGTAATCGTTTTGCCAGTCATTACTACACCTTATATCACTCGAGTTTTCTCGTCCAATGACTTAGGTTCCTACGGATACTACAACTCAATAGTGACCTATTTTATACTTTTAGCGACACTTGGAGTGGCCAATTATGGGACTAAGGAGATTTCAGGGCATCGCAAAAATGTTCAGAAAACTTTCTGGGGGATCTATAGTTTGCAAGTCTTGGCGACTTGTTTAGCGCTTGTTCTTTACATAGCTACATGCCTACTCATTCCGTCCATGAATAATCTGATAGCCTATATTTTGGGCTTCAGTTTACTTTCTAGAGGCCTAGATATTTCCTGGCTTTTTCAAGGGATGGAAGATTTTAAAAAAATCACGGTTCGGAATACAGCTGTTAAACTCCTAGGCGTTGCTTCCGTTTTTATCTTTGTAAAAAAGCCATCGGATTTATATCTGTATATTATCCTGCTGGTTGTTTATGACTTGCTAGGACAGTTAAGCATGTGGCTTCCGGCTAGAGAACATATTGGCAGACCTCATCTAGATATAGTTTATGCTAAGCGGCATATTAAACCAGTTATTTTATTGTTTTTACCCCAGATTGCCATTTCACTCTATATCACCTTGGATCGGACCATGTTAGGTGCCTTGTCTTCAACAACTGATGTAGGGATTTATGATCAGGCTCTCAAGCTTTTAAATATTTTGTTGACGATTGTGACTTCCCTAGGAAGTGTTATGCTACCGAGGGTATCTAATCTGTTGTCATTGGGGAATCAAAAAGCAGTTAATAAACTACATGAAATGTCCTTCTTGGTATATAATTTAGTGATATTTCCGATGATTGCTGGTATTTTAATTGTTAACAAAGATTTTGTCAATTTTTTCTTGGGTCAAGACTTCCAAGAGGCGCGGCATGCCATTGCCATTATGGTCTTTAGAATGTTATTTATTGGCTGGACCAATATTATGGGGATTCAAATTCTGATTCCTCATAATAAGAATCGTGAGTTCATGTTATCTACGACTATTCCGGCTTTCTTTAGTGTAGGATTGAATATCTTATTGATTCCATCTCTAGGTTATATCGGTGCATCTATCGTTTCGGTAGCTACTGAAGGTTTGGTCTGGTTGATTCAGCTTTATTTCACTCGTTCTTATTTGAAGGAGATAAAGATTCTTCCATCCATGTTGAAAATACTAGCTGCTTCCCTCATCATGTACGGGATTTTGTATATCATCCAGCCCCTACTTCACTTTCCTTCCGTCGTCAATGTATTGATTAGTGCGATATTGGGATTGTTCATCTATGCTGGATTAGTGTTAACCTTGCGTGTCTTGGATTTTCAAGAACTGAAAAGTGTATTTAAGAAATAAGGATATGTTATGTATGATTATTTGATTGTCGGTGCAGGGCTGTCAGGGGCAATTTTTGCTCATGAAGCTAGGAAGCGTGGCAAAACTGTTAAGGTCATTGATAAAAGAGACCATATTGGTGGGAATATCTACTGTGAGAATATTGAGGGAATTAATGTTCATAAATATGGAGCCCATATTTTCCATACATCTAATAAGGAAGTTTGGGATTATGTGAATCAATTTGCTGAATTTAACAACTATATCAATTCACCTCTAGCCAATTATCAAGGTCAACTTTATAATCTTCCCTTCAATATGAATACCTTTTATGGCTTGTGGGGAACTAAAACGCCACAAGAAGTCAAGAATAAGATTGCAGAGCAGACAACCCATATGCAAGATGTTGAACCCAAAAATTTGGAAGAACAAGCTATTAAGCTAATTGGAACGGATGTATATGAGAAGCTAATCAAAGGCTACACAGAAAAGCAATGGGGGCGTTCAGCGACGGATTTACCACCTTTTATCATCAAGCGTCTACCTGTGCGTCTGACTTATGACAACAATTATTTTAATGACCGTTATCAAGGGATTCCAATTGGCGGGTATAATGTAATAGTTGAAAAATTATTAGAGGGTATTGAACTGGAGCTTGGAACGGATTTCTTTGAAGATCGTGAGAGATGGGAAGCATCAGCTCAAAAGATTGTCTTTACTGGAATGATTGATCAGTATTTTGATTACAAATTTGGTGAGTTAGAGTATCGTAGTTTGCGTTTTGAGCATGAAGTTTTAGACGAAGCGAACTATCAAGGAAATGCTGTCATCAACTACACTGAGCGTACTATTCCTTATACACGTATCATTGAGCACAAGCATTTTGAGTTTGGGGCTCAGGAGAAGACAGTTATCACTCGGGAATATCCAGCTGATTGGAAAAGAGGTGACGAGCCTTATTACCCGATAAATGATCAGAAAAATAATGAAGTCTATGCGCAATATTTAGCAGAATCTAAGAAGAACGATAGAGTTATCTTTTGTGGGCGCTTGGCAGATTATAAATACTACGATATGCACGTAACCATAGAGCGTGCGCTGGATGTTGTTAAAGAAGAATTGGGGAATTTTTAGGAATAATGGGAGATAAAGAGGATAAATGGTCAAGTATTATCTGAAAGATTCATTTCTGCATAATGCACATGAAAAAAATGCGGGAAATAAAGCGCGAGACGATGCAGAAGCAATCTTTATTTCTGCAGGTTATAAGGGACTAGAGCTTCGAGTAGAGAATTGGTACGAGATGAATTTTTTCAAAGCTCAAGCGCACAAGTATCGTGCGACAAAAGCCGTTTTCGATCAGTTGGGTGCTGGGGATGAATTAATAGTTCAGTTTCCTATAATCCACCATACATTTTTTCATGCACATTTGATAAAGCAGGCGCAAAGACGGGGAGCCAAAGTATTTTTCCTGATTCATGATTTAGCCATTCTGCGGGATAGTAATCATTCCAGCGTTAGACTCCGCCAGAAAATCAGGACCTTTTTACAGGAGAAACAAGTCTTGCGGGCAGCGGATGGTCTGATTGTACATAATGATAGGATGAAAGAGTTTTTGAGCAATCATGGAATCACAAAATCTAACATGGTTAGTTTAGAAATTTTTGATTATCTCATACCAGATTTTCAAGAAAAGGAAGAACCATGTAAGGACAGCCCGATAATTGTCGCTGGCAACTTAATGCCAGATAAGACAGGCTATCTTTATTACCTGCCTAAAGAACCTGACTACAATCTTTATGGGCTAGGTTTTGAAAGCGATAGAGCACTAAAAAATCAAACTTATTTTGGATCTTTTATGCCAGACCAACTGTTGACTGTACTCAGCGGCAGCTTTGGTTTGATCTGGGATGGCGACAGCGCAGGAACTTGCAATGGAGTATATGGAAATTATCTGCGTTTTAATAATTCTCATAAAGCTTCTCTTTATTTAGCGGCAGGCTTTCCTGTAGTAGTTTGGAAAGAGTCGGCTCTGGCTCATTTTATATTAGAAAAGAAATGCGGTTTGGCAGTTACTTCTCTTTATGATCTAAAAAATGAGTTGGATACTTTGACAGAGGGAGAATATGAGAAAATGTTGAAAAATGCTAGACAGATTGGCAGTGAACTTCGTGAAGGTCGCTATTTAAGTACTGCATTAGCAAAATTAAAGAGAGTTTAAGGGTTTACTAGAGGGGAAATATTATGAAAAAAATATTAGTTACAGGAGGAGCAGGTTATATAGGTAGTCATACAGTGGTTGAATTAGTGGCAGAAGGCTACGAAGCTATTATTGTGGATGACTTTTCGAATAGCTCCGCCCAAGTACTAGCTAGATTGAAGTCTATCACATGCAGAGAAATTTCCTTTTATCAAGGTTCCGTTTCGGATAAAGAGTTCATGAATCGGGTTTTCGAAGAGAATCATATTGATGCGGTCATCCATTTCGCAGCTTATAAAGCAGTAGGAGAGTCTGTCCAAGAGCCACTCAAATATTACGAAAATAATGTCGGAGGTACTATTGCTCTTCTTGAAGTTATGAAGGAGCAGGAAGTAGACAATATTATCTTTAGTTCTAGTGCCACTGTCTATGGTATGAATCATGTTTCACCCTTAACAGAAGATTTATCTACTTCAGCGATCAATCCATATGGTTATACCAAGCTGATGATGGAGCAGATTTTGACGGATCTTGCTCTTGCACATTCAGATTGGTCTGTGACTAATCTTCGCTATTTTAATCCAATTGGTGCTCATGAGTCTGGTCTGATTGGTGAGGCTCCAAATGGAATTCCTAATAACCTTATGCCTTATATTACTCAGGTTGCGGTCGGTAAATTGCAAGAGCTTAGCGTTTTCGGAAATGATTATGATACGCATGACGGTACAGGAGTGCGGGATTATATCCATGTAGTCGATTTAGCCAAGGGCCATGTTTTGGCTTTGAAACATAATTTAGAAAACAAGGGCGTCGCTGTTTTCAATCTTGGTACAGGAATCGGTTATAGTGTACTGGATATGGTTAAGGCCTTTGAAAATGTCAATGGTGTGAAAATTCCTTATACTATCAAGGATAGGCGACCTGGAGATGTGGCGACTTGCTATGCCGATGCAAGTAAAGCTAATGACATTTTGGGCTGGAAAGCTGAGAAAACTCTCCAAGATATGATGCGAGATTCTTGGAGATGGCAAAGTTCAAATCCTAATGGCTATGAAGGCTAATGTAGAATATCCGCTAGATGAATAAAAGAACCTGGGACAAAAGTCCAACCTCAAATATAAAAAGCGAACAAAACTAGTTTTCTGGTAATCAGAATTCTGCTTTGTTCGCTTTTCGTATTTAATTATAGATTTGAAGGGCTTAATAATTAAGATTTTTAAAAATTGAAATCTTTTTGTCCCAAACTCTTTTTCTATATAAGAGCTGTTTTCTCCTACAGATGCAAAACTTTTTAAAGAATGTCATCAATTGATATGTTTTTTAATGGGCGTGTAATCTGGTCTTGATGAGCTGTAATAATAAACATGCTATAATGTCTGCATGAAGACTGAAAACACAACTTTGCACGCTTTCAAGGCCCTAGCTTGCTTTAGTATTGTTTCCTTACACTTTCTGTTGCCAGGGCAATTTGGCGTTTTTTATCAAATTGTGGCCCGCTTTGCAGTTCCCTTTTTTATGATGCTGTCGGGCTATTTTTCCTTTAATATTTCCAGAGATAAGGTCAAGTATCGTCTCAAGCAGATGCTCCTTTTGACAGCTGCCAGTCTCCTGTTTTACACGATTGTGCATGTTGTCAACTTGCTGCTGACAAGAGAGTTAACAGAAAAGATGGCAGCTATAGACCTATCTGATTTTGCGGACTTTTTCCTCTTTAACAGTCCCAGAGACTTGATTGGATCGGCTGCTACGCCGACTTGGTATTTGCTGGCTATTTCTTATATCTACACTCTTTATCTGGTTTTTTATAAGCATTTTCACCGCTTAACTAGCTTTGGTGTGTCTCTGTTCTTGTTGGTGCTGGCCTTTTGCATTGAGTTCAATATTAGCGGTACCTTATACTATCGCAATTTCCTCTTCATGGGTCTCCCATTTTTCATCATGGGCATGCAGTTTGCCAAGCATCGGGAAAGGATCTTGGGTTACGATTTGTCTTCGGTGAAAAAATGGACTATTGGCTTAGGAATAGCAGGCTTGATTTTAATTGAGTACTATTTTATGGGGACGGAGTACGACCTCTATCCCAGCACTCTTTTTTCATCCAGTGCGATTTTCCTCTATGCGGTCAGAAATGGGAGCGATATTGACATTCCTGTTTTGAACAATATCGCCAAGAGATACGCGACCATGATTTATATCATTCATCCTTTCATTATCTTCATTTTCAGGTCGATAATGCCTCGGAATACTATTTATAGTTTTGGCTTTTTTATCATTTTCTTACTGTCTTATTTGCTGAGCATAGCTTTTCAGAAAGCCATCAGGCCCAAACTTATCAGTGCACTTCCGGCTCAGTGATGTAAGCTGTCATAGCTTATCCTCGCTTTGACTCCAAACTAAAAGCAACAGATGATTTCTGTTGCTTTTCATGGTTTATCTAGGATAAGGTTACAGTCTATCTCTCAGAGTAGAGCTTTTATGATTTCAGACTGCTTAAGACCTTTTCAAAGCTGTCGGAGCGAGCCTCGACAGTGATTTTTCCCAGGGTAAAAGGATGGGTGAAGGTCAGCCGATGGGCGTGGAGCATAAGCCGGCCTTGGGGCTGCGGATGATAAAGGGGGTCACCGATAAGAGGGTGTCCGTGGTGAGCTAGATGAACACGGATCTGATGGGTGCGGCCAGTCTTGAGTTGGCATTTGACCAAGGCAGCCTGCCCAAACTGCTTGATCCGAGTCACATGAGTCTCTGCATAGAGTCCTTTTCGGGGGTCAACCAGCCGTTTTCTGCGATCATGGCGGTCGCGACCAATCTTGTCTTTATAGATAAGATTTTTAGCTGGGAACTTGCCTTGAACCAGAGCCCAATATTCGCGGCTGATTTCTCGCTTTTCCAGCAGTCGATTGAGGATAGGGAGGACAAAGGGATTCTTGGCAAAGAGGACAGCACCGCTGGTTTCTTTGTCCAGCCGGTGAACGACATAGCAGGTCTCGCCGACATAGGCGGAAACATGATTAAGCAGGGCCAGCTCTGTTGGTTCATTAGCATGGGTTTTCATACCCTCGGGTTTATTGACGATAATGAGGTGTTGGTCCTGGTAGAGCTCTTCTACGAGTTCGCCATTTCCAAGCAAGATTGTCTTTTGAGGATAATCCTCCTCGTCAAATATCAGGCAGATGTCATCTCCGGGTTTGACTACAGTCTGCCAGTTGATAGCTAGACCGTTGACAGACACATGCTTCTTGGTCCGTAAAAAGTGCCGGATTTTTCGTGGAATGAGAAATTGTTCTTCCAGCAGCTCTTTGACCGTCATGGCGGGCAGTCCATCTGGGATAGTGAGTGTAAATTTCATACATTTATTGTAGCAGAAAGCCTGCTGTTTGGAAATAGGCAGTGTCGGATAAGGCTTGCGGCAGAGGGCTTTAAAAGGCTATTTAATATACCCTTTTTCTTAAAAATAACTAAAAATCAGACAGGAAATAGGGTACTTTCTTGTCTGCACCTAAATAAGGTGATAAAATAAGGTTTATGAAGAATTTAAAAGATTTGTTTGAAAAATTAGTAGATTATTTTACTATACAGAAACCTCAAAAAGAAGCAGCAGAGGAGGTAGAGTTGACAGAAGAGCAGGCCAAGTCTGGTCTCAGCCGTTCGGGCAAGGCCAAGAAGAAACCTCTCTCTCAGCACCCTATCCGCCGTTTTTGGCGCAGGTTTCATCTGACCAAGATTTTCCTGATTCTCGGCTTGACCTTTGGTCTGGTGGTCGGTGGCTATCTCTTTTATGTGGCTAAAACGACCAATGTCAAGGATTTGCAGAATGCCCTCAAAGCTACTACGCTCATCTTTGACAAGGATGGCAATGAAGCGGGAAGCCTGTCTGGTCAGAAAGGAACTTATGTCGAGCTGACCGAGATTAGCCAAGACCTGCAGAATGCTGTCATCGCGACAGAGGACCGGACTTTCTATGAGAATGGCGGGATTAACTACAGTCGTTTTATTCTGGCCATTTTGACAGCCGGTCGCTCGGGTGGGGGATCAACCATTACCCAGCAGTTGGCCAAGAATGCCTATCTGTCTCAGGACCAGACTATCGAGCGGAAGGCCAAGGAATTTTTCCTGGCTCTGGAAATCAATAAGAAATACAGCAAGCAGGAAATCCTGACCATGTACCTCAATAACTCCTATTTTGGGAATGGTGTCTGGGGTGTGGAGGATGCTTCTAAGAAATATTTCGGAGTTTCGGCTAGCCAGCTCAGCCTGGACCAGTCGGCTGTTTTGGCTGGTATGCTCAAGGGTCCGGAGATTTATAATCCACTGTATTCAGTTGAAAATGCGACCAATCGCCGTAATACGGTGCTGCAAAATATGGTTGCTGCAGGCTTTATTGATCAGGGGACGGCCGATCAGGCTGCCGCTGTAGGAATCGGTGGTCAGCTGGTTGATGCTTATGCTGGTAAGTCAGAAGACTATCGCTATCCGTCCTATTTCGATGCGGTCATCAATGAAGCGGTCAATGACTACGGCTTAACTGAAGAAGAGATTGTTAATAATGGCTATCGCATTTATACTGAACTGGATCAGAACTACCAAGCCAGCATGCAGGTTATTTACAGCAATGTCTCTCTCTTTCCTGTAGCAGAAGATGGTACTATGGCTGAGTCGGGCAGTGTTGCCTTGGATCCAAAAACCGGCGGTGTGCGGGCACTAGTCGGGCGAGTCAATAGTGCAGAAGGCTCGACCTTCAGAAGTTTTAACTATGCAACTCAGTCCTCTCGTAGCCCCGGCTCTACTATCAAGCCTTTGGTTGCTTACAGTCCGGCCGTTGCTGCTGGTTGGCCGACAGATAAGGAGCTGGATAATACCAGAACCACCTTTGGCGACTATACCATCAACAACTACGGCAATATCCAAAGTTCCCCTAAAGTGCCAATGTATCAAGCCTTGGCAGAATCTCTGAACATTCCGGCTGTTTCAACTGTAGACGAGTTAGGCATTAACAAGGCCTTTGAATACGGGAAAAAGTTTGGTCTGAATATGGACAAGGTTGATAAGACTTTGGGAGTAGCCCTAGGAGGCGGAGTCACGACCAATCCGTTGCAAATGGCTCAGGCCTACTCAGTCTTTGCCAACGGCGGCGTGATGAATGATGCCCATCTCATTACAAAAATTGAAAATGCCAGCGGTCAGGTCGTCAAGACCCATCGCCAAACCTCGACTCGGGTTCTCAATGGTTCAACTACTGACAAGATGAACAGCATGATGCTGGGAACCTTCTCGAACGGTACAGGTATCTATGCGGCTCCGTATGGTTATACTATGGCTGGCAAGACCGGTACGACTGAAACGGACTTTAACCCGGATCTATCAGGCGATCAATGGGTTATTGGTTATACTCCGGATGTGGTTATCAGCCAGTGGCTAGGCTTTCCAAAAACTGACGAAACCCACTATCTGACTGGGACCAGCGCAAATGAAGCCTCGGCGGTTTTCCGAAATGTTGCCAATAGCATCCTGCCATATACAGAAGGAACTTCCTTTGAAGGGCAGAAGAATGCCTATGCTGCCAACGGCATTGCCCCTGTGGACACCTATGGTACGGAGGAAACGGGTACTACAACTGAAAACAAAGACTTCCTGCAGGACGTTCAGGATCGAGCTCAAAATCTAGTGGATGAAGCCAAGAAAGCTATTGATGACACTGGTATTCCTGAGAAAGCTAAGAATCTCTGGGATACTGTTACCAGCTGGTTTCAATAGGATTTAAAAGAGCTGAACGGCTTGTCAAAAGCATAGAATCCTGCTATAATAAGAAAGATGGAGGCGTTATGGCATTAAAAAAAGCGAGTCTAGCGTGTACAGTCTGTGGTTCTAGGAACTACTCGGTTAAGCTCAGTAGCACTCCAAAACCAACGCGTTTAGAAGTTAATAAATTTTGTAAGCATTGCAGTAAATATACCCTGCATAAAGAAACTAGATAGGAGATTGTTGTGAAATTCTTTAAAGATGTTTTTAAACTATTGAAAGATACAACTTGGCCTACCCGAAAAGAGAGATGGACAGATTTTATCTCTGTCATGGAATACACTGCATTCTTTGTAGTGATCATCTATATCTTTGACAAAGTAGTGGCAAGCGGTCTTTTCCAGATTCTGAATATTTTCTCTTAATAACTGTAGAGGAAATAGAAAAGAATCCTGCGACAGGTATATCATTCAAAGTCCCACCTATTGTGAGTAGGTGGGATTTTGGCGTATATCACTAGTTACTCGTTCTTTTATTTTTCAAAAAATGTAATCAGATTACAAGGCTTTGATTTGTCTGGCAAATAGTTACTAAATTCCTTTTCATTTGAGGAAATTATGGTATAATAGGGCTAGAAAGAAGCAGAAGCCCGCAGGCTTTTTTATTTAGGAAAGGATGAACTCATGGACAGTTTTGACAAAGGCTGGTTTGTACTGCAGACCTACTCAGGCTATGAAAACAAGGTAAAAGAAAATCTTTTGCAGCGCGCTCAGACTTATAACATGCTGGAAAATATCTTGCGCGTGGAAATCCCTACTCAGACCGTGCAAGTAGAGAAAAATGGCAAGACCAAGGAAATCGAAGAAAATCGCTTCCCGGGTTATGTTTTGGTAGAAATGGTCATGACAGATGAAGCCTGGTTTGTCGTGCGGAATACTCCGAATGTAACAGGATTTGTTGGTTCACACGGAAACCGTTCTAAACCAACACCACTCTTGGAAGAAGAGATTCGCAACATTCTCATCTCCATGGGGCAAACAGTGCAGGAATTTGACTTGGATGTCAAGGTTGGGGATACCGTTCGTATCATAGATGGTGCCTTTACTGACTATACAGGTAAGATTACGGAGATTGATAATAACAAGGTCAAGATGATTATTTCCATGTTTGGCAATGACACCGTGGCTGAAGTTAATCTTAGCCAAATTGCAGAGCTTTAATCGACGAAGTTGTTATCCTAGTCAAAAATAAAATCCAAGACTGAAAAGATCTTGGATTTTTATGTTTTTGGAACTGATTAGAAGATTACTTATCCTTAATGACGGAGTCAATAATGTCTTTGGTTTGTTTCATTTGATAGGTAGACATTACCCCAACGATTTGATTGTTCTGGGTAGAGAAACTAAACTGTTCGTCATTGGAATTTTTATAGACAAAGGTTGTATCGCGTTCTGAACGCATAATCATTTCCGGACGACCAAGCTTGTCGAAAGCTGTCTTGGGAGTGTCGGATGTGGTGATGCTAGAGTAGCTGCTTTTGGCCGGCTGAGCGTCTTTTAGGCTAAAACTCAAATTCGTCAGGACATTATTGGTAAAGTAGCACATAATGTCTCCGTTGTCTGTGTGCCAGATGTTAACAGAGTTGCCAGGGTCATTCTCATCAGTGCTGAATGTAGGTTGGCCTAGAGCTGCTGTTACCTCATCGTAAGACGTTTTAGGTTTGTCACCATTGATATCCTCTCCGTTTACCTGAATGACAAAGCCAGTGGAAATATGAAAATTTCTTATTTTCTCTAATTCAGGAATAGAAGCTGCATCTGGTATGTATTGTAGTGCAGAAGCATCATCTGGATCAAAGGTAGCACGTTTCTGAAATACCTCATCACTACTTTCATAGGTGCTAGAGCTACTGCTAGATGATTTGCTGGATGTTTCCTTAGAGGATGAACTTTTCGAAGCTTTGAGGGAGCTAGGCGTCTTTTTTCTTTGCTGCGTCTGCTTGGCAGGCATGCAGGCTGAGAGAGCTAGCAGAGAGAGAAGGCTGAGGGCATAGAAGCTAACTTTTTTCATAATCAATCTTTTTTCCTTTCGCTGATGATGAATGATATTTTTATAATATTATATCAGCAAAGTTTGCTAGAAACAATAGGAAATGCAATAAAAAAGCCCTTTGGTGGGCTTCTAGAAATGTATTTTTGAAGGCGGTAGACGGATTTGAACCGACGATCAAGCTTTTGCAGAGCCGTGCCTTACCACTTGGCTATACCGCCGCAACTCTTATTATTCTATCGTAAATACTTGCTTTCGTCAAGAGTCTTTCAAAGTCAAATCAGAAAATGTTAGACGCTACCATTCTGAATGCTTCAGGAACAAATGTTCAGCTGAGAGGTAGAATTCATTCTTAGTGGCAGAAAATCTGGCAAACACCTTGTCAAAGAGCTGTGCTTTTGTTATAATAAAAGGTGCCGTGTAAATGGCAAAATACTCATTTTAGATGAATTGTGGGACTGTTGCCCTTGGGTGGTCCTGCGAGCTGAAATCTAAAAGAGGAAAAAAACAAAAAGGAGAATTTACTCATGGCAGTAATTTCAATGAAACAACTTCTTGAGGCTGGTGTACACTTTGG
>NZ_CAURLD010000009.1:0-103655 GCF_963525625.1 uncultured Streptococcus sp.
ATATTAGTATATCACCCAACCACACCTCCTGTCAATACCTTTTTTCATCTTTTTTTAAAATTTTATTTTTTTACTAAGTATAAAATTAATTCTTTGTAAGTAGGGGCTTGTTTATGTCACCTGAGAGTATGACTTTCTATAATCTAAAAAGGTTGAGAAATTTGCTCTCAACCCTCTTTTCTTATTTATTTGACTTCTAACAGGCCAATATCTCCATCCTCACGACGATATATAACATTTGTGCTACTGTCCTCTGCATCGGAATAGATAAAGAAATCATGGCCCAATAAATCCATCTGCAGAATCGCTTCTTCCAAGTCCATCGGCTTCAAATCTATGTGTTTTGAACGGACAACTTTTGACGGAATTTCTTCTGCTTCTTCAGCAAAGGAATCTGTAAAAAGCTGACTTGTCGCAACTTTATTGCGATTCTTTCTTTCAATCTTGGTCTTATTTTTGCGGATTTGGCGCTCAATCTTATCTGTGACCAAATCAATTGATCCATACATGTCCTGAGAGATATCTTCTGCACGAAGAGTGATGGAGCCTAGCGGAATTGTCACTTCCACTTTCGCAGTCTTTTCACGGTAAACCTTGAGGTTCACACGTGCATCAAGTTCTTGCTCTGCTTGGAAATACTTCTCAATCTTCTCAAGTTTAGAAACTACGTAGTCACGGAGAGCATCTGTTACTTCTAGGTTTTCACCACGGATACTATATTTAAGCATATAAGTACCTTCTTTCTAAACATAAATGTTTTATTTATAATATCATTATAACGCTTTCATTCCTTTTTTGCAAATTTTTTCTTATCTTGCGATTGAAAATGTCAAAATTTCTTTCACTCCTGCTTCCAGCAATATTTGCTTAGCCAATTGCAAGGTTTTTCCAGTCGTATAAATATCATCAACCAGCAAAATTTTATCTGGCAAATCAATTCCTTTCCTAATTTCAAAAGCTTGCTGCGTCAGCAGACGCTCCTCACGTGTCTTGCTCGACTGTGCTATGGTGTCTTTTTTCTCTAAGATATTTCTATATGACAGGTTTGCAGCATCTAAAATCCCCTGCACTTGATTAAATCCTCTTACTTGAAATTTCTCTTTACTCACTGGAATCGGAACAATGGTATGCTCTCTAAACATTTTGACTGCTTTTTTAGTTGCTTTTGCAAATACAAAGCGTAACGCATAGTCTCCCTGAAACTTGTATTGACTGAAATAATCCTTCATTGCATCATTATAGTTAAATAGTGACTGATGCTGGACTTGATTGCCCTCTTCCTCCCATTTTTGGCAATCTGTACATAAATCTGATTTCCCGTTGCGAAAACAGCGAGGGCAATGCTCTTCAGATATGCGTTCAAAATTTTGATAACAAGTGGAGCAGCAGCTTGGTCCTTCTCCTTTTAATAGAAAAAGCTGCAAAAAACTACCTTTCTCCTCAATTTGCCCTTTACATAAAAGACACTCTGTCACAATCCCGCCTCCTTATTCATATCTCTCATTTCTCGAATTGCCTTTTCCATAGCAAGGGTAGTCCCATCATGAAAAAATAGCAACTGTCCCGTCGGTCTATGTATACTACGGCCAACTCGGCCTGAAATCTGAACCAGAGCGCTGCGACTGAACAAGCGATGATTGGCTTCCAAGACAAAAACATCTACACCAGGAAAGGTTACCCCACGCTCTAAGATAGTCGTTGTCACCAAAATAGTGATTTCCTTGCGACGAAACTGTTCAACAATCTCCAGACGATTTTCTGTGGTGGAGGCTACAAAAGCCAGTTTTTCAACTGGCAAAGCAATCTGCAAAGCCTGAGCAAAATCCTCTCCTCTTTGAATTTCTGCAGCAAATATCAAGAGAGGAAATTGAGTCTCCCTCTGTTTTTGTATATATTTTAAAAGCTTAGGTGCTATTTTCTTCTTCTGAAGATGTTTTTGAAAATCAGATAACCAAACTTTCTGAGGGATGGTCAAGGGATTACCATGAAATCTTCTGGGAAGACTCAGGCGTTTCAGCTCACCTTTTTTAACTCTTTTATCCAGTTCATCCGTGGAAGTGGCTGTCAGAAAAATAGTTGTAGCATCCTCTTTAACTGAACGCTCTACAGCGTGATACAGCATGAGATTATCCACATAAGGAAAGGCGTCTACCTCATCCACAATCAGCAAATCAAAAGCTTGATAAAATTTCAAGAGCTGATGGGTGGTCGCAATCACCAAGGGGCTGCGAAAATAGGCTTCTGACTCTCCATGCAGAAGGGCTATTTCACAAGAAAAGTCTTCTTTTAGGCGCCGATAAAGCTCTAAACAAACATCAATCCGCGGACTGGCCAAGCAAACAGAACCACCTCTATCAATAACTCTTGCAAGCACTTGGTAAATCATTTCTGTTTTTCCAGCGCCAGTAACAGCATGCACTAACATATTCTGCCTTTTCTCTAGCGCATCAAGTAAGCCTTTGGAGACCTTCCCCTGAAAGGCTGTTAGCTGCCCCTGCCATTTAAGTACCTGATTCTTAGGAAAATCCTCTTGAGGAAAATAGTAGAGTTTTTGGTCACTCCGTACCCGACCCAAGATTAAGCATTCTCTACAATAATAAGCTCCAACCGGCAGTTGATTTTCTTTTTCAATCAAGCTGTTGCATCGTCCGCAGAGGAACTTGCCTTTTTCTTCTTGGATACTGGGAATTTCTTTTGCTTTTGCTCGCAAGCTAGGCTCTAACTGATTTTCTGTAAATATCCGTCCTAAACAATCTTGTAACTCTAACATACTTATATATTCGTAATTTTTTTGCAAAATTCATCTTTTTTTGTAAAATATAGTTATGGAATTTAAGACAATTAAGGAAGATGGCATGGTTCAAGAGGAAATTAAAAAATCCCGCTTTATCTGCCATGTGAAAAGAGTTTACTCCGAGGAAGAGGCTCGCGCTTTTATCGCTGCTATAAAAAAAGAACATTACAAGGCCACCCATAACTGCTCTGCTTTTATCATTGGAGAAAAGAGCGATATTAAGCGGACCAGTGATGATGGGGAGCCCAGCGGAACAGCCGGAGTTCCTATGCTGGGAGTTCTAGAAAAGCATGAATTGACCAATCTTTGCGTTGTGGTTACTCGCTATTTTGGCGGTATTAAACTAGGAGCCGGCGGTCTGATTCGAGCTTATGCCGGCAGTGTTGCTCTGGCTATTAAGGAGATTGGACTGGTTGAAATAAAAGAACAGGCTGGCCTGCGCCTAAAACTGTCTTACAGCCAATACCAGGATTTTGAGAATTTTCTCAAGGCAGAAAATCTTGCTGAATACGATACTGAATTTACAGATACCGTCTCCACTCTTCTTTTCGTTGACAAAGGTGAAAGAGAGCTGCTCAAAGATAAACTGACTGAGTTTTTTAAGGGCAAATTGGAGATGATGGATCAAGGACTGCGCCAAGTAGAAGTCCCCTCGACGTTTTGACATAAAGAAAAGCTATGGCTCTCATAGCTTTTTTATATTTTACAAAGCTCTTGTTTCATTTTATACTAATTCTATTAAATTATATTGAGGTATGTATCCTATGTCACGTATTTATCAAAACATTACAGAACTAATTGGGCAAACTCCCATCGTCAAATTGAACAACTTGGTTCCAGAAGGAGCCGCTGAGGTTTATGTGAAGTTAGAAGCCTTCAATCCTGGCTCTTCTGTTAAAGACCGGATTGCTCTCAGCATGATTGAGGCGGCTGAACGCGATGGCCTTATTAAGCCTGGCGATACTATCGTTGAAGCAACCAGCGGAAATACCGGTATTGGTCTTTCATGGGTTGGAGCAGCTAAAGGATACAAGGTTGTCATTGTTATGCCAGAGACTATGAGTGTGGAGCGCCGCAAGATTATCCAAGCTTATGGTGCCGAATTAGTCTTGACTCCGGGTAGCGAAGGAATGAAGGGTGCTATTGCAAAAGCACAAGAAATCGCACAAGAACGAAATGGCTGGCTGCCACTGCAGTTTAACAATCCGGCTAATCCAAAGGTTCACGAACGAACAACAGGAGCAGAAATCATTGCTGCTTTCGGTGAAACTGGACTGGATGCCTTTGTAGGCGGTGTCGGAACTGGCGGAACTATTTCCGGAGTGTCTCACGCCCTCAAAAAAGTTAATCCGGATATCCAAATTTATGCAGTTGAAGCAGACGAATCTGCTATCCTTTCTGGTGAGAAGCCAGGTCCTCACAAAATCCAAGGACTTTCAGCTGGATTCATTCCAGAGACCTTGGATACAGCGGCCTACAACGGTATTGTCCGCGTAACTTCTGATCAAGCACTGGAATTCGGACGCTATATTGGCGGTCAGGAAGGCTTCTTAGTGGGAATATCATCTGCTGCTGCTATTTTCGCAGCTATTGAAGTAGCTAAAAAACTAGGAACTGGCAAGAAAGTCCTTGCTCTGGCACCTGATAACGGTGAACGCTACCTGTCTACTGCCCTCTATGAATTTGATGCTTAGTATTTTTGAAAAACATGTCCATTTCAACTTAGCAGTCGGCTATGAATTGAATAGCAATTCTATCTAAGCAAAATATCCTGTTCGATAAGAGAACAGGATATTTTTTAAACTTTTTCTTCTTTTAAGAATTTTTTTGCCTCTTTGATCCAGATAGGCAGCTGTCTGCCTAAAGGCTCAAAACCAATTTTACATCGGTCGTTTGAAAAGCGGTGGCGTCTAGGAAGGCGGTGCTTTTCTTCTTCCAGGGTCCGCATGGACAGACTGGACTTCCCAGAAAATTCATCATAGTCCACAACCTGTACTAATACCTGCTGGCCAATCTTTACACTATCATGGATATTTTCAATATAACCCGGACGAATTTCTGAGATATGAATCAGACCAATTGTTCCATTTTCCAGCTCAACAAAAGCTCCATAAGGCTGAATCCCAGTGATTTTGCCTTTTAATTTATCACCGATTTTCATCAGTCTTCTACCTCAATGGTCTCAATCACAACATCTTCCACCGGCTTGTCCATTGCACCCGTCTCAACAGCTGCAATCTTGTCCAAAACTTGGTAAGAGGCTTCATCAGCCAACTGACCAAAGACCGTGTGGCGCCGATCCAAATGCGGTGTTCCTCCCTGACTGGCATAGACTTCAGCAATAGCTTCAGGCCAGCCGCCGCGGCTTAATTCCTTAGCTGAATAAGGAAGATTTTTATTTTGAACAATGAAAAATTGACTGCCGTTAGTATTCGGCCCAGCATTTGCCATGGAAAGAGCTCCGCGGATATTGTACAATTCTGGTGAAAACTCATCTTCAAATTTCTCACCATAGATAGACTGACCGCCCATACCGGTACCAGTAGGATCGCCACCCTGAATCATAAAGTCCTGAATAATGCGGTGGAAAATCACACCATCATAATAACCATCTTTAGCAAGGGCAATAAAGTTAGCTACTGTTTTTGGTGCCTGTTCTGGAAACAGATGAACTTTCATGTCCCCATGATTAGTCTTGATCGTCGCTTTTGGGCCTTCTGCTGCTACAAGTTCTACTTGTGGAAAATGTAATTCTTTTTCTACCATACCTAACTCCTCTAAGGCGGCAAAAATACCGTCTTCTTCTACTGTTTTTGTAATATAATCTGCTCTTTTTCGCAGTTCTTCATGGGAAACGCCCATGGCAATGCCAATTCCGGCATAGTCAAATAATTCCAGATCATTGAGTCCGTCGCCAAAAACCATGACATTTTCAGGTTTCAAGCCCAGATGCTCGACAACCTTGGAAACTCCGGCTGCCTTGGAACCTTCTGTCGGTACAACATCTGACGAATGAGGATGCCAGCGAACCAAACGCAGATGCTCCGCTAACGCCTCTGGCAGCTGCAGGCTATCTCCTCTATCTTCAAAGGTCCAAAGCTGATAAATATCCTTGTCTAAATGAAAGTCTGGATCAACAGGCAAATCTGGATAAACCACATCAATGGCCTCTAAAATCAGAGAATTTCGATTGGACAAGGCTGCTCCATGGCTGCCGACCAGACCATAGTCAATCCCTTCCCCCTGAGCCCAAGCAATATAGGACGTCACTCTATCGGACGGGATAACCGTCTGAGAAATCACCTTTCCTTTGCTATCTTCGACATAGGCTCCGTTCAGGGTAACGAAAAAGTCTGGCTGCAAAGCTCTCAGCTCCGGTACGACACCAAACATTCCTCGTCCAGACGCAATACCCGTCAAAATCCCTTTGTCCTTCAACTGCTTGAAAACTGTCTGGATAGAGTCTGGGATAAAACCTGTATCCTTGACTCGCAGGGTATCATCTATATCGAAAAAGACAATTTTTATCTTTTTTGCCTTATACTTTAATTTTGCGTCCATATCTCCCCTTGTCCAATCTTAATCTTTTCTATTATACCATTAAAAGTCTTCTTGTGGGACAAGATGGTGCTGAAAAGCATAAACAACTGCCTGCGTGCGGTCGCTCACTTCCAGTTTAGACAGGATATTTGAGACATGGGTCTTGACCGTTTTGAGGGAAATGAAGAGCTCATCCGCAATCCGTTGATTTTCATAACCCTTGGCCAAAAGCCCTAAAATATCACGCTCACGAGCGGTCAAATCCTCGTGGAGCTCAATATGGTTACGATGATACTCCACTTTCTTACTGACCTCTGTTTCAATGGCAAATTCTCCCTTGGCCACTTTTTTGACAGCACGGAGAATTTCTTCAGCACTGGAAGTCTTGAGCATGTATCCATGAGCGCCTGCATCCAGAACAGGATAAATTTTTTCATTATCCAGATAAGAAGTCAAAATCAGAATTTTTGCTTCTGGCCACTCTTTTAAAATGGCTAGTGTCGCTTCAATCCCATTCATCTCAGGCATGACAATATCCATGATAATCACATCCGGACGACTTGCCAAAGCCTGCTCAACTCCTTCTCTGCCATTGACCGCCTCGGATACTTCTGCTATATCATCTTGGAGTTCCAGGTAACTTTTCAATCCCAATCTGACCATCTGATGGTCATCCACTAACAATATCTTCATGATCTTCTCCTTCTAGTAAAGGTATCGTGATTTCAATAGAAAGGCCTTTTCTGGGGGCGGTCAAAAGCTTAAAGGTACCCGCCATATCCCGTACACGGTCTTCCATATTTTTCAAGCCGTAGCTGAGTTCATCCTGAGCCAGCGGATCAAAACCAACGCCATTATCAGATACCTTGATTTTAAGTTCATTAGGTGCCTGATAGAGGTAAATATCTAGTCGGCTGGCTTGGGCATGCCGCAGTGTGTTGTTGATAATTTCCTGCATAATCCTAAAGACATGCTCCTCCATCTGTTTGGGTAGATGCCCAACCTGATGATTGAAGTGAACATCAATGTCGCTTTTATCAGTCAGCTCCTTGATAATCACATCCATCCCTTCGACCAGAGTCTTATTTTCCAACTCTGTAGGTCTCAGGTGGAGCAGGAGAATCCGCAAATCCTTCTGGGCTGTGTCCAGAATATCTGCAATCCCCTTGAGCTGCTTTTGCAGTTTTTCTCCATCGAGCCGTTCTACATTTCCAGCTACTCCTGAAAGAATCATATTGGCTGCAAATAATTCCTGACTGACAGTATCGTGCAAATCACGCGCAATCCGCCGCCGTTCTTTTTCGATAATTTTTTCTTCTGTCTGCAGGGTTTGATTTTCAGACTTTTGGAGATTCTCTGTCAGACGGTGAAGCCTTCTCTCGAGCTGATGCAGAGAGCGATCCAGCTCGGGCTGATCTGTCGGCTCCAGCCTCCGTCCATCCAGCAAATGCCGAAGATTTTTTTGCACATGGGCTAGCGATAGATATTGTATCAAGCGAGCTGCTATCACAATCAGAATAGTCAGTGATAAACCGATAATCACAACAAAGAAAACAAATGACTGCAACAGCTCCAAATCATTAAAGAGCTCCTGCCAAGTGAAATCAAAAATATTAAAAATATAATGAAAGATGATAAATAAGACAAAGAAAGTATAGAGGAGAATGAGAAAATAATTTGATTTCTTCACTTTCTGACAACCTCCACATTTCCTAAGAAGCTGACGAGGACAATCTTCACTGTCTTATTGGCCCGTTTATAGTCTGGTGTCGTCAGCGAAATGGTTTCGTTGCGCAGCTTGCGAGATGGATGATGCAGAAAGTTCAGTTCCCCGTAAAGAGTATTGATTTGCAGCTGAATTTCCACATCCAGTGGCACAATAATCTTGGTATCGCCAAAACCCTTTCGAATGACAATGACATTATCATGGTTGACTAAAATCACGTCTTCCAAATGAATGGTGTCTTTCCCAACGATACGTAAAAGATTGATGTCGTGGAATTGGCAGCTGTCTTTAGAAAAATGCTGCAGGTCCCCCAACCAGCGATTCTTCTCACTCTGAATTTCCACATCTTCTTCGTAAACGAGATGGGTTTCTTGATTTTCCTTATAGATATAAGGATAGGCAACAATCATCCCATAAACCAGCGCGAATAAAAGGGCAGCAATGACGTAGGGATTGAGCATAATAATGAAAAATAGCATAATCATGGAAGCGACCAGCAGAAAATTCCCTTTTTGCTTGCCGAAGTAATAATAAAGCAGTAGCAAAAAAAGGACCAAGATAATGACAACACGTGAAAAATCAGCTGCCAGCATGGTAACCAATGCCATGGATAATAAGACTGTTTCAACACAGACAAATAATTGAACCTTCCACATAGCCTTTTCCTTTCTCTACCTTCCTATTTTAACAAAATTAAACCAAAAATCCTCCGTCCAAGGCATGAAATGGGGAAATTTGTCCAGCAAAAAAGAAAAAACCATCCGTTTTAAGCTGAAAAACTTAAAATGGATGGTTTATTAATCAACCATCAGATGAGCTGGAACTAGTTCCATGTCCGCTATCTTCAGACGATGAGCTGCTCTTTGAGCTGCTGCTAGACGATGAAGATGACGAGCTAGATGACGATGGTGTCGTTGCTTCTGTCACGTAAAGAGTGATTTTTTCATTAGACTTGAGGTCGATTGTCTGACCTGCTGCTGGTGACTGGGAAGTTACCAAGTCAGCCTGAGTCGAAGTGACCGAACGGTCAACAACTCGCTCAATTCGAGAAGAAGAAATTCCCATTTGAATCAGGTAAGAACGGGCATTAGCGTAGGTGTACTGCATGCTGCCAAAGTCAGGCATGGACACACTAGTTACTTCTTTCGCCACTGTCAGCTTGATCTTATGATTAGAAGTCAAATCATAAGTCGAACCAGCTGCCGGAGACTGACGAATCACCTGACCTGGCTCGTACTCGTCCGATTCCTCCTCAACAATCTCAATTAATTTCTCAGAAACATTATAGTTTGTTTTCAGATTTTCAACTACGGCTGATTTTGCTTGACCGACATAATCTTCCATTACAAAGGTCTTGGGTCCCTTGGAAATAATCAGGTCAATCTTGCTGCCTTCGCGGCGCTGACTATTGGCCTGTGGATCAGTTTTAATGACTTTGCCAGATTCGACTTTGTCGCTGTATTCTTCCTTTTCGTCTCCGACAACCAGCTTCTTAGCTTCGATAGCGGAGCGAGCCTCTGCCACAGTCTGACCAGAAACATCTGGCACGCTGGTATTGGATGGGCTATTATAAAGAAGGACAACAAAAGCCGCCAAAACCAATAGGACTGCAAAGAAAAGTACTTTATAACGCGTTCTCAAGCGACGTTTCTTTGGAACTTTCTTAACCACATCTGGTGTCTCTTCCTTAACTTCATCCGCTTCTGTTTTAACCGGAGTTGGCTTAACAGGTGGAACTGCTGGCTGAGGTACAGGTGAGATTTTTGGCAAGGTCTTGGTGTCTGCTTTCGCAACATCATCAAAGACTAATTTCTTTTCATTACGGCGCTCATAAGATAAGCTACTGGACAAGTCAACATACATCTCTGCAACTGACTGATAGCGATCCGTCAGTTTTTTGGCTGTCGCCTTAATGACCACATTTTCTAAAGCTTGAGGCACATTAGGATTTTCAGAAATGATGGATGGCAGCGGCTTTTGGAAATGCTGCAGGGCAATCGTAACGGCACTATCTCCATCATAAGGGATATGACCAGTCAGCATCTCATAAAAAATAATCCCCATCGCATAAATATCACTCTGAACAGTTGCTTTAGAGCCACGTGCCTGCTCAGGCGATAGATAATGAACTGAGCCTAGCATTGAGTTAGTCTGAGTCAGACTTGTCTCCGCAAAGGCCACCGCAATCCCAAAGTCTGTTACCTTGGCATTACCATCTGGGGTCAAGAGGACATTTTGTGGTTTCAGGTCACGATGGACAATACCGCGTGTATGCGCCAAGCGCATCGCCAGCAAGATTTGTCCCATGATTCTGACTGCTTCTTCATTTGAAATAGGAGAATTCTCTTTGATATAGCGCTTGAGGTCAAGACCTGCCACGTATTCCATAGCCAGATACTGCTGGCCGTCTTCTTCTCCAATATCAGTAATCCGAACGATGTGCGGATGGTCCAAGTCAGCCATCGCCTTAGCTTCCCGCTGGAAACGCGCGACAGCGATAGGATCTGTCTGGTAATTGGTCCTAAGAACCTTTACCGCAACTTCCTCACCATCCAAAATCAAGTCCTTGGCCAGATAGACATCTGCCATGCCTCCGCGGCCAATCTGCTTGATGATTTTATATCGCCCGGCAAAGATTTTGCCGATTTGAATCATGCCTTATCCTCCTTGTCAAAGCGAACCAGAGCAACTGTGATGTTATCCAGTCCTCCAGCATTGTTGGCAAAGCGAATTAAGGTTTGTGTTTTTTCAGACAGGCTGATGTCGCTGGTGACAATGTCACAAATTTCACTGTCTGAAATCATATTGGTCAGACCGTCACTGTTGAGCAGAAGGTAGTCACCATCTTCCAAGGTAATCATGCCATAGTCAGGCTGTACTTCGTCTTTTTGACCAATAGACTGGGTAATGATATTCTTCTGCGGATGACGCTCTGCTTCTTCTGGAGTAATCTGTCCAGCTTTCAATAAAGCATTAACAAGCGAGTGGTCATTGGTCAGCTGGCGGTATTCATCACCGCGGATCAAGCCGATGCGAGAGTCTCCGATATGAGCATAGATAGCTTGATTATCAATGATAGCCAAGGCTTCCAAAGTCGTGCCCATACCCTTGTATTCTTCATCTTGACCAAATTGATGAATGCGCTGATTTTCCTCTTCCAAGTGCTCCGCAAACCATTCACGCACCTGATTCACCGAATCAATCTGTGTATCAACCCAGGCAGCTCCTAAGTCTGTCACAGCCATTTCACTGGCAATGTTTCCAGCTCTGTGACCGCCCATACCATCTGCCAAGATAATCAGGGTTTTGCCAGCCCGATTCACAAAAAGATTGG
Source organism: uncultured Streptococcus sp. (assembly GCF_963525625.1). Taxonomy (GTDB): domain Bacteria; phylum Bacillota; class Bacilli; order Lactobacillales; family Streptococcaceae; genus Streptococcus. The sequence goes on from NZ_CAURLD010000009.1 coordinate 11,395, forward strand.
CATAATCTTGGTTATTTGTACGCTTTTGACCAACATCTGTTAATAATGAAATTTCCATACTGTCAGTTTCCTCCTCTTATTCCGATATCTTCCTAAATTGACTGATAAAAAATCCGTCGCTTCCATATAACTCCGGTGTAATCAAGATACAACCGTCTTTGACGATATCTTTTCTTTCATGGTCTAATAAGACTTGCTCAAAATTCGGATGACTAGCCAGAAATTTCTCGACAACCTCAAAATTCTCTTTGGCCATAATCGTGCAAGTACTATAAGCTATTATACCACCTTTACGTAGACTTTGACAAACGCTGTCTAGTATATCTAGCTGAATTTTTTGTAAATTCTCAAAATCTGCATTTTCTTTATTATATTTTATATCTGGTTTGCGGCGAATTAAGCCAATACCAGAGCAAGGAGCGTCCACTAGGATTTTATCGAAAGCATCTGGGCCAAACGTCGCAAACACCTTGGTCGCGTCTAGCTTTTTAGTGGTGACTTTATCTGCCAAGCCCAGCCGTTCCGCATTTTCTTCTACGAGCTCTAACTTATGATCGTAGAGGTCCAAGGCTGTAATGTGGCCGCCCGTCAGATAGGAAGCCATGTGGACAGTCTTGCCCCCCGGTGCACTGCAGGCATCCAGAATCTGCTCCTCACCTTCGATGGCCAGAGTTGGAGCCACCAGCTGGCTAGACTCATCCTGAATCGTAATCGCTCCGCTTTCAAAAAGCTGATGCCCAGCAAAATGCCCCTGTTTCTTAACCAAGGCTGACAGAGATAAGAGCGAATCCTCAGCCCCTAAAAGCTGGCGAAACTCTGCCTTGCGCGACATATCCGTCACGCGAATGCTGGCCTTGCTGCGAACAAAGAGACTGACAAAGATAGCCAGAGCTCTTTCTTCGCCATACTCTTCTATGAGAGCTTTGACCAGCCAGACCGGCAGAGAATACTGAATCGAATAGCGCTTATTTTTGCGCTTGATTGTTTTAAAATCAGCTACACCCTCACGCTCAATCTTGCGTAACAAGGCATTGACAAATTTTTCGCTGCCGCGCTTACGGATTTTCGCAATTTCAACAGCCTCATGAACAACTGCATGCTGAGGGATTTTATCCAGATAGAGCATCTGGTACAGACTAAGCATAAGCAGAATATAGAGCCAGTTATCCAATTTGACCCTATCCTCAATCAGATGGGACAGATACCATTCCAGAGTGATTTTCCGAGCAACTGTGCCGTAAACCAGCTCTGTTACCAGACCTTTATCTGCTTGACTCAGCGGACTTTGACTCAAAGCCCGGTTTAAGGCTATATTGGAATAGGCTCCTTCTTCAAAAACTTCTTCCAAAATTTCCAAGGCCTGCCAACGGGCCGTTTTTTGCTTACTTTCCAAAAGTATCTCCTGTGGACAGGCTGCGCCCCAGTCCATTCAAAAAATCAACGATAGCCATCTTGGGCTTACCAGCAGGCTGAACCGTCTTCAGTGAGAGGGCCCCCTGACCGGCTGCAACCACTAGCTCTTTTTTACTAATAGACAATATCTGTCCCGGCTGACCGCTGCCAGCTGCCATATCTGCTTCGTAAATCTTAAAACGTTGCCCTTGCAGCAAGGTATGAGCTACTGGCCAAGGATACATGCCACGAATTTGATTGAAAATTTGGCGGTTTGTTTTGCTCCAGTCTATCCGCTCTTCTTCTGGACTGATATTTGGAGAAAAAGTGACCTGGCTTGGATCCTGCGGCTGAGGGATAATCTGCCCTGCCCTATAAGCTGGCAGCACATCCAACAACAAATCTCGACCGATAAGCGCCAATTTTTCAAAGAGAGTTCCGACATTGTCTGTCTCTTCAATGGCTATTGCCCTGCTGGCTATCATATCTCCAGCATCCATTTCCTTGACCATTTCCATAATCGTAACACCCGCTTGCTCATCTCCATTGATCAGAGCATAGTGAATGGGAGCCCCACCTCGGTATTTAGGCAACAAGGAGGCATGAACATTCACCGCAAAGTCAACACTGTCCAGTAAGCGGCTAGGCAAAAACTGTCCAAATGCAGCTGTGACAATACCATCTGCTTCTAAGTTCATCAACTCATCTAAATCCGAGCTTTGAGCCAGCTTTTCCGGTTGATAAACCGGTAGCTTGTATTCCAAGGCCAATTCTTTTACTGGAGTCATACGTATCTCTCTTTTTCGGCCGACGGCCCGGTCCGGCTGCGTCACTACTGCTAATACTTCGTATTGACCGCTGTCCAGCAGCCCTTTTAGGACAGTCGCTGAGAAGTCCGGTGTTCCCATAAATATTATTTTCATCATTTTCAACTATTAATTCCTTCTTTGTTCCTTCCCTTATTATATCAGAAGTCGCCTGCAACTACCTTAATCTCGGCTAAAAAGCTTTACATAAAATTTTGTGGTTCATTATCAATTGTCAGACGTAAATCTTTATTGTCTCGATTCTGTGTCCAGTCCAAGACTTGATTTAGCGTCGCCTGCAGCTTGTCTTCAAAGCGATATTTGAGCAAAATCTGATAATGATAGAGATTGTGGGTACGGGCAATGGGCTTCGGCGTTGGACCCAGGATTTGCACTTTTTCTGACAGACCACTCCGCAGAATATCCATAACCTCATAGGCTTTTCGCACTGCTGTCTCTTCATCCTTGTGGGACAGGGTTAGGCCGACCGTAAAGTAATAAGGCGGATAGCCCAGCTGCCGACGGATTCCCATTTCATAAGCATAAAAACCCTCGTAATCCTGCTTCTTGGCAAACTCAATGGCATAATGATGAGGATTATAGGACTGGATAAAGACCTGACCAGCCTTTTCAGCCCGACCAGCCCGGCCCGCCACCTGAGTCAATAGCTGGAAGGTTCGCTCAGAAGAGCGAAAGTCCGGTAAATTAAGAGCAGTATCCGCATTGAGAACACCAACCAGCGTCACGTTTGGAAAATCCAATCCCTTAGCAATCATCTGGGTGCCTAAGAGAATATCTGCTTGCCCCTGACCAAAGCTTTCTAAAATGGCTTCATGGCTGCCTTTCTTACGGGTCGTGTCTACATCCATCCGCAAAATGCGGGCCTGAGGAAAGAGCTGAACCAGCTCATCATAAGCTTTCTGCGTCCCAGTCCCATAATAGCGAATGCTGCGGCTGGCACAGCTAGGACAAGACTGAGGAATATTCTTAGTAAAACCACAGTAGTGGCAGTTCATGGTCTTAGTGTCCATATGCAGGGTCAGAGAAATATCACAGTTAGGACAGCTATCAACGGTCCCACATTCCCGACACATGACAAAGCTGGAATAACCCCGTCTATTGAGCATGAGAACCGTCTGCTCTCCCTTATCCAGACGATTTTGAATAGCCTCTAGCAGGACCGGGGTGAAATTACTGGCCTCATGCTGCCCAATATAATCCCGAAAATCCACCACTTCCACTTGAGGAATCTGCGCCAGCGGATTTGCACGCTTACTGAGCAGCTGAAAACCATAGACACCACGGCTTGCTCGAGCACGGCTCTCCAAACTCGGAGTCGCCGAACCCAGCACTAAGACAGCTTGATTGTACTGAGCTCGCAGGAGAGCCACCTCTCTGGCATGATAGCGAGGATTAGAATCCTGCTTGTAGGAGGATTCATGCTCTTCATCAATGATGATGGCTCCAATATTTGTCAGCGGAGCAAAAATAGCTGAACGCGCGCCAACAACAACCTGGGCAGCTCCTCGCTCCACCTTGCGCCATTCATCATATTTCTCACCGTCAGACAGACCTGAATGCAAAATTGCAACTTGGTCGCCAAATCTAGAAATAAAGCGATCAGTAACCTGCGGAGTCAGAGAAATCTCCGGAACCAGCATGATAGCGGTCTTGCCCTGGGCCAGTGCCTCTGCGATGACCTGTAGGTAAACTTCGGTCTTCCCACTGCCTGTGACCCCTTCTAAGAGGACTGGCTGAGAATGACTCTGACCAATTTTCTGAGTGATTGCCACAACCGCTGCAGCCTGTTCATCGTTTAAGGTCAGACTTTGCTGCTGCCGCTCCTTTTGGAAATAAGCAGCAGAACGGCTGATTTCTCTATTCTCAATGCTAATAAGATTTTCTTTGATAAAATAATTGATAATATCGCGCGAAAAGTTTTCTCGCAAATCAACCAAGAGCCGGCTATCTCTTTGCTCCAGCAAGACTTCTTTTAATTCTTGTTTTTTCTTGGCTTGTCCGGGAAGGTCATGATTTTGCAGAGCGTTATGATTGACCCGATACCATTTCTCAGTCTTAATATGCTTCTTATCCGTCGCCTGATACTCCAGCCGAATGCGGCCAGTCTGAGTCAGTCGCATCAGCTTGGCCTGACTTTTCTTGTCCAAATCAGAGAAGCGAAGGCTGTCCTCCTGACCAAAGATAGCTGAGCGCTCCTCATCATTCAGCAAGTCCGTCGGATAGAGTAGTTTATCATAGCTGGAGTTGAGAAGACTAGGCAGCATGGCTTTTAAAAGGGTAATCTTATAAGAAAAGACTGACTTGCGCAGCTCATCCGCCAGCCAGAGCTGTTCCTGGTTCAGCACTGGCCTGAAATCAAGGACTTCCGCAATTTCCTTCAGTTCTTCTTGGCCTCCCGTCTCGTCAAAGCCGACCACAATCCCCTGAATCAGGCGGTTTCCCTGCCCAAAAGGGACATGGACTCGCATGCCAGCTGCCAGCATCCCTGCAAACTCTTCTGGAATAGCATAACTATAGGGCTTGTCCGTCTGCATCAGAGGAACATCCACAATAATCTTTGCTAGCTTCACATTCTCACCCCACTTTCCTAAACGTCATTACAGAAAAAATAAGATTGAGCATCCCCAACCTTAAATCTTCTCACCTTCTTCTTTTTCTTTAGCGATTTGCTCTTTAATCTTGCGTTCTTCTTCTTCCTTACGCAGGCGCTCTTCTTCTGCCCGACGGCGAACTGCCTCGCGCTTGCCTTCTGGATCTGGATGGATAACGACATTGCCGGATTCAATTTCTTCCAAAGCACGAAGAGTGGATTTAACAGACTTGAATTCCTGCGTAGCAGGAGCTCCAGCTTCAAGCTCATGAGCGCGCTTAGCTTCTAAAATAACCAAGGAATATTTTGAAGGAACCTTGTCCAGCAAAGTGTCAATAGACGGTTTTAACATCATAATTTTCTACCTAATTTCTAACTTTCTATCGAATAATCGTTTCATTTTTGGGAAGCATGTCCTGATAACGGCCGATAACACGGTCTACTCGGAAATGCTCTGCTTCAATCACGCGCTTGACACGGTCGGCAGCCAGCGGCACCTGATCATTGACAATGGCATAATCATACTCGCGCATGAGGGCAATTTCTTCTTTGGCCTTTTCAATGCGCTGAGCGATAATCTCCGCACTGTCTGTCCCACGTCCGACCAAGCGGTCTTTAAGTTCTTCTAAGTCTGGAGGAGTCAAAAAAATAAAGACGGCATCTGGAACTTTTTTCTTGACTTGCAAAGCTCCCTGAACCTCAATCTCTAGGAAGACATCAATACCTTTATCCAGCGTTTCATTGACATAAGTCAGAGGCGTCCCGTAATAATTTCCCACATACTCTGCATACTCCAGCATCTGTCCCTGACGAATCAGCTCTTCAAACTCCTCGCGAGTGCGGAAGAAATAGTCAACTCCATCCACTTCGCCTGGACGCTGCGGACGAGTCGTCATGGATACCGAGTACTGAAATTGGTTATCAGTGCTTTCAAAAATTTCTCGTCTAACAGTCCCTTTTCCTACACCAGAGGGGCCAGAAAAGACGATTAGTAAGCCTCGTTCCGTCATCATGTCTCCTTCACAGTCTTTCTATCTAGTGTAACAAAATTAGGCTGATATTTCAAGGGGATAGGAAGAAATGTATGTGTCTAGAGTTTTGAAAAGATAGGAAAATAAGCAAGCAATCATACGGAAAACAAAATAGACCAGCAGAACATTCAAGAAAAAAGCAATCTGTTACCAGACTGCATTTCTTCTTTATTTTGCGTAGTCAACGGCCCGCATCTCACGGATAACCGTCACCTTGATATTGCCTGGATATTCCAAGTTGTTTTCGATTTTTTCACGAACATCGTGAGCCAAAATCGTAATCTTGTCATCCTTAATCTTGTCCGGCTGAACCATAATCCGGATTTCCCGGCCAGCTTGTAAAGCAAAGCTATTCTTGACACCCTTGAAGCTATTAGCGATTTCTTCCAAATCTTGGAGACGCTTGATATAGCTTTCCAGAGATTCACTACGAGCACCTGGCCGAGCGGCACTGAGAGCGTCTGCTGCAGCTACGATAACAGCAATGACACTTTCTGCTTCCACATCCCCGTGGTGGCTGGCAATCGTATTAACAACGATTGGATGCTCCTTGTACTTACGAGCCAGTTCTGTCCCGATTTCCACGTGGCTACCTTCAACCTCACGGTCGATAGACTTGCCAATATCATGGAGGAATCCAGCACGGCGAGCTAAATTAGCATTTTCACCAAGCTCACCAGCGATGATACCGGAAAGTTTGGCAACTTCAATAGAGTGACGCAGGACGTTCTGGCCATAAGAAGTACGGAACTGCAAACGCCCCATGATTTTCATCAGATCAGGATGCAGGTTAGGTGCTCCGATTTCATAAGCTGCGGCTTCCCCGTACTCACGGATACGATTGTCAATTTCTAGACGGTTCTTCTCAACCAACTCCTCGATGCGGGCTGGGTGAATGCGACCGTCTTTCAAGAGTGCTTCCATGGTCATACGAGCAATTTCGCGGCGAATCGGATCAAAACCTGAGAGAGTGACTACTTCAGGCGTATCATCAATGATGACATCAATACCAGTCAGACTTTCAAAAGTTCGGATATTGCGACCTTCACGGCCAATAATCCGGCCCTTCATACTGTCATCTGGCAGATGTACCGTTGAGTTGGTTTGCTCAGCGACATAATCACCGGCAATACGCTGCATGGCTTGGACCAAGATATTCTTGGCAACCTTATCAGACCGCTCTTTGATATCTTGCTCCGCATCCCGAATCCTAGTCGCAATCTCTTTAGAAAGCTTGTCTTCGGTCTGCGTCAAAATAATATCACGCGCTTCTGTCTGCGATAGCGAAGCAACTCGCTCCAGCTCTGCTGCCTTCTGCTTTTCAAGTTCCGCTACTTGTTCTTCACGCGCATCAATGTGTTTAGATTTATCTGAGAGACTTTGTTCTTTTTGCTCCAAAGCCTTTTCTTTGTTGCTTAAATTATCGTCTTTGCGGTCAAGGGTAGAAGCGCGCTCTGTCAAGCGGCTTTCGATTTGTTTCAACTCTTGACGTTCAGACTTAAATTCTGCATCAACTTGTTCACGATATTTTCTGGCTTCTTCTTTTGCCTCCAAAAGTGCTTCTTTTTTAAGCGAACTTGTTTCTCGCTTGGCTTCTTTGACAATCAAATCAGCTTCGCGTTCAGCCTGTCCGCGTAAATTGGTTGCTTCTTGTTCAGCATTTAAAAGAGTAAGCTCTGCAGCTTCTTTAGACGATTTCATCTTAGCCGAGACACTTACATATCCAATCACTAAACCAATGATGGCAGCAAAAACAGACATAATTATAGGAAATAGGTCCATGTTTTTACTCCAAATCTATTTAATTGTTGAATTCAAAATTCCATACTATTCTATCACAAATCTAAAAAATTCACAAACCTATTTTTTGAAATTCAAGAAAGCTTTTGTCCAATTTTCACCGACAAAATCATCAAAGTTTGTAGAAGCCTGAGTACCTAAACTTTTTCAAGACATAAGCAAGATTGTTCAAATTTTTCATTTTTCTAAAACTTAAACTTTATTCCCAAATAAAATTTTTTTATGCTATAATCAGAGAAGAAAAGGTGTATATGAGACAGGCTTTTTCTTCGCTAACAAGACAAACCTATGGCTTGATATCACTAGAAAAACCTTCTCGCACTTGCTACATTGTAAAGGAGAAACCATGTCTAAAGAAGTTATCGTTGAAAGCTTTGAGCTGGATCACACCATTGTCAAAGCGCCTTATGTCCGCCTCATTGGAGAGGAAACCGGCCCTAAAGGCGATATCATTTCCAATTTTGATATCCGTTTGGTTCAGCCTAATGAAGATTCAATCCCAACTGCTGGTCTGCATACCATCGAGCATTTGCTGGCCATGCTGATTCGCAAGCGCATTGATGGTATGATTGACTGCTCACCTTTTGGCTGCCGCACTGGTTTTCATATGATTATGTGGGGCCAACACAGTTCCAATCAGATTGCTCAAGTCATCAAATCCTGTCTAGAAGAAATCGCTGAGTCAACTAGCTGGGAAGATGTCCCTGGAACAACCATTGAATCCTGCGGAAACTACAAGGATCACAGCCTTTTCTCAGCCAAAGAATGGGCCAAGCTTATTCTCAGCCAAGGAATCTCAGATGATGCCTTTGAACGCCATGTGATTTAAAAAAGTTCTCGAAATCGAGAACTTTTTTTGTGCATGTATAATGAAATCCATCAACAGACTAGAAATCGAGCGAGTCAGCATAACCCGGACCATTTCCGACGAAGTATCCAGTCTTACAGTTGATACTGAAGAGATAGGTGCCGTCTGGTTTGAAGAGGTTGTAGTAGCCGTTTCCTTTGATAATATTAACGCGTTCCAGAATATAGTTGTCTCCAGAAATGTAGCCGCGCTCACGAGAAGTTTGCAAAATCTTCTCCAGAACACCAGGATTGAATGTCCAAGCTGGATTGTTGACGTCATCAATAGCTGCTTGGTTATAAGGGACACGACTGAGGTCTCTCTGCAGATTTACTCCATTGCTAGGAAGACCATAGCCAGAGTAAGAGTTAGAAACTCCTGAACCAGAAGCAGATGCACTTGAACCGCCATTTGTACCTGCACCCGTCCCTCCTTGATCAGTAGCAGGAGCTGGAGTTGGTACCTGTTGGCCGCGTCCTTGGGCAATTGCTGCCTTTAGAACTTCATCTAACTTGGCATTGCCACTTGATACATCTGAGAAGGTCGCATTTGTATTAGCCTTGGCTTCCTTGTTCAAGACACCGTCAGTAATCGCTCCGCCGTCAAACTGTGAATTGACACTTTGGATAGCCGAAATCTGCTTGACCAAGGAATCATACTTGCTCTTGGCTGCATCATAGTCTTTGCTGCCTTTTAGCTTTTCAAGTAAGGTTTTTAATTTTTCCAAGTCACCAAATTTACTGTTTTTGACAGCAGTCTGATTGCTATCTGTGAAGAATGCAGCATACTCATCATTAAAGGATTTCAGATCCTTGGCAGTATTATCAGAGCTAGACGAAGACGAGCTCTTTTTACTGGACTGCGATGTTGAAGAGCTGGAGCTTGTAACGGTCTTGTGCCCCCAATTATGCCCCAGAGCAAAGTAAAGCCCTGTGCCCGCTACAGCAATCCCTAAAAGTCCTAAAACTGGATAAAGGAAAGCTTTTTTCTTGTAGAAAGGTGTCTTAGGAACCTGTAATTCCTTCTCATCAAGCGGTTCTGGAATAGGACCGTAAGATGTCTTTTGAACGGGAGCAGCAGGAACCGCATCTTCCTGCTCTGAGCGTTGACTGCGAGAACCTAAGGGATTTGGAGCTGCTTCTGGCTCACTTGCTGTCTCAGTGGCTGTCAACTGAGCTGCTGGAATCTCCTGTTCACTTTCAACCTCTTGCCGTCTTTCTTTGATGAAGTCGGTCAAATCAGAAGATGCTTGCTTAGCCTGAGCCGTTTCCTGCTCCTGCAGCTTTCTGATTTTCTGGGTTTCAAATTTTCCAGCTTCGATTTCCTGACGGTGCTGCTTGATATACTTATCCAGCACATTGTCGCTTTCATTCACACCGGCTTCCAGCTCCTCTTTCTTACGCGTGGCTTGGCCGACTGTCATTTCCTTGGCCTCTTCAAAATCAAGGACCGACTCTTTCTTTTCTTCTTCCGGTGAGTAGTTTTCTTCTTTCGTCACGGCAAATCCTTTCTAATCTAACTGACGTTTGACCCGCTGGCCAAAATACTGATATAAATCAACTTTTAAAGTTCCATTATAAAGTTTGCGTTTTTTATCGGCCTGACTGCCGTATTTGCTTTCAAAAGCTTCATCGCTGGTCAGGATAAATTTGCTCCAAGTTTTGAGCGGAGCAAAAGTTTCCCCCATCTCCTGATAAAGCTGAGTCACAGCCTCATCATCTAGAAGGCGCTCCCCGTATGGCGGATTAGAGATAATCACACCGTTGATCTTATCTGTATGCAAATCTTGCAGACGCATCTGCTTAAAGTGAATCTGCTCTGCTACTCCTGCTTGCTCAGCATTTTTTCGAGCTAGCTCTACCATACGGCCATCGATATCCGAGCCAGAAATATCCAGCTGGATGGTCTGATCAATCTGACTGAGTGCAGTCGAGCGAGCCTGGGCTACCAGATCTTTATCCACCCAATTCCAGTCTTCAAAGGCAAAGGAACGATGGAGTCCTGGCGCTATCTTCATCCCAATCATGGCTGCCTCGATACAAAAAGTACCAGAGCCGCAAGTCGGGTCTATCAAAGGCTTATCCGGATACCAATTGGACAGGAGTAAAATGGCCGCTGCCATATTTTCCTTAATCGGTGCACCGCCTTTATCGACACGATAGCCACGTTTGAAGAGGCTAGATCCTGTCGTATCAATCATGACCGTCGCTACATCTTTTAGGATAGAGACCTCTATCCTAAACTCAGCTCCATTTTCCTGCAAAGGAACCCCTTCCGGACGTGCATAATGCTTCTGCAGCTTCTTGACAACTGCCTTTTTAGAAATAGCCTGAACACTGGGCTCATTGTGAAGTTTTGACTTGACGCATTTAGCCTTGGCAATAGGAAATTTAGCTCCCAACGGTAGATAATTCTCCCAATCCAGAGCAAAAACTCCCTGAAAGAGCCCTTCAAAAGTCTTAGCTGGAAAACTGCCAACTACAATCTTAATCCGATCGGCCGCGCGCAGCCAGAGATTGGTTTGAATAATGGTACTGACATCACCCTCGAAGCGAACCCGGCCATTTTCGACCTGACAATCAAGTCCCAGCTCTCTGATTTCACGGCCGACGACAGCTTCTAGCCCTGCCGCTGCGGTCGCAATTAAATTAAATTTTTCTTTCATATTGGCTTTTTAAATGGATTCCAATCTATACAAACAAAGGGAGTGAGACAAAAATCGTGATTTCGTCACATCGATTTTCCTCACTCTCCCTTTTTAGATTTTGGGCTGAGAAGGTTTCACTGCCATTTATCAATTAGCTCATTCCTTGAAATATCCATCAGACAAATGAAGCAACAGCTAGTTGAACTTGGCAGAGAATAGAGCGCTCAGCCACTCTCTTGCTATTCTATTATAAAATTTAAAGAGGACAGGACTTGCCGTCCCAGCCTCAGCCTATATGCAATTTTCTGTAAGCCATGTTTTGTTCCGGAAATGACTAGGTACCATTTCCTTCGATAATCATCTGTCTACTGTTTCCAGTCAGAGTGCTATGTTCGCTTCCACGCACTCCATGCCCCGACCAAAGTTTGGGTTGCTAGCTTGAGGGGTTTACCGCGTTCCACTTCTTCTGTTTCCAGAAGAACTACGTCACTGTGGCACTTTCAGACCTAATCAGACATATCCAAAGACTTAGCCATTTCAGTCGCCGTAACGGAAAAATCCGTCCCTAGGCTTATTTCTTCGCCTAGCACAAACACTACCGGCATCACAGCCAGTGCTAGCATGGACTTTCCTCATGAAAATCTAAAATTTCCACGCGATTATCCAAAAATTGCACTGTTCTAAAAAGAACCATTATTCACGATCCAGAATTTGTTTCCCGAAAACTTCCTTTTCAAGACGGTTCAAGCGCTTCAAGATATCAAAATTAGTCGCAGAAGTCATCTGAGGGAAGCTTTCCACAGTCGACTGAGTCGCTTGTGTTGATTGGACAGGCTGAGTCGGCTGAACCGGTGCTTTTTCAACCGGCTTCGCAGCCAACTCTTCCTTGAGACGGCGATTTTCCTCACGCAGCTCCTTTACCAAGGCTGCATAAGTCTCATAATCCTTGATAATATCATCCAAAAACTCATCCACTTCGGACTTACTATAGCCGCGTACTTCGCGTTTAAAATCCTGATCAAAAATATCTTTTGCTGTAAAAATAATACTTGCCATCTTCTCTCTCCAATCTAGTTTGTCATATTCAATTATAAACAAAATGCCTAATAAAAATCAAGATTTATCATCTAATTTCCCGAAAAATTTTCGGCCACTTCATTCAGGTCATCAAATGTTAATTTTTTGATAAAATATTGTTCTTGTTTTTTCATTTCTTGGTAAAGATATTTCAGTTTTGTCTCCTGTTCTTCATCGTAAAACAAGTAGGCTCCATCTGTATTTTGAATGACGAATTGATTGTAATCACGAAACTGACTAGGATTTTGATAGGTCGGATAAGCATACTTGACGAAATCGGCTTGCTTAAAAGCAGCTAATTTTGCTTGATTAGCTTCGTTCCAATTTTCACCTTGATTCTCAAAGAGAAAGATGGTTGCCGTCTGAAATTCATAGTCCTTTTTCAGGTCGTTGGCCAGCTCCAAAACCCAAGATTCAAAGCCCAGATTTCCCATAAAAACCAGCCAATCCACTCCGTCTTCCAAAAAACGGATTAAGTCCCTCTTAGCGGCTTCTTTTATAATTTTTATTCTCATATCTTTTTCCGTCGAAATGCCGATTTCAAAGGCTTTGTAGCCTGTTATTAATAGACTGGTCATTTATTCTCCCTTAAAAAAGTTTTTTGTGGTATAATAGAGTGATGCTATTGTACCAATAAGGAGTTTTATGGTCAACTATCCGCATAAGCTAAAGGCAAAAAGCAGTATCAACAGACCTGTTCCCGGCATTGTTAACTTTGCCAATCGTGGGATGTCTTTTGAAAAGATGATCAACGAATCCAACAACTACTATCTAAGCAGAGGACTCGCTGTCATCCATAAAAAGCCTACCCCCATTCAGATTGTCAAGGTTGATTATCCGCACCGTAGCCGAGCCAAGATTGTAGAGGCTTACTTTCGGCAAGCTTCCACAACAGACTATTCTGGTGTCTACAAGGGCCATTATATTGACTTTGAAGCCAAGGAAACCCGACAGAAAAAATCGATGCCCATGAAAAATTTTCATTCGCATCAGATTGAACATATGGAGGCAGTCCTTGAGCAAAAGGGCATCTGTTTTGTCTTACTGCATTTTTCCAGCTTAAGGGAGACTTACCTACTTCCCGCTTCTTATTTAATTGAGTTTTACAAGATCGACAAGGGAGGGAAGTCCATGCCCTTAACCTACATTCAAGAGCATGGTTATCCGATTGAAATGCAGCAACTTCCCAGCATCCCTTATCTTGAAATTATCGAACAAAAACTACTAGGTGGTATTATAAATGAATAAACAAACTCTTATGCAGGCTTTGAAATATCTTGCAAGTGCACTTATAACCCTGCTTATGATTGGATTCGTGATTGGCTGTTTGGTATTTACCTACTATGCGGTCAAGGCTCCTAAGCTTTCTGAAAAAGACCTAATCGCGACCACATCCAGTAAGATTTTTGACAGCAATAACAATTTGATTGCGGACCTAGGCGCTGAAAAGCGGGTCAATGCTGAAACAAGTGAAATTCCTACGGATTTGGTCAACGCCATTGTCGCCATCGAAGACCATCGCTTCTTCAATCACCGCGGGGTGGACTTTATTCGGATTGCAGGTGCCCTTGTTAGCAATATCCGCGGAGGCCGTCAAGGTGGTTCAACTCTAACCCAGCAGTTGATTAAGCTATCCTATTTCTCAACTTCTTCTTCAGATGCGACTCTTTCACGTAAAATCCAAGAAGCTTGGCTGGCCGCTCAGCTTGAGCGTAAAGCGACCAAGCAACAGATCTTGACCTATTATGTCAATAAAGTCTACATGTCTAACAGTAACTACGGTATGCAGACAGCAGCCCGAAGCTACTATGGCAAGGATTTAAAAGATTTAAGCTTACACCAAACGGCTCTGCTGGCAGGTATGCCTCAGGCACCAAATCAATACGACCCCTACACCCATCCAGAGGCTGCAACCAACCGCCGTAATCTAGTACTTCGTGAGATGCATGATCTCAAGTACATCACAGATGAGCAGTATGAGCAAGCTAAGAATACCCCTGTAACCGACGGACTTCAAAGTTTGAAAGCTTCCACTAGCTATCCTGCTTACATGGACAATTATCTTAAGGAAGTAATTGAACAAGTAGAAGAAGAGACTGGCTACAATGTCCTGACAACTGGTATGGAAGTCTATACAAACGTCAACACTGATGCCCAAAAGAAACTCTGGGATATTTACAACACAGGAGACTATGTAGCTTATCCAGATGACGAAATGCAGGTTGCCTCCACCGTTATGGATGTGCAAACTGGTAAAGTCATTGCCCAGCTCGGTGCCCGTCACCAGTCTACCAACGTATCCTTTGGTACCAACCAAGCTGTTGAAACCAACCGTGACTTCGGTTCAAGTATGAAGCCAATCACAGATTACGCTCCAGCTCTTGAAAATGAAGTCTATACTTCAACTGCTGCTCCTATCACGGATGCTCCATATAACTTCCCGTATTCTAGCACACCAGTCTACAACTGGGATAAGAAATATTATGGCGGGATGACGATTCAATACGCTATTCAGGAATCCCGTAACGTTCCTGCTGTGAAAACGCTGGAAGCCGTTGGTTTGGATGAGTCTCTCAAGTTCCTAAATCGTATTGGGATTAACTATCCTGAAATGTTCTATGTTAATGCCTTTTCAAGTAATACCAGCAAATCCGGTAACGAGTACGGAGCCAGCAGTGAAAAAATGGCTGCTGCCTATGCTGCTTTTGCCAATGGCGGTACTTACTACAAGCCTCAGTATGTCAATCGTGTCGTCTTCAGTGACGGAACGGAGAAGACCTTCTCCAACAATGGTTCCAAGGCTATGAAGGAAACGACAGCCTACATGATGACCGATATGATGAAAACAGTCTTGCAGTCTGGTTCAGGTACAAACGCTGCTATTTCTGGGGTTTATCAGGCTGGCAAGACTGGAACCTCCAACTATGCTGACGATGAATTAGCCAAGCTGACCAAGCCTTACTACTACTCTAGTATTGTCACACCAGACGAGCTCTTCGTTGGTTACACACCTAAGTATTCAATGGCTGTTTGGACCGGCTACTCTAACCGCCTGACACCAATCCTTGATGACGGGATTAAGGTTGCAACAGATGTCTACCGCGAAATGATGCTTTACCTAGCTCAAGACGGCTCTGCTTCAGAAGATTGGGAAATGCCGGATGGTCTCTACCGCAGTGGCTCTTATGTCTATCTCAATAGTGGTACTGGCTATAACCGTTACTACAATAACCAGCAGTACTATAACTATTCTAGCTATAGCAGTTACAGTACAGAAGCTAGCTCTGACACATCAGCTTCTAGTGATCATTCTGGCGATTCAAACAATAGCTCTTCTAGCCACAATGACTCATCTTCTGGTGATGGTGGAAATGACTAGAGAGACGAAGATTAGAATACAAACTAAAAGAGTAAGAATTTTTCATTCTTACTCTTTTCTTACTCTCTCATCAAAGCTTACTTTGCCAAAGCCCCCATGGGATCCCAAGGAGCCAAGACAATAGGCTCTGCTTCATAAGCAGCTAATTCTGCTGCTGTCAGAAATTCTTTACGAACGACGATTTGATAGGTATATTCGTCCATCCAAGCGTCAGAGGCTACGAAATAGCCCTTGTTACCAACCTTTTCACCCCAAGAGTTTTCGACCTTCCATTTCTTAGCCTTACCATTTTCATCCAAGTCTACCCCTGTCAAGACCATGGCGTGGGTCATGAGGCTTTCGCTATAGTCCAAGCGGCCAGCCTTGTCCTGAGTTAGTCCAATATCCATGCTGGCAGTGAAATCGTGCATCCCTTCAGCCATAACACCTGCCTTACGATTGCTAGACTGATCAACATCCGAGCCAAACCAAACGGTCTCGCCAGCCTTCATTTGCGTAATTGCCAGCTCTTTTAGTCGGCCCATTTCAACATTCAAATAACGTACTGGCTTACTGCCAACGACATTGCCCAGCATCTCAACTGTATAGGACCTACCATAAGGCTTGTCAGCAGTCGGTGCATTGATGATAGAGACATAGTCATCTAGCTTAAGGTCGACATATTTTTGATAGAAAGTCAGAGGTGTCAATCCGCTCTCGCTATGGAAATGATTGTCCTTATCTCGATAAGAGAAGTCAAACTGGCGAGGCGGCAAGCCTAAATTCATAGCTAGAAAGTTAAAGACTTCCTGTAGGAGTTCTTCTTTTTTAGTTTGAAGTTCAGCCGATTCTGCCCCTTCCGCTCTTAATTCTCGCAAAATCTGCGCATCTTGACGCAGGAGTTTATTGAGAATCTGATTGAGCTCACGGCTGTTGCTGGAAGAAATTGACTCCGGATAGACTGACTTAGGCACGACGCCGTATTTCTCAAAAAGCGCCACGACCATATCCCATTGACCACCATCCTGCTGAGGCGTATCTAAGAGAAACTTGACCTTACGGCTAGTCAATTCTTGGTCAGCCGTCGCAATCACCTGCTCTAAAAACCAGTTGGATTTTTCATATTTATCCCAAAAGAAGGTATGGGCTTGAGATAGCTCAAAATCCTCCAGTTGGAAGTTCGCAATCATCTTGTGGCGGAAGGTATTAAGAGCTGCAAACATCCAACAGCGCCCTGAAGCTTTCTGGTCACTAACCTTGTCCTTAGTGAGATCCAGCGAAAAGACTGGCGTGTTTTCCACAGCGGCGCTTCGCTTCTCTAAGGAAGCCAAAAGACCATTGTGACTGATGGCATTTTCCATTGCTGCAAACTTGGGATTTGCCTCATAAGCAGCGTATAGCTTATCTGTAAAATCTTGTTCTAACGAATTCATAGAACCCTCCTTGTCATTATACATCTATTATAGAACTTTAAAAAAGGAGCGCAAGTAAAAAGGCTGGACAAAAGAGTCCTAGCCTTTTTCTAAATCGGATCTTAGGATTCCATAGACGGAAAAATCTTTGACTTGTCCTTTATGAAATATAGCCTGACGGAAAGTGCCTTCGTAGCTCATGCCAGCTTTGGCCATGACACGCCCAGAAGCTTGATTGGCTGTTACAAATCTTGTCGTGACACGATTAAAACCTGCACCTTGCAAGAGATAGATTAAAACAGCTTTCAAAGCTTCTGTCATCAGCCCCTGCCCCCAATAGTCTTTACTTAAAATATAACCGACCTCGCAAGCATTGACTGCCTCATCCATGTCCACCACACTAATATCACCAAGCACATGTTCAGGATTTTCTTTCAGGCAGATGGCCCACTTGTAAAAATCCATGTTTTGATAATTCTCAACCCAGCGAGCAATAGACTGTTGGGTGACTTCAGGACTCTCGTGAGCATCCCAGGTCACATGCAGCAAATTATCCGGACGAGAAGCCCAGTTGTCATACATAGCTTGTACATCCGATTCTAGAAAAGGTCTTAGTAAAAGACGTTTGGTTTCAATGGACTGTGTACCTATCTTTTTCATGGCTTCCTCGTTTCTTAGCTCAGACTAAAAAGTTGCGATAGAGATTTTCACTTCCAAAATTCGTCAAAAATCGTAATCGGCAAATGCCGTTTGTGCTGGCCTTTATGCCACCAAGACTCGATAGTTTCTTGAGCTTGGGCTGAAACGGACTTGCCTTCGAGGTAGTCGTCAATTTCATTGTAGGTCACACCCAGAGCAACTTCATCCGCAATCCCAGGTTTTTCCTCTTCCAAGTCAGCTGTCGGTACCTTTTCATAGAGAGCCGGATCCGCTCCTAAGACGGCCAAAAGCTGCTTGCCTTGACGTTTATTAAGACGGTAAAGTGGTAAGATATCTGCTCCGCCATCCCCAAACTTGGTGAAAAAGGCCGTGACATTTTCGGCTGCATGATCCGTCCCAATGACAGCCCCACTGTATGAACCAGCCAAAGCATACTGGGCAATCATACGGCTACGGGCCTTGATATTGCCCTTGTTAAAATCAGAGACTTTGGCACCCGTTGCCTCTACAGCCTTTGTCATGGCATCAGCAGATTCCTTGATATTAACTGTCAGACTGGCATCAGGCTGGATAAAAGCCAGAGCCTTTTGGGCATCATCTTCATCTGCCTGAATACCGTAAGGCAGACGGACAGCAATAAAGCAGTAGCTATCATCCCCAGTTTCAGCCCGCATTTCCTCTACAGCCAGCTGAGCCAAGCGACCAGCCAAGGTTGAATCCTGACCACCAGAAATTCCCAGAACATAACTTTTCAAAAAAGGGTGCTTCCTCAGATAAGCCTTGAGAAAGTCGACCGACTTGCGGATTTCTTCCTCCGGGTCAATCACTGGTTTGACGCCCAGTTGAGCGATAATTTCTTCTTGTAGGCTCATTTTTCTGCTCCTGTCTGGTAGGCTTTCTTACGCATCTGGTCAATCAAATCCATCTTATCCTGCCAAATATCTCTAGCCAGGTCAACTGGATAATCCTGTGGATTGAGAACTCGTTTGTACTCGTCCCAAAGTTTATCAAATTCCTTACGGGCATAGGCTTGAATCTCGGTCAGGCTCGGCTGAGAATAGACCAAATTTCCTTCTTGGAAAATATCCACCAAAAGCGGTACGGCATCAAAATTTTTGACCGTTTTTTTGATGTAGGTATAGGTAGGATGGAACATTTCCAGCTCTTCCAAGCTATTGACATCAATGCCATCATAGGTAATGTAGTCTCCCTCGGACTTCTCTTTTTCGCGGCTGGTAATACGCCAAACCTGCTTCTTGCCTGGGGTCGAAACCTTTTCAGCATTATTGGACAGCTTGATGGTATTGCGCAATTCTCCAGTCTCATCTTCAATAGCAACAATCTTATAAACTGCTCCTAAAGCCGGCTGGTCGTAGGCCGTAATGAGCTTGGTTCCCACACCCCAGACATCTATCTTGGCCTTTTGCATTTTCAAGTTGAGAATGGTATTTTCATCCAGATCATTGGACGCATAAATCTTAGCATCAGGGAAGCCAGCTTCATCTAATTGCTGCCGAACCTTCTTAGAAATATAGGCAAGGTCTCCCGAATCAATGCGGACTCCCAGAAACTTAATCTTGTCTCCTAGCTCACGCGCCACCCGAATGGCTGCCGGAACACCTAGGCGCAATGTATCATAGGTATCTACTAGGAAAACACAGTTATGATGAGTCTCAGCGTAAGCTTTAAAGGCTTCATAATCATTTCCATAGACTTGAACGAGAGCATGGGCATGCGTTCCCAAGACTGGAATATCAAAGAGCTTGCCAGCCCGGACATTGCTGGTGCCGTTCGCTCCGCCAATCACCGCTGCCCTAGTCCCCCAAATAGCAGCATCCATTTCCTGGGCCCGGCGCGTACCGAACTCCATCAGTGGCTCATCTTCGATAACAGAGCGGATACGGGCTGCCTTAGTGGCAATCAGGGTCTGAAAATTAACGATATTGAGCAGGGCAGTCTCAACCAGCTGACACTGAGCCAGTGGACCTTCCACCTGCACGATTGGTTCATTGGCAAAAACCAAATCACCTTCTTGAACAGTTCTTACTGTCAGACTCATCTTGAGATTTCGCAAATAATCCAAAAACTCTCCATGATAGCCCAAGGATTGCAAATAATCTAAATCGCTCTGGCTGAATGTCAGATTATTGAGATAGGAAATAATTCTTTCCAAGCCCGCAAAAACTGCGTAGCCGTTATTAAAAGGATTCTTACGGAAAAAAACTTCAAAAACTGCACGCTTGTTGTGAATATTTTGCTTGAAATAAACCTGCATCATGTTGATTTGGTACAAATCAGTGTGCAGAGTTAAACTATCATCTGGGTACATCTTCTTGCTCCTTTACGCTAGATACCTTTTATTATATCATAATTCCAAAAAAGCTAAGCAAATCCTGTCAATTCACTTGAATAGACATACTTGCTTAGCTTATATTTTTATGCTTGCTCTGTAAGATATTTGTAGGCTTCCTGACTGGCAATGGCACCATCGCCAACAGCCGTCGTAATCTGGCGCAGGTCTTTCTGGCGAACATCACCAACAGCGTAAATGCCTGCTACTGAAGTCTTCATCTGATGATCCGTCAGAATCCAGCCAGCCTCATCAGTGATACCCAAGTCCGCAGCAAATTCACTAACTGGATCTAGGCCAACATAGATAAAGATACCGCCAAACTCTGCCTGACTAATCTCACCTGTCTTTACATTCTTGAAGGTTACGCCAGTCACTTTACGCTCATCACCATGGATGCTTTCCACCACAGAATCCCAGACAAAGCGAATCTTTTCGTTGGCAAAGGCGCGATCCTGCAGCACTTTTTGTGCTCGCAACTCATCTCGACGGTGAACAATGGTCACACTTTTTGCAAAGCGCGTCAGGAAAATAGCTTCCTCTACCGCCGAGTCGCCTCCACCGACAACCAATAGGTCTTCATCACGGAAGAAGGCACCATCACAAACCGCACAGTAAGAAACGCCGCGGCTGTTGTAGTCTTCCTCACCAGGAACCCCCAGATGACGATGATTGGCACCAGAAGCAATGATGACTGTTTTAGCTTCAAAACGCTCATCTTCTGTAATGATTTCCTTGAAATCACCTCGGTCTTCAATTTTTTCTACTAGGCCAAATAGATGTTCAACACCCAGATTCTCCAGAGGCTCAAACATTTTCTCTGCTAGCTCAGGACCGCTGATATTAGCATAGCCTGGATAGTTTTCAATGTCAGCAGTATTGTTCATCTGACCGCCAGGAATACCACGCTCCAGCAGGGCAACTTTTAGGTTGCTGCGGGCTGCATAGAGGGCAGCTGTCATGCCGGCAGGTCCAGCTCCAATAATAATTGTATCGTACATAACTCTTCTTTCTCCTTGTTGTAACTAGAATTATTCTAACAACTTTTCTACAGTTTTACAAGCATTTAAGCTTTTAGGACAATGAGCAGGCCCAACGTCGCAAAAGACAGGACTGGAATCGTCATAATGACAATCAAAAGGACATCATACAGATGGCTCTGGCGCTCCTTGGCTGTCTTGTCCTTGCGGCGAATCATCCGCAGTCCAATCCATAAACCCGCAATGATCCCTACACCAACTGCAGTATAAATCAAGCTCTCGATATAAAGTGCAAATATTTGATCTAACATGTCAACTCCTCAAAGGTCAATCAGCCTCATAGTGCAAAGAAAGGGAACAACTCCAAATCTAGCTGTCAGCAAAAACACCCACTAGACAAGAAAGCCTGCTCCACTGCATGCTGAGACTGAAAACAAACTCAGCTGGTCTAGCCAACTGAGCCTTCACTGTCTCTATTATATCAAATATAGGTCCGTTTGTAACTAGCAAAAAATTCCTTGGTTCTTTCTTCCTTTGGATGATGAATAATTTCATCTGGTGTCCCAGACTCTATGATTTTCCCCTTGTCCAAAAAGAGTACTCTATCCGCAACCTGAGCGACAAAGGACATATCATGACTGACCAGAATCATGGTCTGGCCAGACTTGGCTGCATCAGCGATTGATTTCTCTACTTCTCCGACTAACTCAGGATCCAAGGCTGAGGTCGGCTCGTCTAGCAAAAGAACATCTGGCTTCATAGCTAAAGCCCTTGCCAAGGCTACCCTCTGCTTCTGACCGCCTGACAGATGTCTAGGATAGTGATTTTCTCGGTCTGACAAGCCAACCTTTGCTAACTCTTCCTTGGCTATCTTGGTCGCTTCTTGGTCTGACAGTTTCTTAACTACCAGCAGACCTTCCTTGACATTTTCCAGAGCAGTCCGGCGAGAAAAGAGATTAAACTGCTGAAAGACCATAGCTAGCTTGCGGCGCAGCAGCAAAATCTCATCTTTGGAAATTCTTGAAAAATCTACTTTAAAGCCGTCAATAGTAATTTTTCCGCTATCTGGCTGTTCCAGATAGTTGAGGCTGCGGAGGAAGGTTGACTTCCCAGCACCCGAAGAGCCAATCAAAGCTACCACTTCGCCTTTTTGAATGTCCAAACTGAGATCATCCAGAACCTTTTGACCTGAAAAAGTCTTACTTAAATGTGAAATATTAATCATCAGATTCCTTCTCCTTCTGCTTGCTGAAGCGATTCAAATTTATCCGGCTGCTTGATATCCATCATCTTTTCGATCCAGCGGCCAAGTTGCTCAATGAGAATATTGACTGCCCAATAAATCAGCGACACCGAGATAAAACGCTCAAAGTAACGGTAGTCTGCCCCCGCGATAGCCTGTGCCTTGGCAAAAATTTCCACTACACCAGCGCTAAAGGCCAGAGAAGTTCCCTTAGTCAAGCCGATCAGGGAATTAATCAGACTAGGTATCGCGACTACTGCTGCATTGGGGATAATGACACGCATATAAACCTGCTTGTTGGTCATCCCTAAGCTGCGAGCAGCCTCAATTTCTCCCGGATCTACGGACAAAATTGCTGCCCGGATGGTCTCACTGGCATAAGCCGCTTCGTTGAAAGCAAAGGCAACAATCGCAAAGACAGACGCTGGAATTTCGTTGATATTAAAGCTTGTGCCATACTTCTGATTGATGGCCTTGAGCAATAAAGGAATCCCAAAATAGGTCAGCATGAGCTGAACCAGCAGCGGTGTTCCTCTCAGAAAGCTAACAAAGAAAGCCTGAATCGGATACAGGACTTTGACTCGATTAATCTTGACGATAGCAAAAACCATGGCAAGCAGAATACCAAAGACTGCACCACCCGCTGTCAAGAGAAGGGTGATTGGCAGATTTTGCAAAATGCCAGGAATGGCCTCAAAAACGGCCCTTAAACTAAATAATTTACCATCTGGAATGAACTTGAGGAACTCCTCATACCAACCAGTTGTCAGAAGATAAGTTGTAACTACCATCATTACTTCCTTTTCTTGATAATGAAATATTTTAACACAATTCTAGAACAAAACAAAGAATTTGCTTCGCTTTTACTGTCTTTTAGCAGTCAAAACATGAGTAGCTAATGCAAATCTCGTGTTCCTAAATATCAAATAAGCCACACTAAGCCCAATATAAAAATAGACTAGTTTCACTAGTCTATCATATCTATCTCATAAAGACTAATATATTTTTCTTATCACAGCGATAAGAAAAGTATATCACTAAAAGGTTTGGCGCTTAGCCTTACGCTCTGCCCGGCCACGTGCACGATTCTCTGCTCGCTTGGCTTTCCGACGTTTCTCGTCCACAGCCCATTTGATTTTTTTCTTGTAGCCTGGTTTGATTTTTTTCTTTTTCTTCTTGACCAAGCCAATCATCTCAATGTCGAGTTTTTCTTGGCGTTTTTCACGATTAGCCCGACGATCCCGGTCGTAGGTATCTTCGATAGCTCCAGCCTTCAAAACCTTAGGGACAAACTGGATGCCCAATTTCTCAAGCTCTCGAATATCTGAGTCATCACTCGGTTGATAAAGAGTGATAGCTGTACCAGGAAGGCCATTCCGACCAGTCCGGCCAACGCGGTGGACAAAGAAGGACAAATCTTGTGGAATGGCATCGTTGATGACATGACTGACCCCTTCAATATCAATACCACGCGCTGCCAAATCTGTCGCAACGATATATTCAAAATCCAGGTTTTTGACTTGGTTCATGATTCGCTTACGCTCCCGTGGAGGAACCCCTCCGTGGATTTTAGCGACTTTAAGGCCCTTTTCTAGCAAATAAGCATGCAAATCGTCCGCTCTGTCCTTGGTATTTACAAAGATCATAGCCAGATAAGGTTGAAGAGCCTGCGTCAGTTGATAAATCTGCTCGTTTTTGTCGCGCCCTTTTGTCGATACCAACCAGTTATCAATGGTGTCCGAGATCACCGTTTTGGTTTTGATCTGCTCCATGACAGGGTTAGACAAATATTTCTTCAAGAAGGGTTGTAACTTTTGCGGAATCGTAGCAGAGAAGACCAAAAACTGAAGCTTCTTTGGAAGACTGGATGCAATCTTGTCTACCGTCGTCAAAAAGCCCATATCGAGAGTCATATCCGCCTCATCAACCACAAAAGTGTGAGCCTTATGAATAGCCAAGTCTCCAGAAGCGACCAAATCATAGATCCGTCCAGGTGTCCCAATGACAATATGGGGTTGGGCTACTTGGAGCTTATCGATTTGACGAGCCTTATCAGTTCCGCCAACATAGTTAGCAATCCGAATTTCCTTTTCACAGTGGCTAGCAATCTGACGAGCCGCTTGGTAAATCTGTGTGGCCAATTCCCGACTAGGTGCTGTGATGACCACTTCGACATTACTACTATCCTCATTTAAGGTTTGAAAAATTGGCAAGAGGAAAGTATGGGTCTTCCCTGATCCTGTTTTAGATTCACCGACCAGATCACGGCCTGCTAAAACAATCGGGATCAGCTTTTCTTGAACTTCTGTTGCTTCGATAAAATTAATCTCTTTTAAGGCCTCTTGGATATAGTCCTTAAACTTAAAATCTGTAAATTTCATTCTCTTATCCTTTCATCATCTCCACTATTATATCAAAAAACTCCTCTTCCCGCTCTTCTTTTGGACAGCAATTCCTCCCCAGCCAAAAAGGCTGAGATAGAAATCCCAACCTTTTATGATTCATGTCTTATGAATTGATCAGATAGTAGATCAAGAGGGTCAAGGCGCTCATTCCTGCACCGACACTCCAGAGAAAGGCATCGACCTTCCACTCAGACCATTTAGGACCATTACCTGACAGACCACCTAATTCTAAATGGTGATGGAAAGGCGTCATGCGGAAGATTCGGCGTCCTTCCCCTGTCCTTTTCTTGGTCCATTTGAAATAGGACACTTGGAGCATGACAGAGCTAGTCTCAAAGACGTAGACAATCCCAATCAAGAGCAAGGTCCACTCTACGTGGAGAGCCATGGATAGAGTCGCAAGCATCCCACCTAGTGCTAGGCTTCCAACATCTCCCATGAAAATCTTGGCCGGCTTGTGGTTGTAGACGAAGAAACCTAATAGAGCTCCAATCATACTGATGGTCACAAAAAGGATATCGATTCGTCTTTGCCAAACAGCGATGATGGAATAAGCGATCAAGCTGATGGTTACCGAAATGCTTGCCAAGCCATCAATCCCGTCCGTTAAATTGACTGCGTTTGAAAAACCAACCAACCAGAACAAGGCAAAGATAATATAGAAATGTCCCAAATAGACATCCCAACCAAAGACATTGAGAAGACTACCAGCTCCATGACGTTCAGAGAAGAGATAGAAAATGATCCCTCCCAACAATTGCAGGGCTAATTTTTGCTTGGGATTTAACCCTTCATTGATCTTACGAAAGACCTTTAAGAAGTCATCCAAGAAACCGACGATTCCATACAAGACCAAAATAAAGAGGATCAATTGAACAGGACGCGTAAAGTTCCCAGTTAGGAAGCTAAAGACAAGGGTGACAAAAACTGAAGTGATCAAGAAGACCACTCCCCCCATAGTTGGAGTGCCTGCTTTGGCTTTGTGTTGCTTCACATCTTCGTGCATTTGTTGGCCCGAAATATGGGCCCGTTGATAGAAACGGATAAAGGCAGGAATGCCAATAACCGTTAGAATAAATGATACTACTAGGGTAGCAAGTAACATATCAATCTCCTAATGTAATTGTTATTTTCTTCGTCTTCTTTAAAGCAGTTTCTACTTTGACGTTTTGTTTGCTCACACGAGAACCTTCCCCTTTATAGGTGATCTCAATGCCCGTCCATTCCGCAAATTTATCAACATTTTCCTTGGTCCATCCATACATATCCGGAACTGAATCCAAGTCATCTGTTAATAATAACACTTGCTCATTTGCTTTTAATTTCGTTCCTGCTGATACAGACATCTTTTTAATATTCTTTCCAGTTCCTAGGACAACAGGCTGGATCAGATTGCGACGCAGTTCATCTGCGAAGCCACCTGGGCTGATGGTCTGCTTCAAGTTCAATTCTTTCGACAAGGATTCTGCCGACGGCATCTTATAGGTGTCCTCTTTCGTGACCCCATCCAAGGCTTTGGTTTCCGTTACTAGATTCAACTCATCCTTCAAAGCAACCGCATCTTCCAAGACTGGATTGACTAGTTCTTGCCAACTGGTCGGACTAAAGCTGATCTCAGGTTGTTGAACCGTCACATACATGATAAAATCTGGATCCTCGGCAGGCGTCATGACTACAATGGAGTTGATATTGTTATTTTCTCCATCCAAATACCCGTTAGCCGTCGCAATTTGGGCTGTCCCCGATTTAACAGCAACATTTTGTCCAGCTACTTGGATAATGGGACCATCCGATGAATAGAGGGTACCAAATTGAGGATCAGTCCCTACCGTAATCATGTAATTACGGGTCTGTTGGGCAACCGAAGCGGGTACTGGATTGCCGACAATCTCTCTTTGTGATTTACGAGCAGTTTCATGCTTGCCGTCGTAAATCGCACTGATAAATTTAGGCTCCAACATTTCCCCATCATTTGCAATGGCAGAAAATGCACGCAACATCTGCGTTTGGGTCACCGAAATCCCTTGACCGAAAGAAGACATGGCTTGAGTGACATAGTTATCTCCTGGTAGGCCTCCAAAACCTTCGTCTCCCATTCCAAAACGTGTAGGAAGTCCGAACTTAAAGAGTTTGAGGTAATTCATCCAGACAGCATTTCCCATCTTCTGTTCTAGCTTGGTCATCCCAATGTTACTTGAAAAGGCAAAAGCTTGGGCAATATTCATATAGCGACCTTCAGACAGTCCCATATTGACATCCCAGTCACGGATGGTCGCATCTTTTACCTGTAGTTCGTTACTGTAGTATACCTCATTATAGGCTGGGAAGGTCCCATGATCAATCGCCGAAGCTAATAACATGACCTTCATGGTTGAACCAGGTTCATATTGATCTTGATAAAGAATCGTGTTCCAGGTTCTCAGATTCTTAATATCCAAGCCTTCTTTGGTATCTGCATTATAGGTTGGACGTTGCGTCGTTGCAAGGATTTCCCCTGTTTTGGCACTGACCAGGGTCGCACTGACATATTTACCTTTCACCTTTTCTTGGAAGACATCCATACGCGTTTCGAGATAGGTTTGAAGTTCCGCAGAAAGGGTTGTGTAGACATCCTTGCCATCCTCTGCCTGTACAGAGACCTTTTCCGACCCAGGGACAACATTACCATTTCGGTCTTTTTCGTAGGTCACAATTCCATTCTGACCAGCAAGAATCCTATCCAGTGCCTGCTCCATGCCAGAAGTCCCTTTTAGCGTCTTATTACCTTCCTTATCCTCCTGCAGCTGGGCAAGACCGATAAACTGGGAGGCAAAGACACCGTTACTATAACTGCGGTTGGGACTAGTAGTAAAGTCAATCCCTTCAATACCAGCAGCTTCAAAGGCTTCCCGCATGGCATTCATATTACTGTAGGTAATGCCATTGCCCTGGGCCCCGAAGGAAACCTGCTTGAGATTTTTCTGAGACAGCTGGGTTTTGACGTAGTCCTTATCCAGCTCTAGGTATTGATTGAAAATCTCTGCCACCTTATCGTACTGGGATTCTTCTACATAGAGAATCTTGCCGGTAGCTGACTTGTAACTCTTGTCAATAATGGCATAAACATTATAAGTCGTGGCATCCTCTGCAATGGGAACTCCATTTCGGTCATAAATCGTTCCACGCCGGGCAGCGACTGTGACAGTCTTTTGATGGACCACTTCTGCTCCCTTTGATAAATTAACACCGAACTTCTGGTCTGTCCCGATAATAATGGCAAAATTAATCAAGAAAACGAAAAAGAGAAAGATAGCTAAGATGCTCATGCTCTTTCCCACTTGCCGCCGATTGTATTCAGGGGTTTGCCTATTTTTCAGGGCGTATTTTTTAATTCTTTCAAAAATTCTATTCTTCATCCGTTGAACTCACCGTTTTACGATTTCCCTTCTGGAGTTTCATATCCTGAGAGCTGGCCAGCTGGGACAGCCTTTCATAGCGGGTCAGTTCATTGACTTCCTGCTTGATGTCGGCCAGTTCTGTCTGCTCCGCCTCAATCTGCGTATTGACTTCCGTCAAATCCCGGTCCACCTGCAATAGCTTGGTCTGCATAAAGACGATGCTGACCGCTAAAATAATGGCAGTCAAAACGATGGAGCCGTAAAAGGCCTTCTCAACTCGGGAAAATTTTCGCATCTGATCTTGAAGCGGGTTTGGTCTTTTTTCTGACATTTCTTCCTCACTTGTGTATCTTACGGGCCACGCGCAGCTTAGCGGAATGAGCCCGGTTATTGCTTTCTAATTCTTCTTTGCTTGGTAAAATTGGTTTGCGGCTGACCAGCTCCAGCTTAGGCTGCAGTTCATCAGGGATAAAGGGCAGGCCCTTGGGAACATCCACTGTTGACGCTTCCTTGAAAAGCTGCTTGGTCAGACGGTCTTCCAGTGAATGAAAGGTAATGACCGCAATCCGGCCGTCTACCGCAAGCAGATCAATGGCCTGCTGAATAGACTCATCCGCCGCTCCCAGCTCATCATTGACCTCAATCCGAATGGCCTGAAAAATCTGCTTGGCTGGATGGCCTTTCTTCTTCAGCTCCTTAGCTGGCTTAGCTGACTTGATAATTTCAGCCAGTTCTGTCGTTGTTTCAATAGGCTTGATACTTCTAGCCTGCTCAATCTTGCGAGCAATCTGCTTAGAAAACTTGTCTTCGCCATATTTAAAAAAGATTCGTACCAAATCCTGATAGCTATAATGATTGACAACCTCAAAAGCTGTCAAGGCTGCATCGAGGTTCATGCGCATATCCAAAGGCGCATCCTGTTTATAGGAAAAACCACGCTCACGCTGATCCAGCTGAGGGCTGGAAACGCCTAAGTCATAACAAATCCCATCAATTTCTTCCACATCGGCTTCTTGCAAACGGCTCTTGAGGTGGCGGAAATTGTCCTTGATAAAAGTCACCATCCCCCGCTCTACATAAGGAGCCAGGCGCTTTTTAGCATTGTCAATAGCTGTCTGGTCCTGATCAAAGGCATAAAGATGCCCCTCATCCCCGAGCTGGCTCAAAAGATATTCGCTGTGACCAGCACCCCCAAGGGTCGCATCGATATAGATGCCGTCAGGCTTAACCGCCAACTGGTCAACCGTTTCATGAAGAAGAACCGTAATGTGATGAAATTCGTTTGTCATATCTTACTTATTATATCACATTCAAAAGCAAAAAAAAATTTAAAAGAAAAAGTAAGCGGATGAAATCCTTTTTTAAATTTTTTGTCAGATATACTTGACACTTTTTCCAAAAAGTATTATACTAGCATAAAATAAAAGTCAAATATAACTGACAAACTGTCTGGAAGTTATCAGTTATAGTATTAGAAAGGAAGGGTGTAATGAATCGTGTCAAAGAATTTCGAAAAGAAAAAAAGATGTCTCAGCTAGAGTTGGCCAAGTCTATCGGGGTATCGCGGCAAACTATCAATATGATTGAAAATAACAAATACAACCCCACCCTCGAGCTCTGTATCAATCTGGCTAGAGCGCTGGATACTGACCTCAACGCCCTCTTTTGGGAGCCCCAGCTGACAGATGAAGATTCTGAGGACTAAGAATTCTTCCCTGTAGCAAATTTCATACCTAAAGAAAGGACACAAACATGAAAAAAGAAACATTCTCAGACAAGATGATTAAACGATTTTACGGCATTACTGGACCTTTGGACGAGCAAAAGCGCCAACAGGCTGAGCATCTAGGAAATATAGGCTTTATCTGGCTTTTCTTTATTCTGATTTTTGGCAATGCCATCGCCTTTCCCCTAGCCTTTCGCTGGCCCAAAATTATCGCTGTTGCCTATCCTATCCTGCTGGAAATCCTTATCCTCGGCTTCTGTGTCTATATAGTCATTCAAGCACGGCGCAAAGGAATTGATGACCTAGAGCTAGAACTTCAGGATGAAAAAGAAGAAAAAGCCATGAAACACGCTGGTCTCAAAGCAGGTTTCTCTTATTGGTTGCTCTTTTACCCTCTCTTTAGCATCATGATAGCTGTCATGGAAAAGAAAGATATCCTACAAGTTCTGCTTCAACCTAAACTCATTATAACTGGATTAGCTGCTGGTCTTGGATTTGGACTGATTATGCATTTCATTGCCAAAGGAAAGATTCGTCAAGCACAAAAAAAGGAGGAAGAAGACCTATGAGACTCAATCTCAAAGAAAAAATGGATCTAGGCATTCTGTCCCTCATTACTGCCATCGCTGCCTATTTCTTTTTCCGTATCACGGAGCCTTGGATTTTCTGGCTGGATGTAGCAATCATCGTTAGCTGCATCTATATAGCTCTCCGCATTTTGAAAAAACATAAACAAGAATAAAAGAATCCCTCGACAGGAACTTTCTAGCTTCCTAGCGAGGGATTCTTTTATTTATATCTACTTAAGACTCTGGGTCATCCAGACTACGGCCGTGAAGGCCTTTCTCGCGCTGAACTTGACGCAATTTTTCAGGAGTGATATCATTGCCATCCTCGTCGACAATCTTGATGCCTTCGATGTGATGACGAACAGAGCGACGGTAGCCTTCGATATACTCTTCACGAAGCTTGGCTTGTTCCACTTTTTCCTCAGCAGTTAGACCTTCAGCTTTTTTCTTTTTAGCCAGTTCATTAATACGGGCAATTTTTTTAGGATCCATGATTCTACCTCTCTCTTACCTTTTATTTGGTATTAATCTGATTAAACTGCGCCATTTGTCCCGCCTTGGCTGTCAACGACGCTAGGAGAGCTAGGCGATTGTTACGCACAGCCTCATCTTCTGCCATGACCATGGTATGGTCAAAGAAAGCATCAATAACTGGACTGAGGGCAAAGAGTTGGTCCAAATTGGCAGCTAAGTCAGATGTCAGCTCCACTGATTCAATGGCCGCAGCCAAGTCTTTTTCCTCTTGATTTTCAAAGAGTGCTGGATTGACAGCTGTCTGCCCTTGGGCTTTCTCAGCTAGATTAAAGACCCGAGACAGGCTTTCGACTGCTGACTTGAAGTTGTCTTCCTGAGCTTTTTCTGCTAGGAGTGCAGCTGTTTCTACCAAATCGCGTACGACAAAGTTAGTGCTTTGAAGAACAGCCGTCACGATGTCTTTGGGAATGCCTCGATCCATCATTTTCTCAACACGAGCACGGAAGAAGTCCAGCACGGCCTCTTGATTGTCATAGCTTAGACTATCAAACTTGAGTTCGTAAAGTCGACCAAGAAGCTGAGCCAAGTCGATGTTCCAGCCAAACTTGTCCAAGATACGCACAACCCCCTGAGTCGCACGGCGCAAAGCATAAGGGTCATTGGAACCGCTCGGAATCAAGCCAACTGAGAAGAAGGACAGAATGGTGTCCAGCTTATCAGCCAGCGCCAAGACCGCTCCGACCTTGGTATCAGGCAATTCGCCATCAGCTGAAGTCGGCATATAGTGCTCCCGAATAGCAGCTGCTACCGCAGCATTCTCACCAGCCAGAAGAGCATACTTCTCACCCATGATACCTTGCAGCTCATCAAATTCACCAACCATGCCAGTCAGCAGGTCAAACTTATAAATAGCCGCTGCGCGAGCCAAATCAGCTGCCTCATCAGCATCCAATCCTGCTTCTTGCGCCAAGAGAGCAACAATCTTACCAGTCCGCTCCATGTGCTCTGCCAGAGAGCCAATTTTTTCATGGAAGGTCACATTGCTCAGTTTGTCAACCAAGTCGGCAATAGCTAGTTTTTGGTCTTCCCGCCAGAAGAATTCCCCATCTTCCAGACGAGCTACCAAGACTTTTTCGTTTCCTTTTATGACATTTTCTAAATGCTCTGCATTTCCGTTACGGACAGAGATGAAGTGTGGCAAAAGCTTGCCTTCACTATCGCGCACAACAAAGTAACGCTGGTGCTCTTTCATGGAAGTCACCAAAACTTCTTCTGGCACCTCTAAATATTTAGCATCAAAATTACCTAGGAAAGCAGTTGGATATTCTACCAGATTCAAGACTTCATTGAGCAAGTCTTCGTCAATCTCGATAGAAACCCCGTGCTCCTCTTCCAGTGCTCGAATCTGCTCGACAATCATATCTCCCCGCTCAAGAGGATTGGCAATGACAAACTGAGCCCGTAGATCGTCTTCATAGGAATCTGCTGAAGCAATCTCTGTTTCTTTCCCCAAGAAACGGTGTCCACGGCTAGTACGGCCGCTCTTGATGTCCAAGAAATCCAAATCAAAGGCCCGCTCATCTAAGAGTACAGTTAAGGTGTGGACCGGGCGGATGTATTCAAAGGTGTTGTTGGCCCAGTGCATGCTGACAGGGAAGGTCAAAGCTTGCAGAACTTCCGTCACCGCTGGGATAATCTCCTCTACCGGACGACCGACCTCTTCCTTGGTTACATAGACGTATTCCTCACCCTTAATTTCGCGGAAAGTAATGTCCTCAACTGTCAATCCCTTGCCACGAACAAAGCCTTCTGCAGCCTTGGTAAAGTTGCCGTCAGCGTCCAGAGCAATTTTCTTAGAAGGGCCTTTGAAATCTTCGGTCAAATCAGACTGCTTATCCGCCAAGCCAACCACGCGCACCGCCAAACGGCGAGGCGTAGAGAACATTTCAATTTTCTCAAAGGTCAGACGATGGTCTGTCAGAAAGGCTCCCATCTTGTCGCGCAGCTGCTTCATGCTCGGTGTCACGACATAAGCTGGCATTTCCTCCAAGCCTAATTCAACTAATAAATTTTTTACCATGATTATTCTCCCTCCTCTGCCAAGAGTTTCTCGCGAGTCTCCGCATCCAAAAGTGGATAGCCCAGACGCTTGCGCTCAGCCACAAAGGTCTTGGCCACAACACGCGCCAGATTACGAATACGGGCAATATAACCAGCCCGTTCTGTCACAGATACAGCGCCACGCGCATCCAAGAGGTTAAAGGTATGCGAGCATTTGAGAACATAGTCATAGGCCGGGTGCACCAGATGCTCGTCCAGACAGCGCTTAGCTTCCGCTTCAAACTTCTCAAAATTCCCCAAGAGCAAGTCTTGATCGCTGACCTCAAAGCTGTACTTAGAATGCTCATATTCAGGATGAGTGAAAATTTCGCCGTACTTAACGCCATCAGCCCACTCAATGTCATAGACAGAGTCCACTTCTTGGATATAAGAAGCCAGACGCTCCAGACCATAAGTCACCTCAGCAGTCACCGGTTGAGTTGGTAGGCCTCCGACCTGCTGGAAGTATGTGAACTGAGTGATTTCCATACCATCCAGCCAAACTTCCCAGCCTAAACCAGCTGAGCCAGTTGACGGGTTTTCCCAGTTATCCTCGACAAAGCGAATATCGTGCTCCAGCGGATTGATCCCCAAGAGCTCCAAAGACTGCAAGTAAAGTTCTTGGATATTACTTGGCGATGGCTTCATAACCACCTGAAATTGGTGGTGCTGATAAAGACGGTTAGGATTTTCCCCATAGCGTCCATCTGCCGGCCGGCGAGACGGCTCTACATAGGCCGCATTCCAAGGCTCTGGCCCAATAGCCCGCAAGAAGGTATAGGGACTCATGGTTCCCGCACCCTTCTCATTATCATACGCCTGCATGAGCATACAGCCCTGGTCGTTCCAGAACTGCTGTAAAGTCAAAATTATTTCCTGAAAGGTAAGTTTCTTGGACATTAGTTACTCCTTTTGTTTGTTTAGATTTCTTGTGCTAGGTCTGTCCTCTGTTCTGTTTAAATAAGCAAAAGAACCACATCCGACAGTCCTAGGCTATTCACCTAGGGGCGTCAAGACGCGGTTCCACCCTAATTTATTACTTCATTACTTTTAAAATTATAACCGAAAGCGCCATCTGCACTGCTTCCCTATCCGGCTCACACTATCCCGAACTCGCTAAAAAGTAGACAATGAGAATTCTTTCTAAAAAAGATTATAGCAGAAAATAGACCTAATGTAAAATACTTATCGAAAAATCCCTCAAGTTTCAACTTAAGGGATTTTAACTGACTTGAAAACCAATTAGACTTGTTTAGGTTTTTTCGGTTTTACTACTCTTGGCTTTCTGCCATCAAGCTTTCTCTTGGCTGCTCTGAGATTGGCAATGGCTTCTTTGACATCTTCCTGGCTGGCACCTGGATTATCCAAAACTTCCTTAGCCTGTGCATAAGCTTCTAGATAAGCCGCCTTAACCGCGTCAGTCGCATAGATAAACTTATTGCTGATGGCTTGATAATGCACCTCATCATCGACTAGCTTCTTGAGATTGGTAAAGTTAGTCGCCTTACCATCCAGCTTCTTCTCTGCTGTAGTCAGCTGAGCTAGGGCTGTATCTATTTGCTCCTGGGTCACCTTGTCCTGCACCAAGAGCAGAGCAACTGCTTGGAATGCCTTGTCATATGCACGGCGAGTCCTATCCTTAGCATTGGCATAAGCCCCTGTCTTAGTAGTAGCTGCATAAGCCTCTACTGCCGCTTTAACCGCAGCAATATCAGAGTCCTTGCCGTCTAGATCAGCAGATGCTGTTTCTAGTTTTGCTCTTACGTCATCAACTTGCGCTTGGGTCAGTTTGCTTGTCAAAGCTTCCTTGGCTGCTTGATATGCTTGGTCGTAGGCTGTGCGCTTCGCTGCAGAAGCATTGTAATACTGAGCAGTGCCGACTAGACTAGACTGCTGATTGACAGCCGCCAGCAAGCCCGACTTGACAATAACTCCCAGCTTGAGCAGGTTATTCTTGCCTTCTTTGACCTCGACAGTCGGCTCATTTTCCCAGAGCTCATAACCAGTCGGCAGGTTGACAAAGACAGAGTAGAATCCAGCTGCTACGGATCTTCCAAAGGCATGCTTGCCAAACAGTTCTGCTGGAAGTGTATAGGCATCGCCATTGTTATTCTTGAGAACCACTTGGGTATTCTTCGGAACAGCTTGATCAAAGGCAACGCTGACCGGTGCAAAGACCAACTTCTTGACTAGAAACTCAATCGTCTTAAAGCTATCTTGGGCTGTCAGCTCAAACTCCTGAGTCAGATCGCTGTAGAAACGAAGCCCATCCTTATCATAAGTAAAGATCTCTGCTGTATAGCGGCCAAATGGCAGAGCGTTGATTTGCTTGCCCTTGTCCAGTTCGACATACTTGCCCTTGCTATCCTTGATCCGATAGACAAAGGTCGACGATACATCTTGATGCGTATTAGCATCTACCAGAGCGACACGGATACGACCATCATTTTCAGCACTGACTAGCTCTGATAGAGCTATGGCATCACGGTTGCCCGCATAGTCCTCTACCACATAGAAAATCTTAGACTTGTCCACTCCTTTTGGCAAGGTGTAGCTGCCATCTGCATTGGCTGAGATGTAAACTCGACGCTCGTAATCACGCTCAATGCCAAAATCATCCACGGCCTTATAGGTCTCTTTCCCTTTTTCATCTGCCTGCAGATAGAAGACCTGTTCTCTCAAAACACCTCCGTTGCCGACATCTTTTGGCTTGCGAGCCGTAAAGGTTTCCGCACCATCCTTGGTACCGATATAGCCTGAGCTAATCAAAGGCTTCTGCGTATCAATCTGCAGGTTAAAGGTAATCTGCTGCTCTTTAGCACCTGGTACATCTGGCGTATAGCGAACCACATAGGTATAGAGTCCATCCTCCAGCTTATCACCCTTGCTATCACGACCATCCCAGTATGTATCTTCTAGTAGGTAGGACTTAGGATTGTCTGACTGACCACTATAATAGTTCTTGCGGCCTTCTCTAATCGTGCTGCTCTGCCAGATTGGGAAGCGATAGTCCTTATCATCTGCCGTATAGACACTAGCTGTCAGATTATTGATATTGCGATAGAGAACTGTCCGATACTGGATGCTGTCTTGATTGCCATCACCATTAGGTGAGAAGGCCAGACGAATCTTGCCATCCGCTCCCAGCTGCAGCACATGCTTACCATCAGCATTTTCTGCAGTTCCCAGTACAATTGAGCTGCGAGCAGCTGTTCGACCGGTAGAGTAGAGTGTATCATTTGACTCTGTCACAAGGGAAGAGACATTGTCATCAGACAGAATACTCTTGTCCTCTGGCACTGGGTAATAGAAACCTGACTTACCTTCTTGGACTAGATCATAGATTGGTCTTTCTACAGCTGGCAGATTTTGGAATTGCCCACGGAAGCCCATAAATGGCAGACTAACAACATCGCCGTCATCCGCTGGATCGACAAAACGGACAAAACCTTCGAGGAAATAACCGTTTGGCATCTGCTTG
This sequence comes from uncultured Streptococcus sp., assembly GCF_963525625.1. Classification (GTDB taxonomy): domain Bacteria; phylum Bacillota; class Bacilli; order Lactobacillales; family Streptococcaceae; genus Streptococcus. Next base: position 47,741 of record NZ_CAURLD010000009.1, read on the forward strand.
AGCAACTCTTCCGCAAACTTAGCAGTATTTACCTTGACCGTCACTTTCTGGCTGCTGTGAGCCTTGACGGTGACTTCTGGCCAAACCGTTTCGGTTAGTTTGCGAGGTGTCAGGGTAAAGTAGCCATCCTTGACCGCATCCGTGTTGGTATTGACAATCATCTTCAGCGTCCGGTCCTTATCAGTGATATTATGAACCGTAACATCAAAGGTGAAGCTGTCTTGGACATTGCCCAAGGAAACGCTAGGATATTGATTGTCCCCTGTTACATAGAGGCCGGTAGAGATAGCCGCTGCCGTATCTACGATACCAGCTCCCTGCTGACGCGGAGAGGTGTAGACACCAGTTTCCTTGTTGACATGTAGCTTAGCTGTGGACATGATGAGGGCTTTGACCAAATCAGCATTCTGAGCAGGCGTCAAGTCTGGATAGTGCTGAAGGAGATATTCCTTGACTAGAGCCGCTACACCAGCCACATGAGGCGTAGCCATACTGGTTCCCTTCATAGAGCCATAGGTATTGTCATTAAGCGAAGAGTAGATATCGCCACCTGGTGCGGTCACATCTGGCTTGAGCAAACCATCTGTCGTTACACCCCAACTAGAGAAGTCAGACAGACTACCTGCTCCTGGATGCGGCCGATTGACCTTAAGACCATTAAAGACCACCTTGTAATTACCAGCTGCCAAAGCTTCTCCATATTCCTTACTGATAAAGGCTGACGGAACCTTTTTAGATTCACTGTCTAGGCTCATCGTTAGGTTAGCTCCGTCGACATTATTGTAGATCAGAGCACCAACAGCACCATGGCTGATAGCATTTCTAACCTTTTCAGCAAAGGTAAAGGAACCACGCTGGATAAGAGCCAGCTTCCCTGTCAGATCCTTACCAGCAAAGTCCTCTTCACGGCCAAGACCAACATGGACATACTCATATTCCTTGCCCTTTTCAAAGGTTGCATTTGTCTCACCCATGGAGTAGCTGAAATGACCGTTCAAAAGCTTATCGTTCTTTTCCAGACCACGCACTTCCATGACTTCCTCTGTCAGAACAGTGTTATTGACAGAAGCGACTGAGATAGAGCTTTCTACTGTTGAAGGACTGCCAACTAGACCATAGTCTGGATTTTCAACCAGAGGTTTAGAGTATTCACTTCCGAAGGTGTTGTCATTACCCGCTGCAATGATCACGCTCACCCCCTTGGCCCGAGCGCGCTCAATAGCGGCCTGCAGACTAGGGCTGACATCAACCGTTGAACCTGTTGCTGAACCTAGACTCATATTGATGGTATCAGCTCCCAAAGCTACTGCATCATCAATGGCTTTGATATAGATAGCGTCGCTAGTTGTGCGTTGACGGTCTGAGAAGACCCGCATAAACATAACTTGTGCTTCTGGCGCAACACCATAGACATACTCATCATTAGGAGCTTTCTTGTTGGGATTTCCCGCTGTAATCCCTGTTACGTGCATACCATGCGAGTAACTGTTCTTTTCCTTGATATTGTCATCACCATCGATATAGTTATAGGCATAGACAACCTTGCTGTTGTACCACTTCCCGTAGTCAATACCGGCCTTTTTCTTAGCCTCTTCCAGAGCTGCCTCTGTCTGATACTTGGCCTTTGACGGGTCAGAGATCTTCAGAACCTCATGGTGGACATCCAGACCTGAGTCGATAATGGCTACCACACGGCCTTGACCTTTATAACCTTGAGACCAGGTCTGAGGAACCTTGATAATCTCATTGGTACTGATGCTGCTTGGTTTAGCATCCCGAGAAGTTGGTGACTCTGCTACTGCATCAGGATTAGCAGCAGACTTGTCTGAGTTTGCGGCTTCCGGAGACTCTACATTCGGACTAGCTGGAGCTGTCGGCTTGGTCTCTGTAGTAGATGGTTGAGTTACCTTCTCAGCACTTGAAGAAGCCTCTTCCGATGAAGAAGTCGCTCCTTTCTCTACAGGAGTTGCAGATGCTTCCTTAGCCTCTGCCGTAGAAGGCTGGCTAGCATGCTCTGTACTTGAAGCAGCCGATTCAGAAGAAGCTGGCGTTGCTTTCTCCACAGTAGCTGAACTTGCTGGCTGACTCTCAGGTGTTGCTGCTTGAGAAGCAGACTCAGTCGCTGATACCACAGCAGCAGTCGGCTGACCTTGCCCTGACGAACTAGCTGTCGTCTGCTCATCCGCCTGAGCCTGTCCCGCACCAAAAACCAGAGCAGTTCCCAACAGAACAGAAGCCAAACCGAACTTGTATTTACGGAGTGAAAAACGTTGTCTTTGCATAGAAGTCTCCTTATCTTTATTTATAAACCATATTATAATAAAAATTTTCTGACAATTCATACACTCCTAACAAATGTAACAAAAACGTAATAATGACGAACGTTATAGTCAAGAAAAGCTATATGATAAAGTTTCAATCATCTATTTATTTGAAATACAGAACAAATACATCTTAAAATCCGGAAATAAGAAAAACCAATCAGAACTAGCGCGGAATGGACCAGTTTGATTGGTTTGTTATGGGATGTTTATTAAATATTATTTCTCAAACTCAGCCAAAAACTTCTCTAGTTCTTCCTGAGCTTCAGGCGTTGTGCCTCTGAGCTGGCCCAGCATGTCTACAAGTTCAGCTGTTTTACTTTCAATCTCCTTATTAGTACGATTAATCTTAGTCACAATCTCAGTCAATGGCTCGACTTCTTCTTCCTCAAAAGTATCTACGTAGCGAGGAATATTAAGATTGTAGTCATTTTCGACAATTTCTTCAAAGCTGGCCAGATGGGCAAACTTATCTACGTCTTCCCTAGCCTTATAGGCTTTCAGAATCTTGTCAATATGAGCATCCGTCATAATATTCTGGTTCTTGCCCTTGTCAAACTCCTTAGACGCATCAATGAAGAAAACATCACGGTTCGTCCGATCTTTCTTGAGAATGATGATAGTCGTTGGAATGCTGGTATTAAAGAATATATTAGCAGGGAGTCCAATGACTGTATCAATTGCCCCTTCCTCTAGAAGAGCCTTACGAATCTTACCTTCGGCATTGCCCCTAAAGAGGACACCATGAGGCAGGACGATAGCCATGACACCGCCGACCTGCTTGAGGTGATAAAAGCCATGTAGGAGAAAGGCAAAGTCTGCCTTAGACTTAGGCGCCAGAGCACCAAAACCAGAGAAACGTGGATCCTGCAGGAAACCATCTGCTGCTGACCACTTGGCTGAGTAAGGCGGATTCATCAGTACTCCGTCAAAGTTGGTCGGCTCCTGGGTCGGCCAGTCTTCATCCAAAGTATCAGCATTATGGAGAAATTGGTTCTCAATCGGAACGCCGTGCAGAATCATATTCATCCGAGCAAGGTTATAGGTAGCAGTATTAAGCTCCTGGCCGAAGTAAGAGACAGTCCCTGCCTCATGAGAATAGCGCTTGGCATTGAGCAGCAGCGATCCTGAGCCCATGGTCGGGTCATAGAGAGTGAAGCCTTTCTGATCTTTACGCCCTAGAAAAGCAATCTGGGTCATGAGCTTTGCGACGGGCTGAGGCGTATAAAACTCGCCGGCTTTCTTGCCCGAGTCAGTCGCAAACTGGCCGATCAGATATTCATAGGCATCGCCTAGCATATCGCCAGCATGACCTGCCACATCTAGGACAGCCAGCTCCTTCATAACCGCAGCTACTGTTTGATTTTGCTTCTGAGGCGTTGCTCCTAACTTTTTGGAATAGAGGTCAATGTCCTCGAAGAGATTTTCAAAGAGCTCATCGCTCTGCTCAATATTACGAAAGCCCTGGGCTAGATGCTCCAGCTGGAAAGTACCGCTATTGACCTGCAGCACCAAGTTCGTAAAGGTCAGATCTGGCTCCATGGCATAGGACAGCTCCTGCTTGATGACATCGATTAGATCAGCCTTGGTCTCCTCATCCTCATAGTAGCCACGGTAATTATCCAGCGCCTGCTCCAAGTCTTCCGTTTCCTCCCCCATGGTCTCTGCCACGAAAAAGAGCAGCTTATCGGACAGGTACTTATAAAAGACCATGCCTAGCAGATAAGACTTGTAGTCATTAGCATCCATCTTTGAGCGAAGCACATCTGCTGAGTTCCAGAGGGCCTGATAAAGCCCCTGGGATGTTTGAATTGTTTCTTGTGTCATAAGTTTCTTTCTAGTTGTTAGGGTGTTAGTAGAGAAATTGAGATAGTAGAATCAAGTTCTAGTATATAATTTTATCACCAATGATATTTTCGAGATAAGGTCGTATATTATTTATAATTAGCGCATTTATTTTCTTTTGTTGCTGTTGAGATGGTGGCTTTTTTTGATTAAACATTTTAATAAGAAAATTATAATCATTAATTGGTGTATAATCGTTGTATATACTAGGTTGAAAAGCGCCATTTTGGTAAAGATATTCAATTAATTTACGAGAAAAATATTCTGAAGATAAGGTAATAAATTTATTATCTCGAATGGCGTGCAGAAGAGAGAACAGCTTTTCATGTACAGTTGTAAAGTCGTTCAGATCCTGTCTATCAAACTTATTGATACACCGACTACCAATTGGCACTAATTCATTACCATTGTTATTCTTAATCGTATAGCAATATTTAATACATTCTTTTCCACAAATACATGAAGATAATAAGTTTTCATCCTCATAACAATCAACTATCTCCCATTCATGGACTGCATCATTCCAATTATTGCTTTCTGAATTATTTATAACTTTTAAAATTAGATTATCGTTATATGAACTCATCTGTAAAATCTCCATCTTTAATTTAACATATCCTGCAAAAGCTTTTTCTTCAAGGTTTCCAACTGAGAAATCATATCTTGGTATGAATTGATAAGAGTGTCAAGATTAGAGAAGAAATTAGCAATATCTAGTTGCTCTTTTGGTTCAGGGAACATAAATTTTAAACTAGAAAAATCTTTAAAACTGATGCTTTTACCATCACGTATTCCATAAGTAACTGTTTCAAGCAATTTAATAAAACTTTTAGAAGTTAGAATACAGTTCCAGAATTCTGAACAGTGACTATCTTTTTCAACAAAGTCAATAATTGTATAGGCCGGCGAAGTAATACCCTCAATTTTTGAAAGAGCAAATCCACCTTGAAACGATCTTAAATGGATGACAAACTGATTTGGCTTAACTACTTTATAATTTATTAAAGTAGTATTATCGTACTTGATATCAATACCAATTTCATCGCGTAATACCATTCCATTAACTTGTGAAGCAGAAAGAACAGGCAAATCCGCTCTATTTTTTTCAGAAACAGATTTAAAGATTTTATCAGCTCTATCTCGCTTCCACTCCCCACCAAATCCAGCCAAACGAATTTCTGGAACATTCTGACCACTCTTGGGAAACATCTTGGACAACATGGAAGATTTTAAGTCCTGATAGTTGGTGAGTTTTTCCTTATAAACAGCCAACAAATCGTCTAGAGTGCGAAAGAGGGAGCCAATAGCGGATTGTTCTTCTAAAGAAGCAGGAATAGTCATTTTCATGCTCTTCAGTATTGATGTAGATAAATTACCAATTGCACCATTTCCTCCCTGAATAAATTGTAATACCTTTTTATACTCCTTAGAACTCATCCAGGCATTTACAAAAGTATTCTGTTCAGCCTTAATAGCTAGCATGAATCCCCCATGAACAGCCAACTCATCGTCTGATAAATTTTTAACAATCGCATGTTTTCCCACCAACTTTGTTGAACCGTTAGCAGCTGTTACTAAAATATCGCCATTGCTTATTCTAGGAATATTTACTGCTCCCTTATCAACAAAAACATCATCGTCTGATATAACAAAAGTATCTTCTGCGATGTTTGAGCTTCTTAAAACTCTAACACCATTGTTCCTCACGTCACTGGGTTTATAGGTCAGTCCCCTTCTAATTTCTACTTGTTCTATCAACAAGGACTTCTGCCAAGCATCTTCAAAATCAGCGTATCTTAACTTGGGTAACGTATTTTCTTCCATCTATTCAATCTCCATTCATAAACGATATCTTTCATGCAAGTCAGCTGCAAATTTTTTAATTGCAACATTGAGTTCTTGTCGATAATGCAACTTATTTTTATTGTTCTTATCGGGAAACTCGTTATAATTTGCTGAATTTCTTAAATCCGTTTCACCAAGCTGCTTGCCATTCTTATTTCCAGTATCAAAATTTAACACATAAAAAGTCAATGCTTGTCTATCAACTGCCCATTTTTTAGCAAATTCACTAATTTCTTTTTCGATTCTACTAGCTTCTCTACAATTAATATCTCTCGAATCATCAGAATGTAGCAATTTATTTTCAGTAAGATAATCTAAAATCATTTTCGAAACCTTATCCACAGTTTCAATAGCTGTATTTCTAACTTCTGCTTCTCGAGGAAAAGAAGTCTCAAAGCTCTTTACATTCGCGTTTTCTTCAACAACTTTCTTATGTGGAGTTGTCATAGCAAGACCAATCCCCGGCCCTAAATCATCAAACAGCACATCACCTGAGGGTAACGCTACTTCAGATTTTGTTTGACTAACTTCCTGTTTCAATCTTTGTGTACTTTGTTCCCTCAACCATAATTTTATAAGTTCTGTTTGTTCACCATTATAAGTGATTTGTTGCGTATTAGGAATAACATCAAAAAGCAATTCCCGACTTTCATCAATGGCTGATAACTCTATCTCTTTCAGATTTGATAAATGTTTTGTCTTTTTGTTTTCGTTTTTATCATCGCTCTTGAAGTTAAAAAGAGAAGAAAATTTGTATACTTCCTTTTCTTTTCCTAGTTCCGTAAAAGATACATCTATCAGCTTAAGAACCCTAATACTTGTCGAAAGAGTGATACCTGATAAACTAGGTTCACTGTCCACTTCTTGAGCATCTAATATAAAGGTTGATACATTCGGAAAATCTACTTTAAGACCAAATCCGCCTGTAATTGGATAATCTAACTCAACATAACGACTGTTTTGTGAAAAAAACATCAACGAATCTTTTGTATTAATATTCAAATTCCCATGGACAATAATTTTTTTTAAAGTTTTGCTAATTGTATTATTTTTAGCATCTATATTAATTTGAGTTGTATCATTATTATTTTCACTTATTTCTAAATATTCAATATTTTGAAGACGGCTTATATCGATATCATCTACAACTACTTCGTCACCAGAATAAAAACTACAATCTCTAATTTTTAATTTTTGGCAATTTTCAGCATTTAGAATGAGAGTTGTTAATTTGTCAATACTTAATGAAGAATTCGTAATTTCGATACGCTTACTTTTTTTAACACATGTGACAAATTCTTCCATTTCAAACAAGTCGTCTAGAACTGGCTTATCATTATTGATTTCTTTTACTTTATCAAGTATTATATTTAATCCGTCGATGTTAGTTTCTTGTATATCTAAAAAACTTAATATTTTTTTAAAAGCTTCACACTCTAAACGACTAGAAATTTTAATGTATTGAAACTGATTAAATATAAAAAGTTTATTAGTTAAGATAAATTTATCAAAAGGAACAGTGATTGGCAATGATGTATTAAATATTCTTTTTAATAGCTCAATGTCAGTATTACCTAGCTGAATTGAATTAGGATTATTAACTCCAAATTCTAGATTTTGTTCTTTAGTATCAATCAAAATATCATAGAAAGGTACTAAAACTATTTTTTCTAAAATTTCTGAGCTCAACACCTTACTAATCATCTGCAACTTAATTAGATAGTCATTACCGTAATAAAATAAGTAGATTCTTTTAGATTTTTCAAAAACTTTAGATAAAAACGGTAAGTCACTTCCGTATATAGAATGTCCTATTATAAATGTATCAACTGAATTCTCTTGATAATTATTTATTTTTGCTAATAATTGTGTACGTTTTTCAAATAAATCTGTATCTTTTTTAATCCGAATAAGTTTATCATTGTCCATAGACCCCGGAACATTGAAAACGGTAAATTTTTCATTGCCAGTGAATCCACCACCAAAAATGATATTCTTTTCAAATAAGGAGCCGTGTACTTGAAAATAACTTGAACTTTTATTCACTCCAGGTTGTACTAACCCTAAGTCAGATAAAGTCCTCGTATAGTTAAAATTTATAACATCCGCTTCTTTAAAAATATTTTTGTAAACTTCATTAACTCCCAACCCCTTATTATTATTTCTTCGTGCTCTGTAATAATTATACCAGCTCTCATAGGTATCGGATAAATAATCCGAAAACAATTCTTCCAACTCTTTAAGATAGCCATTAATTTCAGTTATACTATATCTACTTCTGATTTCGTCATCACTATTGTAAGTTATTTCATTTATCTCTTTAATGTGACTTTCAAAAATAGACTCTAAATCATTCCAATTCAATGATTTACCATCAAACTTTTGCAAAAACAATTTATTAAAATTATAGATATCTTCGTTAGTTTCAAGTTTTTCTTCTAATCTTATATGTTCCACAAAGTTATTATATGAACTACGTATTCCAGCGCTAATATCAAAACCATTTCCAACGATAATCATTTTGTGATTAGTTGTTTTGAAGCTGGTTATTTTAACATTCTCTTTTTCATTTTCCATAATTTCCTCGGCCATTACACAAATACCTTTCTATATAAAACAAATGGTTAAATGTTTAAAACTCACTTCTATGAAAACCACACCTCTATCATTATATCAATTATCCCATATTCTATAAAGCATTTATATAAAAATCCAATGTATTATATCGACTTTCACCCTCACATTCCCTCACTATTGTCTATTACACGCAAAAATCCCCTAGAATTTATAATTCTAAGGGATTTTTCTTATCCTGTTACTTCCGGAGTCTGTTCCGGTTTGGTTTTCTTATTTGGACTGGCCAGGCGGCGCTTGCTGTCTCGGATAGTATTGAGATCCTTGAGGAGTTTGGCAAAGTGGGCTTTCTCGGGGTAGGCTTCTGCGGAGGCTGCGGTATAGCGCATAAAGAGGTCATAAGTGCGGGATATTTCCGCGCGCAGTTGCTTGGTCTTACCGACTTCCTTGCTGGACTTGGCTGCACGCGCTAGGGCTTCGGCCTTATCATAGTCTTCCTGAGCAGTCGTCACTGCGCTAATCACTGGTGAGAATCCCAGCGTACTTACTGCCGCATTGTAGGGCTCTTCCTTGAGGGTTTTGAGGAGACTCTTAATCTCAGCAGTAGCTACATCGTTATTATGCTTGGTGATATCCTTGTATTTAGTCAGGACTGGATCCAGTGTCTCATGGGCTTCCTTGAACTTCGCTTCCTTTATCTTAGCAAATCCCCTATGCAGGGTAAAAAGTCCGACCAGAGCGCTGTCCCGCTCCTTATCTACCTCTGCCAGACTCGTGGTCTGCTTCTTTTCCACGCTGGCTAGCTGTTCTTGGAATTCTTCTAGCTTGCTCGCAAAGGGCTCCAAGTGCGTGCTATACATCTCTTCGTTCTTGTTGGACTTGACAAAGTCTGTGATGATTTGACGAGAATCTGTCATCAAACTTTCAAACTCACGGTGAGTAAAGTTGCTATAGGTCAGGGGACGAATGGTGTAGTTAATAGTCATAATAAAACCTCTCCAATAATTTGATGAACTAAGTATAGCATGTGACAATAAATCTTTTGCAAGGCTGCCCTGAAATGTCATTTTTTATCCCTGAAATACCACTTTTTCAAAATCAAAGACATAAAATATCCCCACCCGATGATTTCTTTAACTTCGGATGGGGATTATTTCTCTTAAAAAATGAATTATCAAGGCATTTCACGCTTAGAACACTTTAAAATTTTAACAAACGCTAGTATTCGAACTTTAGAAAGCTTGTAAATTATAACAAACTACAACATACGACAGATAGAAAGCCTGGGTTTTCTCACAAACAGGACTATTCGAAAGTTAGATTATCCAAATATTTTAGTAAGTGCTCGTGTTCGGCTTTTAGATTGATTGGTTTTTTAGCCAGAGACTATTCTTCGAAGTTTTGATGATTCCCTTTTTCTCTTATCTCCCCGCTCTCAAGGGCTCGATGACTTCCTCAATCAGTCGAATGCAAGCTTCTTTAATTTCTTTTTTGTAGCGCAGAGGATTAAGAGCGCCTTCAACTTCCGTCTTGTACTCTTTGTATCGTTGGCTATGGTTTAGCTGACTCTCGCCGGCTTGTTTTTTCGCTCCTTTGCGGTAGTTATCGATGAAATAGCGAAGCTCATCTGCTCCAACATACCACTGCTTGGCAAAGGTCTGGACGTGTTGGTCAATGACTGATTGGATCATCTGATCTAGGATGTGGGAGATGGACTGACCGCGATAATTCTCAGGGTCTTTCTGGATTTCCTGCCAGAGGTCAGCGATAATCTGGGCTAAAGCTGGATTGGTCCTGCTGAGACTGGCGATATAGTCACCAACAGCTTGGACATCCTTTGGACTCAGCTCTCGGCTGTCTATATCCTCTTGAGAGATAAAGGCTTGGATGAGGGAGAGGATATAGCTGTAATTGATCTCATCAATATGGACAGATTCCAGCTCATAGAGGATATCCAAAGGCTCATCCTCGTCTGTACCGTCCTTGCGAAGCTTGAGCTCAGCAAGGATATTCTGATACAGGCCAAGATAATTCTCCAGACTCTCATCGCTAAGTCCAGTCTCCTGATAAAGCGTCTCCTTGTCATACTCAGCATAAACCTGGATAGAGGCCATATACTTGTCCAGTTGCTGGTAGCTTTTGGCTAGCTTCTTCAGCAAGGCTGTCGGGGCGCTTTCGATAGCTAGTCCATCCTCGGAGCTACTAGATAGCTGTCCCTGAAAATCAGCTAAAGCCCGGTCAAAGTTAGCTTTCTCCTCCGGCCATTCTGGAGCCAGCACCTCATTTTCTCCCCCATTGGAGTAGAGTCGCAGGGCATCGTCCACTGCATCCTTAAAGGCTAGTGGCTTTTGAAAGGTCATGATATGTCCATAGGACTTACGCTGATCAAAGATCCGATTAGTCCGACTGAAAGCTTGGATCAGATCCTGCGGCTGCATAGGCTTTCTATCAATATAGAGTGTCGATAGGCAAGGGGCATCAAAACCTGTTAGGAGTCTATTGACGACAATGACCAAGTCCAGCTGCTCATCTCGATAGAGATACTTCTCTTTCTTTCTGGATAGACGATTATTGACATCAGTATTAAAGCTCCCAAGAGTTGATAGACTGTAGTGAGTGCCAAACTCCTGATTGTAGTCATCCAAAGCCTGCTTCATCTTGTCCTGATTGACAGAGGATTCCTCTTCATTCTCTGTCACTGAGTAGGTAATAGTAAACTTAGGAAAGTCTGGCAGCACGCGCTTCGTCCGCTCAGAGACCTTAATGCGAGTCTGACCTTCCTTGACCTGTTTGAGCAGGTCATAGTAGCGTTGCGCCTGATGAATTGACTTGACAGTCAGGATGGCAGTATAAGTCCGGCCAACGCCATTTTCAAGACCCAGCTGACGATGGCTTTTATTGAGGATAGCATCCAGCACTTCCAGCATATGATCTTCATGCTCATAGGCACTATCTGGGATAGCTTCTTCTTCTGCGTCCGTGATAAGAGTGTTGCGATAGTCCACCTTGAAGCCTAGCACAGAATTGTCATGAATGGCTTCCTTGACCGTATATTCATGCAGACGCTCTCCATACTGCTGCTGGGTAGTCTGAGCCAAATCCCCTACCTGCTTGCGTTTATTTTCCCCAAAGATAGGTGTTCCAGTAAAGCCATACCAGAGCGAGTAGATAAAGAACTCGCTGAGAGACTTGTGAGCCTGTGGCGTGACAGCTCGGTGGCACTCATCCACAACAAAGGCTACTCTGAGCTCTTTGATTTTCTTGTATTCCCGCTGGTAATGTCCCTCTTCAAACTTGTGCAGCATGGCATTGATCTTCTGAATGGTCGTAACGACCAGCCCTTTATTATCTTCATAGAGACGGCTGATCAGTTCTTTAGAATTGTCCGTCTCATCAATATCAATGATATCATTGGCTGCATAAGAGAGAAAGCTAGAAGTCGTCTGATCATCGAGCTCTCTGCGGTCTACGACAAAGATTGTTTTTTGAATCGATGGGATTTGCAGGAGATTCCGAGCCACCTTATAGGAAGTCAATGTCTTCCCAGAGCCCGTCGTGTGCCAGATATAGCCCGACTCCTGACGCATGGAGGCTTCTCGGACGGCTTCAATAGCATGCACCTGATAAGGCCGCAGTAAAATAAGCGACTTTCTCACATCATCAATGACCGAATACTGCATGACCATCTGATGGGCACGCGGAATAGACAGCACTTGCTCCGCGAAGTCAAAGAGATCTGTAACCGGCTGGTTCTGGCTATCAACCCACCTGGTCAGAAACTGCGCATTGAGCTTGTTTTCCTTTGCAGCTGCGATATAACGGGTGTCAATGACATTGGATACGACAAACATCTGCAGGCTGGAGTAAATCCCGCGAAACTTCCCTTCCTTGTCGTAATTCTGGATTTGCCGAAAAGCGTCCAAAAAAGGCTTTTGACGGCTTTTCAGCTCGATATGAATCATGGGCAGGCCATTGATGAGCAAGGTCACATCCAGACGACGGTTCGGATCCATTGGATAGGCCTTGTCACGCTCCACTTGATGGACAATCTCATAGCTAGACTTGCCACCTGCCACATTGTCTCGCCAAATAACTGAGAGACGAACCTTTCCAAGTCTGGCATCTTCTCGCTGAACCTGGACTTTTGCAATTCCATTCTCACCTGCCAGCCATTTAGCTGCTTCATAGTAGTTGACAAAGTTGAGCTGGTTTTTGATTTGCTCCTTTTCCTGCGCAGTCAGCATCTGATCTTTCAAATCAGGCAGATTATTTTGCTCTAACTTAGCAAAAAAATTCTCCCACAGCTGCTCCTCTGTCCGCAACTCTTGCCGATAAGTCCATTGACTTTCTCCACTTGTCAAGCGCTCAATTAGCTGTCTTTCGATTTCCAATTCTTGGGTCTTCTTCATCTAACTCTCCCATATTAGTGTTTCGTTGGATATTGGTCTCATTTTACATCTCTCATTATAGCACATAAGCAGCTTGTTTTATAGTTTCTTCTGGCGGTAGAGATAAAAATCCCCAGCTCTTTTCAAACTGGGGATAGCTTTATATTTTTAATTCATATACTTCCTGCCAGCCGGCTGGTCCTAATATGCGCTGGGGCTTTTTGCTAAAGCCGGTCTCTCGGTAGAGATAGGAAGCTACTTGATTTCTCTCATTGACGCCTAGTATGATGCTTTTATACATAGGCAAATGCTCTCTTATGAAATCAGGCAAGAGCTTCAGCGTCTGACTACCGTATCCTCGCATCCGAAAGCCTTCATCCGTTGAAAAACTACGAAGGAGCAGGCTATCTGGCTGACCGCCATAAGCAAACTTCTTTTCTCCAGCATCCAAGATTAGAAAGGTTACAATTTGATCTTCTTCAAGACCCAAGATAGCATAGCGATTTTCCAAATCAGCGACAGCCTGGCTCGGATGGCTGGTAAATCTCAAGTCGGTTAAATGGTAAGACTGCAAGGCTTCTCTATCTGAGCTTCTATAGAATCGGATTTTCACCTAAAAATCCATCCCATCCGGATTTGGTGCGCCACCGGCCAAACCGCTGACATTTTTGAGCACTTCCAAGTCAGCAGCATCTAGCTCGATGTCAAAGCAGTCCAGATTGCTGGCGATCCGGCTCGGAGTGACCGACTTAGGCAGGGGCAGGAAGCCTTCCTGCAAGCTCCAAGCTAGAGCGACTTGGGCAATAGTCTTGCCATACTTATCTGCCACAGCCTGTACGGCTGGATTTTGGAAGAGCTCACCTTGGCCAAATGGTCCCCAAGCTTCCAGTAAAATCTCATGCTCACGACAGAAGTTCACCGCTTCTGTCTGATAGACACCTGGAGCCAGGCGGATTTGATTGACAGCTGGGGTCATACGCGCAGTTTCAAGCAAGGCTTCTAAGTGATGAGGCAAGAAATTGCTGACGCCAATCGCTCGAATCTTGCCGAGATTATAAAGATCTTCCATAGCCCGCCAGACTTCGGCATTGCGCTTTTTCCAAGCATCGTTTTCCCTCAGGGGTTTGGGATTCGGCCAGTGGATGAGGTAGAGGTCCAGATAGTCCAGTCCCAACCGCTCCATTGAGGCAGCAAAGGCCTCTTGAGCTTCCTCGTAAGTATGAATGTCATTCCAAAGCTTGGTCGTGATGAAGAGCTCCTCCCGCGGAATGCCGCTGTCCTTGATTGCCCGTCCGACGCTCTCCTCGTTCTTATAGATGGCTGCCGTATCAATGTGCCGATAGCCTGCCTTGAGAGCGGCTAATGTTGCTTGATAGGCTTCTTCGCCATCCTGAGCTTTCCAAGTACCAAAGCCCAGCACCGGAATGCCAACACCATTGTTCAAAAGATATTCTCTCATCTCACGTCTCCTTTATAAGTTTCATCTACTGCTTGCCTTCAGTAAGGCAGCTGCTACAGTGATTACAAGAGCAGAACTGCTCACTTCTTTTCTTTTTTCTTCAGTATTGGCTTAGGTTTGAAGATATTTTCCTTGGTCGGCTCCATACCTTTACTGAAAAAGCTATAGATAATGAAAGCCACTCCTGCGACAAGGATCAAGATTCGTCCAAAAATCAGTCCCGCCAGCAGCAAAACAAGTCCCATTATCAAAAATTTCGCATCAATTCGTTTCATAGCCTACTCCTGTTTACATCATAGTTTCATTATATCACGCCTAAGAAAGCAATTCAAATCTAGGCGAAGACTATCAAGTAGCTTGCCAATCAAAAAGAACAGGTTGCCCTGCTCTTTCTGAAAAATATAAGGAGACTAATTTAAAATACCTGCGGTTCTCATGCATGGAATCGTTCTTGACCATCAAGATAAGTAGCTACCAGCTCTAAATCTTTATCTAAGACGATAAAGTCAGCATCGTAGCCTTCCTTGATCTGTCCGCAGACATCATCAATATGGACGGATTTTGCCGGAATCAGGCTAGCCATCATAACCGCCTGATGAGGATTGGCAATGCCCCATTTGACCACATTTTTCAATCCGTCCTTGAGCTTGAGGATAGACCCAGCTAGATTTCCCGTTGACTTGAGCCGAGCGGTTCCTTCCGCCACAACCACTGGAAATTCTCCCAGCATGTAGTCACCATCTTCAAGACCTCCTGCGGTCATACAGTCAGTAATGAGGGCAATATTTTCATGTCCCTTCTGCTTGAGCAAGATGTCACAGGCCTTAGGGTCCACATGATGGCCGTCACAAATCAGTTCCGCATAGGTGTGGGGCAACTCATACATGGCACCAACCATGCCTAGCTCCCGATGAGTCAAGCCCCGCATACCATTGTAAGCATGCACCCAGACACTGGCACCTGCTTCGACCGCAGCTTTGGCTTCATCATAGGTTGCGTTAGAATGCCCCAGAGCAACGGTCACGCCTTCATCAGTCAGCGTACGGACAAATTTCTCAACGCCATCACGTTCTGGCGCGAGAGCTATCTTATTGAGCAAGCCATTTGCGGCCTTTTGCCAAGCACGAAACTCATCCATGCTAGGATCTTTCATATAGGCCGGATTTTGAGCGCCTTTATACTTTTCGGTGAAATAAGGCCCTTCAAAATAGAGTCCGCGAATCTTGGCCCCGCTGGCTTCTTGATAGCGAGCACCGATATTTTCAGTAACCGCTAAGAGCCGCTCATAGGACGAAGTCAGCGTTGTAGGTAAGAAGCTGGTCACACCGGTAGTCAAGAGACCCTCACTCATGGTATGAAGAGTTCCTTCGATGTTGTTGTCCATGACATCAACACCGCCGAAGCCGTGAATATGAGTGTCCACTAAACCTGGTGCAATCGAGTAGCCACTGTAGTCTATGACTTCTGCATCCTGCGGAACAGACTGCACCAGCTTGCCAAACTTGCCGTCAATCAGCTCTAAATAACCGCCCTGACGGATTCCTTGAGGATAGAAAAATTGATCTGCTTTGATATATGTAGGCATAAGACTGCCTCCCTTGTTCTTGAATGCTATATTCTCGGCCATTCAAAGCGGAAGTCTGTGATAGAGCTAGCATCTTTCTATAGCTACTTTCTACCCCCCGCTTTTGAATCTCTGAGTTTTCTTGACTATATTATAACTCTTTCTTTTTTATTTGTAAATGGTATATACCTATTTTTGTAAAAAATTGTTATATTAAATTTAAAAAACAGAAAACCCAGCCATGACAGCTGAGTTTCTGCTTTACTTTTTATCTAAATCGCGCAGCATCTGGTCGATTTTATTGCCATACTCAATGGATTCGTCCTTGACAAAGGTCAAATCTGGAATCTTGTACATCTTCAGATTGTGACCCAGCTCTCGCTTGATGGTACCGGTCGCTTTTTCAAGACCAGTCTGAGCTTTTTGATTATCAGAGGCCAAATTGCTCATAATCGTGTAATAGACCTTGGCCATGGATAGGTCACCCAGCATCTGGACATCGGTAATGGTCACACCTTGGACACGCGGATCACGAACTTTCTTCTGCAAGATTTCATTGACTTCGCGCTTGATTTCCATGCCGACACGGTCTGTACGAAAATTATTTGCCATGAGATTTCCTTTCTAATTTTTCTCTTCTGCAATATAAGCTAGGCTAGGCCTAGCTTATATTTTAGTTTTAATGAATGAAATCTGTTTTAAACTCTTTGTGAAAAAACATGGGATTAGAAGTACAGACTTCCCCCAACAATGATTTCACTGCGAGTTTTCAACCTACTTCTTATCTTATTTCTTAATTTCTTCCATAATGTAAGCTTCAATCGTGTCATCTACTTGGATGTCATTGTAGCCATCAATCATGAGTCCACCTTCGCGGCCGTTAGTCACTTCCTTAACATCATCCTTGAAGTGCTTGAGGCTGGCAAGCTCCCCATCGTAAATCACGACGCCATCACGGATAACGCGAACCTTGGAATCACGGGTCACTTTACCGTTGATAACCATAAATCCACCGATAGTACCAACCTTGGAAACCTTGAAGGTCTCGCGGATAAGAGCTTCCCCGATGATTTTTTCTTCGTATTCTGGATCCAGCATTCCCTTCATGGCATCTTCCATTTCTTCGATAACCTTGTAGATAATGCTGTGGAGACGAATTTCGACATCATCAGCTTCTGCCTGTTGGCGAGCCTGAGATGTTGGACGAACGTTAAATCCGATGATGAAAGCATTTGAAGCTTCCGCCAGTGTTACGTCTGACTCATTGATAGCACCAACTGCTGAGTGGACGATGGTAATCTTAACGCCTTCCACTTCAATCTTCTGCAGGGAAGCAGACAGAGCTTCTACAGACCCCTGTACATCAGCCTTGATGATAACATTAACAGACTTAACTTCACCAGCTTTGAGGGTATCAAAGAGATTTTCCAGACTGACGCGATGAGTAGCTTGACGCTGTTTAAGAAGGGCACGTTTGGCGCGTTCTTCACCGGCTGCACGCGCAGCTTTTTCATCTTCATAGACCGCAAAGTGGTCACCAGCCATCGGAGTTTCATTGAGACCAGTGATAGAAACCGGTGTAGATGGTCCTGCCACCTTAACACGACGGCCCAGATCATTGGTCATAGCCCGAACACGACCGAAGGTATTACCAACAACGATTGGATCCTGCACATTCAGAGTTCCCTGCTGAACCAAAAGGGTTGCGACAGCACCTTTTCCTTTATCCAGACGGGCTTCAATGACTGTACCAATCGCTCGAACAGTCGGATCTGCCTTGAGCTCTTGGATTTCAGCCACTAAAAGGACTGTTTCTAGCAAGCTGTCAATATTTTGATTGAATTTCGCTGAGATTTCGACAAATTCAGAATCTCCGCCCCAAGCTGTTGACATGACACCATGCTCAGCCAATTCACCAATCACGCGCTCAGGATTCGCTCCTGGTTTATCAATCTTGTTGATAGCTACGATGATTGGGACATCAGCGGCTTTGGAATGGTTAATGGCTTCGATTGTTTGCGGCATAACACCGTCATCAGCCGCAACGACCAGAATAGTGATATCCGTCACAGAGGCACCGCGAGCTCGCATAGAAGTAAAGGCCGCGTGTCCAGGCGTATCCAAGAAAGTAATCTTCTTGCCGCTTTCCTCGATCTGGTAAGCACCAATGTGCTGAGTGATACCACCTGCTTCACCTGTTGCTACCCGAGAATTACGCAGGGTATCCAAGAGGGTTGTTTTACCATGGTCAACGTGTCCCATGATGGTGACAACTGGCGGACGCTCTACCAAGGCATCTTGGTTGATATAACCTTCTTCTACGAAGAAGCGCTCAATGTCAGCTGTGTCAACTTCCACCTTCTTCTTAGCTTCGATACCGTAGTCCACCATGAGGAGCTCAATAGTATCGCCGTCAAGAGATTGGTTTTGCGTTGCCATTACGCCCATCATAAAGAGTTTCTTGACAATTTCAGCTGGCTCGCGCTTGATGCGTTTTGCAATTTCTGCAACGGTCATTCCGTCTGTATATTCAAATTCAGTTGGCAACTCATGGAACTTACGTTCTGTAACAGGTTTTGGTGCCTGGTTATTGTTGCCCTTTCCTTTTTTATTTTTCTTGTTTTTATTCCAATTACTATTTCTTTGATTTCTCACTTGATTTTGACTGCTTCGATTCTTTTGTTGTTTTCTTGGACCTTCTTCTTCGCGATCAAAATCATCGCGCTTCTTATCTGGTCGAGCTTGCTTCTTACGACGCGTATCCACAGCGGATGGCGCTGGGCTTGGATTGGCTGCTGGAGCAGATGGAGCTGCAGCAGGCTGAACTGGTGCACTTGCTTCTGCCTTAGGTTGCTCCTTGCGGCGGTTTTGCCGTTCCATAACTTCTTTAGCTTCCTGTGCTTGCTTAAAGCGTTCCTCACTTGAGCGAGCGTATTCAGCATTCTGCTCTGCTTTCAAAGCTGCTGCCCGAGCCTTAAAGTCAATCTTCGGACCTTGAGGCTGTTGGCGGTTTTGGCCGTTAAATCCTTGATGATTCTGACCATTGCGGCGGCCATCTTGACCACGATTATCGCGACGGTCATTTGGACGATTGCCCCTATCTCGGTCGTTGCGGTTTCCGCGATTCTTATTTCGATTATCGCGATCCTCACGCTTGCCTTGCTCTTTGTTTTGTGGTTTGCGGTTACCTTGCTGCTTACGACGCTCTGCCTCTTCTTTGGCTCTCGCTTCACGCTCTGCCTTAAAGTTCCGGCTTTGTGGGCGCTTGACAGGTGCTACCGTTTCTGCTTTCGCTTCTGGCTTAGTAGCTACTTTTGCTTCTGTCTGTTCTGCCTTGACTGGCGCTGCCTCTTTGGCAGGAGTTTTTTGCGGTGATGGCTGAGCTGCTGCAGGCTTTTCTGCAGGAGCTTGAGGTGCGGCTACTTTCTTGAAGCTGGATTTGATTCGCTCACCAGCATCAGCTTCTACGCTGGATGAATGACTTTTAACATCCAGTCCCAACTCCTTAGCACGAGCCACTACCTCCTTACTTTCTTTTCCCAGTTCTTTGGCGATTTCATACAATCTTACTTTAGACAAATCTTGTCCTCCTCTTCTATTACATAAGAGACCTCATTTTCTTTGTAAAACCAGCATCTGTCACGGCGAGCACTTTTCTGGCCTTGCCAATGGCAGAGCTTAATTCCAGTGTTGAAAACACGGTTGATACTTCTACTTGATAGTAACGACTTTTATCAGTGATTTTCTTGCTGAGATTAGGAGCTGCATCCTGGGCCAAAAAGACCAGATCTGCTTTTCCCTCCTGGATAGCCTTGACGGTCAGCTCCTCACCAGAAATGATGCGGCCGGCCCGCTGAGCCAGTCCCAGCATATTTGCAAGTTTCTCTTTATTCAAGACCTAACTCTCTTCTTTTGACCTTGTGATCGACATAGGCGATTAGCTCATCATAGAAAGCCTCATCCACTTCCATATTAAAGCTGCGGTTAAAGACCCGCTTCTTCTTGGCTTGAAGAGCTTCCTGATTATCCAGTTTGATATAGGCTCCACGGCCGTTGGCCTTGCCTGTCGGATCGATAAAGACTTGACCTTCCTTGTTCTTGACAATCCGCAATAAATCGCGCTTGTCAATCACTTCGTTGGACACCACTGATTTTCTTAAAGGGATTTTTCTTGTTTTTGCCATTCCAGCCCCCTTAATCTAGTTCTTCAGCTTCGCTTTCTAAACCAGCTGTTTCCAGTACAGTTTCCTCTGCAGCTGCGTCAAAGTCTGTTGCTTCTGCTGCTGAAACTTCTGTCTCTAGAACAGCTGCATCCGCAAGAATTTCTTCTGCTTCCTGAGCAAATCCGCCCAGTTCATTGGCTGCTTCCATTTCTTCAAACTCAGTGGCAGACTTGATATCAATTCTAAAGCCTGTCAAATGAGCTGCCAAGCGAACGTTCTGTCCGCGACGACCGATAGCCAGAGAAAGCTTGCTGTCCGGTACGACAACCAAGGCCCGCTTGTTATCTTCTTGATTAAAGATAACTTGGTCAACTTCAGCAGGAGCGATAGCGTTGTAGATAAATTCAGCTGGATCTGCTACCCACTCGATGACGTCAATATTTTCTTCAGTCGGTACCATACGACCGCTCTTGGGATCATATTTGGCAGGATGGAACTTGCTAGTAATTTTCTTGATATTGGCTCCACCGCGTCCGACGATTGTTCCGATGGCATCCACATTAGGGTTGTGGCTGCGAACGGCTACCTTGGTCCGATCGCCTGCTTCCCGTGACACGCTCATGATTTCCACAGTTCCGTCATAAACTTCTGGGATTTCCTGCTCCATCAAACGCTTGATCATTTCTGGATGGCTGCGGCTGACAAAGACATTGACACCGCGAGGATTGTCTTCTACCTTGTAGACAAAGACTTCGATACGGTCATGAGAGGCAAAGACCTCACCAGGAATCTGGTCTTGTTTCGATAGTTGCGCTTCAATGCTGCCAAGATTGACATAGATAAAACGATTGTCAAAGCGCTCCACCGTCCCGCTCATGATTTCATTTTCATGCTCTTTATAGGTGTTGTAAGTGATTGCTCGGGTCTGCTTGCGCATCTTTTCCATGATGGTTTGCTTGGCAGACTGAGCAGCGACACGGCCAAATTCAGCTGGCGCTTCTTCAAACTTAATCTTATCTCCCAATTCATAGGCTGAACTGATAGCCAAGGCATCTTTGAGACTGATTTCCAAACGGCTGTCAAAGACCTCGTCCACGACTTCGCGAACAGTATAGACACGGAAATCTCCTGACTTTTCGTCAAACTCAATGGCTGCGCTGTCTGCCTGACCATAGCGACGACGATAGGCTGAGCGGAGTGACTCGGTCACTGCGTCAATGATATCTTCTTTCTTGATTCCTTTGTCTTCTTCCAAAATGCGGAAGGCCTCTAGCATTTCTTTACTCATTTTCATGTGACTTTTGCCGAAACAAAAGTGTTCCTTTCTTTTCTATATTGCTTCTGCGGCTAAAACTTAACGGCTAATCTGGCTTTGGAAACCAGACTGTAGGGAATTTCGACTTCTTTTCTGCGAGTCTTGTCCAGATATTCCATGAGCAGAACATCCTCTTCAAAGCTCAGCAAGGTGCCTTCAAAGACTTTCTGCTTGTCAACAGCCTTATAGAGACTGACATGAATATAACTACCGACTGCATCAGCTAGCTGTTCCTTGGTCTTGAGCGGACGCTCCAAGCCTGGACTGGTCACTTCCAGAAAATACTGTTCTGGGAAAGGATCTGGCTTGATTTGATCCAAGAGCGGACTGATAATATCCGTCAAATCCGCTGTATCATTGACCGTAATACCTTCGGGCTTATCTACAAAGACACTGAGAACGTAGTCCCCGCCCATCTTTCCGTACTCAATATCGACTAATTCATAGGGGGCCAGAATGGCTGGTTCAATAACCTCCCTCACCAATTCAACAATCGTTGCGATATGACGACACCTCCTCACAGATAAGAGGCGAAGATACTTCCTCGCCTCTCTTTCCTTATTCATTACTAGTATTATAGCACGACAAGTCCCAGAATGCAAGGGAAATGTGCCATGTAAGCTTGTTAAGACGGAATTCCACTTAAAACGTTCTTATTTTTAAGCAAAATTCTTTCCCAATAATAAAGTCTTCAAGGAGTATTTCCTCGAAGACTCTTTCTTATTCAAACGCTGCTTCCACCCGGTAGATGACTTGTCCTTTGTTGGCAAATTTCTGCTCATACTCAGTCAGGACATTATCCTCGAAGTCGCTGGCATGCAAATCCAACCACACGCCCTTTAACTTCATACCATACTGTGAAAAGCTCACTAGGCTATACTCAAAAAGACCGCGGTTGTCCGTTTTGAAGTGGATTTCTCCATTTTCCGGCAAAATCTGCTGATAGGTCGCCAGAAAGGACTGATAGGTCAGACGGCGCTTTTCATGACGTTTCTTGGGCCAAGGATCCGAGAAGTTCAGATAGAGGCGGTCAATCTCACCCTCTTCAAAATAATCAGTCAAATCCGAACCGTCCACCCATAGAAGTTTGATATTGGACACATCCGTTGCTAGCACCTTGTCCAAGGCATAGCTGAGGACCGATTTCTGGATATCAATCCCGATGTAATTGATCTCAGGATTGGCCTTGGCCATGCCAGATACAAAAGCTCCTTTGCCGCTGCCAACCTCTACATGAATGGGATGGTCATTGCCAAAAATCTCCCGCCATCTGCCCTTGGCGTCTGTCGGATTCAAAATCACATACTGGGGATGCGCCTCCAGCAGTTCCGTCGCTCCCTTACGATTCCTTACTCTCATTGTCCTCTTCCGTATTTAGAACGGAAGTTTCGTAATGCGTAAATCTCCCGGTTCACATTTTCTAAATCATTGTTTTCATAGTATTTGGCAATCTGCATCAGATAAGAATACTGACCAAACCAGTATAGCTTATTGAAAACAGTCTGATTATACTTATAACCATAAGCGCTCAGCCACTCTTGCCAGCCTGAATCAGGCACATAATGGCTCAAAATATGAGCTACATCCATCATCCTGTCTGTCAGACGCACAGAATCCCAATCCACTAAGTAAATAAGCCCGCTATCGGTCTCTACCCAGTTGCTGTGGCGCACATCTCCGTGAACGATGGTCGCATAATCCTCACGAAAGGCTGGCACTGTCTGGCGCAGGTCGCGGATAACTGATTGCAGATATTGATTATTCCTCAAAGCAAGCGGCACTTGATTGAGCCAAGCATTCAGCAAATCAGTTGGCGTTTCCAAAGTATAGCCCAGCTTGGTCAGCTGCGTCATCAATGGGCGCGAGCGATGCAGCCGTGTCAAAATATTGATTACCTGCTTTTTGGACATATCATTTGGGGTCAGAATAGTGCCTGAAAGCCACTCCTGCCCGCTCATAACATTGCCGTCCGGCATCCGGCGGCTCCACAAAAGCTGCGGTGCGATTTGTTCTCGAGCTAAGCCTGCTAAGATAGGGGTTGTATTCATCTTGACGAAAACGCGCCCCCCGTCGGGATAAGTCCCCATATAGGCCTTTCCGCTCTTACCAGCTATCGGTGTCAGGGTCAGCTCGTTATCAACCAAGTCCATATTTCCCCTCCGTAAAAAGTTTCTTTATCATTTTACTAATTTTACCTCTTTTAGTCAACCAATCTCCGTAACTTAAACGGCAGATAGAACAGATAGAGTAGGGCAGTCGCTCCCAGCATGGCCAGCACTGCTGTCTTGTCTTGGAAAAATAGCAGAGCAGTCAGTACTTCAGCCAAGAGAACACTGCTGCCAATCGAAGTAATAATTTGTCTTGCTCCCTTCAGCTTTTCCCCTCTTTCTATCGGAAAAAGCTGGGTCAAAAACTGATAGTCAAAAGCTTCATACAAGGCCGTCAGCTGGAAGAGCAAGAGGTAATTGAATAAGACTGCAAAAGCTGCAGCAATCCAAGCTTGACTGACAAAAATCAAGGCCAAAAGAGCTAGAAAGAGCAGTCTTAAGGTCAGAGCAAAGAAGTCTCCATTTCGCAAGTAAGAGCGCAAAAAGAGATTCTGCCAGGTCTTGCTATGCTGCTTGCCCACAAGTCTCGTCAAACCATCCAGATAGGCCCGGCGCTTGACACTGTTTGAAATGCCTTTAACATTGGTAAAGAGAGCAAAGAAGCGCAGAATCGTCTGCTTTCGGGCTGCTTCATAAGCCACCAGCGCCTGCCAATCTAGGCCATTTTCAGTAAAGAACTTCTTGGCCTTAGCCTGAAACAAAAACCATTTCAAGACTAGCATAAGGAGACAGTAGAGCCCGAAGCCCCAAACAGGCAATCCCAGAGCCAGAAAAAGCGGAGCTAACAGCAGCAATAGCCCAGTCTGTAAGACCGCGTACAAGAGATAGGAACGTAGAATCTGAGCCTTGATAAAAGCCCTGACTTCTGCTTCTCTGACTAAGAGAAAAAGAGCATCCGGCTTTTCCAGATAGGTCGCAATCCGTCCAAAAGGCAAGATAAAGACCGATAAAATAGCCAGACTAGCAATAATGGGTAGGTGATTAGTCGGAAAATGTCGCAAAAGCTGACTGTACTGAACACCTAAAAATCCCATAAAAATCAGTAGAAAGAGCACAAAATGGTCATTAAAAACATAGCGCAGGTATTTCAGACACTGCTGACGAAAATCCTGCTTTCGTTTGGCAAATAATTCTTTCATAGCGCTGCCTCTTCTGTCAGGGCTAGATAGATGTCATTCAGACTAGCATCCGGCATTTGAAATTGAGCACGCAACTCAGTCAAGCTGCCCTTGGCCCGCACTTGACCCCTGTGCAAGATTACAAAACTATCGCACATCTTCTCAGCAGAGTCCAGAACATGGGTGCTCATCAGAATCGACTTGCCCTTCTTCTTTTCCTCATCCAAGAGCTGGATAAGGTCTGCAATAGCTACCGGATCCAGACCCAGAAAAGGCTCATCTACGATAAAAAGGCTGGGATCAACTACAAAAGCACAGATTATCATCACTTTTTGCTTCATCCCTTTTGAAAAGTGAACAGGGAACCAATCCAGTTTTTCCTTGAGTCGGAACATTTCCAATAGCTTATCCACGCGCTTAAAAGCTGTTTCCTGCTCAATGTCGTAAGCCATAGCTACTGTCTCAATGTGCTCGCGCAGGGTTAATTCTTCGTAAAGACTAGGCGTTTCCGGAATAAAACCGATCTTCTTGCGGTAATCGCTGGGATTGGTCCGCAGCTCCAGTCCATCAATTTGAATCTGTCCCTTATAAGGCGTCAAAAGACCAATAATCTCATTGATAGTCGTAGACTTTCCCGCACCGTTGAGACCAATCAGACCAACCAGCTGGCCGTTGCCCACTTCAAAGCTGACATCCTTTAAAACCGGGATATTAACATAGCCGCCCGTAAGCTCTTTGATTTCTAACATATTTTCTCCGAATTCTGGTATAATGGTTCTTATATTATAACAAAATCTAGCGAATAGAGGTACCATTTATGGCTGATTGTATTTTTTGTAAAATTATTGCCGGAGAAATCCCTTCTTCTAAAGTCTACGAAGACGAGAAAGTCCTTGCTTTTCTAGATATTTCCCAGGTAACACCAGGTCATACCTTGGTTGTCCCTAAAGAGCATTTCCGAAATGTGCTGGATATGGATGCCGACAACACCAGTCAGCTCTTCGCTCGCGTACCTGACATTGCTCGAAAGGTGATGAAAGCCACAGGTGCAGCTGGTATGAATATCATCAACAATAACGAAGAAATTGCTGGACAGACTGTCTTTCATACCCATGTGCATTTGGCACCGCGCTACAGTGATGCAGATGACCTCAAGATTACTTTCGCAGCCCACGAACCAGACTTCCCAGTTCTGGCCGAATTAGCTGAGAAGATTGCACAAGCTTAAGGAGGGAATATGAAACTTTCAAATATTTTCCTATTTATCGGTGCCGCAGCAGCCAGTTACAAACTGATTGAAAACCGACAAAAAATTCAAGAAGAAATCATTGAAACAACAGATAGTCTAGACAAAGTAAAGGAAAGCCTAGCCAATATCCAACGAAATATTGCCATCATTCAAGAGCAAAAAGAGCAAGTCAAAGACATTGCTCAAGATCTTACTTATAAATATAAAGTCCTTGAAAATCAAGCTCAGGTGCAGATCCAGCAAGTCAAAGACATCTGGGAAAAGTACGAGTCTCAATAGAGAAAAGATGGATGATAGGGAAACAAAAACTCAAATCCGGCACCGCGTCAAGAACTTCTTGTCATTACCAAAAGAGACCGAGACATTTTGTCCCGGCCTCTTTTTATATTTAACTTTTTACTCTGTAGTCGCATTGACTACTGGCTGACTTTGTGGGGTGCTGACACTGACATCTGCCGCTGGAGCAGAGGAAGCTGCTGGAGCAACCGGAGTCGTATTCGTAGTTCCAACTGTTGTATCTGTCGACGGATAAGAGTAATTCTCATAACCATTATTATAAGTAGGCTGACTATAAGAATTCTGGTAACTGCTATAGCTTTCTGTGCTACTAGATGTACTACTGCTATTGCTGCTTCTTAGACTGTTGCCGCCCATAATATCTTCATAGAGAACAGCATTGGTCTTCAGACTCTTAACTGTGTCCAAGCCCAGAGACTTGCGGATTAGATTCTGCATGCTCAGCAGATGCTCTGACGTCACCAGCTGATAGCTTCCACCATCAGGCAAGGTCGCATCTTCTCCACGTAGCTGTTCAGACTTGATGTTCTTAAAGGCATCCTGATAGCCTAGCAATTGTGGAATGCTTTTTGAATCAAGTGCGATATTGGTCTGCATATTGCTGCTGACAGCTTTTAAAATAGCCTGATAATGGCTGACACTGTTGAGACTGAGAACTTTTTCAACCACTTTCTTAATTACTTCACGTTGACGCTTCTGGCGGCCATAGTCACCCTCTGGATCCTGATAGCGCATGCGAGCATAGACCAGCGCCTGATCACCATTGATAGTTTGCTTGCCAGGCTCAACCTTAGCAGTATACTCAGGCTCATTATCCTCAATAGAAATTGGGAAGTCAAAGGTATTATTGACCTCAATACCACCTACTGCGTCTACTAACTGAACCAAGCCCTGCATATTGATCATCACATAGCGGTCGATGTGGATATTCATCAAGCCCTCAATAGTCGAAATGGCTAACTCTGCTCCGCCTGTCGCATAGGCTGCATTCAGCTTGGCTTCAACTGTCTGACCGTTCTCATCAATCTGAGTCAGAATATCACGTTCCAAACTCATCATGACCGTTTTCTTGGTCTTGGGGTTGACACTCAGGAGAATCATGGTATCGCTGTTCCCGACCCAAGTATCCTCGCGGGATCCGCTCCCTGTATCTACACCCATCAGCAAAATGGTCATGGGCTTAGTCGCAGAAATGACATCTGTCTCATTTCCCAAGCCCTTATAAGTCTTGGACAGCTCATCTGTTGACTGACCATAGATTGTCCAAGCATAAGTACCGATACCAGCTGTCGTTACGACAAGGAGGCTAAGAAACATCATTATAATCTTTTTAAACATATCATTTTTAGTCTATCAGTTTACCCATCAGGTAAACATCAAGAAATATCCCTTCTTTTAAATAGGCTCCTCTTTTTTGTAAGCCTTCAATTTCAAATCCTAAATCTTTATAAAGGTGAACTGCTCGTTCGTTTCTAACCTGAACGCTCAATTCCAAACGTCTAATAACTTGAGAATCTTCTGCCCAAGTCAGTGCCTCTTCTATCAGTATGCGTCCCAGTCCTTGGTTCCAGAAAGCTTTCTTCACAACAACAAAGACTTGACCAATATGGCGAATTCGCTCATGGAAATCAGCTGTGATGCTGACAAGGCCAGCAATCTCACCATTTAAAAGCGCCAACAGATAAAGCTGATTACTAGAAGCAGCCTGATTCTCAATGAATGAAGCCATCTCCTCTTGATTCATCAAAATTCCAGCTTCATCCAGTGTCATATAATCTGACTCAGACCCAACCTGATTGAGGAAGGCAATCAGCTCAGCAGCATCTGTTTTTTCCGCTTCACGCAAGCATAATTCATATTCAGTCATTCTGCAGTTCCTCAAGTAGATCTTGGGCTCGCTTTCCTTTGGCTTCAAAAACCAATTCACGCCCGTCTTCCTTTTTCAAGAGGCTTAATTTGAGATAGTCTTCAGGCAGATTTTCTCCCAGCAGCTCTCCCCATTCAATGACCGTCACACCTTCCCCGAAGAGAAAGTCATCCAAATCGATGGAATCTGGATCGTCTCCGATGCGGTAGACATCCAGATGATAGAGTGGCAAGCGACCCTCGTATTCCCGAACAATGGTATAGGTTGGACTTTTAATCATCTGACTGATACCCAAACCTAGAGCCAGACCCTTAGTAAAGGTTGTCTTCCCTGCTCCTAAATCTCCCGTTAAAACCAGTACGTCCCCTGCCTGAAGCAATTTGCCCAGGCGCTGACCCCACTGGATTAATTCTTCCTCATTATGACTAAACATTCTCTTATTATACCAGAAAAAATTTTTTTCTGCTTAATTTTGCAAAAGAAAAATCAGCCAGAAAAAGCTGATTTTTTATACCAAAAAACGTATCCTACACAAAGGGTACTAAAATCAAGGAAATCCAGCAATGTTTAAGCCTAATTTAAAGCCAAATTTACGAAATTCAAAATAAAGAGAAGATCCAAAATCCAAATCATAGAATGCACATCCTTGGCTTGACCTTTGAAGATTTTGACCAAGGTGTAGGTAATAAATCCAGCTGCTATCCCGTGAGTGATAGAATAGGCAAATCCCATAAAAATAGAAGTAAAGAAAGCTGGGATGGCCTCCGCCATATCATCCCAATGGATATTTTTCAGACTAGCCAGCATCATAATCCCAACAATAATCAGAATCGGTGCAGTTGCAGCGTTGGGAACAATGGCTAAAAGCGGGCTAAAGAAGCTTGACACCGCAAAGCAGATAGCTACGACCAAGGCGGTCAGACCTGTTCGGCCGCCAGCTCCGATACCAGCTGCAGACTCCACATAAGTCGTCACGTTAGAGGTTCCAGCAATAGCTCCGATAGAGGTTCCGATGAGGTCCGAATAAAGAGCCTTATCTAAGCCTTCTGATTCATGATTTTCCCCAGAAGTCGCTACAATCCCGACCTTTTCACCAGTACCGATTAAGGTACCAATGGTATCAAAAATATCTGTCAAGGAGAAAGCCAGAATGGCCATACATGTCTGAGGCCAGCGAGCCGAATCTGCTAAGAGGGCACCGAGGCCTTTCGGACCTACTGCAACCCCAAAAATCTGTCCCAATTCACTAACAGCAGTGCCAATGTTATTCTGCCCAAAGTCAATAGCTGACAAATCAACCAAGCCAACCAGAATAGCTACCACTGTCGTGACCAGAATAGATAGGATAACACCACCCTTGATATTTTTCACGATAAAGAAGATTGTGATGGCTAAACCGACCAAGGCTACGATGACCGCTGGATTGTTAAAATCTACCAGACCGGGAGTTGCTGCTGAATTAGCCGTAATAGCCGCTGCAGCCTTATCTGCTCCTTTGCCAGCTACTGTATAGTTACCTGGATCAATTGAAAACTTGAGCAAGCCAGCATTTTTAATACCTACATAAGCAAGAAAGACCCCGATTCCTGCCGAGATAGCTGCTCGCAAGGAGCCTGGAATTGACTCAATAATCATCTTACGCACCTTGGTCAGAGTGATAATGAGCGAAATAATCCCGCAGATAAAGACCATAGCCAAGGCTTCCTGCCAAGTGTAGCCCAAGGCAAAGACGACCGTAAAAGTGAAAAAGGCATTCAACCCCATGCCCGGTGCCTGCGCATAAGGCAGATTGGCAAAGAAAGCCATCATCAAAGTACCTGCAACAGCCCCGATAATCGTAGCTAGAAAAACACCTTGCTTGGGCATACCTGTCTGAGCCAGCATAGCCGGATTGACGAATAAAATGTAGGACATGGCAAAGAAAGTCGTCAGACCAGCCAAAACTTCTGTCCGGACATCTGACCCTTTTTCGGTCAGTTTGAAAAATTTATCCATTTTTCAATAAATCTCCTTTTGAGTAAAATTTCTAATATCTAGTTCAATAACAAAGAAAAACAGATTGAAATTCGTTTATTTGCGAACAATAATTTAAATTATAATAAAAAACATTCACTTTTTCAAGATGAATGTCTCGCTTTTCTTATTTTTTATTATCTCTCATCAGAAATACCAAACTCATAAACTGCAAAAAGGCAAAACCAAGAATGAAAGGCAGACGATCAGGCTGCAAGGTTTGCAAGAGCTTCTGTAGAACCAGCTGAGGATGAAGCAATAAATCCCAGCTATTGAGGCGATCATAACGTCCTATGTAGATAGCCAGACTGGACACAGCCGACAGAGCTGCCGTCAGCAACAAATCCAAATACCAGTTAAGCTTCCAGCCTTCCTTGATGACATACCAGCTCTCCATACCACAGAAAATACCGAACAAAATACTAGAAACAAAAGCTAAAAAGAGCAGGAAAACACTTGGCTTACTCAGAACATCTGCCACCCAAGTCATGTGAATCAAATCTGTAATCATATAGAAAGTGTTAGGGAAGAAAAGCAACCACAGCAGGAAAAGAAGAGGATAAGCCCACTTCTGCTTCTTGAATAAAAGCGTCAAGACAGCTGCATCATAGCTGATTAAGGCCAAGGTCATATTCCAGATGAGATAGGTCGGACCGCCATTTAGAGATTGGATATAGATAAAAAAGGCAATCATCAGAAAAAGAGCATGAATCATGATTGGTTTACGCATACGAAAAGCTCCTCCTTGGTGTGTCATAATTGTGACTGATTAGAGCACCATTATAACATAAGTCGTGTTATTTACACTGAATTCTGTTATAATAGTCTGTATTATCACTGAAAAGAGACTCACATGACAAAAAAAGTAATCGCTGTGGACTTGGACGGAACCTTGCTGGATTCAAATAGCAATCTGTCTGATTTCACCAAAGAAACCATCAAAAAAATTTCCCAAAAGGGCCACAAGGTTATTATCACAACAGGCCGGCCCTACCGTATGGCCTTGAAATATTATAAAGAATTAGAGCTCAATACGCCCATGATCAACTTCAATGGATCTCTGACTCACATTCCAGAAAAGAAATGGGATTTTGAAAAATCGCTGACGCTGGATAAATCCTTTCTGCTGGATATGGTTAAGCGCAGGGATGAGATTGAAGCGGATTTCATTGCTGGCGAATACCGCAATAAGTTCTACATCACAAATCCCAATGAAGAAATCGCTGATCCCAAGCTCTTTGGCATCGATGCTTTCAAACCAGAAAACCAGTTTCAAGCCAATCTGGTAACGGAGAATCCTAACGCCATTCTCCTGCAGACACGAGCAGCTGACAAATATGCTCTGGCAGAGGAAATGAATGCTTTTTACCAGCATGAACTTTCTATCAACTCTTGGGGCGGCCCACTCAACATCCTCGAGTGTGCTCCCAAAGGAGTCAACAAGGCCTTTGCCCTTCAGTACCTACTTAATATTCTCAATGTGGACCGTAAAAATCTGATTGCCTTTGGCGATGAGCAAAATGATACTGAGATGCTGTCCTTTGCTGGCACTGGCTATGCCATGAAAAATGCTAATTCCGCCCTGCTGCCCTACGCTGACCAGCAGTTATCTTTGACCAATGACCAAGATGGCGTCGCCCACGAGCTCAACAAACTCTTTTTATAAAAGTAGACAATTAGACAAACTCTGTTCGAGAGTTTGTCTTTTATTTTTTTCTTCTCTCAAACTCCGTTAGTTGCAAAAAGCTTTAAAAATAGGAGTTTATCAGCTATGTCAGAATATTAGAGTGAATCCACGCTTAGTTTTGTAAGCGTTTGCCGTTTGTTTGAGTTTGTGATATAATTAACA
This sequence comes from uncultured Streptococcus sp., assembly GCF_963525625.1. GTDB lineage: Bacteria > Bacillota > Bacilli > Lactobacillales > Streptococcaceae > Streptococcus. The sequence goes on from NZ_CAURLD010000009.1 coordinate 79,716, forward strand.
TAATCAAAAACTAAATAACAGGAGGAAACTACTTATGAAAGCAGTTGTTGTAAATCCAGAGGGAACTAATGTCCAACTCGTTGAAAATAAAGAAATGCGTCCGCTTGAAACAGGGGAAGCTCTCGTTGACATCGAATACTGCGGTGTCTGCCATACGGACCTTCACGTCGCGCACGGTGACTTTGGAAAAGTGCCGGGCCGCGTTCTTGGCCACGAAGGTATCGGTATTGTCAAAGAAATCGCTCCAGATGTAAAAAGTCTCAAAGTCGGAGATCGCGTCAGTGTCGCTTGGTTCTTTGAAGGCTGCGGCGCTTGTGAATACTGTACAACTGGCCGCGAAACCCTTTGCCGTACAGTAAAAAATGCTGGTTATTCTGTTGATGGTGGGATGGCAGAACAATGTATCGTAACAGCTGACTACGCTGTCAAAGTCCCTGAGGGACTCGATCCTGCCCAAGCTTCTTCTATCACTTGTGCCGGTGTAACTACCTACAAGGCTATCAAAGAAGCCCAGCTACAACCAGGCCAATGGACAGTTATCTTTGGAGCAGGTGGATTGGGTAACCTAGCGGTTCAATATGCTAAGAAAGTCTTTAATGCCCATGTCGTTGCTGTTGATATCAACAATGATAAGCTAGCTTTGGCCAAAGAAGTTGGTGCTGATATCGTCATCAACGGCCATGAAGTTGAAGATGTCGCTGCTCTTATCCAAGAAAAAACCAGCGGTGCGCATTCTGCCATAGTAACAGCTGTTTCTAAAGTTGCCTTCAACCAAGCTGTTGATTCTGTTCGTGCTGGCGGTCGGGTAGTTGCCGTTGGATTGCCATCTGAAATGATGGACCTCAGCATTGTCAAAACCGTTTTAGATGGTATCCAAGTCATCGGTTCCCTCGTTGGTACGCGCAAGGACTTGGAAGAAGCCTTCCAGTTTGGTGCTGAAGGATTAGTGGTTCCTGTCGTTCAAAAACGCCCTGTTTCAGATGCTGTGGATGTCTTTGACGAAATGGAAGCGGGTACCATTCAGGGACGTATGGTACTTGACTTCACACACTAATGCTTTAAAGCATGTCAGTCCCAACATTTACAAAACTCTTGGAAACGTATGGTGGACAGACTTGATATTATTTAGAAACTTTTGCCATTATAGAGGGAGACTAAAGACATAAGACGCGACTTTTTGTCTTTGGTCCTCCTTTTTCTTTTTTGATAAATAAACACTTTCTCAAACAAAATTCTCTTCTGTCATTTCAAAAGTCTCTTTCATATTATTTCAATCTTTTTCATATATTAATCTATTGTATTTTCTATTTTCCTAATTTATTAAAACATTTCTATAGCTAAGGTTTGCTTATACTTATATTTATCAGGGTTTCAGCAAATACTGACATTTTTGAAAGAAAAAGTCGTTTTTAGGAACAAACGCTTGCATTTTTCATGAAAACGTTTTATAATAAACTTGCCTTAAAGTTTTCTTAAAACTTAAGTCAAACATTTTATAAGGAGGAATGTCAATAATGAGTATCGGAATCATTATTGCTAGCCACGGTGAATTTGCTGCTGGTATTCATCAATCAGGTTCTATGATTTTCGGTGAGCAGGAAAAAGTACAAGTTGTAACTTTCATGCCCAACGAAGGACCAGATGATCTCTATGCAAAGTTCAATGACGCTGTGGCTTCGTTTGATGCGGACGATGAAGTGTTGGTCTTGGCTGACCTTTGGAGTGGCTCTCCATTCAACCAAGCTAGCCGTGTCATGGGTGAAAATCCAGACCGCAAGTTCGCTATCATTACAGGCTTGAACCTGCCTATGCTGATTCAAGCTTATACAGAAAGGATGATGGATGCCAACGCCGGCGTTGAAGCTATTGTTGCTAACATCATCAAAGAAGCCAAGGAAGGAGTCAAAGCTCTGCCTGAAGAGCTGAACCCTGCTGCTGAAGAAGCAAATGCTCCTGCTGCAGCTGCTCCAGTTGCCCAAGCAGCAATCCCTGAAGGGACTGTAATCGGTGACGGCAAGCTCAAAATCAACCTTGCCCGGATCGACACACGCTTGCTGCACGGTCAGGTAGCAACAGCTTGGACGCCAGATTCAAAAGCAGATCGCATTATCGTTGCTTCTGACTCAGTAGCTCAAGATGAACTTCGTAAAGAATTGATTAAGCAAGCTGCACCAGGTAATGTCAAAGCCAATGTTGTCCCAATCGACAAATTGATTGCTGTTTCAAAAGACCCTCGCTTTGGCAACACTCATGCCTTGATTCTGTTTGAAACTCCTCAAGACGCCCTTCGTGCTGTTGAAGGCGGTGTGCCAATCAAGACCCTTAATGTCGGTTCTATGGCTCACTCAACTGGTAAAACAATGGTCAACAACGTACTGTCAATGGATAAGGAAGACGTTGCCACTTATGAAAAGCTTCGTGACCTTGGCGTTGAATTCGACGTACGTAAAGTACCAAATGACTCTAAAAAAGATTTGTTTGATTTGATTAAAAAAGCCAACGTGCAGTAGAATCAAACGTTTTGCTTTTATTAATTTAGGAAAGGATTTAGAACATGTCTATTATTTCTATGGTTTTAGTAGTCTTTGTTGCCTTCTTAGCTGGCCTAGAAGGTATCTTGGACCAATTCCAATTCCACCAACCGCTGGTTGCTTGTACCTTGATTGGACTGGTAACTGGTAATTTGGCAGCCGGTGTTATGCTGGGTGGCTCTCTCCAGCTGATCGCTCTTGGCTGGGCTAATATCGGAGCTGCTGTAGCACCTGATGCTGCCCTCGCTTCTGTTGCCGCTGCTATCATCATGGTATTGGGTGGAGACTTCTCAAGCAAAGGAATCGCTGTAGCACAAGGTGTTGCAATTCCACTTGCTGTTGCTGGTCTCTTCTTGACTATGATTGTCCGTACTTTGTCAGTTGGTTTGGTTCACGGTGCAGATGCTGCTGCGAAAAAAGGCGACATCAAAGGCGTTGAACGCGCTCACTTTATCGCTCTCTTCATGCAAGGAGCACGTATTGCTATCCCTGCAGCACTTCTTTTGATGATTCCTGCTGAGTCTGTTAAATCTGCTCTTGAAGCTATGCCAGCTTGGCTATCAGAAGGGATGCAAATCGGTGGTGGTATGGTAGTAGCCGTTGGTTACGCCATGGTTATCAATATGATGGCAACTCGTGAAGTATGGCCATTCTTCGCTATTGGTTTCGCTTTGGCTGCTGTCAGCGAACTCACTCTGATTGCCCTTGGTGCAATTGGTGTCGCTATCGCTCTCATCTACCTTGCCCTGTCTAAAAAAGGCGGAAATGGTGGTGGCGGAGCAACAGCTTCATCTAACGATCCAATCGGCGACATCCTAGAAGACTACTAAGAAAGGAGACACACTATCATGACAGAATTAAATACTGTAAAACCTGATGAGTCAGGAAAATTGACTCTTTCAAAGGCTGACCGTCAAAAAGTTTGGTGGCGTTCTACTTTCTTGCAAGGTTCTTGGAACTACGAACGTATGCAAAACTTGGGCTGGGCTTATTCACTGATTCCAGCTATTAAGAAACTTTATACTAAAAAAGAAGATCAAGCTGCTGCTCTTGAGCGTCACTTGGAATTCTTCAACACTCACCCGTATGTTGCAGCTCCAATCATCGGAGTTACACTTGCGCTTGAAGAAGAAAAAGCAAATGGTGCAGCAATTGACGATGCGGCTATCCAAGGGGTTAAAATCGGTATGATGGGACCTCTGGCTGGTATCGGAGACCCTGTCTTCTGGTTCACAGTTCGTCCTATCCTTGGTGCACTTGGGGCATCTCTTGCTTTGACTGGAAATATCATTGGTCCACTTATCTTCTTCTTAGCTTGGAATGCTATCCGGATGGCTTTCCTCTGGTACACACAAGAATTGGGCTACAAGGCTGGTTCTGAAATCACTAAGGACATGTCTGGTGGTATCCTTCAAGACATTACCAAAGGTGCTTCAATTCTAGGTATGTTTATCTTGGCTGTTCTGGTTGAGCGCTGGGTATCTATTAAGTTTGTCTTTAACGTTTCATCTGTTAAGCTAGATGATAAAGCATATATCCATTGGGACAAATTATCTAGTGGCTATAAGGGTATCCAAGAAGCCTTTGCTCAAGTAGGTCAAGGACTATCTCAAACCCCTGAAAAAGTTACAACTTTCCAACAAAACTTGGATTCCTTGATTCCTGGTTTGATGGGACTGCTTCTAACTTTCGCTTGTATGTGGTTGCTTAAGAAGAAAGTATCCCCTATCACTATCATCATCGCCCTCTTTGTAGTTGGTGTGCTAGCTCACGTTGCTGGTTTGATGTAATAAAAAGAAGGTTTCGGCCTTCTTTTTATTGTGGTATAATAGCTATATTATTTAAAAGGGAGTTACTCTATGGCACAGTCACAAAATAAAACAGTTGAGTTTAATACCACTGGCGTTTCCTATCTTGGATTAGGCGGAAAGGTTGGGAAATTTCTAATCGGCGAGACAGCTCTGGAGTTTTATGCTGATGCCAATGTAGAAGATTATATTCAGCTGCCTTGGTCTAGCATCACTACTATCGGTGCTAATGTTTCTGGCAAAAAAGTCAGCCGCCATTTTGAAATCTGGACTGACAAGGGAAAGTTTCTCTTTGCCTCCAAAGATTCTGGTAAGATACTCAAAATTGCGCGGGAGCATATCGGCAACGACAAAGTCGTTAGATTGCCGACTCTGTTACAAAAAATTGCTGGAATCTTTAAGAAGAAAAAATAGGGTTGAAACTTTTCAACCCTATTTTTTATATTTTCGACTAAGACAAAAGCTGCTTGTATCAGCAAAATGGAGCTAGCACAAAAAATTGGAAAGTGAAACTGTCTGAGAATGCACTATTTCAGCCCCTTGAAATGATGGGATGGGGTAAGCAGACATTATCAATAAAAGACCGCTTCATTAGATTTTCAAAAAGGATAAACATCAGCTAAATTTTTCTCGAAAGTCCATGTCTTGACACCTTCAACATCACGGACATCTAGCTGCTTAAATCCGTTCTTTTTGTAAAAACGACAGTTGCTTTCTGTATGAGTAATCAAAGTAAGCCGCTGGCATTTCTCTTCTTTGGCAAGCAACTCAAGTCCCTTTGAGATAAAAAGACCGCCAACTCCCTGTCCTTGATAATCAGGCAGCACCCCCAGCAGTTCAAGATATAGAGTTGAAACACCCCTTTTCTTAGCTTCTTTACTCCCCTCCCCAAAGACTTTTTGAAAGGCTAAAAGCTGGGGAATATATTGCCACATCCTCCATGCTCCTGCCCGCAAAAAGGAAAGCATACCGACAGGATGATTACCGAGCTTATGAATAGTAGCGAAAGCCATAAGACGTCCATCCACTTCAGCAAGTAGGCAAATATGATGACGCATCGCTGCCTTAACCATAACTGCATGCAATCTATTTAGAAAATCAATATAAGACTGGCTGCTGCCAAAGAGAGGGCGGAATTTTTCTCTATAGACCTCATGCTCAGCAAAAGCAGCAGTTAAAACCGAGACCGCAGCAACAAGATCCCTTTCATTTGCTCTTCTAAAACGAATCATGATAGCTACCTCTTCAAATCTTTTCCGATAGTTTTTCTAAAAAAGCTTGACGTTTTTCAGCTGTAGACTGAGAAATATTCCCGAAATTCAACCAACGGCGCTGTCTAGCACCGATAGACTTAAAGGTATGGCCCAACATGGCTTTCTTGACGACATCACCACAGAAATACTTAAGATAGAAGGTCGGTGCTGCAGAGGTAGTAATAGCCAATACCTCTTTAATATTGGTCAGACGACCAACTAACTGGCGGGTTTTCGTCTCCTCGTAAATCTTATTTTTCAAAAATACCTTATCTTCAAAGCCCTTGACAATAGCTGGCATATCCGCCCACCAGATAGGAAAAATCATGATAAGGCGGTCACAGGACGCAAGAGCTTCCTGATATTTTAAAACCAGTGGGTCTAGTGCCTGCCCTTTATTAAAAAGCGCTAGCTCTTCCTTGGTATAGACTGGATTAAAACCATCCTCATAGAGATCAATCAGTTCATAGGTCTGACCTTTCTTCTCCAACAAGTCCTGAACCTGCTTTAAAATAGCATGGTTAAAGCTTTTATCATAGGGATGTGCATAAACAATGAGATTTTTAAACATGTTTGTAACCTCCTAGTAAATCATTGAACATTGAGCGATAAACTTCCTCATCAAAAGGCTCCAAGCCTTTGGCAATAAAATGCCCATAGCCTGTGATGAAGGTGTCCAGCTTGAGCAAAAGAATCTTTTTCTCTTTCTGACTCTCAATAGGCAGCTGATCCAGATAATCCACTGTCTTATTCCCGATTTCCAGAAGCTCACCTTTCCGGTAAGCCTCTATCGCCACAGGGCTGAAAAAGAGAAAATCCATCATCTGACTGTTGGTCTCATATTCCGATAAAAGAAAGAGTCCTATCTGCCAAATGCAATCCAAAGGATCAGAGACTCCATCTAGATACTGCTCCTCTAAACGCTTAAGCTGCTTCTGGTTTTCCAAAAGACAGACCTGATAATAAAGATCCTCCTTATTCTCAAAAGCCTTGTAAAAAGCACCAGTCGTAACCCCCAGCAGAGATGCCAGTTTCCTCAGGGGGATATTCTGATAGCCATATTCTCTGATAAGCTGGCTTGCCTTCTCAATCATACGGTCGCGCGTTGTTTGTTTTACCATAAGAACTCCTTCTAGATAACTATGTTACCTTTATCTAAAGATAACATAGTTATCTTTTTCTGTCAAGATTTTTCCTATCCTGGGATTTACATTTTCCGGAAAATCCTGTATAATAGTCGAAACGGATAAGTACTATTGGGCACTTTTCAGAAAGTCTGCGGTGGCTGTGAGCAGATAAGAAGAAAATAGGAAATTCTACCGTTAGTTTAAAAATGAATAATTAAGCAAGTGCACTTTTGTGAAGTTGGATGGAACCGCGGCTCTGCCGCTCCAACAGTTTCATAAAGTGCTTTTTATTTTTGGAGGTACCTATGTTAGATTTAAAACGCATCCGCACTGACTTTGATACTGTCGTTGAAAAATTAGCTACACGAGGTGTTGACGCTGCTACTCTCAACCAAATGAAAACCATCGACAAAGAACGCCGGGATTTATTAGTCAAGGTCGAAGAACTCAAAGCTGAGCGCAATACTGTTTCTGCTGAAATTGCCCAAGCTAAACGCAATAAAGAAAATGCAGATGACAAGATTGCTGCCATGCAAAAACTTTCTGCTGAGGTCAAGAACTTAGACGTAACCTTGGCTGAGCTAGACGCTAAGTTGACTGAATTCACTACCACTCTGCCTAATATCCCGCACGAAAGTGTTCCTGTCGGAGCAGACGAGGACGAAAATGTTGAAGTTCGTCGCTGGGGGACACCGCGCCAATTTGACTTTGAAGCCAAGGCTCACTGGGATTTAGGTGAGGATTTGAACATCTTGGACTGGGAGCGTGGGGCAAAAGTTACTGGTGCTCGTTTCCTATTCTATAAGGGCTTGGGAGCAAGACTTGAGCGTGCTATCTACAATTTTATGCTGGACGAGCATGGCAAAGAAGGCTATACAGAAGTCATCACTCCCTATATAGTCAACCATGATTCTATGTTTGGGACTGGGCAATATCCTAAGTTCAAAGAGGATACCTTTGAGCTAAGCGATACCAACTTCGTTCTGATTCCAACTGCTGAAGTTCCACTGACCAACTATTATCGAGATGAAATTTTGGACGGAAAAGAATTGCCAATCTACTTCACAGCTATGAGCCCATCATTCCGCTCTGAAGCTGGCTCTGCTGGTCGTGACACGCGCGGTCTCATCCGTCTGCACCAGTTCCACAAAGTTGAAATGGTAAAATTTGCCAAGCCAGAAGAATCTTATCAAGAGCTGGAAAAGATGACTGCCAACGCAGAAAACATCCTGCAAAAGCTGAATCTGCCTTACCGCGTTGTAGCACTCTGTACTGGGGATATGGGCTTCTCAGCTGCTAAGACCTACGACTTGGAAGTTTGGATTCCTGCTCAGAACACCTACCGTGAAATCTCTAGCTGCTCTAACACAGAAGACTTCCAAGCCCGTCGAGCTCAAATCCGCTACCGTGACGAAGCAGATGGCAAGGTCAAACTTCTTCATACTCTCAACGGTTCTGGACTGGCTGTCGGACGCACAGTTGCAGCTATCTTAGAAAATTACCAAAACGAAGATGGCTCTGTGACTATCCCAGAGGTTCTGCGTCCGTACATGGGTGGATTAGAAGTTATAGCGCCAAAATAAAAATCAGATTATCCTGATACTTTGCCTGTATCATTAGGTCTAAGTTCAGACTTATTTTGCTAAAATTAAAAAATCCGAGATCAACTCAGAGAAAATCAAAAACAGATTTTCAAAGAGTATCATCTCGAATTTTTTGTTATCTTTCTGGCCCGCAATGAGACTGTATAGTAAAAACAAACATAGAGGACGATTACGAAAGCTAGCAGAGCTTCTGCATGACTAAGCCAAACAAGCCAGGTCCAACCTAGAAAATCAAGTCCCAGTTTCAGGGCAAAAGCTGTATTGACAAGAGGAAAGGTCAAGGCTGACCAGCTAAGCTGAGGTCTCAGTCGGAAAATGCGAGGTAAAAGACATAAAACCAACAGATAAAAGACCTGCGATAAGAGGAGCAGCAAGGTAACAAACCAACCTTCAGCATCAGAACCAGCAAAACGGATATAACTTCCCAGCAGGAGCGAAAAAGGCGCACAGTAAATGGCCCACTGCGGCTTTAAAGCATCAGGCAGCCTTTGTGACCGTCTAACCTTGTAAAACAAGGGATAGAGAATCAAACTCAGTAGCAGAGCAAAAAACCAAGCCAAATAGCCCAAAAGTGGCTGATGAACTACACCCTGGGTCAAGCTTGCCATGGCCAAGCCAACATAGAGAACCGTCCAGCTCGGGGTTAAAGATAATCCCTCGGCCTTAAGCACATACTTCCAAGTAAAGTTAGCTATTAGAAAAACATGCAGAAGCAAGGCCATGTACCAAAGCAGCTGGCTCACCCAAAATAAGCCAAGCTTACTTAGGTAAGAAGCTAAGAGCATACTAGCCATAGGATAAGTCGCAAAGCTCGATAAGAAAGGAGCCTTTTGCAAATCTTGCCGATAGTCCGAAAATGACAGCACTAAAGCCAGTGTCAGATAAAGCCAAAGTATCAAAGCTAGACCATTCAAGAAGTAGAAAAAGATAGAATGGTAGTTCAGTAAAAGATTAGCTAAGCCAAATAGGCCAAGAATCAACCCAGATAAAAGAATGGGCGGTCGTTTGCTGTTCACGAAGCAACTCCTTTATAGTAATGTCTTGAAGTCCCTCTTCAATGACAATCAGATGTTTGTTTGCCATCATTTCTATGAAACTTCTAAAATATGCCGCAGCTGGACTGCACTCGGTGAGACAATGGGAAGAAAAGCTCCTTCGTTCCAACGGCGGATAAAGCCAGAAGTCGAATTACTCAAGTATCCTCTTCCTCCACTAGCCTGGAGCTCCAAGAGCAGACTTTGGGCTACCACATCAACTATATCAATTCGCAGCTGGAAGAGCTCCTTAGGACGCTCAACAAAATAACCAGGCTGGAGAAGACCTCTATAGAGCTGATCCTGGATCGCAGTCAGAGCAGCCACTTGCTCCTCCCACTCCTCTCTCAAAATAGAGCGGACTGACAGATTAGCTTCGACCTCCGCCAGCGATTTCTCCGCTAGGCCAAGAGCCAGACCAAACTGATAACCTAGAAAAGCTGGGCGATTTTCTGCCAAAAAGACCTGGGCATCTTGTGCAAGAATCCATTCCTCTTGCAAAGGCACATAATTAAAGGTCAGGGCAGCTGTATTTCCCCCTTGCAAGGATACAAACGCTAAATCCGCCGAACGGGAGAAATTCTCTGCGTCAGACGGCACAGCCAGAACCAGCGGCTGGCGGCTCCCGTCTTCGAAACCGGCAACAAATATGCTGAGGAAGCGATCCGCGCGAGCATTGGTTACCCAAGGCAGGCGCCCCTTTAGATAAAGCTGCCCACCTTCCTCCACAATAGAGACATTTAACTCTTCTAGGTCTGACAGGAATTTAACGGCATTGGACAGGGCGGTCGCACCTGCATATTCCCCTGACAAGAGTCCTTCTAAATAATTATTTCTAAAGTAGGGATTAGCAGACTTTAAGACGTTATCAATAAAGGTCCTTTGCCCCCAAGAGATAAAGGAAGCGGTCAAGGAATGGTGAGCCAGCTCCTTGAGCACTTCAATCACATCCGTATCATTGCCACCTCGGCCTCCCAGCTCTTCTGGAACGCCAACCCGAAAGGCTCCTTCAGCAGCGATACGCTCAATCAATTGATTGCCTGCTGCACAGGATTCTTTGTCAATTTGGTCAGCGTGGTCATCCAACCAGTTGATAAACTCTTCTGAAAAAAATGTCATTTGCCACCTCCTCAAAGACTAAGCATAAGGTTGCAATTCCGGATTAATTGGCGTGTTGGCCAGATTATTAGCATAATTGCAGAGGGTCGCAAGGCTGACACCCAGAACTACATCCAGAGCATTCTCATGCGTATAGCCCGCTTCTAGGAAGTCTGCCAAAGCCTCGTCTCCGACCCGTCCCTTAGTATTAATGACAGCAATGGTAAATTTAGCAAGCGTATCTAGCTTCGGATCTGTATCAATCGGAGTACGATTGCGCAGAGCCTCCAAAAGATCATCATTCATTTGAATCTGCTTGATTGAAAAAGCTGTATGACCTGCTACACAGAAAGCACAGCCATTGGTAACTGCGGCCGTTATCTGCACTACTTCACGCTCAGTCGGTGTCAAGCTGTTACGGCGATTGATAGCTCCAACCGTCCGATAAGTTTCCAAAGCCGTTGGCGCATTGGCCAAAAGACCGATAAGATTGGGAATGTAGCCACCGTTATCTTTTTGAACAGTTTCCAGGACTTCTTTTACCTCAGCTGGTGCGGACTCAATCGTGTGGATAGTAAATTCTGACATATGAAACCTCATTTCTTTTAATTAGAAACTATCTTAACATAGGACCAATGGCTTGTATAATATATATTTTATATAAGTCCTATAAAGAGAATATAATGCGATTTTTCAAACTAAAATATATTTCCCTCGTAAGGTAGCTCCACATCAATTTCAAACGAGAATTCGAAACGAGAAAAAGAAGCCTTTTGGCTTCGATTTTTTAATATTTCCTAAATCGCTGGTAACGATTTTCCAGTAATTGCTCCAAGGGTAGCTGAGACAGACTATTCAACTCAGTTGCGATTTCTTCTTTCACTGCAGCCAGTAATTCATGGTTGTTAAAGCCTCTTTCGGGAATAACCTTATCTACCACTTCCATCTGCAAGAGCTCGTGTGAAGTAATTTTCATCAGCTCTGCTGCTTCCATAGCGCGGCTGCCGTCTTTCCAGAGGATGGAAGCAAAACCTTCCGGACTGAGAACTGCATACATAGAGTTTTCCAGCATCCAGACCTTGTCTGCTACAGCCAAAGCCAAGGCACCACCTGAGCCACCCTCACCAATGATGATGGCAATAATCGGCACTTTGAGATTGCTCATTTCCATCAAATTACGGGCAATAGCTTCCCCTTGGCCACGCTCCTCAGCACCGACACCAGGATAGGCTCCTGCCGTATTAATAAAAGTTACCACAGGACGGCCAAATTTTTCCGCCTGCTTCATGAGGCGCAGGGCCTTGCGGTAGCCTTCTGGATGCGGCTGTCCAAAGTTTCGGCGCAGATTGTCTTGCAAATTGCGGCCTTTTTGAATACCGACCACCGTTACAGGCTGACCGTTTAGCGTCCCAATACCGCCAATCACCGCACCGTCATCTCGAAAAGAGCGATCTCCATGCAGCTCGACGAAGTTATCAAAAATTCCTTGTGCAAAATCCAGCGCAGTCAAACGAGCCTGATCACGCGCTTCTTTAATAATCCGAGTGATTTTTGTCATGCTTGACCTCCATGGAATGCTAATAAGTTAGCAAGTGTATCTCTCATGTCACTACGCTTGACGATGGCATCAACAAAACCATGCTCCATGAGAAATTCAGCCTTTTGAAAATCATCTGGCAGTTTCTCACGAACTGTGGACTCAATAACCCGACGCCCGGCAAACCCAACAAGAGCCTGAGTTTCTGCCAGAATAATGTCTCCTTCCATTGCGAAAGAGGCTGTGACACCACCAGTTGTTGGATCCGTCAAGACGGTCAGATAGAAGAGGCCTGCTGCAGAGTGACGCTGAACAGCCGCAGAGACCTTAGCCATCTGCATCAAGCTCATAATGCCCTCTTGCATGCGGGCACCGCCAGAAGCCGTAAACAGCACTATTGGCAATTTATGCTCTGTCGCATACTCAAAGAGACGGGTAATCTTTTCACCCACAACTGTCCCCATAGAAGCCATGATAAAGTTTGAATCCATGATTCCTAGAGCCGCTTTATGCCCCTTGATGCTAGCTGTTCCAGTCAGAACCGCCTCATCAAGTCCCGTCTTCTCACGGGTAAGAGCCAATTTTTCTTGATAATTAGGGAAGTTCAGAGGATCCTTGGTTTCAATTCCAGTGAACATCTCCTCAAAACTATTTTCATCTACGGTTAGGTTTAAGCGCTCATGAGCAGAAATACGGAAATTATAGCCACAGTTAGGACACACACTGTCATTTCCAAGATCTTTTTGGTAAATGGTATGCTTACAACCTGGGCATTTCGAAAAGAGTTCGTCTGGTACCTCAGGCTTTGCTTGAGGCTTTTCCCGACTCGCTCGATTAGGATTGATACGGATATATTTATCCTTCTTTGAAAACAAAGCCATCGTTTACGTCTTCTCCTTTTCAAGATTTTATACTCAGGCACATCAAACAGCAAGAGCCGCCGTCTTTTTAGTTTACAGAGCAGCTCTTAAATATCGCTTCTATTGTTTCTCTTGATAAGCCGGAAGGAACTTCTCCATGAGAAAGGCTGTGTCATAATCACCAGCAATTACATTAGGATCTGAGATTAAGTCCAGTTGGAAGCCGCTGTTGGTTACAACACCGTCAATTTCTAGTTCATAGAGCGCACGTTGCATCTTCATCAGAGCATCGAAGCGATTTTCCCCATGAACAATTATCTTCGCAATCATGCTATCGTAGTAAGGGGGGATGGTGTAGCCAGGATAGACGGCCGAATCCACACGCAGCCCCACTCCACCGCTTGGCAGATAAACATTTGAAATCTTACCAGGACTCGGCGCAAAGTTAAAGGCTGGATTTTCAGCATTAATCCGACACTCAATCGCATGCCCTCGGATTTCAACATCATCCTGACTGAAGGACAGCTCTTGACCGTTTGCAATCTTGATTTGTTCTTTTACAATATCCACACCAGTAACAAACTCGGTGACTGGATGCTCAACCTGCACCCGAGTGTTCATCTCCATAAAGTAGAATTCACCCTTAGCTTCATCGAGCAGAAACTCAATTGTACCGGCATTTTCATAGCCGACAGACTGAGCAGCCCGAACAGCTGCTTCACCAATCTGCTGACGCAGAGTTTTCCCAATTGCCACAGACGGACTTTCTTCCAGCACTTTCTGATTATTACGCTGCAAAGAGCAATCCCGCTCGCCCAAGTGGACCACATGCCCCTGCTGATCTGCCAGAATCTGCACTTCAATATGGCGCGCTGGATAGATGACTCGCTCCATATACATGGCACCATTACCAAAGGCTGCTTTTGCTTCGCTAGAAGCAGACTCAAAGGCCGCTACTAAATCCTCAGCCTTTTCAACCTTACGAATACCCTTGCCGCCGCCGCCAGCAGAAGCTTTGAGCATGACTGGATAGCCAATCTTTTCTGCTACTTCCAAGGCTTCTTCAGAGGTATGAACTTCTCCATCAGAGCCCGGGATAACTGGCACTTTCGCCTTAATCATCTGAGCCCGAGCATTAATCTTGTCGCCCATCATGTCCATAACAGCACCTGAAGGCCCAATAAACTTAATGCCAACTTCTTCGCACATGGTCGCAAATTTAGAGTTTTCGCTCAAAAAACCAAAACCAGGATGAATGGCTTCTGCACCTGTCAGAACAGCAGCAGACAGGACTGCGTTCATATTTAGATAAGAATCAGTGGACTTGGCTGGGCCGATGCAGACGGCCTCATCAGCCAGTAAGGTATGGAGTGCTTCCTTGTCAGCCGTTGAATAAACAGCTACCGTATCAATTCCCAACTCGCGAGCTGCACGAATAATTCTGACCGCAATTTCCCCACGGTTAGCAATTAAAATTTTACGAAACATGGTGAAAGCTCCTTTTATCTACTGGCCAATCGCAAAGGTCAAGGTACCGCTGGCTGCAAGTTTTCCATCAACTTCTGCTTTCGCCTCTACAACCGCAATGGTTCCGCGGCGCTTGACAAACTTAGCTGTCATAATCAGCTGGTCACCTGGTACAACTTGCTTTTTGAACTTGACCTTGTCCATGCCAGCATAGAAGACCAGTTTGCCCTTATTTTCTTCTTTGGACAATTCCAACACGCCGGCTGTTTGAGCCAGAGCTTCCATGATTAAGACACCTGGCATAACAGGATATTGAGGAAAATGTCCGTTAAAGAAAGGCTCATTGACTGTCACATTTTTCAGAGCGACAATCTCATCTTCGCTAACTTCCAAAACACGATCCACTAAAAGCATTGGGTAACGGTGCGGAAGTGCTTCTTTTATTGCATTGATATCAATCATTTGATGCGTACCAGCCCTTTCCCAAATTCAACCATTTCTTCATTCTGAACTAGAATTTCTGTAACCAGGCCATCTTTAGGTGCTGGAACTTCATTCATGACCTTCATTGCTTCAATAATCATCAGGGTTTGACCTTTTTTAACTTGGTCTCCAACAGATACAAACGGCGGCTTGTCTGGACCAGCTGCTAAGTAAGCCACACCAACCAAAGGGCTTTCCAAAACATCACCTTCAGCAGCAGGTGCCGGAGCTTCTGAAGCTGTTTCTGGCTCTGCAGACGGAGCTGCTTGAGGAGTTGGCTCAATCACAGGCGCACTCGCAGCCTGCAAAGGTGCAGCAATTGGAGCTGAACTTGCTGTTGGAACTGCAGCCTGACCTTCATTCTTACTAAAAGTCAGCTCATCGCTCTGATTTTTGTAAGAAAACTCACGCAGACTAGACTTGTCAAACTGCGCCATTAAATCTTTAATTTCGTTGATATTCATAGGTTTTTAAGCCTCCCAGCGTTTAAAGGCAAGAACTGCATTGTGGCCGCCAAAGCCAAATGTATTGGAAATCGCATAAGGGATTTCCTGTTCCTTACCTTGACCGTAAATAACGTTGGCTTCAATATAGTCTGGCAGCTCTCTTGTACCAGCTGTTTTTGGCACATAGCTATGACGCATTGCTTCAATCGTCGCAATAGCCTCAACCGCGCCCGCTGCACCGAGCAGATGTCCTGTAAAGGATTTAGTAGAAGACACCGCTACATCTTTACCAAAGACAGAAACAATGGCTCCGCTTTCGCCTTTTTCGTTAGCAGGAGTTGATGTACCATGAGCATTGACATAAGCTACATCTTTCGGCTCAATTTCAGCTTCTTCAACCGCCTGTTTAATCGCCTTGATAGCGCCCAAACCTTCTGGATGCGGAGAAGTCATATGGTAAGCGTCACAAGTATGACCGTATCCTACCACCTCAGCCAAGATAGTCGCTCCGCGCTTCTCAGCATGTTCCAAGCTTTCCAGAACCAGCATACCAGAACCTTCACCCATGACAAAGCCATTGCGGTCCTTGTCAAAAGGAATAGAAGCACGCTTAGGATCTTCTGTCGTAGAAAGAGCAGTCAGAGCCTGGAAACCAGCAATCGCAAATGGTGTAATAGAAGCTTCTGAGCCACCAACCAGCATCACATCTTGATAACCGAACTTAATTGAGCGGAAAGCTTCACCAATCGCATCGTTAGCTGAGGCACAAGCTGTATTGACAGACTTACAGATACCATTGGCTCCAAAGCGCATCGCAACATTTCCTGCCCCCATATTTGGCAGGGCTTTTGGCAAGGTCAAAGGTTTGATACGTTTAGGACCTTTTTCATGCAAGCGAACAACCTGCTCTTCAATTTCCTGAATCCCACCGATACCTGAAGCCACAATGACACCAAAGCGATCCTTATCCAACGCATCTACATCTAAGTGAGCATTGTTGACCGCTTCCTGGGAAGCATAAATTGCATAAAGTGTGTAATTATCATAACGATTGGTATCCTTTTTGACAAAGTATTTATCAAAAGGGAAATCCTGAATTTCCGCCGCATTGTGAACACTGTATTCACTATGATCAAATTTAGTAATTGGACCGATTCCAATATTGCCTTCTTTTAAATTATTCCAGAATTCTTCTGGAGTATTGCCGATAGGTGAAGTTAAACCGTATCCTGTTACAACAACTCGATTAAGTTTCATATTGAGCTCCTTTATTTAGATGAATCAACTGATTTTCTACTCGTTATTATTCAAAAATTGTGACTTACTGCATAGTAAAGCCGCCATCAATCGTGATGACTTGACCTGTTAGATATTCTTGACCCGCCAAGAAGAGAGCAACATCTGCTACTTCTTCCGGAGTACCAAAACGCTTCATCGGAATGAGTGCCAGAGACGCCGCCTTTACTTTTTCTGGAAGTACATCTGTCATATCAGATGCGATAAAGCCAGGGGCAATGCAGTTCACACGGATATTACGCGCTGCCACTTCACGGGCTACTGACTTAGAAAAACCAATCAGACCGGCCTTGGAAGCTGCATAGTTTGCCTGACCGATATTTCCAGCCAAACCAACGACACTCGATAGGTTGATAATAGCACCCTGACGAGCTTTTGTCATCGGTTTCAGGACTGATTGTGTCATATTGAATGTTCCAGTCAAGTTCACTTTCAGCACCTGCTCAAAATCTTCTTCCGTCATTTTCAGCATGAGCTTATCACGTGTAATACCAGCGTTATTGACCAATACATCTACAGACCCCAGAGCCGCAACAGCTTCTTCCACTATCCGCTGAGCATCCGCAGATTTAGACACATCCCCAATAACAGCTACGACTTTACCAGAATAGCCGGCAAATTCAGCCAAAATATCATCAGAAATCCCGCTTAGTCCGTTTAAAATAACATTGGCTCCGACACTGGCAAATTTATGCGCAATTGCCAGCCCAATCCCACGAGCGGACCCTGTAATTAACACATTCTTGTTTTGTAATTCCATGATGATTCCTCATTATTTTTCTAGAAGAGCATTCAAACTTTCTACATCTTCAACTTGGCGTACATCCGCAGATTTATCAATTTTCTTAATAAAACCAGATAGGACTTTGCCAGGACCGATTTCGATAAATTCAGTCACACCAGCTTCCTGCATTTTAGCAATGCTGTCATAAAAGCGCACTGGCTCCATTACCTGACGAGTCAAAAGCTCTTTGACTCTCTCTTTTTCCATCACAGTTGCTTCAGTATTTCCGACTAATGGCCGTACAAAATCTGAAAACTCAACTGTTTCTAATACTTCTGCCAATCGTTGGCTGGCTGGCTTTAAAAGCGCCGTATGGAAAGGTCCGGATACATTGAGCGGGATTAAGCGCTTGACACCGGCATCTTTCAAAAGCTCCACAGCTTTGTCCACCGCTGCCACTTCTCCGCCGATAACGATTTGACTAGGCGTATTATAGTTAGCCGGTGAGACTACACCAATAGCACTTGCTTCTTGACAGACCGCTTCAATGAGAGAAACTTCTGCATTTAAAACTGCGACCATTTTCCCAGAACCAGCTGGAGCCGCCTCTTCCATGAAGCTACCGCGCTTAGCAACCAAGGCCACCGCCGTCTTGAAATCAAGGGCGCCCGCAGCCACCAAGGCAGAATATTCTCCAAGAGAGAGACCAGCTACCATGTCAGGCTCGATTCCCTTATCAGCCAAGATGCGATAAATAGCTACTGAAGTCGTTAAAATAGCCGGTTGCGTGTAGCGAGTTTGATTGAGCTTTTCTTCATCTTGATCGATCAAAGCTCGGACATCATAGCCTAGAACTTGGCTAGCCTCATCAAAAGTTGACCGCACAAGCTCATACTGATCATAAAGCTCGCGCCCCATTCCAAGGTACTGCGCTCCCTGACCGGCAAAGAGAAAGGCTCTTTTAGTCATTTCTAGTTACTCCTGCCCAACGTTTTGCTTCCTGCTGAATCTTCTCAGCAGCACCATAGTAGATATCTTTGAGGATTTCTTCGACTGTTTCTTCCTTACTGATTAAACCAGCAATTTGACCAGACATGACGGAACCATTTTCCACATCTCCGCGAACAACCGCATTGGCCAAAGCACCAGCTCCAAGATTTTCAAAAACAGTCAAATCCGGATTTTCTTGCTTGAAGGCTTCTTTTTCTGCCTTTTCGAAATCACGCGTCAGCTTATTCTTAATAGCACGGACCGCATGGCCGAAATGCTGGGCAGAGATAGTCGTATCAATATCGCGAGCCTTCAAAATCATGTTCTTATAGTTTTGATGGGCATTGGATTCCTTTGCAACAACAAAGCGAGTTCCGACCTGAACGGCCTCTGCTCCCAACATAAAACCAGCTGCAGCACCAGCACCATCTGCAATACCACCGGCAGCAATAACCGGAATGCTAACTGCTTCTGCAACCTGACGAACCAAGGACATGGTAGTCAATTTTCCGATGTGACCACCGGCTTCCATACCTTCTGCAATGACTGCATCCGCACCGATTTTTTCCATCCGCTTAGCCAAGGCCACACTTGGCACAACAGGGATAACTGTAATCCCCGCTTCATGGAAACGAGCCATGTGCTTGCTTGGATTACCTGCACCAGTTGTTACTACTTTTACTCCCTCTTCAATGACGAGATCAACAATGTCGTCCGCAAAAGGAGACAGGAGCATGATATTAACACCAAAAGGACGGTCTGTTAAGGACTTAATCTTGTCAATATTAGCTTTTACCACTTCCTTAGGTGCATTTCCGCCACCAATGATACCAAGACCGCCAGCTTTTGAAACTGCACCAGCCAAGTCACCGTCAGCAACCCAGGCCATTCCGCCTTGGAAAATAGGGTAATCAATGTTCAATAATTCTGTAATACGTGTTTGCATAATACCTTCCTTTTATCATTGCTTAAGTAATAGCTTGATTTCAAACTACCACACGCTAGATGTATTTTCTTTACTTTGACAGTCAAACTATTACCTAAACAAGAGAGAATATCTTTCGATACTCTCAGTTACTTGCTTATTTAGTTTTTTCTTCTACATAAGCAACCAAATCACCAACTGTGTTCAAACCTTCTTCAGTTTCGATTTGGATGTCAAATGCATCTTCAATTTCTGAAATCACTTGGAACAAATCCAATGAATCTGCTTCAAGATCATCGAAAGTTGACTCAAGAGTAACTTCTGATGGCTCTTTGCCAAGTTCTTCAACGATAATTTCTTGTACTTTTTCAAATACTGCCATGGATAGACTCCTTTAAAAATAAAATATTTTTTATCATGTGTTTCCACTTGATTAACTAAATTGTAACAATAAGCGTGCCCCATGTCAAACCTCCACCGAAACCTGACATCAAAATTGTCTGATTTCCGTTCAGTTTAATCAGTCCTTGCTCGACACACTCAGATAATAAAATCGGGATGCTAGCAGCGCTAGTATTGCCATATTCCATCATATTGGCTGGAAGTTTCTCCCGCGCAACACCAAGCTTCTTAGCCATTTTATCCAAAATACGGATATTGGCCTGATGCAGCAACAGAAAATCCAAATCTTCCACTGAAAGCTGACTGCTTTCAATGGTTTCCCTGATAGAACGAGCAACATCACGAATAGCAAAGTCGAAAATAGCTCTACCGTCCATTGTCAGATAAGGCTGATTCTCACCCTTTTCAGAAAAAGGTGAAGACAAACCGATTTTTCCGCAGGTCAGACTATCTCCGCGAGATCCGTCTGTAAACTGACTTTCTGCCAAAAAATGCTTTTCTGAAGCACTTTCCAACAGTACACCGCCAGCACCATCTCCAAAGAGAACCGCTGTTGAACGATCCGACCAATCTACCGTCTTAGAGAGAGTTTCACTTCCTATGACTAAACCCTTTTGATAACGACCTGAAGAAATAAACTTTTCCCCAGTAGATAGGGCAAAGATAAAGCCACTGCAAGCTGCGGTCAAATCAAAGGCAAAGGCATTCTTAGCACCGATGTTTGCCTGTACTCTCGCAGCCGTTGAAGGCATTAAAGAATCCGGCGTAATGGTAGCAACAATGATAAAATCTAGGTCTTGAGCAGAAATTCCCGACTTTTGCAGCAAATTCTCTGCTACTTTTGTCGCTAAATCACTGGTCGTTTCATCTGACGATAAATGGCGTTTTTTAATCCCAGTTCGACTTGAAATCCACTCATCACTGGTATCCATAATCTCTGCTAGATCATCATTACTGACAACCTGACGGGGAGCATAATGAGCCGCTTGGCTAATCTTAGCATAGTTCATTATTTCAAATCCTCTAGGAAACTATATAAATTTTGTAGGCCCTTTTGCATCACTTGTCTCTCTTCTGGACTCATCCCATCCACTACTTGCATGACCATGCGGTTGTGGAATCGCTTGTGAAGACGATACAAAAGCCGCCCATTCTTTGTCAAATTCAGATGCACCACACGACGGTCAACTTCCGACCGACGCCGCTCAATATACCCCTTACGCTCCAGATTATTCAAACTGGTCGTAACAGTTCCCAAAGTAACCATCAATTCTCGTGATATATCACTTGGAGTAGCATTTGGGGTTGTACCGATGACATCTATCGTATGCATTTCCTTAATGGAGACGTCGTTGAAGCGACTGCTTCTTAGGCTCGATTCTTCAATAACCAAGACATTATTGAAAATAGACGTTAAGTAATCATTTACTAACTGAAAATTCAAAACCATACCTCCTTAAGAAAATACTTTGACAATCAAATTTTATCAGATAGAAAAGTAATTTGCAAGCTTTTTTGAAAATTAATTTGATTTTCAAATATTTTTGTAAACAACTTGCAAAATAAGCAACCTTGAACCAATACATTATTTACCAGTGAAGTTTGGACGACGCTTCTCAGAATAAGCCCGAACCCCTTCTTTGAAATCCTCTGTGAAAGCAAGCGATTTCTGAAGCTGCAATTCTAGCTCAGCATACTCAGACCAGCCGCTGAAAAAACTCTTCCAAACCATTTCTTTCATGGCTCTGTAAGAATTCAGAGAGCCACGTTTGAGCTTCTTCAGTAACTGTTCCGTTGTTTTTTCCAATTTCTCTGCTTCACAGACTTTATAAAGTAAGCCATAATCCAGAGCTTTCTCTGCAGTCAGAGCTTCCCCAGTCATAACCAGATGAGTCGCCCGAGTCACCCCGATAGCACGAGTCAGTAAGTAAAGACCGCCAGCATCTGGCGCCAGACCAACACCGACAAAGGCCTGAATGAAACGTGATTTTTCAGTCGCAATACAGAAATCCGCTGCAACGACCATATTAGCAGCCGCACCAGCAACGGGACCATCAACACTCATGATAACTGGCTTAGGAAGGCGTTTCATAGCAAAAGAAATATCATTTACCAATTCAGCGATTTTCACCAAGGATTGGACATCATCATCACTGACTGCTCTCTGCATCTCAGCCAAGTCGCCACCCACTGAAAAAACCTTTCCATTGGCATTGATAACTAAAAACTTGACGGACTCATCCTTAGCAGCAAGTTCAATAGCCTCTAAAATTTCCTCACACATAGGAATATTAAAACCATTTGAAACTTCAGGGCGATTGAAAGTAATCGTTGCTACCTCATCTGCTACATGATAGAGAATTCCATTAAATGTCATTTCAGCTCCATTCCCGACCCGATTTCAAATCAGCCGTTTTGTTTTATTCTTAAATAATTTGATATTCAAATTATAAACAACTTATATTTTATCATAAAATATAAAAGAAAGGAAATAAAAGATGGGAAAAATTAGATGGTCTTCAAATTTGAAGTGTAAAAGCAATATTTTGGTTAAAATATAGTATAAAAACTGCGTTTGAATAATTTTCAGAATTTTGTTATAATTTTTAAAATAAGATAGGAGAACCAATGAAAGTTGTAAAATTTGGTGGAAGTTCACTGGCTTCTGCGACTCAATTAGAAAAAGTTTTGAACATTGTCAAATCTGATCCTGAACGTCGATTTGTTGTAGTGTCAGCGCCAGGAAAACGCCATGATGACGATATCAAAGTAACCGATGCCCTGATTAAATATTACCGAGAATATATTGCAGGAAATGATGTCACACCTAACCAACAGTGGATTATCAATCGCTATGCAGATATGGTGGCAGAACTAGGCTTGAAACCAAAAGTTCTGGAGAAAATTTCCAAAAGCATCACAAGCCTTGCAACCTTGCAAATTGAAGATAACGCATTTCTTTATGATACTTTTCTTGCTGCAGGAGAAAATAACAATGCCAAACTGATTGCAGCATATTTCAGTCAAAATGGCGTTCCAGCTAGCTACATACATCCAAGAGAAGCAGGACTCGTCGTTTCCAGTGAACCTGGCAATGCACGCATTCTCCCTTCTAGTTATGATAAGATTGAAGAACTCAACAATTCTGATGAAGTTCTAGTTATTCCTGGTTTCTTTGGTGTAACTCAAGATGGACAAATCTGTACTTTCTCTCGCGGGGGTTCTGATATTACGGGCTCTATCATTGCTGCGGGAGTCAAAGCAGATGTTTATGAGAACTTCACTGATGTTGACGGAATCTTTGCCGCCCATCCTGGCATCGTTCACAAACCACATTCCATTCCTGAGCTAACCTATCGGGAAATGCGTGAATTGGCCTACGCTGGCTTTACAGTTCTCCATGATGAAGCTCTGCTTCCAGCTTACCGCGGCAAAATCCCGCTGGTTATTAAAAATACCAACAATCCAGAACATCCAGGTACTCAAATTGTTCATAAACACAGTAAGGATCACTTACCGGTCGTTGGAATTGCTGGAGATACAGGCTTTGTCAGCATTAACATGTCCAAGTACCTGATGAACAGAGAAATTGGCTTTGGTAGGCGCGTCCTTCA
This sequence comes from uncultured Streptococcus sp., assembly GCF_963525625.1. Lineage (GTDB taxonomy): Bacteria > Bacillota > Bacilli > Lactobacillales > Streptococcaceae > Streptococcus. The sequence continues at coordinate 102,915 of NZ_CAURLD010000009.1, forward strand.
AATTCTAGAAGATTTGAATATTGGTTGGGAGCATATGCCTACAGGAATTGACGACCTCTCCATTATCTTACGTGAGCGCGAATTAACTCCTATCAAAGAGGAAGAGATCCTTCGACAACTTGTCCAAAAAGCAGAGGTTGATCATGCAGAAATTGAACACGACCTTTCCATTATCATGATTGTTGGCGAAAAAATGAAAAGTCATATTGGTGTAACAGCTACTGCAACCAAAGCTCTTTCAGAAAACAATATCAACATTCAAATGATGTCCCAAGGCTCAAGCGAAGTATCCATCATGTTTGTTGTTGAAAAAAATCAAGAAAAAGCTGCCATTCGTGCTTTATACAGAGCCTTCTTTGAAGTCAATACAGAATCATAAATGCAAACCTCAGAAGCATCTTTATCATACAATCACTCGATAATCGAAAAAGGCAGAAGTTAGTTACGCACTAACTTCTGCCTTTTTGATTTAAGTGCTAAATACTGTCATTTAATTCACAGACTATCTGAAAAACAATAGCTTTTAACACTACTACTCACAATCATAGAATTATCTCCCATTGTAAATAATACCAAAAAGTACAAAAAAAGAGGTAAAACCTCTTTCAAACTCCGCCAGTAGGACTCGAACCTACGACATCATGATTAACAGTCATGCGCTACTACCAACTGAGCTATGGCGGATAAAAGCTAAGCGACTTCCATATCTCACAGGGGGCAACCCCCAACTACTTCCGGCGT
>NZ_CAURLD010000010.1:0-92625 GCF_963525625.1 uncultured Streptococcus sp.
CAACGACATAAAACCGTTGCTTTTTTTGGAGATAAGGGACTATTGTCCCAGACTCCTAAATGTTAAGTTACTACCGTAACTTTCTATTAACAACCTAAAAATGTATCCCAGACATTTTAAAGAAAACTCGCTGCCGCGAGTTCCCATTTGCAACCTGAAACAATCCCCCGGATTGTTTCAGCCACCTAGATATGCTTTGCGGACTTCGTCAGAAGCGAGGAGCTCTTGGCCGGTTCCGGACAGAACGATTTTGCCTGTTTCAAGAACATAGCCGCGGTCGGCGATAGAGAGAGCCTTGTTGGCATTCTGCTCAATCAAAAGCACAGTTGTTCCTTGTCGCTGAATATCTTGGATAATATCGAAGATTTCCTGGATAAAGATCGGCGCCAAGCCCATAGAAGGTTCATCCAAAAGCAAAAGTTTAGGAGTAGACATCAGCGCCCGTCCCATAGCCAGCATCTGCTGCTCACCACCTGAAAGGGTTGCAGCATCTTGATTTTTACGCTCTTCCAAGCGTGGGAAACGAGAGAAGACCTTTTTGAGATTGGCTTGATTTTCTTCGCGGTTTGTTTTGAGAAAGGCACCCATTTCCAAATTCTCCAAAACGGTCAGTCCTGGAAAGACATGTCGACCTTCTGGTACTTGCGAAAGTCCGGCTGCTACGATTTTTTGAGCAGGAACTTTTTGAATTTCATTGCCTACAAATTCAATTTTACCAGCACTTGGACGAACCAAGCCTGAAATAGTCCGGAGAATGGTTGTTTTCCCAGCGCCATTAGCACCAATCAGGGAAACGACTTCTCCTTCGTTTACTTCAAAGCTGACATCACGGACAGCCTGAATCATGCCATAATGGACAGAGAGATTCTCAACTTTAAGCATGGACATTAGGCTTCACCTCCTAGATAAGCTTCAATAACGCGTTTGTCATTCTTAATTTCATCAGGTGTTCCGTGCGCAATCAAGCGGCCGTACTCCAAAACATAGATTCGCTCAGTGACTTCCATTACCAGACTCATGTCATGCTCAATCAGCATGATGGTAATGTTAAATTCGTTTTTAATCCGTCGAATCAATGCAGTCAGCTCTGCTGTCTCCTGAGGGTTCATCCCTGCAGCCGGCTCATCCAAGAAAAGAATCTTAGGCTCTGTTGCCAAGGCCCGAACAATCTCCAAGCGACGCTGCTGACCATAAGCTAGGTTCTTAGCCAAGGTTTCTGCTTCCTTGTCCAAGTCAAAAATTTTCAGCAACTCCAAAGCCTTGTCTTTGAGTTCTTCTTCGTTTTTGTAGTAGGCTGGCAGGCGGAAGAAGGACGCCAACACATGAGCCTTATGATGATTACCAAAGGCAATCAGAACATTATCCAAAACACTAAGGTCCTTAAAGAGCCGGATGTTTTGGAAGGTTCGCCCCAGCCCTAAAGCAGCAATCTTGTAAGGAACCTTACCATTTAGCAAGTGACCATCTAGTGTCACTGTCCCTTCACTCGGCTCATAAACGCCCGTTAAGAGATTGAAAAGAGTCGTTTTTCCTGCACCATTAGGGCCAATCAGACCAACCAGCTCGCCCTTGTTGAGTTCCAAGGTCACATCGCTGACAGCAGTCAGACCGCCAAAATTTTTAGTTAGATTTTTCACATCAAGAAGTGCCATTATTCTTTGACCTCCTTATTCTTTTTGAAGAGCTTAGACAAGCTCAGCTCCCAAGTTCCTAAAAGTCCGCCTGGGCGGAAAATCATGACCAAGATTAAAGCCAAAGAATAGACAATCATCCGAATGCTGGATACATCCTGCAGCAGCATATTGAGAACTCCTAATACTACTGCAGCTACAATGGTTCCAGTCATAGAGCCTAGACCACCAAAAACGACAATAATCAAGATATTGATAGTGTTGGTAAAGGAATAGTCCTTAGGAACAACTGAACCAACGAAGCCAGCTTGAAGAGAGCCAGCAATAGAAGCCGTGATAGCTCCTAAAACAAAGGCTGTCACCTTGATTCTAGTAGTATTAACCCCAACAGACTCGGCAGCAATCTCATCCTCACGGACAGATAGAGTACTGCGACCGATAGGACTGCGCAGGAAATTCAAGGTCAAAATAGTTGTGATAACAACAAAGACATAGACCATCTGCCAAGAAGTAAAGGGCGGAATGGATAGGATACCAGCTGCGCCATTCGTCAAAGTACCGCCATTAATAATCAGAATCCGGATAATCTCTGAGACACCAAGAGTCGCAATGGCGAGATAGTCCCCTTTAAGACGTAGTGTCGGCAAACCAACTGCCAAAGCCACAATACCAGCAATGACAGCTCCCACCAGCATAGCGATGAAGAAAGCGCCATAAGTTGGCGATTTAGAGCCAATAATGGCTACAGCGTAGGCACCGATAGCCATAAAGCCAGCATGCCCAAGAGAGAATTGACCCGAGAATCCGACGATGAGATTGAGCCCCACAGCCAAAATAATATTAATTCCGATCTGCTCTAAGATTTGAATGTAAAAAGCGTTGAGAACACCGGCACTAACCAATACAGTCATCAGCAGGTAGCCGATTAAGACAAGGCCAAGCCAGAAAATATTTACCTTTAAATTCTTTTTCATACCTTACACCTTCTCTTTCACATTTTTGCCGAGGATACCAGCTGGACGGATCAGAAGAATGACAATCAAAATCGCATAGACAATGGCATCGCGGAAATCAGATAATCCAAGCGCTGTCGCAAAAGTTTCCAAAAGACCAATAACAAAGCCACCAAGCGCTGCACCAGGAATGATTCCAATACCACCGAGAACGGCCGCTACAAAAGACTTAATCCCTGGAGTCATCCCCATCAAAGGCTCCAATGAATTATAGTAGAGGGCAATTAGAACACCGGCAGCTCCTGCAAGAGCTGAACCCAACGCAAAGGTGAAGCTGATTGTCCGATTGACATTGATTCCCATCAGCTGAGCAGCATCACTGTCTACGGATACGGCCCGCATAGCCTTACCCATCTTTGTCTTCTGCACGATGAACTGCAGAGCCACCATGAGGAAAATCGAAATTCCCAAAATCAGCAGCTGAATATTTGAGATAGAAATCGGCCCTAAGTTAAAGCGTACTGTTTTAATAACCTGCGGGAAGGAACGGGTATTGGCACCGACAAAGAAAATCATGCCATACTCAAGAAGAAAAGAGACCCCAATGGCTGTAATCAAAGCCGCAATCCGAGTCGAATTTCGCAGAGGACGATAGGCTAAAAACTCAATAACCACACCGAGAATCGCTGTCCCAATCATCGCTAAAATAAGAGAAAGGAAGAAATTAAACTTCAGGATATTAATCAAGTAATAGCCCATAAAGGCACCAATCATATAGATATCGCCGTGGGCAAAGTTAATCAGCTTAATAATCCCATAAACCATGGTATAACCCAAAGCCAGAAGCGCATAAACACTACCCAGGATTAGACCGTTGACTAATTGTTGGAGCATTAGACACCACTCTTTCTATAATAAAATAAGGAATGGGAGAAAAATCAGCAGACTAGGTCGTGATTTTATCATCCCACTCCCAAAATACGAATAATAGTTGATTGAGAAACGAAGAAGAATAGATTATAAAACGATACTCTTTCAAATCCGCAGATTCATAAAGAAAGAAATCATCTACTAATTTGCTCAAGCAACTAGAAATAGAAAACAAGTCAAAGACTGGGATAGCCCCAGCCTCATAACTCTTATTCCGCTTTAACTGTTTCTACAGTATCTACTTGACCGTCTTTCAAGCCAATCATCAAAGCTGTTTTCACTGGATTGTGATCTTTATCAATAGTGATTGAACCAGTCACTCCATCGAAATCTTTAAGCTTAGCCAAGTTGTCTTTGATATCTACAGAAGTTTTAGCACCTTTGGCTGCTTCTGCTGCCATATAAACAGAGTCATATGCCAGAGCTGCAAACATAGATGGCTCTTCTTTGTACTTAGCTTTGTATGCTTCAACAAACTTCTTAGCTTTTTCTGACATTTCACCAGAAGTTGTAAAGCCAGATACATAGTAAACATTTGTAGCTGCAGCTGGAGTTGCTTGCTCAACGAACTTAGCATCACCAAAGCCATCAGGACCAACGATTGTTTGGTCAATGCCCAAACCACGCGCTTGATTGACAATTTTACCAGCTTCTGTATAGTAACCTGGAACAACCAGAGCATCAAATTCTTTGCCCTTAATCTTTGTCAAAGCAGCTTGGAAGTCTGTATCCTTGGATTGGAAAGTTTCTGTTGCTACAATCTCACCCTTGAATTCCTTCTTGAAAGCATCCGCCATTCCTTTAGCGTAGTCACTAGATTGGTCGTAGTAAAGAACGACTTTCTTAGCTTTCAAGTTATCAGTAACATACTTAGAAATGATTTTACCTTGGTAGCTATCAATGAAGGTTGCACGGTAAAGATAATCTTGCTTGTTGGTCAAATCATCCTGAGTCGCACTTGGTGTAATGATTGGTACACCTGCTTTAGCAGCATTTGCAGTAGCTGAAGCTGTAGCTCCAGAAGTCGCAGGGCCGATGATTGCATTTACCTTGCTTTGGGTAACCAAGCTAGTAGTGATGGTAGATGCTTCAGCTGTTTCTGATTTGTTATCCTTATCAGTAACTTCAATCTTCTTGCCATCCACACCGCCAGCAGCGTTGATCTCATCAACTGCCAACTGAGCACCATGTTGTTCAGCTGTACCGTAGGCTGCTACTTCACCTGATTCTTCAAAGTTGAAACCAAATTTAATCGTATCGCCAATTTCTGTACCAGTTGCAGTTGAGTTGTTATTGGATACTTCTCCACAAGCTGCGAGAAGGGCCGCACTAGCAAAAGCTACTAGGGATAGTGCAAATTTTTTCTTCATTCCGAAATCTCCTTAAGTGATTTGATTGATGATATAGTAAGAATATATCGAATTATCTGACAATTGTCAACCCTTTATAGAAATTTTATCAAATGATAACGTTTTCTTGCTCTCTATACAGGCTTCCAACAAAGTTTTGATCTAGTTCTTTTATGTGAGAAATCCGAACTTGCTTAACATAGCGCTCCTTGGGCAGATTCTCCTGTAAGTTCTGGGCTTCCTCTTGCTTGACATAGAGATGCAGATAGCGATGCTTCTTAGAATGATAAATAATATCACCGAAGTTAGCCAGCTTTTTGGCATCTCGATTATAGTAAAGATAGACAATCAAGCCCACTCTTTCTTCTCTCTCTATCATAAAACTCCTTTCCGGTCCATGTAGTTCTTAGATGATTATAGCAAAGATAGGGCAAAAAAACTAGCCCTGAAAAGCTTTATGATTAGCTTAAAACACCTGAACTTGGTAACTTGTCAGACTCAAAGCAGCCAAAAAGGAGCCGCTTTTGGCTCCTCCTATGTTAGCTTAAATTGCTATTTTCCATGATTTCGTCAATAAAGCCGTATTCCAAGGTTTCTTGAGCGCTCATCCAGTAATCGCGTTCTGCATCCTTGTGGATCTGCTCAACAGACTTACCAGAGTTTTCAGCCAAGATTTTTTCCAAGGTATTCCGAGTTCTAAGCAAATGCTCAGCTACAATGGCCATATCCGTTTGCTGGGTACCACTTCCAGCTCCTCCCATTGGTTGGTGAATCAGATATTCTGCATTTGGAAGCATGAAGCGTTTGCCCTTAGCACCACTGGAAGCAATGACCGTTCCCATGCTGGCAGCTACACCCATAACAATGGTCTGAACATCAGACTTGATGAAGTTCATAGTGTCCACAATGGCCAGACCTGCTGAAACAGATCCACCTGGCGTATTTACATAGAGATAAATATCTTTAGTATTGTCCTGTGCATCCAAGAAAAGGAGCTGGGCAATGACTGAATTAGCCATATTATCCTCTACTGGACCAGTCAGCATGATAATCCGATCTTTTAATAGCCGAGAATAAATATCATAGGAGCGCTCCCCTCGGCTGGTTTGTTCAATAACTACAGGAATCATAGTTTTCTCTCTTTCTCTTTTTAAAATTTTCTATCAAACTAGGGAATAGAATTTCAAATTACGAGACTATTATATCCTTTTGGTCAAAAAAGGTCAAATAGAAACTTTTACTTGGTACCGAAAAGACGATCTCCTGCATCTCCCAGTCCTGGTACGATATAACCATGGTCATTGAGGTGATCATCCAGGGCAGCAGTGAAAATATCAACATCTGGATGAGCTTCCTGCAAGGCTTTTACTCCTTCAGGCGCAGAAACCAAGCAGACAAATGTAATGTGGCTAGCACCACGTTTCTTGAGAGAATCCACCGCCAAGATCGCAGAACCACCAGTAGCTAGCATTGGATCTACAACAAAAATCTGACGTTGGTCAATATCTTCTGGCAGTTTCACCAGATATTCAACCGGCTTCAAGGTTTCCTCATCACGGTACATTCCGATATGGCCGACCTTAGCTGCTGGAACCAAGCTCAGAAGTCCATCCACCATGCCAATACCAGCTCGCAAGATTGGTACAATAGCTAATTTCTTCCCTGCAATCTGTTTTTGGACTGTTTTAGTAATTGGTGTTTCAATTTCTACATCTTCAAGTGGTAAATCGCGCAAGACCTCATATCCCATGAGCATTGCGATTTCATCTACTAATTCACGAAATGCCTTGGTAGAGGTATCTGTACGACGCAAGATAGACAATTTATGCTGAATAAGCGGATGAGCGATAACTTCAAGTTTTCCCATGATTGGATTTCCTTCTTTCAATTTATTCTTCTTATTATATCAAAAAAAGTGTGAAAAGGCTTGCTATAAGCAAGCCTTTTCAACGATTTTCTGCACTTTACTTCCGTAGACTATAACACATGATATAAAGGTATTTGTGAAATAAATTAAAAAATTTTTTGATTTATTTTGGCAATACCTCTGCAATACGGGAGCAGATTTCTTCAACCATGGTCTCTGGAGCAGCAACATTTAGGCGGGCATGACCTTTACCTTCTTGACCAAAATCACTTCCTCGATTCAGGACGACCTTTGCCTCTTCTCGCAGCAGCTGGAAGAGCTGGTCATCTGTCAGGCCATAATCTGAAAAGTCCAGCCAAATCAGATAAGTCCCTTGAGGCTTCATGACCCGCAGGCGCGGTGCTTCCTTGGCAAAATAATCAACCACAAAATTTACATTTTTCTCCAGAACTTCCTTGAGTTCCATCAACCAAGACCAACCGTAACGATAGGCTGCTTCTGTTGTTAAAAAACCAAGGCCAGGAATTTCATGCTGGTTATTGGCCAGCTGGCGTTTTTTAAACTGATGCCGCAAGCTAGGATTCTCAATCACTGCATAGGAATTTTTGGTCCCAGCAATATTAAAGGTCTTAGTCGCACTGGCTAAAATCAGGCTAAAGTCCTTAAAGTCAGGCGAAACAGTATTGAAAGACTGATGTTCATGACCAAACAGCGTCAAATCTTGGTGAATTTCGTCTGAGACCAGGAGGACGCCGTACTTTTGGCAGAGGCGGCCAATTTTCTCTAACACTTCCCGTTCCCAAACTCGACCTCCGGGATTGTGTGGATTGCAAAGAACATAAATCTTGACTTCATTATCTGCAATGTCACGCTCCAACTGCTCAAAGTCAATCTGAAAAAGGCCGTCCTTCTCTATCAAAGAATTGGTAATAAGCCGACGATTATTGAGCTTGACACTGCGGGCAAAAGGTGGGTAAACAGGAGTGTTGATTAGAACGGCATCACCTTCCTTGGTAAAGGCTTGGATAGCCATTGAAATAGCAGGAACAACCCCTTCTATAAATACCAAGGCTTCCCGATCAAAGGTATAGTCGTGCTCATCCCGCTCCCAATCTAGCACGGCATTAATCAGCTCTTCACTGGCATAGGTATAACCATAAACTAGCTGATTAGCATAGTCATGAACAGCTTGCTGGATTTCAGGCAGGACTTCAAAATCCATATCTGCAATCCAGGCTGGCAGAACTTCTTTGTCTTTCTCCGCTTCTTTCCATTTATAAGTATGATGCCCTACACGACAGGGTGCTTTTTCAAAATTATATCTTCCCATATTATTCATTCTCCAAGGCTGCACGTAAATCGTCTACCAAATCTCGGCTATCCTCAATTCCAATCGACAGGCGTAGCAAATCATCAGTTAAGCCATAAGAATGACGCACTTCCACTGGAATGTCTGCGTGAGTCTGGGTCGTCGGATAGGTAATCAAGCTCTCCACTCCTCCTAAACTTTCCGCAAAGGTAAAGACTTTCAGGCTATTTAGGAGATGAGGAATCTTGCTTTCGTCCACAACTTTAAAGGAAATCATACCACCCTTGCCTGGATAGAGAACCTCTTTTACCGCAGGAGATTGCTTCAGAAAAGCGACTACTTCTTGCGCATTCTGAGTAGAGCGCTCCATACGAAGAGCCAATGTCTTGAGACCGCGCAAAAGCAGATAGCTGTCAAAAGGAGACAGGACCGGCCCAGTTGTATTGAGGTTATAGAATAGCTTGTCATAAATAGCAGCATCATTAGTCATGATGGCTCCAGCCAAGACATCATTGTGTCCACCCAGATACTTGGTCGCAGAGTGCAAAACAATATCAGCTCCATCCTCCAGCGGTCTTTGATAAATGGGACTATAGAAGGTATTATCCACAATGACAGCTGCTCCTCGCTCATGAGCTGCTTGGGAAATGCGGGCAATGTCAAACTCTACCATAAGAGGATTGGTCGGTGTCTCGATATAGACAATATCTATATCCTCTGTTAGACTATTCAGAAGTTCTTCTTCTGTATTGGCATAGCTAAAGGCAAAACGCCCTTCTGCTTCAGCCTGAGCAAACCAGCGGAAAGAGCCGCCATAGAGATCCCGAACAGCCAAAACCTTGCTGCCAACTGGAAAGGCACTAAAGGCCAGCACAATAGCCGACATACCAGAGCTAGTCGCTAGAGCATAATTTGCACTTTCGATAGCAGCCAGAGTCTCTTCCAAGCTAACCCGCGTTGGATTCTTGGTTCGAGTATAGTCATAACCTGTTGACTGGCCAAACTCAGGGTGCTGGTAGGTCGTTGAAAAATGCAGGGGTGTTGTCAAAGCACCGGTTGCTTCATCTTTTTTTACCCCAGCCTGAGCCAGTAGTGTATTTAATTTTACGTCCTTACTCATATTAACCTTCCAATCCTTCGCTAATATTTCACCCTCTATTGTAACATCTTTTGAAAACATTTATCTTTTTTCTTTCCAAGAGCTAGCTATAGTTTGAAACTATAATGTTGATGTTTTAGACATAATAAAGATAAAAATTAAAAAGCCCTGCGGCTTTTTAATAGATATGAAAGCGTCGGCGCAGACTAGCCGCTTTTGAACCGATAAAGCGATCCATAAGGCGAACTTTGAGCGCCAGACCGCCATAGACAGCGAGGCCAATGCCGCCGATAAGAGCTATATAGACAAAGCTGGAAATCCGACCGCTTGGATGAAGGAAGAGACCGATAAGAAGCTCTGCCACCAAGACAAAGATGGTCATCAGAACTGTCAGAATCACTGACAGGAGGCTTCGTTTAAAGAGGTTCTTAGGATTCAGACCAGTTACCTGACGGATTTCCCGATACATGAGCAGGATTGGGATAATCAAGCCAATTGTCGTCGCAAGAAGAGGACCATAAGCTTTGAAAATATAAATCAAGGGTACTTGCAGCACCAGCTTGACTCCTACTCCATACAGGAAGTAAATAATCGCCTTTCTATTCTGGAAGAGGGCCTGAATCATCGGAGCCAACACCGTATATAGACTGAGGATAATGGTCTGCAGCATAGCAAAGATGAAAAGTCCCAGTGCTAAGCCGTCTGGCTTACCATAGAAAACGGTATATAGAGGTTCCGCTACCAAAACAGCACCAATGGTTGCTGGCAAGATAAAGAAAATCAGCATGCTGAGATTGTCCTGCACCAAGCGTGCAGCCGATCGGAAATCACCTTTGACATAGTTCTCGGTCAAGAGAGGAATCCCAACACCACCGATAGAAGTAGCCACTGCAATTAAAATCATAGTAATTTTATTAGGATTTGCTGAGAAATAGGCAAACTGAACCAGCAGCTCGGACTTGCTGTACTTGCTGATCCAGCCCATGACATGGATAAAGGTATTTTGGTCAATAATCTGAAAAAGCTGAATGGCAGATCCTGTGATAATGAAAGGAATGGCTTCTCGGATTGTATCCCAGAGGAGGGCACGGCTATTGATCTCCCCTGCATTGGTAGACTCATGAAGGATAGAAGTCAGCATACCTGTCTTCCAGAGATAGAAAGCTAAGACAGCCATGCTAGCCAGCATACCAATAAATGCTGCAAATGTTGACTGGGTAACCGCTTCTACATAGTTGCCAGAACCAATCTTCATGATAAAGAAGGCGGTCAGGAGCATCCAGATAACCCGAATGACCTGCTCCGCAATCTGACTGATGGCATAAGGCTTGAGATTGTTAAAGCCCTGGAAAAAGCCGCGGATAACACTCATGGATGGGAATATCAAAACAGCCAAAGAGAGGCTCTGCATAACAGGAACCAAGTCCGCTCCGCCGCCTGACATAGAAGCAAAAACTGGTGAGAGCAGGTACATAATCACTGCAAAGACAGCTCCCAAAAGCAACATAAACTTTAGAAACTCTCGGATGAGAGTAAAGCTGTGCTCTTCCTTGTCAATGGTATTGTACTTAGCTACCTGCTTGGCCACTGCCACTGGCACGCCGGCTGTCGAAATCAGTAAAAACCAGGCATAGATATTGTAGCCCATAGTAAAAAGGCCGTTGGCCTCAGCGCCGTGCTTGCCCATCCAGATATACCAAGGAATGATATAGATGGCACCCAGAAGACGACTGATAAAATTGCTGGCAGTTAGCCAGGCAGTTCCCCGCAGCATCTGCTGCTGCTGGCTTGTTGTTTCTTGGCTCATAGAAAACCTCTTCTATTTATTCTTCTTTATATTATAAACTTTTCCTTGCCTCTTGTAAAACCCAGCTATAAGGTTTACAATAGATTTATGATTAAAATTGAAACCGTATTAGATATTTTAAAAAAAGACCATAATTTTCGTGATATTGTCAAAAACGGAGAATACTTTTTCTCCTATAGCGGCTTGACTTTCGATAGTATCAGCTATGACAGCAGGGAAGCGGATGCCTCTACCCTCTTTTTTGTCAAGGGTGAGGCTTTTAAGAAAGAATTTCTAGAAAAAGCCGTCACAGCTGGCCTGCGCTTTTATATCAGCGAGACAGACTTTCAAGTGGGCATTCCGGTCCTCTTGGTCAACGATGTCAAGCAGGCCATGAGTCTCTTAGCCATGGAATTTTACGGCCATCCTGAGAAAAAGCTCAAACTGCTGGCCTTTACTGGCACCAAGGGAAAGACAACTACAGCTTATTTTGCCTATCAAATCTTTTCCCAAAGCCATCGTCCTGCCCTGCTCTCGACTATGAACACTACTTTGGATGGCGAGACCTTCTTCAAGTCAACTCTGACAACACCAGAGAGTATGGATCTTATTAAAATGATGGCCCAAGCCCTTGCAAATGATCGGACTCATCTCATCATGGAAGTCTCCAGTCAGGCTTATCTCAAGAAAAGGGTCTACGGCCTGACCTTTGATGTCGGTGTCTTTCTCAATATCAGCCCCGACCATATCGGCCCTATCGAGCATCCAACCTTTGAAGATTACTTCTACAACAAGCGGCTCTTGATGGACAATAGCCGATCAGTTATTGTGAATAGCGGCATGGACCATTTCCAAATCGTGAAAGAGCAAGTCGCTTCTATGGAACATGATTTCTATGGAGCAAGCTCTAGTAACACTATCACGGATTCTCGGGCTTTCAGCTTTGAAGCGACTGGCAAGTTAGCTGGCCACTACGATATCCAGCTCATTGGCCACTTCAATCAAGAAAATGCAGTAGCGGCTGGTCTTGCCTGTCTGCGTCTGGGTGCTAGCCTCGAAGACATCAAAAAAGGAATTGCCGCAACCCGAGTCCCTGGCCGTATGGAAGTTCTGACTCAGAAAAATGGCGCCAAGGTCTTCGTTGACTATGCTCACAATGGCGTCAGCCTAAGCAACCTGCTGTCTGTGGTAGAGGAACACCAGAAGGGCAAGATTATTCTCCTTTTGGGTGCTACCGGAAACAAGGGTGAAAGTCGCCGCAAAGACTTCGGTCTCCTGCTTAATCAGCATCCTGAGCTGACTGTCATCTTAACTGCGGACGATCCCAACTATGAAAATCCTCTAGACATTGCGGAGGAAATCGCATCCTACATCTCCTATCCAGTGGACAAAATAGCCGACCGTGAAGAAGCCATCAAAAAAGCTCTCAGTCTGACAGACCGAGAGGGAGATGCTGTCATTCTGGCCGGTAAAGGAGCGGATGCTTACCAAATCGTAGAAGGAGAAAAAGTAACCTATCCAGGAGACTATACCCTTGCAGAAAAGTATTTATAAGAAAAAAGGCGTGGATATCGCCTTTTTATTGTCGTTTTGTAAAAATTACCGCCATTTAATCAGAACGTACATCAAGCTGGAGCCAAACATATCCGCCAAGGCGTGCATGAGAAAGAAAGGCAGGAGGTTCTTAACCTTGTATTTGTAAAGGAAATAGTAAAAGAGGCCATATACCACTCCGATAACCAAGGCCCACAGCATGCCCTGATAGGTATGGAAAGAAATCCGAATGATAGTAGAGTAAGCCAGAGCCCACCACTTATACTTATCCTTAACAGAGGTCATAAGCCCCAGAAAGAAGAATTCCTCATAGAAGCCATTGAGAAGCCCGTAGAGAATAGCCATAGGTGTCAGTTCAGCAAATTTCCGAAAGATTTCTAGAACATCTACATAAGACCAGAGAGTTGGATCAAAGTAATTATACTCGCCGCTCAGTGTCGTCACAATATCACCAAAGAACCCTACCGCTACAAAAATAAGGGGAGTCCAAAGGAGAACCGACCAGCTCAGACGGATAGGAAGCTGCTTAAAGTCAAAGCGCCGAAGCAATAGATAAAGAATGGTCAAAAACAGCATCAGTAGCTGAAAATTGAAATTGCTAGAAAAAGCCGCTCCTTCAGTGGCTATATTGGTCACCGTTTCAGTCGCTCCTGTGCTGGCGGCTGGTGCAAAGCTAGCTAAATAAAGCTCCGTTGAGCGATAAATAAACTGCCCAAACATGAGCAGGGTAATCACTGCAATATCAAACCACCTCAGCTCTTTCAAAGGCTTAGAGGGGCGTAGGTTTGTCAATAATTTCATCATATTTCCTTTCACCACCTGTAAATTTATATCATCATTTCAGGTTCTTTTTTATATTTCTATCTTAGCATGAAAAGCTTAAATTTTTATTATTTACAAATTTATAAAACTTTTTTATTTTATTTTTATTAAATTGTCAGAAAACTCTTTTTTTAGAAAAATTTTTATGATATAATAAAAATTGAAATTCTGATAGAAGAATCAGACAGAAAGGAAGTCTATGTCCACTATCTCTGCAGCAAGTATCCAGGTCGCCTACGATCAAAAGGTTATTATTGACGGACTGGACTGCCAACTCGCCGAGGGAAAGATTACAACTATTATCGGTAGCAATGGCTGCGGTAAATCCACTCTTCTCAAGTCCTTTACCCGTATTTTGCCGACAAAAGCTGGCAGCATTACCCTGGATGGACAGTCCATCACCCTACTGCCGACCAAGGAGGTGGCGCAAAAGATTGCCTTGCTGCCACAAACCATGGAGGCGACCGATGGCATCACCGTCTATGATCTGGTCTCCTATGGTCGCTTTCCGTACCAAACTGGCTTGGGACGGTTAAGTACAGAAGACCGGGAAAAAATCTGCTGGGCTATGGAAGCAACTCAAGTCAGCGAATTTTCGGACTGGCAGGTGGATGATTTGTCTGGAGGTCAGCGCCAGCGCGTCTGGATTGCTATGGCCTTAGCTCAAGATACAGAGACTATTTTTCTGGACGAGCCGACCACCTATCTGGATATGAATCACCAGCTGGAAATCTTGGAGCTGCTCAATGACCTAAACCGACTCAGCGGAAAAACCATTATCATGGTTCTGCATGATATCAACTTAGCTGCCCGCTTTTCCCATCAGTTGATTGCTATGAAAAATGGGCGTATTCAGTACCAAGGAAGTGTTGAGCAGGTCATGACCTCGGATATTCTGAGAGATATTTTTCAGATTGAAGCCCAGATTATTCGGGATCCTATTCAGGATAAGCCGCTCTGCCTCAGCTATCAGCTCGTTAAATAAGTCATGTATTAATAGATAAGTTTCCCATATCTTCTTCATGGATACAGCTTCTAAACTTTTTATAGAATTGGAGGAAAAAATGAAAAAGTTTTTATCATTTGCTACCCTTACTGTCACCATCTTCCTTTTAGTTGCCTGCGGCAGCTCATCTAAATCTGAAAACTCTGCCTCTTCAGACAAGGTCGAGCTATCCAGCAAGCCCAAAATTGATGGATTTCACTACTACGGCGATATTCCTAAAAATCCAAAACGCATCGCCAGCCTCTCCTCTACCTACACAGGCTATTTGCTACAATTAGGCTTCGACCCTGTCACTGTAACATCCTATGATGCTAAAAACCCTGTCCTCAAGGAAAAAGTCAAAAATGCCAAGGTCTTGATGCCAGAAGATTTAGAGTCTATCGCCAAGCAAAAGCCAGACCTTATCGTGGTAGATGCCAGTGACAAAAATATCGATGAACTAAAGAAAATCGCTCCAACTATTGCCATTGATTATGGAAAAAATGACTATTTAGAAATCCTGAATCGCTTTGGCCAAATCTTTGGTAAGGAAAAAGAAGCTGATCAATGGATTGCCGATTGGAAGAGTAAAACAGCTGATATTGGCAAGCAGTTAAAAGAAAAGCTGGGACAAAATGTCACTTTCACCGTTGTCGGACTATATGAAAAGGAAATCTACCTCTTCGGTAACAACTGGGGACGAGGCGGAGAAGTTATCTACAAGTCTCTGGGATTTGATGCCCCACAAAAAGTGAAGGATGAAGTATTCCCAAGTGGCTACTTGCAAGTCAGCCAAGAAACGGTGAGTGAGTATATTGGCGATTATGTCTTGGTTGCTGCTGAAGATGATAAAACAGGCAGTGCTCTTTACGAAAGCGATGTTTGGAAATCCATTCCCGCTGTCCAACAGAACCATATCTTAAAAGTGGATGCCAACGCCTTTTATTTCAACGATCCATTGACACTTGAATACGAACTCAAAACCATTCAAGATGGCCTTGAAAAAATGAACTAGGCCATTCCTTACAGGAACTTAGACTAGTAAAAAACATTGCTAGTAAGCAATATATCTCATGTCAGCTATTTTATTTTCGACTATATAAAGGATACCAGATGACGCTTCATTCACTCTTCACTCAAAAAAATAGGCCAAACATCTTTTGGCTTGTTTTTTTCGCCTTAATTCTCCTGCTGATTGGCGGACTCTATATCTACCTACGCTTTGGCATTCCTAGCTACTCCCATCGGCAACTGATAGAAACGCTGAGCCATCCTTTCAAGGAAAGTCCAGCCCAGAACATCATCATAGATCTGCGCTTGCCTAGAGGAATTGCAGCTCTGCTAGTCGGAGCTAGCCTTGCCGTTTCAGGAGCCATCATGCAGGGGATTACCCGCAATGCCATTGCTGATCCGGGACTTTTGGGTATCAACTCAGGAGCTGGCCTAGCGCTTATCTGCGGTTATGCCTTTTCTAAGAGTATACACTACAGTAGCATCCTCCTGCTCTCTCTTGCAGGAGCCAGTCTAGCCAGTATTCTGGTTTTTAGCCTCTCCTACCATCCTAGAAAAGGTTTTGAGCAACTACGACTCGTCTTATCCGGTGCCATGGTAACAACACTCCTGACTGCTATCGGACAAGGCTTGACCATTTACCTCAACCTGACCAATGCAGTCATCGGTTGGCAAGCTGGAGGGCTTCTAGGAACCAATTGGAAAATGCTACAAATCATTGCTCCCTTTATCCTATTAGGCCTTTTACTGGCTCAGCTCTTTTCTCACCAACTAACCATTCTTAGCCTCAATGAAACAGTAGCCAAGGGCTTAGGCCAGCGAACGACTCATATGACCCTGCTCTTTCTAAGCCTTGTTCTACTGTTATCAGCGGCAGCTGTTGCCCTAGTAGGAAGCCTAGCCCTTGTCGGACTGATTATTCCACACTTTGTCAAAACCATCAGCGGAAAGAACTACCAAAAAATCCTGCCACTGACGATGCTAGCAGGAGCGCTCTTTCTACTAATCTGTGATTTTGCTGCGAGTCATATGGTCGGTCTGCCTCTTAGCTCTATTATCAGTCTCGTTACGCTGCCAGTCTTCCTGTGGCTGATGAGAAAGGGGACTTTCTATGAGAGATAAAAAACGGATTCTTTTGATTCTAGTAAGCCTCAGCCTCCTGACTTTCCTAATTTTCCTACTGTCTCTATCATCAGGCGATCAGGAATTTAATGTCGGAGAAGCTTTTCGATATCTGCTGGGGCAAGGAGATGATGGCAGCGCCTTTATCATGGAGCAGATCCGCTTGCCCCGAATTCTAGTCTGCCTTCTAGCAGGAGCTTCGCTAGGGATGAGCGGTGTACTGCTGCAGACCTTTACTCGAAATCCACTTGCCGATTCAGGAACCTTGGGAATCAATGCCGGAGCTGGTGTTATCATTACTCTTGCTATCAGCAAGCTAGAAGTGACCGATCCTTTCTATATTCGCTATCTTCCCTTTATCGCAACCTTTGGCGGTATGCTGACTGTAGCCCTTATTTACCTGATCTCACATCAAAAAGGCCAAGCTATAAGCCCCGTCAAGCTCATTATCGCTGGTGTGACCTTGTCAACCATTCTGTCTTCTAGTATGATTGCCATCACCGGCCGTGTCAATCAGAACAAACTGACCTATGTGGTTAGCTGGCTAGCTGGTAAGATTACGGGTAATAACTGGGAAAGTCTAGCTATTGCTGGCCCCTTCTTGCTTTTATTCTGGCTGCTGACCTATCTGCGCTCCCACAAGCTCAATATTCTCAGCCTAAATGATGAAACAGCTCTAGGCCTGGGGCTTCATCTAAAAAGAGAGCGGCAGATAACCTTGTTATTAGCCAGTGCTCTCGTCGCCTTTAGCTTATCTCTAGCTGGAAATATAGTCTTCATCGGTATGTTGGCTAGCCATATCAGCAAACGATTCCTGCCTAGCGATCATCGCTTACTCTTTCCAGCCGCTATGCTACTAGGTTCCTTTATCATGACAGGAGCAGATACGATCACAAGAACCTTCCTCATCGGAAGCTCCGTCCCGACAGGCATTTTGATTTCCATTATTGGAGCCCCCTACTTCCTCTACCTTATGTATCAGCAAAAAAAATAATCAGCCGAATAATCGACTGATTGTTTTTTATTTATCCAAGCTGTTTTTGATACCTTCAACGGCACCTTCTACAGCTTCTTTAGCATCTTCAGCAACTTCTTTGGCTTTAGCAACAGTTTTTTCTACAAAGCCTTCTGCTTCAGTCTTGTTATCGCCTGTAGCTTTGCCCACGCCTTCTTTAACAGCGCCTTTAGCTTGATCGAATTTATTTTCTAGTGACATAATTTTGCCTCCATTCTTTTTTACGGTTTCTGATACCGTTTACAGTAGTATATGTTTTTTCTTTTCAAAGGTCAAATATTCTGCTCATTCTATGAGAAAATCAGTCCAGCTGAAAAGTCAATCTCTCCTTATCAAAGCTGGCCTGCAACTCATACTTGCCTGCTTCGTTTTGCCGGATATAGCCCAAAATCACTAGGCTATCGACAAAAATGTCCCGCCGCTTCTGCATGAGCTCATCCTTGTGGACATACTTGAGAAGAAAGGTCGTCATATACTTTAGTGCATACTCAGGATTGACATCGCCCAAGACAGCATAGAGGGGCTTTTGTGCCTCAGACAGCGGATAGTGGCGCTGCATCTTGTAAAAATAATTAGCCAAGGTCAGCTTATCCCGCAGAAAATCTGTCTCTTCCAGCAAGACCGCCGCATTGGTCTGATTGGAAAGCTGGGTCTCAAAGCGTAGCTCCAAGAGTTCCTGATAGAGGGGACTGTCATCACGGATAAAGACTTCCTGGTCCAAACGCAAGTCCTCCAAACTTTCCACAAGAGGCAGAGTCAGGTAATAGCGCTTGTTCTCCCGCCGGATATAGCCTGCCTTAATATACTCTTCTATCGAGCGGTCAATATTAGCCACGCCCTCAAACTCTCGCTTAATCTCACGTAGATTCACAGCCTCATGCTGATCCAAATAATCAATCAGCTCCTGAAAAAAAGGCTGGCGCGTCAAACGGCTGGGATTGATGATTTTAATCATGAAGTTCTCCTTTGTAGATGAGTTTTCTTGACTGAGCCAACTGGCTAGGATTCGTCCCAGGCTGATTTAAGGGCACATCTAAGCCTAATTCTCGATAATACTCCTGCCAAAAATCAGAAATTAGATTTTCCTCGTCTCCAAACTGCATGGGAATCGTATCAAAAATCGGCAAAATTTCCGCAATATACTCCGAGCAGTAAAAACCATCGGACTGCGGATAAAAGCTGAAATTGTATGGCTTTCCTAGATGTAATTTGGCCCTTTTAAAGACAGCTTCTGCTTCAATAGCTGGATAGCAGTACACGTCATAAACATCCTCATCTTGTAAAAAATCAGACAAATCTTGATTGACAACACCCTTCTCATGGGTTGCATGATAAATCTCACCATTAAAAAAGATGGCCACATGGCTGTATGAACCAGTTGCTGCTCGGATTGCTGCAGCAATTTCTGAAGCTCCGACTGTAAAAATCAAATCTCCGTCTTGTAAATCTTGAATCTTCATTTCTCTCGCCTATCAAAAAAGGAGCCGAAACTCCTTTTTAGTATGAGGGGAATAGCCTCTCATGTAGTAACTAATCTATTCAACTGGGCTATTTAAGCATTAAAACTTGCTGTCAGTTGAGGCACCACTTGCTTCTTACGAGAAACAGCGCCTGCTAGGAAAGCATGGTTATTCTCAAGAGCAAAGTTAAAGGCTGCTTCGACCTTGTCCATATTGCTTCCGATAGCCAGAATCTCTGAGTCTGAGTTGATAATGTCTGTAATCATCAAGACGAAGTCAGAGTAGCCATTGTCAGCAATTGCTTTTTCAATAGCCGCTTCGATTTCTGCCTGACGCTCCAAAACTTCGGAAATGTCAACAGTGTTGACCTGTGCCACACGGACATTGTTTCCGTTCAATTCAAAGGTTTTAGCATCAATGTCAATCAATTCTTCTGCAGACTTGCTAGCCAAGTTTGTACCTGCCTTGAGCATAGCCAAACCATACTCTTCCAAGTTGACACCAGCCAGCTCAGCCAATTCTGGTGCAATGGCCTTGTCAGTTGGATGGGTAGTTGGGGACTTGAGCAAGAGAGTATCAGAAATCAAACCAGACAGCATCAATCCTGCGATCTCTTTTGGAACTGCTACACCGTGCTCCTTGAACATGCGGTAAACAATAGAGGAAGCAGACCCCACTGGCTCCAAGCGCATGTAAAGGGGACTAGCTGTTTCAAAGTTGCCTACACGGTGGTGGTCCACCACGCCATAAACTTCAACTTCTGCAATATCTGCCACAGACTGCTGGAATTCATTGTGGTCTGTCAGGATAACTTGCTCAGCTCCCTCTGCCTTTGCAGATGTAATCACGCGCGGTGCTGCCACGCCAAAGTAATCCAAAACAAAGGCTGTTTCTTCATTAGGCTCACCCAGAGCAACAACTTCTGTATCCAAGCCATAAGCTTCGCGAGCCAAGTAAGCAAAAGCGTAAGATGAACCAATGGCATCTGAGTCAGGATTTTGGTGACCGAAAACTAAAATTTTAGACATGATAAACCTCTTCTTTTATATAATGTTTATTGCATTTATTTTACCACAATTACAGGCATTTCACAAAAGCATAAGGACATTTTCTTAAGAAAAATGGACTGGTCAGCCCACCAGCCCATTTATTCATACTCAAAGTAGATTAGCTATTATGCACCCGATTCATATACTCTGTATAGGACTCAGTCTGCATAAGTTCCTTGGCATTCTTGACCCGATCAGCTGTCGGAGGCTTAACCCCTTCCAGCTTGTAAGGGATGCCTAGCTCCCGCCATTTGAATTCTCCCATAGTATGGTAAGGTAGAATTTCAAACTTATCAACATTCTTCAGCGTCTTTACAAACTTACCTAGCTCAATCAGGTCATCATCGCGGTCGGTCAATCCTGGCACCAAGACGTGACGAATCCAGACTGGCTTTCCAATGTCAGACAAGTACTTGGCACAAGCCAAGATATTCTTGTTGGTCTGGCTGGTCACGATTTTGTGCTGTTCTTCGTTAATCTCCTTGATATCAAGCAGGACTAAATCCGTCACTGCCATAAGCTTGTCAAATTTTTTCAGATAACGAGGCGTATTTCTAAAAGGCAGGGCACAGGTATCCAAAGTACAGTGGATGCCCAGCTCCTTAGCCTTGGTAAACAAAGCAATCAGAAAATCAATCTGCAGCAAGGCTTCTCCACCACTGACGGTGATGCCGCCTTTATTGCCCCAGAAACCCTTATAACGGAGAGCTTCTTGCAAGACATCATCCACTGTCCGCAGCTGAGATTTGTTGGTCTCCATCTCCCATGTGTCTGGATTATGGCAATACTGGCAGCGCATGTGACAGCCCTGCAAAAAAACAATAAAACGGATACCCGGTCCATCAACTGCTCCAAAACTTTCGGTGGAGTGGACCATGCCCGTTACCTTTCCATAATCAACTGCTTCTTCAATTTTCTCTTCAACCATGACGCAACCTCTTAACTCTGAAAACGTTTTATAACTAACTACATTATAACATGATTAAAGCAAAAATAGACTTAATTTGCCTATTTTTTAGAAAACAAACTGTTTTTCAGTTTCATTTTCAGTGTTTTACAACAGATAAAACTTTAGAGAGAAAGCAGTAGGCAAAAAAATCAGGGCAGAATCTTTATTCCACCCTGATTTCACTTTTTAAATTGATTTTAGTTAATTTCTACTTCTCTTTTTGAGAGTAAAAGCAAACATCAGCAAGGTCAATCCCAAGACTGTCCAGCCACTGTTATTTTGGCCGGTCTGCGGGAGTCCCTTCTTCTTGCTGCCAACTGTCTGACCTTGTCCAGTTTGATTGGACGATGGAGAATTGGTCTGAGACGGAGCTCCTTGCTCTGCTGCTACAGAAGATTGTCCAGTTGATTGAGACGGTTGGGAGCTGTCAGAAGACGAAGCTGCGACATCCTTAGAAAAGTCCAGCTGCACCACTACGGGATCATGGTCTGAAGCTCTGCCATGTTCCTCCATGAAAGAGGCATTGATATGGACAGGTGCAAAGACTGCCTTGCCTGCCAGGTTCTTCGAAATGAAAATATTGTCCAAGCTTTGGTTGCTGCCGCGGTAGAAATAGGAATAACGGTCAGCCGCATCATGCTCCTGCATAAGATTAATCAGTTCATTACCCGCCAGTGCTTTAGCCGTTTCGGAAAATTCAAAATCATTAAAATCACCAGTCAGTACAAACTTGAGATTAGGATTTTGTCTCAGCCCTTCTTGAACAAAGCTATTTAAAATTTTCGCCTGCTCAATTCGGGCTGCCTGCGTATGCTGAACTGCTGGCTGAGCAGAGCCATAAACGGCATCATCCCCAATCTTGGACTTCAAATGATTGGCAATAACGACGATATGCTGTCCCTTGAATTCAAACTCAGCTGCCAAAGATTTACGAACCTTGGTAAAGGCTGGATTTGTTGGAGCAATCCGGGCAGGATTCTTAACCAAATGGCCACCGGAAAAGCTAGCTGCTTCGTCACTCGTACCAGCTTCTTTTTCGACTAACTTCACTCGGTTTGGATCGTAGAGAAAGGCCACACGGATATTAGAGCCAGGCTTGCCTCCATCTTGACCGTCAAATGGTGCAACTTCAGTGTACTTGTAAGTTTTTCCGCCCAGTTCTTTGATGCGGGCTGCTAGTTTCTCACCGCTTTTGACACCGCTGGTCGTTCCGTCATTGACACTGCCATTCTCATCTTGAACCTCAATGAGCGTGATGATATCTGGACTGTGGATTTCATTGATGAAGGAATTAGCGATTCTAGTCACTTTTTCCTCAGGCGTTTCACCTTTTTTAGCATTAGCAGAAAAATTCTCGATATTGTAGGAAGCAATAGTAAGCTTGTCTTCGCTTGGATAGATAGGAGAGACCTGTCTCTGCAAGCCACCATCCACTAACTCAGGCAGCTGAGTCGGCTCCAATTTGTAAATCTTTCCACGATAGGTCACGACTCCGACCACATCACCATTGAAATAATCCTTGGCCTTGGCAATAAATTTATTGCCAACATAGACTGGAATGGTTGCGGTATTTTGGGCGTTTGGACGAAGATTGAGACCTCCGATATTGTTTAATGGTAAAGCCTGATAACCTTCTGGCAAGACATAAACATCACCTCGGTACTGAGGTCCCAGAATATGCGGTTTCTTCACCGTCGTCAACATTCCTTCCAAACTTTCCCAGTAGTCCAACGCTTCACTTTGAGGCTGATAATTATTAATATCGTTATCGACCGTATCCTGAGGCATATTAGCCACGATGTCAACTGGAGCAGGCAAATCAGCTTTCCCTTCCTTGGTCACCTTGGAAGCGACAAGCATGGTGACTGTCAAACTATCGCTAGGCTTGTTGAAAGTTTGCCCCTGACGAACGCTGAGCTCTTCCATATAACCTTCTTTGACGCGTCCTTCAAGACTAAGTTTGTCTCCGACATCGACTTTTTCTTTAGAAAGGACATAAAGAGCATCAGAAGTCCTGCCATTTCCATCAGGAGTCAGGTCTTGAACATAAAAACCATAGCGGTCTGTTTTCGTCACAACTACATTGGAAACTTGAACCTCTTTGTCCTCATAAGGAGAGGCTTGTGATTCTCCCTGAATGGTTCCCACATTGGGCACAACCTCTGGTCCGCTAGCCGCAGCTGGGGCTTGGTCTGCCTTTTCCACTGTCTCTGTAGAAGCTGCCTTTGACTCTCCTGATTCTGCTGATGCACTCTCTGCTTGACTGGCAACCGACGCATCACTTACAGCCGGATTCTCTGTAAGAGCAGCCGCCTCAGAAGTCGACGAACTTACCGCTTCTTCTGCTCTGACCGGTCGGACAGAAAAAAGCAGGGATAGAAAAGCAGCTAGCAAAACCGCTGTGGGAAAAAGCTGCCTGTCAGAAATTTGTTTTTTCATGAACTTCTCCTTTTTTGTATAAATGTATATTATCCTATTTAATTTTTATTATAAAGAAAAGAATCAAATGTTGCAAAGGCTTTCTTAAAATTCTGTATTAGTTTCTCTCTGTTCAGAAAAATACTTGTCTAGGCTGGCCCAACACATAAAAAAGAATCTGAAATTTTTTCCAGATTCTTTCGAGACTTTAGTTTTCACCTACTAAAATTGCCATGGTTTCGTATGGCTGCAGGGTCATCACATGGTCAATCTGAGTCTTGCCGTAATTGGATAGGAGAACCTGACCATTTTGATAATCCGGCAGGATGTCCACCGTAATCGGATCAGCATAGAAGTTGTTAAGGACTAAAAGTTTTTGTCCTTGCCACTCCCGCTCAAAGGCATAGACCTGAGGACTGTCCTCATAGGCTGGCTGATAGCTGCCCTCTGCGATGATAGGTAGTTCCTTACGCAGGGCAATCAATTTCTGATAAAAGGTAAAGATTGGTCCCTTGATTTCATTTTCCACATTGATGAGAGGATAGGATTTGCCCGCCTTCAGCCATGGAGTTCCTGTTGTAAAACCTGCATTGGCTGAATCATCCCACTGCATAGGCGTCCGAGAATTATCACGAGATTTAGCCTTGATGATCCTGAAGGCTGCTTCTGGCGATTGACCTTCAGCAAGCAGAGTCTGGTAAGCATTGAGAGACTCGACATCCATATAATCTTTCATGGAGTCATAGTCAGGATCCACCATGCCAATCTCCTCACCCATGTAGATATAAGGCGTCCCGCGCGACAGATGAATACTAGCTGCCAGCATGGTCGCTCCTTCATTACGAAAATTCTCTACATCGACAAAGCGGTTGAGAGCTCGTGGCTGATCATGGTTGTTCCAAAAGAGAGCCGACCAGCCTTCATGATTGCTCATTTCCTTACCCCAAGTATGGAAGAGGCGTTTTAACTCTTCAAAATCAAAAGCCTTAAGAGTCCACTTCTGTCCAGCTTCATAGTCCACCTTGAGATGATGGAAATTAAAAGCCATAGATAGCTCCTGCCGATCTGGATCCGTGTAAAGAATGCAATTTTCAATCGTCGTAGCGCTCATTTCACCAACCGTCATAACGGAATCGTCCTGCCCAAAGGTTGCTTCGTTCATCATACGCAGATAGTCATGGACGATTGGCTTATCGGTATAGGCTGGCTTGCCCTCCTGCTCTGGACAGTCCGTCAGTACCTCATCTTTTCCAATGACATTGATGACATCAAAGCGGAAGCCCTTGACTCCTTTATCCCGCCAAAAATTCACCACTTTAAAGAGCTCTTGACGAACATTGGGGTTGCGCCAGTTAAGGTCAGCTTGAGTCACATCATAGAGATGCAGATAATATTTGCCCGTATCCCCAAATGGCGCCCAGGCACTGCCACCAAACTTGGACAGCCAGTCCGTTGGCTCATCTCGCAGGATAAAGAAGTCCTGATAGTAGGAATCCCCAGCCAGCGCCTTTTGGAACCACTCATGCTCAATCGAGCAATGATTGAGAACCATATCCAGCATAAAGTCAATACCATGCTGCTGGCCGACCTTGACCATCTCTTCAAAATCTGCCATATCTCCAAAGATAGGATCAACCGCAGTATAGTCAGAAATATCATAACCATTGTCCCGCTGTGGACTCAGATAGAAAGGATTGAGCCAGATCATGTCCACTCCCAGCTCTTTCAAGTAGGGAAGTTTCTCAATAATCCCACGAAAATCTCCCAAACCATTGCCAGTCGTGTCTTTAAAAGATTTTGGATAAATTTGGTAGACAACCTTTGTTTTATCAAGTGTCATATTTTCTCCTTTTTTGAGAAAAGGGACAGATTTTAAAGCACCGTCCCTTTCTATAGTCATTTCATTTTTCTTTAAAGTGGCTTAACGTTCATCAACTGACTGCCTCGCTCAACTGCCCAAGGAAGTTGTTCAAGCTCCTCCACCTGATAACTGTCTGAGTTTGTAATGATGACTGGTGTTTCCGTTACATAGCCCGCTTTCTTGATCATGTCTATATCAAAGGAAATGAGCTTGTCGCCAACCTTGACCTTATCTCCCTGAGACACATAACCTTCAAAGCCTTTGCCTTCCAGATTGACCGTGTCCATTCCGATATGCATCAGGATTTCAACCCCTTCATCTGACAAGATGCCGATTGCATGCTTGGTTGGGAAGAAGACTGTTACAGTACCATTGACTGGTGAAACCAACTCACCTTGGCTAGGAACAATGACAACTCCACGCCCCATCAAACCTTGTGCAAAGACAGGATCTGTTGCCTGACTCAATTCTTTGACTTCTCCTGCCAGCGGACTAGTAATAGTTACGGGAGCTGATGAATCAGCTGCTTGCACCTCTGGAGATGACTCAGCTTTGGATGGCTCGGCAAATTCAGCCTCTTCCTGAGCTGCAAACTCTGCCTGCAATTCTGGATCTTCCTCTGTCTTCGTCAAGAAGCCTGTCTTGTGGAAAAAGAAAGTCAGGAACATTGGTACAAGAATTGCTACAAGCATAACTCCTGCAAATGGAATCATATATTTTGCTTGGATAGAAAGGATACCTGGTAAACCACCAATACCAATGGCATTTGCTGTTATATTAAAGGTTACAGAAAGCAGACCCGCAATAGACGAACCAATCATTCCCGCAACAAATGGATAAACGTACTTGACATTGACCCCGAAGAGAGCAGGCTCAGTAACACCAAGGTAAGCTGAAATGGTTGCAGGCAGGGAAATTTGCGCTTCCCGCTCATCATGGCGTTTCATAAGGTAATAAGCAAATACAGCTGAACCTTGAGCAATATTAGACAGAGCAATCATTGGCCAAAGACCAGTACCACCGGCATCAGCTACCAACTGAGTATCAATGGCATTGGTCATATGGTGAAGACCTGTGATAACAAATGGAGCATAAAGGGCACCAAATACTGCGCCAAAGAGCCATTTAACTGGACCAGTTAAACCTGCAAGTACAACTGTTGAAAGCCCCTGACCGATTGTCCAACCGATAGGACCCAAGACAGTATGAGCCAGAATCAGAGCAGGAATCAATGATAAGAATGGCACAAAAATCATAGACACTACTTCTGGAATATGTTTACGCCAAAAGATTTCCAGATAAGATAGAGATAAACCTGCTAAAAGGGCCGGAATAACCTGAGCTTGGTAACCAACACGATTGACAGTGAAGAAACCGAAATCCCAAACCCAGTCCTTAGCGATTTCAGCTGCTGGTGTCGATGCTACTGAATAAGCATTGAGTAATTGTGGTGACACCAAACAGATCCCCAAGACAATACCAAGAATTTGGCTAGTTCCCATTTTACGAGAAACAGACCAAGTGATTCCAACTGGCAGGAATTGGAAAATCGCTTCTCCCGGAAGCCACAAGAAATGGTTGATGCCAGACCAGAATTTGGATACCTCTGTGATTGTTTTCCCATCCAACATAGACCAATGCACGCCTTCAAGGACATTACGGAATCCCAGTATCAACCCTCCGACAATCAAAGCTGGAATGATCGGGGTAAAAATTTCTGCCAGAGTGGCCATAACCCGCTGAAGGGGATTTTGCTTGCTCTTAGCAGCAGACTTGGCTGCTTCTTTTGATACTCCCTCAATACCTGAAACAGCTGTGAAGTCATTGTAAAAGATTGGCACATCATTTCCAATGATGACTTGGAATTGCCCAGCATTTGTGAAAGTTCCCTTGACCACTGGAATTGCCTCAATAGCCTTGACATTGGCCTTTTTATCATCTCCAAGTACAAAGCGCATCCGCGTTGCGCAGTGGCTAACTGCTGTGACATTCTCTTTGCCGCCGATTGCATCTAGCAGATCTTTAGCTTCCTTCTCAAATTTTCCCATTTGACTACTGGCTGAATGAGAATCCAGCACTCTCCTTATATTTTTTTACGAGTCGGTTTTTCAACACACTCCTACAAATTATTGTAATCGATTTCAAAGATGTATGCAAGTTGTTCGTTGAAAAAAACTCTCATTTTTGATAAAATTTTCTAGGTTGTATGTAAAAAAGAAAACAAGTGGAGTTTATGATGAAGAAATACAAACAATTGTTCAAACAGATTGAGAAAGATATTTTAGAGGAACGTTATGCAGTCGGAGACTTCTTGCCAAGCGAGCATCAGCTGACGGAAGACTATCAGGTTAGCCGCGATACAGTCCGCAAGGCTCTGGCGCTGCTGCAGGAAGAAGGATTGATTGAAAAAGTCCGCGGACAGGGCTCCAAAGTCATCAAGCATGAACAGTTTGACTTTCCTGTATCTAAGCTGACCAGCTATCAAGAAGTAGTCAAGCAGAATAATATGCAGTCCAAAACCAATGTTGTCAGCTTGGAAAAAATTACCGTGGACCAGAAATTGTCCGACATCACTGGCTTCCCTCCCTACCGACTGGTTTGGCGAATCGTCCGTCAGCGCGTTGTAGACCAAATCGCCTCTGTCTTAGATATTGACTATTTAGACAAGGGCATCGTCCCTGACTTGACAAGGGAAATCGGTGAGCAATCCATTTACGCCTATTTGGAAAATGACTTAAAGCTCAACATCGCCTATGCCAAGAAGGAATTTACCATTGACCACGCCAATGACCGAGACAAGATACTCATGGACCTAGGCAAGGACCAGCAGGTCGTCTCAGTCAAGTCTCAGGTCTATCTGGCAGACGGCCGCCAGTTTCAATATACCGAGAGCCGCCACAAGCTCGACAAATTTCGCTTTGTAGATTTTGCTAAGCGTCAGAAAGAGTAGCCTTCTTCTTTCCATACTACAAAACCACCCCTGCCTTCCAGCTGGCAGAGGTGGTTTCTTTTATGAGTAGTCTAAGGCTGCCTTGTTTTGGAGCGACAAAGAGCCTCAAAATTTCTTTATACTTGTTTTAGGAGATTTATATGAAAAAATTAGTTAAGGGCTTCTGCTGCTTTTTAAACGTTACTGATTCGTATTACTTCCTTTCCTACTTTTGCGCCTGAGAGAATGTCAATATTTGCTTATCATATAGGGTAACTTTAGATGTCATTGGACTGTCCTCATTTCTATTTTGATGCTATTAGTATAACCCCAGAAACTTAAGACAGACTTATAAAAAACTTGAAAGAAACTTAAAAGGCTGACATTAAATATCACTTTTTCATACTGCATTGATATATGACATTTTTAAAGTCTATACTTGAGAATTCTCAGATTTCCTTCTTTTATAATATTCATCCTCCAATCGTTCTAAGTCTTTCCGATATTTAGCGGTTATTTCTTCCCTCTCTTCACTAAGTGCATCAAAAAATTTTCTGAAAGACAAATCAAATTGTTCCATATTGTCATTCATCTTACTAACTGCCCGATATATCTCATCAGTTGAATGATTTCTAGAATAGTAAAGCAATTGTTCACTCAATAAATCCGTCTTTCTCCGAGCATCTAATCTCATAGAATCCAGTACTTCTTCAACTTGCTCTATTTTCTTTAATTCTTGCTTATATTTCTCTTCTAGTCTGAATATCTGTTCCATAGCAGACCTCATTTAATAGGGTTTTGCAGATTTGGTTGTGGGATATTTGTTAGATAATTTGTCGCAGCTGTCGCAGCATTCCCAGAAAATCCACCCTTTAGACTGTTATTGAGAGTAGCAGTAGCAAAATCAGACATCTGTAGCTTTTGCTCAGCCAACCAAGCAGCTAAAAGACTAGACTGCGCTGTAACCTTAGATTTCTCCGATTGAATCAGAGCATCGATCATCTCCCGTTCTTGAGCCTTCATTAGTTCAACAAGATTATTATTCGCTGTTAATTCTATTCTTCTGAGATTTACCATAGTTCCTCCTACTTGCTACTAAACTGTATACTTCCTTGACGATCCACTTCTTCGAGTCTATCAGCTGCTTGGCGTATATTAGAACCAAAAATATCCAATTTTTGTTTGTAAGAAGCCGCCTCACTTAGCGTTGCTTCTTCAACCCCACTATCCCAACAAGTCTCCAATGTAAATTGGGACAAGATCGATTCCAACTCATCATCCGATAAATAGATTCTGCTACCATAAGCTATCAATCGGAGTGATGTCACCATGTTTTCAATATTTTGCTTATATTCACTCAATTTTTGCTTGATTAGCTCTTCAAACTCTGCTCCTTGCTGTTCAGCTAAATCCGCAACTGCAGTCACAAGATCTTTTCGCAGATAAACCAGCTGGCTCCCACTAACGCTTGAAAAACCAGACTGAGCCGAAGAAATTGTCTCAATCGCACGATTAATAGCCAATAAGCGCTTATATCTAGCCTCAGATATAAACTCACCGTATATCTTTTTATACTCTTTAACATAGTATTCTTCATCGTGTTTGTCCCAGAAAGGTGACTGTTCGGCTTTAATTTTAGCTGCTTTACGCACCTGCTTCTCCGTCATACCAACAAAGAATTCACCTTTTTTTGCATACCAGTCTAAATCCAGCATATTACCAATCTTGGGCGGAAACTTTTCATAGTATTCTCGAATGAAGTAAGCTTCATCGTGTTTGTCCCAGATAGGGGTTCGCTCAGCTTTGATTTTAGCAGCTGCACGTACCTGATCTGGAGTCATCCCTGATACAAACTCACCCCTCTTAGCATACTTTTCTGTATCAAGTCTATTGCCAACAATATAGAATGCTGCAGGGTTGTGATCTTCTGCAGGGGAATGCAGTCCTTGCGTTCCTTCACGGGAAATAATATTAGCATAAGGAATCCGTCCACCGCTACTATCCATTATGGTCGTATCTTTCGTATTAGCATCATAGGTCGTAACATGTCGATTGATATATGCTAAATCACTGGCAGTAAAATTCCCCTTATCAAGAGCAGCCTGAGCACCCCAGTCTGTATAATTGACGACCATAGGGACGTTATGTTCCGCTGCTATCTTGACAACTGGAGTTGCCGATTGACTAAAGCCACTCATGGCATAAATTCTGACCGGCTGGTTTAGCTTCTTGTCACCTACTTCTGTAATCTTCTGGACACGCTGATAAAAAGCTTCAATATCCTCATACTGAGCTGTCATTCCATCCCCATAAGCACCCCCAAATGCATTGCTGGTTGATGCCCAATGGTCTGAACTGATAGGGTTGGCAAAAACTGGCTGGGTTCCTGCGACTGTCACAATAGTCTGGGAAACAATGGGCTCCCCATTAGCATCCAAGGGAGCTACTGCAATAGCCTGAGTCACCCCCTCCATTCGGTCAATGATTTGAAAATTTTGGCCTGTAGCTTTGTTTTCAATTATCTTTTCTGATGGATTTGTTGCGTAAAATTTTGTATCAGATTGTATACGCTGAATATCCTGGTGGGTTACTCCCATTTACCTACCTCCCGTACATCTACTCGTCTGATTTCTAAATTATAGATAATCTCAGCCTTGGGACTACCTTGGCTATTTTTTTCTACTCCTTTTAGCGATCCTTTTTGTGAATAAGCAGTAATTATAGCATCAGTACTCTTATACGTCTTCAATTTTAGGTGTTCTGGGAGATGTTGATATTGTCCTACTTCAATAGATTCATTTTTTTCATTATATAAATATATAATTTCTGAACCATCATTGACATTAAAATCCAACTCAATTCCAGAAGTCAAAACATAATTAGGAACTAAAGTATCAATAGTTCCATCATTTCTAAGATAGACTTTATTACCATAAGTATCATAAACTACTGGAATTATACGAGCGTGGACAAACCCTTCCCCTCTTCCTCCACTTTTAAAAATAGGAGAAAATTCGATTTTGCTGATACCGCTGTAATGCTCTTTTAGGTAGGTTGCGATTTGTTCTTCATAGAGCTGAAAACCATGCCGGTAGAGATTATCCACTTTCATTCGATCCATATAAAATTTACCTCCTATTACTAGTACAAAAAAACAAAGCAAAGATAAAAGAATAGATTTTGTTCGTTTAGACATACAAACCTCCTTTTCTTTATATATTAATTTTACCACAAAAAAGAAGAACGAATGAAAAGAACTCAATTAATCATATGGAAAATTCTTCGTATGTATCTTTTCCTAAATAAATTAGTGTGTTACTGCCATTCGAAAGCCTCTCTTCCCTGCACTCGCCTAATTTCCAAATTATAGATAATCTCAGCCTTGGGACTGCCTTGACTATTTTTTTCAACTCCTTTTAGAAGTCCTTCATTCACATAGGCCGTCATAACTTCATCCATGATATCATCCTTCTTTAACTTTAATTCTGGAGGCAGGTGCTGATACTGATCAGCTTGTATATATTCTTTCTCATCATTTAACAAATGAATAAACTCGGAGCCACCGTACGCAAAATCTAATTCTAGACCGGAAAATGTTCCATAACGAGGTACTCCAATATCTAGGGGTCTGCCATTTTGGAGATAGGCTTTATTGCCATAATTATCATAAATCACAGGTATAACCCGAGAATGAACGAAGCTTTCTCCCTTTCCTCCACTAATAAAAATCGGAGAAAATTCGATTTTATTGATACCGCTGTAATGCTCTTTTAGGTAGGTTGCGATTTGTTCCTCATAAAGTTGAAAGCCGTGACGATAGAGATTGTCTACTTTCATTCGATCCATATAAAACTTGCCGCCTATCACAAGAACAACAAAAACTATAAAAGAAAAAAGAATAGATTTTGTTCGTTTAGACATTTAAAACTCTCCTCATTCTATCTCAACTTACTAAATTAATCGGTTACTTCCATTTATCCAAGTCCCTTTCATCAATTCGTTGAATTTCTAAATTATAACTAATCTCAACTTTGGGACTACCTTGGTCATTCTTTTCTACATCTTTAAGATATCCCTCATGAGAAAAAGCTTCCATCGATTCATCTGTTGTCTCGTGGTCTACCCATTTCAAATTTTCAGGTAGAGGTTGCCCCCAAATAACACTATTGTGTCTTCTTTTATCATCTCTTAGATTAATAATTTCCGAGCCATCATTAACATTAAAATCCAAATCAGTCCCAAATACCATCTTATAATCCACAAGAACCTTCTCAACAAAACCATCATTTCTGAGATAGACTTTATTTCCATAACTATCATAAACCACTGGAACTACACGGCCTTGTAAAAAACTTTCCCCATTTCCTCCTGTAATAAAAATAGGGGAAAACTCTATTTTACTGATACCGCTGTAATGTTCCTTTAGATAAGTCGCGATTTGTTCCTCATAAAGCTGAAAACCATGCCGGTAAAGATTGTCTATTTTCATTCTATCCATATAAAACTTACCTCCTATTACAAGTACGAAAATGCAAAGCAAAGATAAAAGAATATATTTTACTCGTATAGTCATACAAACCTCCTTTTCTTTCTAGTCCAACTTACTAAATTGGTGGGTTACTTCCATTTGCCTATCTCCCGTACATCTACTCGTCTGATTTCTAAATTATAGACAATCTCAGCCTTGGGACTGCCTTGACTATTTTTTTCAACTGCCTTTAGATGACCCTCACGGGAAAAAGCAGCCATCACTTCATCCGTAAATTCCTCTTTTTGTAATTTTAACTGTTCTGGAAGGTGTTGATATATTTCTGAGCTTACAGACTCGCGTTCATTATTTCGCAGATAGATAATCTCTGACCCGTCATTGACATTAAAGCTTAAGTCAAGACCAGCAAGGGTTCCATAATCTGGCACTGCCATATCTAGCACTCCATCATTTCGTAGATAGACTTTATTTCCATAACTATCATAAACAACTGGGACTATTCGAGCGTTTACAAAACTTTCTCCTCCTCCCCCACTTTTAAAAATCGGAGAAAATTCGATTTTACTGATACCGCTATAATGCTCCTTTAGATAAGTCGCGATTTGTTCCTCATAAAGCTGAAAACCGTGCCGGTAGAGATTGTCCACTTTCATTCGATCCATATAAAACTTACCTCCTATTACAAGTACGAAAATGCAAAGCAAAGATAAAAGAATTGACTTTATTCGTTTTGACATATAATTTTCCTCTTCTTTCTATCCAAACTTACCAAATTCGTGCGTTACTTCCATTCATAAAACTCCCTTCCCTGTATGCGTCTAATTTCCAAATTATAGACAATCTTAGCTTGGGGACTGCCTTGGCTATTTTTTTCTACTCCTTTTAAATACCCTGCACGAGAAAAAGCCTCCATCTTTTCATCAGTAATTTCATCCTTATTCAATTTTAATTCATCTGGTAGATTCTGGTAACTTTCTACACTAATAGACTCTTTCTGATTATTACGCAAATATATTATTTCCGAACCGTCATTGACATTAAAATCTAAATCAATTCCGGCTGTCATTTCATAATCTGCCACACCCATCTTTAAAACACCATCATTGCGCAAATATACTTTATTACCATATGTATCATAAACAACTGGGACTATACGAGCATAGACAAAACCTTCTCCACTTCCTCCACTTTTAAAAATTGGAGAAAATTCGATTTTACTGATACCACTATAATGCTCTTTTAGGTAGGTTGCGATTTGTTCTTCATAGAGCTGAAAACCATGCCGATATAGATTATCCACTTTCATTCGATCCATATAAAATTTACCTCCTATCACAAGCACAAAAAGGCAAATCAGTGATAAAAGAATAGATTTCACGCGTTTCATCATACAAAATACCATGTCTTTCTATATATAGTTTACCATAAAACTAGAGCCTTTTCCGCAATTTTACTATTGAATCATCTCTACCTCAATGACACAAACCTCCTTATTGGGATAATCAAAAACAGACCTTCTTTATAAGAAAGCCTGTTTGATTTACAAAGAGTCAACTATTTATTAGCTTCCTCATCGATTTCCACTTGTTCTGAAATTTCAACTTTCACCTTCGTGACACGGCCATTTTTAACCTTGTCATTGGTCAAAATGAGTTTCTTATTCTGACTTTCGACTTCGTAGCTAATGCGTTCTTTCGGATCTGGAATAGTCCCTACACAAGTCAAGTAATAACCAGCTATCGTATCTACATCGTCGCTTTCAATCTCAACTTCAAAGTATTCATTAAAGTCATTGAGGGTCATGGTTCCTAAGACGATGTAGGTATTCTCACCGATTTCATGGACTTCGATTTCAGCCTTGTCAGTCTCATCGTCGATCTCACCGACAATCTCCTCCAAGAGGTCTTCCAGTGTGACCAGACCAGCCATACCTCCATACTCATCCAAGAGAATCGCCATTTGATTTTGCGTGTTGCGCAGCTCCTTGAGCAAATCATCGACAAACATGGTTTCCGGTACAAAGAGCGGTTCCTGCAGGATTTTACGCAGAACGATATTGTCAAAACCATTGATGAATCCTTCATTGAGCAGTCGCTTGGTATGAATCAGACCGATGACATTGTCCTTATCCCCATCATAGACGGGAATTCGCGAGAAGCTCTGTTTGAGAATGCTT
This sequence comes from uncultured Streptococcus sp., assembly GCF_963525625.1. Classification (GTDB taxonomy): domain Bacteria; phylum Bacillota; class Bacilli; order Lactobacillales; family Streptococcaceae; genus Streptococcus. The sequence continues at coordinate 34,765 of NZ_CAURLD010000010.1, forward strand.
TCAATAATTTCTTTGGTATCGTCCTGAATGTCCACCATAAAGGCATCCGTCCGCGGCACCATCAGTTCACGCGCCATCAGCTCATCCAGAGAGAAAATCCCCTGCAGCATCTCAATTTCGTCCGCATCCAAGGTCTCTTCGCTCTTAGTCAGCATATACTCAATCTCGTCCCGGGTCATCTTTTCGTCTGCATCATCAAACTTCATCGGCGTTATCCGGCTCAGCAGGTTGGTTGATGCTGACAGCAACCAGACGAAGGGGCTGACAATCTTGCCAAGAAAGATAATGACTGGTGCAGCCCGTACAGCTAGATTGTCTTTCAGGTTCATGGCAATGCGCTTAGGATAAAGCTCCCCCAAAACAATGGAAATATAGGTCAATAGGATCAGGGCCAAGAAAGTTCCGATAGCACGTGCAGTTTCGGAATTTCCCATCCAAGAAGAGAAAAGTTTTCCCAGATTATCCGCAAAGCTGGCCCCAGACAGGATATTGATAACCGTAATCCCAACCTGAATAGTTGATAAGAAGTTATTGGGGCTTTCTAAGACTGCTAAGAGCCGGATATACTTGAGGTCGCCCTCTTCAGCCTTTTGCTCCACACGCGCCCGATTGAGCGATACCATTGCCATCTCAGCAGCTGAGAAAAAGGCATTTAACAAAGTCAATATAAACAGTAGTAAGGCTTGCCATAACATATTCTGACTGCCAGGGTCTTCCATTGATTCTTTCTCCTCGAAAAGTATAGGTAAATCTGATTATATCATATTTTTAAATTTAGTGCACAGGAAATGAAAATAAGACGGAAGGCCATTCTTCCGTCTTATTTTCTAGTCTCGAGACTCTGGATTCAATCGAATTCCAAACTCATCCTTATTTATTAATAATACCAAACTCTTCGTTTTTCTTCTGCTGCTGGGCTTCCTTGTGATTATCATAGAGGTTAGCCAAGAACTTAGCGATTTCTTTGAGGATAGAATAGGTCGGGATTGCCACAATCATCCCCAGCACACCATAGATATTGCTGGATAAGAGCAAGAGCACCATGATGGTAATAGGATGGACCTTCATCACACCACCAACGATACGGGGATAGAGGATATTTCCATCAACCTGCTGGATAATCAGCATGTAAATCAAGGCCGCCACCATCTTCTGAGGATCCGTAAAGGCATACGTAATGACCATGGGAATCAAGCCGATACTCGGTCCCACATAGGGAATCAGATTAGCCAGACTAGAGAAAATAGCAAAGACCAAAGCGTACTTGAGTCCAATGACACTATAGCCAATATAGGCCAGAGCACCGATAATCAGGGCATCGATTGAAATTCCGCTGATATAGCGGGCAACAGTAGCATTGAGATTGGTCAGTAAACTAGAGATATTGAGCTTATCCCGCTTGAGGACTGTCCGCTCCAGCATGGGCAAAAGCTTATGGCCGTCCATGAGGAAGTAAACCAAGAAAATCGGCGTCATAATCAAAATCATCAGCGTATTGACAACTGCTGACAGAACACTTCCCAGACTATTGGTCACACTGTTAAGGATATTTTGCAGAATGTCCACATAAGACAGGTTGAGCTGCTGGATGGTGGATTGGATATTCAGATTTCGAAAGAGCGGATTTTTAGATAATTGATTGACAAAACTTTGAATTTCCCAATAAAGGCCTTGCGTTGAATTAATCAGGCTGCTTAGCTGATTAATCAAAATCGGCAAGAGGTAAATAACGCCCAAAGCAATCAAGCCAAACAGAAGGCTGAGCGTAATCAGAATCCCAATCATTCGGTTGATTTTGAGCTTCTCCTGGAGAAATTTCACCAGCGGATTGGTGATATAGTAAAGGAATCCTCCCACAAGAAAGGGAATCAAGATTGTATTCACAACGCTAACAATCGGGGTTATCATATCCCCCATCTGGCGCCAGATAAAGAAGATAATCGTTAGCAAAAGGACCTCGCTGGTCCAAAACATCAGCTTACTTTTATGAAACATTTGACTCCTCCTATCAGTTATTTTACCATAAATTTTGTTATAATAAAGGAGATTTAACGAAAGAAAGAGTAAAAATGGAAAAGATTATCAAACTGGAAAATGTAAGCTTGGCTAAACAAGGCCGAACCATCTTAAAAGATCTCAACTGGCAGGTGAAAAAGGGGGAGCATTGGGCTATTCTCGGTCTCAACGGTTCTGGAAAGTCTACTCTCCTGCGCCTGCTCATGGCTGAACATTGGAAGACCCAGGGCAAGGTAACAGTTCTCGGTACTGAATTTGGTGCCGGCGACATTCCCCAGCTGCGAACTAAGATTGGAGTAGTCGGCTCCTTCATTGCTGAACGACTACCCAGCCATCTCAGTGCCGAAGAAATCGTCCTGACAGGCAAGTATAAAAGCAGTATTCTCTATGCTCCTTATGGACAGGCAGAGCTGGATCAAGCTAGGGAAATGCTGGCTTCCATTGGCGGACAAGATTTGATTGGCCGGAGCTACATCAGTCTATCTCAAGGGGAAAAGCAGCTCTTGCTGATTGCGCGCAGTCTTATGGAAAAGCCAGAATTGCTTATCTTAGACGAAGCGACCAGCGGTCTGGATCTCTTTGCCCGCGAGCGTCTGCTGGATCAGATTGGTAAGATTACACAGATGAATCAGGCTCCAACCATCCTCTATGTCACCCACCATGTAGAGGAAATCACTGCTGCTATGGATCATGTCCTGCTCCTAAAAGAAGGTGAAATCATAGCCCAAGGTCCTAAAGAAAACATACTTCAAAAAGAGGTCATGGATCGCTTCTATCCTCAGCCAGTCGAGCTGATTGAGCTGGGAGAAGACCGCTATTTCGTCAAGGTGGAGGTCAGATCCTCATGAAGCAATTTTCTAATACCATCTTCAATTTGGGCTACTTCCTGATTCTGACCATGACTGCGATTGCCTTGCTCTTCCTGTCTGGACAGATTCTGCTATCCCATACTTACATCCCTTTGAGGATTGCTGAAGGAGTCCAATTCGTCAGTAATCCTTGGTATTTCTACCCTATCCTCCTGCTCTTTCTCCTCAGCCTCTTTTTAATCCGGCCCCTATTGGAAAAGGTTCAGACCAAGCATCTTTTTTGGTTTCTGTCCTTCCTCTTTATAGCAGCAGCGATTTTTCTGATAACGGCCTACGATGGCCGCATCCGAGCTGACGCCAAGCATGTTTTCAATGCAGCGTTGGCCTTTAACCGAGGAGATTACAGCTCGCTGACAACCGTCGGAAGCTACATGTATCGTAATCCCCATCAGCTAGGACTGATGACTCTGGAGCGACTTTATGCTTTTATTTCTCCAACGACTCAGTTTGCCTTTAGCATGAATGTCGTCTGGACTTTACTCAGTCATTTCTTGATTTACAAGATTACTGCCCTGCTCAATGCCAGAGAAATGATTCAGAAATACACGATTCTGCTGACTTTTCTCTTTCTACCACAGCTATTTTTCATCCTCTTTGTCTACGGCACCATTCCTGGACTCTTCTTCTGTCTGCTCAGTCTCTATGCTTTTATCAAGCTGGACCAAAAAGGAAACCTGCTCTATGCCTTGCTGGGAGCGGCCAGTATCAGTCTAGCCTGCCTCCTGCGCAACAACTACATTATCTTTGCCATTATGCTGATTGGCGTCTACTTCCTGTCCATTTTTTATAAATGGTCTTGGAAGAAACCCTTAACCATCATCCTGATTTTAGCCGGTATCGTCCTTTCAAACAAGGGTCTGACGGCCTACTATGAGCAGCTGATTGGGGGCAAGATTGGTGTCGGTACCCCAAAAATCGCCTACATCACTATGGGCCTGCGGGATGATCCCAATCGGCAGACCTTAGGAGGCTGGTACGATGCCTACAATACCAAGATTCTCAAGCGCAACAAATATGATGAAAATTTGGCTACAGAAATGGCCACTCGGGATTTGAAGGACATTTTGATTCACTTCAGCAAACATCCTGCTTATGCGCTCAAATTCTTCTACGAAAAGGTCAAGTCTACCTGGACTGAGCCAACTTTTCAGTCTATTTGGACTGGGCCGCAGATTGAACGCCAGCAATACATGAAGCCAGCTGTCCTGCGCAGCATTTATGAGGAAAGAAAAGGTTATCAGATTGTTAATTTCCTGCTCTTGACCCTGCTAGCCAGCATCTATCTGCTCTCCTGTTTCTTTATCCTGCATAAATTTTTCGTCGCCGAGGAAAAGCTGACGCCTTTTGACCTCTATCCCTTCATCTTTCTCTTGGGGGGCGGCCTCTTCCACTTCTTCTGGGAAACCAAGAGCCAGTATGTCTATATCTATGTCCTCCTTCTCATCCCTTCCGCCGCTCAATCCTTAGTCGACCTGAGCGATTGGTGGAAGAACAAAGGAAAAGGGAAATCAACAGACCAGCTTGAGAAAAACCTATAAAACTTGAACACTTGATAAGAATTCCTTATAATTTTATAGGAACATTAAGTGAAACAAAGTTGAATTTGTAATGAAAATTTTTTGTACTTTACGAAGGGAGAATAGCGATTTATGTTTTCAATATTAGGTGCAGTATTATTTGGAGTTATAGCAATTATGACAGTTCTTGTTGCTTGCGGTCTGCCTTTGGGCGAATATACAATGGGTGGACAACATAAAATCTTACCTAAGAAATTTAGAATTGCGGCAGTCATTTCGGTGGCTATCCAAATATTTGCCATGATCATTATTTTGCAAGCCGGAGGTTTCATTCCCTTGTGGCTGTCTTTTAAGGTTACTAAATATATTTGTTTCTTCTTTGCCGCTTACCTATCCTTGAATACGATTATGAACATGATTTCAAAAAGTAAGAAAGAAAAATATGTTATGACTCCGATTTCACTTATAGCTGCAATATGTTTTTGGATAACAGCATTTCAGATGTAGTATGTAAGCGAGAATAACCTACAGTGAGTCAATTTGGACGTTGGGAATAAGAATTTGTCTAATTGAATAGAAAAATTTTTAAAACAGTAAATCACAAAGGTTTACTGTTTTTTTGCTCATTTTCCAAATAAAAGCGTCAATAAATTAAAAAGTCACTTGACCAAACGCTTCCTGAGGCGTTTAACTAAGCACTTCTCTCAATTTCTCAATCATGACCAAGAAAGGCGGGTTGTTAATCTGATTGATGGTCTTGTAGAGGGCGACGGTGAAGTCCTGCTGGGGCAACTGACTAACATAGTCAAGTACCGCATTTTTTTCAACCTCTCCACCATCATGCCCATAGTAAATCATGATAGCTGCACGGCCCCCTTTTTCCAAGCCTCGACAGACCTTTCCCAGAGCTTCCAGCGTTGTATCAGGTCGGGTAATGACTGACTTGTCCGCCGAAGGCAGATAGCCCAGATTAAAAATAGCAGCCTTGAAATAGTCTGTGTATTGGTCCAGAGTCTCATGCCCAGCCATGATTAGCTGAGCATTGTCCAAGCCAGCTTCTGCCAAGCGCTTGCGGGTCTTTTCCACAGCCTGCTCCTGAATGTCAAAAGCATAGACCTGCTTGGCCAATTGAGCCAGAAAGAGGGTGTCATGTCCATTGCCCATCGTAGCATCCACAACAGTATCTTCCTTGGTCACGACTTCAGCCAAAAAGTCATGGGCCATCTGTAAGGGTCTTAACATACGAATCTCTGCTCCTTTGCTTTACAGCCTTGCTTGCTGCCACGACGACGCATTTCTGCCTCGATGGCATTGAGAACTTCCCATTTATTGAGGCTCCACATGGGACCAATCAACATGTCTCGCGGAGCATCGCCCGTGATACGGTGGATGACAATATGCTCGGGGATAATCTCAAGCTGGTCGCAGACGATGGAGACATATTCCTCCTGACTGAGCAGCTGCAGCCGCCCCTCATGATAATCCCTCTGCATACGGGTATTAGTCATCAAGTGAAGCAGGTGGAGCTTGATTCCCTGAATGTCATTATCCGTCACGCAACGGCGGACATTCTCCAGCATCATCTCATGGGTTTCGCCCGGTAGGCCATTGATCAAGTGAGAGACAATCTCCGCCTTGGGGGCTTGCTTACGAACTCGCTGGACCGTCTCCACATAGAGCTCATAAGAATGGGCACGATTGATGAGGTCCGAAGTCTCCTCATAGGTAGTCTGAAGCCCCAGTTCCACAGTCACATGCATACGCTCGGATAAGTCAGCCAAGTAGGCTATGGTCTCATCAGGCAAACAATCCGGCCTAGTCCCGATATTGAGTCCAACGACACCCGGCTCGTTAATGGCTTGCTCATAGCGCTCACGGATTACTTCAAGCTTCTCATGAGTATTGGTGAAGTTCTGGAAATAGACCAGATACTTGCGAACATCCGACCACTTGCGGTGCATAAAGTCAATTTCCTTATAGAACTGCTCGCGAATGGGCGCATCCGGCGCCACAATGGCATCACCAGAACCCGAAACGGTACAAAACGTACATCCTCCATGCGCTACGGTTCCATCCCGATTGGGACAGTCAAAGCCCGCATCAATAGGCACCTTAAAAGTCTTTTCTCCAAAAAGTTTTCGATAATAATCATTCAAAGAATTGTAAGATTTCATACCTTTCATTCTACCACAAAAAGGGGCATAGAAACAAAAATTCCCTCTTTCATAAGGAAAGAAGGAAGTCATAGCTCCCACTGATAACGCTTGAGATCTACACAGCCATTGGCCTTCAAGTCCACTCCCTCCGCCCAGAGCAAGTGTCTCTGGTCCTCCCAGCCAGGTGCGAGGCGCCCTGCTGCATTGACTACCCGGTGGCAAGGATGTTTGCCACCATAAAGTTCCGACTGACTGAGAATCTTTCCCACCAAGCGAGCGTTTTTAGGCCGCCCAATCAAACGAGCAATCTGACCATAGGTCGCCACGCGCCCAGAGGGAATGCTATCTACTAATGCTAAAACAGCATCTATGATTTCTTGATTCAAAACGGAAATGGCCCTCCTTTTTACAAAGTAGATCAGAAAGGCCGGAACACTACCCTTCGTTTTAGAAGCTATATTATTAAACCTCTTTCATTGATGATGTACTCATATCATTTCCGAGCAACTTCCATTCCACTTATAGATATAAAGCTTTCTTGACCTCCAGTCCATGGCAAGATTGTTCCTACGATGGTAGTAATCGAAACTTACTTCTACAGCTTTATTGATTAGCTAACTCTCTAAAAAAATTCCAATAATGAAGGTTTAAGAGGTTATAAGTTTTTATACATTCCATTCTACCACAAAATCTGGCAGTGACTCGAAAAATCCCTTCTTCCATAAAGAAAAAGGGATAAAATTATACTCAAAAAAATATATAATGCAAAATATAATCAATCTACAGATTTTAATGCTTCTAACATGTTTACATTTTTTAAACGGAAATTTACCACAAAACCTAGAATAGATAAAATCAAGATTATGGTCGCTACTGGTATCAAGTATACAGTTAACTCAACCACTTTGGGATATACAGTATCTTTGCTCATCATCGTAATAATCGCATTATGTAAGTAATAACCTCCTACTATTCCCAATAAGATTCCTATGGCAGAAAGTATCATTGTCTCTCTATAGATATACATCGTTACTTCCTTATCAAAGAACCCGAGGACTTTTATAGTAGATAATTCTCTAATTCGTTCAGCCACATTTATATTCGTTAAATTATATAATATTACAATGGCTAACAATACAGAAACAACTACCAAGACCGTCATTGAAGTCCCCAAAGAATTTACTGCTGTTCTAACAGTTTTAACTAAAGCAGAGTTTTGAGATAGCGCGGATATTCCTGATTTATCCAAGAAAATTTTAGAACTATTAGAAATGTTTGAAGCAGACTTATTTTTTAAGTTAATCAAGTATGCATTGTTTTCTGCGATTTCACCAAAAGTTTTATGATAGTAATCATTACTCATAAAAATATAATGCCCAACATTCATCTCAACAATATCAGCCACTTTTATTTTGTAATTTTTCCCATTATTATCTTTAAAATTAAAATATTCTCCTTTTTTTACATTATAATAATCAGCCAGCTTTTGGGAAATCAAAGCTCCCTTATTAGAAAGTTTTAACTCTTTACCTGATTCAGTATCTCTTAATGTAATGAAAGAATCCAGTTTTCCATCACTACTTATAACAGAGATTGACTTCTTATCAATCTGACCTGAAATTTTCTCGCTAATACTTTTATAATGTATTTCTTTAAATTCATTCACTCTCTCAGACTTCAAAAGATTATCAATTTCTTTTTGCTCATCTTGACTAATATTATTTTTTTTAACAGCTAATATATCAAAACGAGTTATTTCTTTGAATTGATTATTTACTACCTTACCAATAGAAGACTGAATCCCTAATCCTGCAAAAAGTAAGGCAACAGAACCAGTAACACCCAGCACCGTCATCATCATTCTTTGCTTATATCTAAAAATATTTCTAGCTGTTACCTTTTGAGTAAAATTCAAACCATTCCAAATAAAGCCAATCCTCTCCAAAAGAATCTTTGAACCACTCACTGGAGGCTTGGGCAACAATAATTGAGCAGTATTTTCATTCAACTCTTTTCTAGCTACCAGAAAAGTAGGCATAACAGCGCTTATTAGAGTAAAAATCAATGACAAGAGTGAAAAGGAGCAATAGAAATAAAGCTTTGGACCACCTATAATCATCGTATTTGAAACAGTTCGGGTCACGATGCTAGGTAAAACATACTGACCTAAAGCGATTCCTAATAGTGTTCCGGTAAAACCAGCTACTGTTCCATAACAAATAAACTTTTTCAAAACATCAAAATCTGAATAACCGAGTGCCTTCAATATCCCTGAATTGATCCGTTCTTCGTTGACGAAGCGAGTCATCGTAGTAAAAGTGACTAGTGCAGCAACAAGGTATAAAACTACAGGAAAAAGGTTACCTATATTACCAATATTGTTTTTTATTGACTCATAAGTTCTATAGCCTTCTCCCCCTGGAAAAGTTGTACGCGTATATGTGTTATAACTAGGTGCCTCTAAAGAATCAATTTTATTTTGACCATTCTTTATATCTTCTTCAGCTTTATTAATTTTATCCTGTGCCTCAGAAAATTCCTTATTAATCCCGTTTAACTGGGTTTCTGGCAAATTCGCAACTGCTTCTCTTTTTTTAGCTAAATTCGATTTTGCTTCTTCAAGTTGAGCTTTTTTTGAATTTATTGACGATTGCTGTGTCTTTTTTATATCAACCAATCTCTGCTCTCCATTATCAGAAAGCAAGTCATCTAGTTGTTCCTGTTTTTTCTGAATGATTTCTGAATATTTGTCTGAATAAGGATTTACTCTATCAGTTTCATCATACTTTAATCGTGCAATTGTATATACATCACTTGAAAATGAATCTGAACTGACAACTCCATAAGCCGATAAAGTCCCATCACCAGCTGTTGTGTTCCCTAAGTTAGTTGTTGACCAGATTTCTGCAGAATTAACAAAACCGACAATTTCATATTCATCCCCCTTTAAAATTGAATTTTTTTCCTCTTTAAATTCAATTTTGTCTCCCACTTTATAACGATCTTTTAAATTCGATGATAAAGCAATTTCCTTACTATTTTGAGGGAATTTCCCAGAAACTAAGTCATATAAAGAGATATCCTTACTATCTGAAAAAACTCTCATTGACTTGTTACTATCTTTTATGGAAGTATCAACCATATACCCGTATTCAATAGTTACATCCTTTATACTGTCCAATTCAGCTTTATCTTTCTTATCTAAACCAGCATTTGATATGACTGCTAAATCCATCGTTTTTTGTTTATCCAAATATGCTCTAGCCGTTCTTTCCATATCTGGCGGTGTAGCTTTTAAACCGGTTAATGCAAATGAACCAAGAAACATTAACAACATAATCGAAATGAATCGTCCCTTGGATAAGGCAAAAGATTTCCTTATATCTTTCCAAAATGTCGTTTTTTTCACTTTTCATACTCCTTAATATTCTATTGATTCAATATCCTTAGGATTGTCATTAATTTCTACTGAACTAATTTTTGCATCATGCATGTAAATTACTTTATCCGCAATAGGAGTAAGTGCAGAATTATGAGTGACAATGATCACGGTTGAATTCTTATATCGAGACATATCCTGTAAAATTTTTAGCACTTGCTTACCTGTCTTGTAATCTAATGCTCCTGTTGGCTCATCACATAACAATAATTTAGGATTTTTTGCAACTGCTCTAGCTATTGAAACCCTTTGTTGCTCTCCTCCTGATAACTGAGCTGGAAAATTATTCATTCTTTTTTCTAACCCCACACTCCTCAAAGCTTCTTCAGCATCCATAGAATCTTCAACAATCTCTGAAGCAAGTTCAACATTTTCCTTAGCTGTCAAATTAGGAACTAGATTGTAAAACTGAAAAACAAAGCCAACATCCTTTCTTCGATAATTCGTCAATTCTTTCGCACTATAATCAGAAATATCATTTCCATCGATAATGACCTTTCCTTCATCATTACTATCCATGCCACCTAAAATATTTAAAACAGTTGATTTACCAGCTCCTGATGCTCCTAAAATAATAACGAGCTCCCCTTTATCTATTTTGAAATTGATATTATTATTAGCGACAATCTCGCTGTCTCCTGATTTATATCGTTTAAAAGAATTACACATCTCTATATAGGTCATTTTATGCCTCCATAATTTTTCTTAATTTAGTCATCATAAATTTTAGCCAAAACATTATAATCACAAGTATCAAAAAATCTGAAATAAAATAAGAGGACCATAGGCCAGTTATTCCAAACAAAATTGGTAAAAATAACGCTAAAGGTATTTGAAAAATGATCTGTCTCAGAATAACTAAAAAAGTAGATATCCGCGAGAAAGAAATATATTGAAAATAGTTAGTTCCGATATTGATGATTCCTTGTACAGGTAACGAAATCATAACAAGTCTTATGGCTGTACTAGAAAACTTTATAAATTTCGGATCGCTTGAGTTAAAAAGTGTAGCTATTTGCACTGCAAAAATTTGAATTACAAGGAACAAGCACAGAGAAAAAATTGTGCTGATTATTAGTGAAAGACTAAGTGATTGCTTTATTCTACTATAATTTTTTGCACCATAATTAAAACTAATTACAGGCTGAACTCCATTTGTAATAGCATTCATCAAAGAAATAATATAGCGATAGATTGAAGAAGTTATAGATAAAGCAGCAAGACCATAAGTACCAGCATAATCAAAAGCAACCCTATTATATAATATCAGTAATATCACAGATATGACAGTTGTGAGAAAGAATGGCAGCCCCATTGCAATAATTTTATTGATAAGTTTTTTATCAATAAATAATAAGCTCTTCAAATCCATTTTTAAATCGTTAGATTTTCCATTGTACTCTCTGAATGTCAAGATAAGTGCAGCAAGATTAGCCAGAACTGTAGATAAAGCTGATCCAAAAAAACCAGTATGAAGTACAAGAATTAGAACTGCACCAGTCCCTGCATTCACAAGAAATGAAATAGCATTGATATGTAAAACTTCTTTAATCTTACCTTGAGCCCGCAAACAGTACAAAAGAGTGTGTGAGACAAAATATATAGGCGCTCCAATAAGAAATGTAAGGCAAAATTCCTTAACATAATGATACAGTTCTTGTGGTGCCCCAAAAATAATCAATAAGCCTTCTAAGGAAAACCACAAAAGTATCGACTGTAGAATTGATAAAATTAAAGAAACTTGGATAGAGGAATCTAAAATTAATCGGGCATTTTTGTAATCCTTTTTGCCAAGTGAGATTGTCAACAAGGATGCTGTTCCTTCACTCGCTAGAGCTGAAAAAGCATAGACCAAAGCGTATATCATAAATGTATATGTATTAGCGGAATTTCCCTCAAGCCCTAAGGTCTGTCCAATGAATATGCCATCAACTAAATTATAAGACCCACTTACTATTGCTGTAACTAATGAGGGAATAATTAGTTGAACTAACAGTTTTTTTACAGATATATTTTCTAATTTATTCATGACTATGTCTCATTTGTTCAAAGCTCTTTCTATTCCTAAAGATTCTTCCAGTCATATACTCTTTTAGAAAACATTTCCCATTTTGATAAAGAGCATAGACACAATACAAATTACATAATAACATTTTCATTATACTGCTTCCAGTACCAAAAATTTACAAAATGTAGCCAAAATATCTCGCTTTTACAGAATAATCAAAAGCAATTTAGAAAATTTTTTACAAACTGTAATTTTTTTGTTAGTATTGAATCTAATTAATTATACTTAGACTAAAATAATTTTTTACTAATAACATTAGAAGTACTAGGCTACATATTGACTGACAAGGAGAATAACGGCAATGACCAAAGATACGCGAGAAAATATTATCACTGCTTTCTTTCGACTTTCTGAAAAATATCCTGATAAATCTAACTTTTCTTTTTCTGAGATTGCAGAAGAAGCAGGCATAGCGAGACAAACAATCTATAAAAATCATTTCAACTCTCCTAACGAAATAATTGAAGCTATTCATCATGACATCGACGAACGAATAATGTCAAAAATGCTAGATTTTGTACCAGGTTCAAATGAATCCGATAATGCTCTTTTTATTAACTACCTTGCTTCTGAAATAATACCATTAATTTATGAGAATAGAATCTGGCTAAAATATCTTTATTCAACTGCAGCTGATCCTAATTGGGAACTTTTTTTAAAGAAACAATATAAGACTTGGATCAGCCAAAACATTCAACTGTCTAGTAAAATGGGTTTATCTAAAGAGTTTACCGAAGAATTACTTGTTAATTATACTCTATCAATTATAAAGTCATGGATTACACAAGCAATTCCAGAATCTCCTGAAGTCTTTTCTAAAAAATTCAAATCACTTTGCAAGCTATCTATTCAAGATATTATTCAAAATGCTTAAAACTTAAAAAAACACCAAATGAACTACTTACCATGTCCATTTGGTGTTTTTCAACAATTCAATTATAAGTCATTTTTTAACGGCCAGTGTATGATAACTGTAAATCCAAAACTAAGTTTGAATTCTAAAACTCAAGAATTATGCCATAAATGATTTTTCGACTCTGTAACTCTGTTCTTATTGATTATTCTTATCAAAGTAAACGCTATTTCTGCTTTCCCTTGAAACGCCACTGAAAGCGCAGCTTGTCATAAAAGGGAAATTCGATATTGAGAATGGCAAAGCCCATCAAGGCCCCTCCGATAACATCTGTCGGATAATGCACGCCCAGATAGACTCTGGATGCCATAACAGTGAAGATATAGACCAGGAGCAAACCTTGTACCAAGCGCTTGATTTTTTGGTTCTGAATTCGTTGCTGAGCGATAATAATCAAGGTCCCAACAACAATGGCTGTCGCCATGGCATGTCCGCTCGGGAAAGAGTAACCACCTTCTTTGACCAAATGCGAAATACTAGGCCGACTTCTTTGGTAAACGAGTTTAATCAGCTTAATCAAAATCCCGTGTAAGACCAGATTTCCCGCCAGCAAGGCAGCCTCCAGCTTCCATTTTTTGTAAAGGAAAAAAAGGACAAGAGCTGAAACCCAGATGATAATCCCCATCGGATCAATCACACTGGTTACAAGTTTGAAAAAAGTCGTCAAAGCTGCAGGCAAGTCTCCCCGCAACCAGGTCTGAATCGGGGTGTCAAAGCTGGTCAGCTGCTCAGGATAAAACTTGACCATGTAGCCTAGAATGACGAAAAGTAAAAGGGCAAAAGAGCCCTTTGTTAGATAAGATTGTTTATTTTTCATAGCGTTTTAGGACGGGCTGTAAGAGTTTGTATATTAGCCAAAAGACGAGAGCCCAGATTACTCCTTCTAATAGGTTAAAAGGGACAATCATAGTCAGCAGATACTTGGAAAGACCAAATGCCTTATTAATATCAAAACCAGCAAACCTCGCATAGAGAGGCACAGCATAAATGACATTTAGAATGATCATAGTAATCGTTAGACCAAGTGTTGCTGCTAAGGAAGCCTTCACATAGCTAGATAAGCTATTTCTTTTTTTCCACAAGAGGGAAAAAGCACAAACAAAGACAGCTACCGCTAGTATATTCATGGGTAGACCGATTAGAGTGCCTACGCCATTATTATTCAAAGCTAGCTTTAAGACAGAGCGAATCAAGAGCACTGCTAGAGAGCTTTTTAGATCCAAGACTACCAAAGCCAGTAAAATCGGAATAATTGAAAAATCCAACTTTAGAAACTCAGTTATCAAAGGAATCTCATAAAGCATGAGTAGAAATGATAGAGCAGATAAAACTGCTACAATCGCCAACTTACGAGTATTTGTCATCACAGGTTCCTCCAATTTATAAAAATTAGAGAAGCCGGAAAGGCCACTGAAAAAAGCTTGTCAGCTAATGATTATTTAGTATAAGGCTCAGCCCTTAAATAAAGATTAAACGGCAAGAATGCTTCACTGCCTCTCGTCTTCTCCCATCCAGACTATACTGTCGGTTGTGGAATCTCACCACATCAGCTTGCGCTCGCGGACTTGATTTTGCATTAAGGAAAAAACATTTCCAAGCCAAAAATTACCGCCGGTCGGGAATCTCACCCTGCCCTGAAGACATCATTATCATAACAAAAAAAGCCTGCCAGAGCAAGCAATTTGATTGATGTAATTAAAAATGTTTCAACAATAGTATTCTATCTATTAGGAAAATTAACTGCTTAGATACATTCATTCCGCTACTTCAGCTTGTCCGCTTCATACTCATGTACCAGTTCAAGGCCAGCAAAATTCTGCTGACGCAGGGCCTCGTAAACAATCATGCAGACTGTATTTGAAACATTAAGACTTCTGACATGCTGGTCATTCATGGGAATACGCAGGGCCTTTTCTGGATGACGACGCATAAATTCCTCTGGCAACCCCTTGTCCTCACGACCAAACATAAAATAGTGCGAACCTTCTGCTGCAAAATATTCCTCAGAATAGACCTTCTCTGCAAACTTAGAAATCAGATAAAGTTTGCCGTCCATCTGCTCCATAAAATCGTCTAAACTCTCATAATAGGTGATGTCCAGCTTATCCCAATAGTCCAGCCCCGCCCGTTTCATCTTGCGGTCATCAATGGGAAAGCCCATGGGCTTGATGATGTGAAGCGGCGAATTAGTCGCGGCGCAAGTACGGGCAATATTTCCGGTATTCTGCGGAATCTGAGGCTCAAAAAGAACGATATGATTTTTCATAATAAGAATATTTTTCCTAGTATTTTTCTTTAGATAAAAAAATAGCCACACTGCCCGGAGTCAAGCTCAGCAAACAGCGTGGTTAAGGCTTCATTAACTTACATCACAACAGGTTTGAGGTAAACCAATGAAGGTACTCATTTAGTATAACACTTTCAGCCTACAAGTCAATAAAAAATGCTCAAAAAGTTGTACTTTTTTTAAAAATATCACAGGAAGATACCATTTTGGTAAAAAAATATTGGCAATTCTATAAATAAGCAAGCTATTCTGTATTTTATAGATGAAATTTAAATGAAAAAAGAGTATGATAGATACATACTTTGGAGGAATCTAAACTTATGAAAATTATCGTTGTTGGCGGCGGGAAGGTCGGAACGGCCCTCTGTCGCTCCTTAGTGGCTGAAAATCATGATGTTATCCTGATTGAGCAGGATGAGGCTGTTCTCAACCAGATTACCAAGCGCTATGATATTATCGGTATTTCTGGCAATGGAGCCAACTTCAAAATCCTAGAACAGGCGGATGTTGGGCACTGTGACATCTTCATCTCTATGACCGAGCATGATGAGGTCAACATGGTTTCAGCTGTTCTGGCCAAACGGATGGGGGCTAAGGAAACTATCGTCCGAGTGCGTAATCCTGAATATTCCAACCCTTACTTTAAGGAGAAGAACATCCTAGGCTTCTCGCTGGTGGTCAATCCTGAGCTCCTAACTGCTCGCTACATCGCTAATATCATTGACTTCCCTAATGCCCTGTCAGTAGAGCATTTTGCCAATGGGCGGGTGGCACTGATGGAGTTCAAACTCAAGGAAGACAGCAATCTCTGCCAGATGAATATTTCCCAGTTCCGTAAGAAATTTGGAAATATCATTGTCTGTGCTATTGAGAGAAAAGGGCACTTGGAAATTCCTGACGGCGACTTCACTTTGGAGGCCGGGGACAAGATTTATGTAACAGGTAACCGCCTAGACATCGTTCAATTCCACAATATGGTACGCCCTAGAGTGGTTAAGAGCCTGATGATTATCGGGGCTGGCAAGATCGCTTATTACCTGCTCAATATTCTCAAAAACAGTAAAATTGAGCTCAAAATCATTGAATCCAACCGTGAGCGGGCAAACTTTTTCAGTCAGGAATTTCCTGACCTCTATGTCGTCCATGGAGATGGTACTGCCAAGGACATCCTGCTGGAGGAACGCGCCAATAACTTTGATGCCATCGCTACCCTGACTGGTGTGGATGAAGAAAATATCATCACTTCCATGTTCCTTAATAATCTAGGTGTGCAGAAAAACATCACCAAGATTAACCGGACTAGTTTGTTGGAAATCATTGATAACCAAGATTTTGCCAGCATTGTGACGCCTAAAGGTATCGCTGTTGATACCATTATGCACTTTATCCGCGGTCGCTACAATGCTCAATTCTCTAACCTAGAAGCTCTGCACCATGTAGCCAATGGCCAAATTGAAACCCTGCAATTCCAAATCAAGGAAGAAAACAAGATGACTGGTATTCCTCTGTCTCAGCTTCATCTGAAGAAAGATGTCCTGATTGCGGCCATTATCCGTCAAGGCAAAGCCATTTTCCCTACCGGTGATGACGACCTGCAAGTTGGAGATAAGATTATCGTTACCACTCTGCTGCAAAATATCACGCAGATTTACGATCTGTTAGCGAGGTAGGCCCATGAATAGATCTATGATTCGCTACCTGCTGGCAAAATTACTGCTGATTGAGGCGGCACTGCTGATTGTGCCCATTATCGTAGCTCTAATCTACGGTGAGCCCTTAAAAATCTTTCTCTCTATCGGGGCGACCATGGCCATCCTGCTAGTTTTAGGGGGAATAGGCTCTTATTTCAAGCCCAAGGACTTGCATATCTACGCCAAGGAAGGTGTCCTGATTGTAGCCCTTTGCTGGATTCTCTGGTCCTTCTTCGGAGCTCTGCCCTTTGTTTTTTCTGGGCAGATTCCAGACGTTATTGATGCTTTCTTTGAGATTAGCTCTGGCTTTACCACCACGGGAGCGACTATCCTTAACGATGTCGGCGTTCTCTCCCATTCGCTGCTCTTCTGGCGCAGCTTTACTCACTTAATCGGAGGGATGGGAGTGCTGGTCTTTGCCCTAGCTATTATGGACAATGCTAAAAATGGTCACTTGGAGGTCATGAAAGCAGAAGTTCCGGGACCAGTCTTTGGCAAGGTCGTTTCCAAGCTTAAGCATACTGCTCAAATTCTTTATATCATCTATTTGGCTCTCTTTGCTATCTTTGCTCTGCTTTATTTCCTAGCGGGCATGCCCCTCTTTGACAGTCTGGTCATTGCCATGGGAACTGCTGGCACAGGAGGATTCACCGTATACAATGACGGTATTGCCCACTACAACAGCTCGCTGATTACTTATCTGGTCAGCTTTGGGGTCTTGGCTTTCGGGGTCAACTTTAATCTCTACTATTACTTGCTGATTCGTAAGTTTAAAGCTTGCTTTGAAGATGAGGAGCTCAAAGGCTATCTCTGGATTGTCTTTCTTTCCACAGCCTTGATTGCCTTTAATGTCTTCCACCTCTATCAAGGCTTTGCCAAGAGCGTGGAGATCTCCTTCTTCCAGGTAGCCAATGTCATCACAACAACTGGATTTGGCTATGGCGATACAGTCAAATGGCCGCTCTTTTCTCAGGTTATCCTGCTCCTGCTCATGTGTATCGGGGGCTCAGCTGGATCAACAGCTGGGGGATTCAAGGTCATTCGGGGAATTATCATTTCCCGCATTGCTAAAAATCAGATTCTATCTACCCTGTCACCTAATCGCGTCCTAACCTTGCATATCAATGGTGCGGTCATTGACAAGGATACTCAGCATAAGGTACTGAAATACTTAGCCGTTTATATCTTGATTATTCTAGCTCTCATTTTCATTGTCAGCTTGGATAATAATAACTTTATGACAGTTGTCAGCGGGGTTGTCTCTTGCTTCAACAATATCGGTCCCATGATTGGGACGACAGATAATTTTTCTATCTTTAGTCCTTTTTCTAAACTGCTGCTAGCCTTTGCTATGATTGGCGGTCGCTTGGAAATCTACCCGATTCTCCTGCTCTTCCTGCCTAAGACTTGGTCTAGAAGATAGGAAATATTCGGAAAATATAGATATATATAAAAGTCACACTAGATACTTATCTAGTGTGACTTTTTTCTTGAATTATTTCTTCTCAGGCTAAAATGGTCTGGTACAGAATCCTCTCCTGGCTGAGACCAGGGATGACAGCGGAGAATACGCGCCAAGCCCATTAGGACACCTTTGGCTCCATGCCTCTGGATAGCCTCTATCATATAGTTAGAGCAGGTGGGCCGAAAGCGGCAAGATGGAGGGAAAGCAGGCGATATGAAGCGTTGATAAAAGCGGACAAGAGCAATAAGCAGTTTCTTTATCATTTCTTGGTCTTGGTTACAGCCAGTGTATGCAGCTGGCTGACTTCTTTTTTATTGAGCTTACGATACTCACCAGGCTTGAGGCCAGTTAAGTCCAAATGACCAAATCGAGTCCGTGAAAGCTTATCCACTTGCAATCCAACCGCCTGGAACATCTTCTTGACCTGATGATTACGGCCTTCGTGGATGGTCAGCTGAACGACCGAGCGATTTTTCGCCGGATCAACCTTGATAATCTCATAAACTGCTGGCTTGGTTTTGCGCCCCTCTATCTCAATACCTCGAGTCAGAGGACGAAGAACTTCTTTATTGGCCAATCCTTTGACACGCGCCACATAGACCTTGTCAATCTCATTGCGGGGATGAATCATCTCGTCGGTAAAGTCCCCGTCATTGGTCAGAATGAGAATGCCAGAAGTATCCCAGTCCAAACGACCAACCGGATAAATCCGCTCCTTGACCTGAGGCAAGAGCTCTACGACCGTCTTACGTCCCTTGTCATCACTGACAGAGGAAATGACCCCGCGCGGCTTATTGAGGAGGTAATAAACCTTCTCTTCGTTATAGATAGGTTGGCCTTCTACTTCCACACGGTCGCCAGACTTGACGTTCGTCGCCAACTCACGTACCACTTGGCCGTTTATACTGACCTTCCCCTGCCTGATTAGCTCTTCTGCCTTACGACGGCTGGCTATCCCAGCATGAGCGATGTATTTATTGATTCTCATCGATATCTGTCCTTTCAATAAAGAGCTGGCTTTCTTCAGCAACTAGCTCTGTTTCTTCGACAATCGGCAGCTCATCTAGGTGATTGATCCCCATATAGTCTAAGAAATAATCGGTTGTCACATAGAGATTTGGCCGGCCAATGACTTCCTTTTTGCCATCTTCTCGAACCAGTTCAAAAGCCAAGAGCTTAGCCAAAGCACCGCTGGAATTAACCCCGCGGATGTCATCTATTTCTACCCTTGTAATCGGCTGCTTATAGGCAATGATAGACAAGGTCTCAAGGGCTGCCCGCGACAGACTTTGATTGATTGGCGCCCGTGAATAGGCCCGCAGAATCTCAGCAAACTCTGGCTTAGTGACCAGCTTGTACGTTTTTGAGGTTTCCAGCAGGGTCAGGCTAGAGTCCGGATTGGCCTCATATTGCTCGGCTAACTTCTCCAAACTCTGAATAACCCCGGTCGGCGGCAAAGAAAGGATTTCTGCTAATTGATGAACCTTGAGTCCATCTTCACCCGCCACAAAAAGCAGGGCTTCAATCTCTGCTAACTTACTCATTTCCTCTTCCTACTAAATAAATATTTCCAAAGTTTTCTTCTTGAATGACTTGCACTTCCTGCACCTTGACCAATTCTAAGGTCGCCAGAAAGAGTGTGATAACCTCATTCATGTCTTTGGTCTCTGCGAAAATCTCCTGCAGAGCCAGACGGCTCTTACCAGCACAGCGCTGACGCACCACATCCATCATGTCCTCAATCTTGTACTCGTCTCGCACAATGGTTGTATGGCTCTTAGAAAACTCCTCTTGCTTCTTGGCGATAACCTTGGAAAAAGCCAAGAAAAGATCTATCGTTGACTTGTCATGCAGGAGCTCAGCGTCTTCATAAACCAGCTCCAGCTTAGGCTTAGAGTAATAAAGAGCCCGGTCATCATGTTGGAGCGACATTTTCTCTCCCAAGAGTTTGAACCTGCGGTATTCCTCAATCTGGCTCAAGAGGTCTTGCTCTAAATCATCTTCCAACTCAGCATTATCCGCCACCTTAGGCAGAAGCTTGCGGCTCTTAATCAGCATGAGCTGGCTTGCCATGACCATGTACTCCCCCGTCACTTCCAACTTCATGGCCTGCAAAGTAGCCACATAAGCCAGATACTGCTCGATGACCTCCGTAATAGGCACATCATAAATATCCACCTGGTATTTAGATACGAGGTGGAGCAGCAGGTCCAGCGGGCCTTCAAAATCTTTTAGTTTGATATCCATTTTTATCTGTATTTTTCTAGTGTAATCATGGTTTTCAATCCCAAATCTTGGGCAATATCATAGAGACCAATCCCCTTCTCCCGCTGGCGCAAAATAAACTGCTCACGCAGGCTTTGGGCAGATAGACTGGCTTGTCCCTGCTCAATCAAGAAGGCCTCTAGCTGACGGAAGCCCCATTGACGAGAATAGGATTTGCCGTTTTTCTCAAATAAATATGTCCCTGTCAGATAGTCTTCTAACTCAACCGTCAGACTCTCAGGAATCTTTATGACCCGCTTCTGACCGGCCTTTTCAATCTTCAAAACCTGAAAGTCAAGATTGACATCTGCCACTCTGACCTGCAGAATCTCACTGGGCAGCAAGCCCATTTCCAAAATCAGAAGAGCCATAAGCCGCCCTCTGGGAACGCTTGATTCCTGCCAAAAAGCAGACAGGTCCAGCAGTTCATTTTCCTGCTCCTTCGATACAGATACCTTAGGCAAGACTAAGCGGTGAAACTCCTCAATAAGCTGCTGCTGATAAAGGAAGTAGAGAAATTGATTGACTGCTGAGAGCTTCCGCTTCTGAACAGCTGCCTTAAAATCCTTAATAGAGGCCTGGTAAATCCGCAGATTGGTCTCGGTAATCCGACCATGTACTTCCTCGATAAACTGCTCCAAATCATAAGAATAGGCAATTTTAGAATTTTCTGAGATATTTTTTTGATTTAAAAACGGTCTAATGTATTCTTTCATTTTTTGCGAATTTCGTACTTCTTGCTAAAGCCGTGCAACAAAGAATTGACAGCTTTCAAAATAGACTTTCTAGTAATAATTCCGTAAAAATGCTGATCCTCGCCCACAACCGGCAGGAATGACTCGTCGACCAGCTTATGAAGCACATCTGATACAGTATAATCTGGCCCAACTGTCAAGTCGTCCATTTTGGTCATGTGGACGATGTCTGTCATCATGAATTCCTCTTCTGGCAAATCATGGCGCATGCGATAGGACATGATGTCTGTCAGGGAAATCGTGCCAACAAACTTTTTATCTGCCGTCACGACTGGTACACGTGAGTATGTCATCTGACTCAATAGTAAGATAGCATGATCCACATTATGGGTGTCAATCATAACCGCCAGATTTTCCCCAGGCGTCAAAAAAGTTTCTTCATGTTCCAGCAGATAGTCTTCAAATTCCTTAGCAATCATCGGCTAAACTCCTTGGACAAGCTTGGATAAAGTTCATGATTTCGCGTATAGTAATCAACTTTAAAGCGGTCATCATCAATCTCTACCTTAGCGTAGAGACGTTCGTTGATCAGGCCGCGTGGCTGGCTAATGGAGCCCGGATTCAGAAAGAGCGTTTTGCCTTCCATTCGAGCATCTGGGATATGCAGGTGACCATAGAGACAGATGTCTGCATTAACCTCTTGCGCCCACAAATCCAGCTTTTGAAAAGAAAAGTTGATATGGAAGAGATGCCCATGGGTCTGGGCAATAATGGTCCCCGCCAAATCCGTCACCAAGCGTTCTGGATAGCCGTCGTAAAAGTCCATATTCCCTGCAACAACCTGAATCCCTTGCCATACCTCATCATCAGAAGGAAGCTCAGAGTCTCCGTTATGGAAAATCGCATCTACCTTTCCAATATAATGATTCCTAATTTCTTCTACAATAGCACGGTCGCCATGAGAATCACTCATGACTATAATGGTTTGCTTTGCCATGCTGGAAATACCTCCACTAATTTCTTAACTGCCTGAGCCCGATGGGATTGCGCATTCTTTTCTTCCATCGTCAGCTCGGCAGACGTTTTTCCTGTTTCTCCCACTAAGAACAAAGGATCATAGCCAAAGCCATTTTCCCCTTTTGGCTCATGAGCAATGTAGCCCGGCCAATCCGCTTCAACTACCAGAGACTCCCTGTCAGGACTGGCCACCACTAGGGTCGTATGGAAATGGGCAGAGCGGTCCTTGACATCAAAAACCATAGCCAACTCATGCAGGAGCTTGATGTTGTTTTCATCGTCTGTCGCACCTACTCCAGCAAAGCGAGCAGACCAGACGCCAGGCAAGCCGCCTAAAACATCGACCTGCAGACCTGAGTCGTCAGCTAGCACCATTTTACCGGTCAGCTTACTGATTGTCTCTGCCTTAAGCCGCGCGTTTTCCTCAAAGGTGGTTCCCGTCTCTTGCACTTCTGGCAAATCAGGATAATCATTGAGATTTTCAACCTTATAGCCCAGCTTCTCAAAGAGTTTGCGAAACTCTGCAGTCTTTCCTTCGTTGCGAGTCGCAATCAAAATGGTATCTCCGACAGCCATCTCAGACTCCTGCCCCTGACCAAAAAAGTCGGTCATCTTAACTCCATCTTTAGACAGGAAGAAAACCTTGCGTAGCAAGTCCTTTTCTGTAATCAGAATAGCCCCCTTATGACTGGTCGCCTTAAAATCCCGCTTCTGGCGGTCGTTAATCATATTGAGGACAAACTGGATATAAGACATGGGCGAGCCGTATTTGACCACAACTGTGGTAAAAGCATTGTAGTCTTCATCCAAATCCCGCTCAATGAGCTCGCTCAACTCTGCATCTATATGCTCCAAGAACCTGTATGGGATGTCGTTGAAATGATAGCCAGCCTTACGAAAGCGAGTCCATTCTCCGATATACCAATTGTTCTCGTCAATGTATTCATAAATTTTATTTGTCATAAGCTTACATGCTCCACATTCACTTTCAGGCCCAGCCAGCTTTCTGCAATCTCCGAAAAGCTCTTGGCATTGGCAGTTGTGTAAAATTGGTGATTGAGCTCCTGTTTTTCCCGACTGCGGTTGATTTCAAAGTAATTGAGCAGGACAGAAATATCCCGTACGCACTCTGCCCCGCTATCAATCAGCTTCACATTTGGTCCCATCCTATTTTGAATAATAGGCCGGAGCAAGGGATAGTGGGTACAGCCCAAGACAAGGGTGTCTACTCGGCCAGCCAGAGGTTGCAGGGTTTCATAGACCACTTTTTTGGTAAGACTGGAATGAAGTTCATTGGACTCTACCAAAGGTACAAACTTAGGACAGGCCAAACTTTCCACCTGCATCTCCGGCGAGAGCGCTTCAATCTTCTGACGATAAATATCAGAAGAAACAGTCATTGGCGTTCCAATAACACCGATGCGGCCACTGGCAGTTGACTTAATAGCTGCACTAGCCCCCGGCAGAATCACGCCCAGTACTGGAATATCCAGCTTCTCCTTTACTTCTTCCCAGACAACGGCAGTCGCAGTATTGCAGGCGATAACAATCATCTTAACATCCTTGGTCAGGAGGAAGTTGACCAACTGCCAGGTATAAGCGCGAATCTGCTCGGCAGGCCTAGGACCGTAAGGAGCCCGCGCTGAATCTCCGATATAAATGACCTCTTCGTGGGGGAGCTGCCGCATGAGCTCACGGACTACAGTCAAACCGCCCACTCCTGAGTCTAAAAAACCGATTGGTCGATTATCCATAAGGTCTTCTTTCTAAAACAAGGGACTGGAAGCCGATTCCAAATCCCCATTTTTTTATAAATTTTCTCTACTGGTATTAAAAGCCAAGCTCTAGAAAATTATTTTTTCTTTTTGCTCTTAGCAAGCGCAGCTTTCTGCTGGCTGATAATTTGACGATAAACTTGCTGTACTTTCGCTTCATTTGGCCGTTGACCGCTAGCGCTAAGCAAGGTCCGAACTGCTTCTACATTCAGACGCGGATTTTCTGCAAATTCCTTCTCCACTTGCCGACGAAGCAGATACATACCCAAGATCACGCCTCCAGCAAATGCTGCCATAATCAAGAAAATTGCTAAAACTAAATTCATATCGAGAACTCCTCTATTTCCATTTTTACATTGCTCTTCATTATATCAAATTTTCTCTATTTTTCAAAATCAAAGCCATATAGTGTCGCAAAATAATCTTCTGGTTTTTCAGCCCGACGAATCATGCGAACATTGCCATCTTGTTCCAAGAGAATTTCGCTGGAGCGGAGCTTGGCATTGTACTGATAACCCATAGAAAAACCATGAGCCCCCGTATCGTGAATCACTAGTGTATCGCCAATTTGACTGACGGGCAGCGAGCGATTAATGGCGAATTTATCGTTATTCTCACAAAGACTGCCGACAACATCCACAATCTCTGTCTCACCCTCGGGTCGATCCATATTGGTAATGTGGTGATAAGAACCGTACATAGCAGGACGCAGCAGATTGACCGCTGAGGCATCCACCCCCAGGTAAGTTCGGTAGATCTGCTTCTTATGGGTAACTTTAGTGATAAGTAGGCCATAAGGTGCCAACATAAAGCGGCCCAGCTCCGTATAAATCTTTACCTGTCCTAGACCAGCAGGTGTCAGAATAGCTTCATAGGCCTGACGAACTCCTTGACCAATAACCGCAATGTCATTTTCCTCACCTTCAGGCTGATAATTAATGCCGACACCACCAGAGAGATTGATAAAGTCCAACTCAACTCCTGTCTCAGCCACTACTTCCACAGCCAGCTCAAAAAGCTGACGGGCCAGTTCGGGATAGTAGTCATTGCTTACAGTATTAGAGGCCAAGAAGGCATGAATCCCAAACTTCTCAGCTCCCAAGTCCTTGAGCTCTTTGAAAGCTTGAATCAGCTGGTCCTTAGTCATACCAAACTTAGCTTCTTCTGGATTATCCATAATGCTGGTTCCCAGCTCAAAGACACCGCCAGGGTTGTAACGGCAGGAAATGACCTTGGGAATACCAGCAGCTTCCTTTAGAAAAGCTACATCTTCATAGGCATCCAGATTGATAGTCGCTCCAAGGTCACGCGCAAACTGAAATTCCTCAGCCGGTGTGTTATTGGACGAAAACATGATATCCTGTCCAGCAAAGCCCAGCTTTTGGCTCATGAGGAGTTCGACATAGCTAGCACAATCTACCCCGCAGCCTTCTTCTTTGAGGATTTTTAAAATAGCAGGATTGGGAGTGGCCTTGACGGCAAAATACTCTTTAAAGCCTGGATTCCAAGAAAAGGCCTCATGCAGGGCACGCGCTCTTTCCCGAATCCCCTTCTCATCATAAAGATGAAAAGGTGTTGGAAACTGCGCCGTAATCTCAGCTAACTTTTCACGACTGACAAAAGGAGTTTTCATACTGTTCTCGCTTTCTATTTGCTGGGTTTATTATACCATAAATCCATAGGAGAAACAAAAAGCACTGGAGCAAACGTCCAATGCTTGAGTCTTATTTAGCTGAGTTATTTGTTTCTTCCAAAAATACGCAGCAAGCTGAGGAAGAGATTAATGAAGTCCAGATACAGATGCAGAGCCAGAGAAATAGCCCAGCCATTTCCTGGATTGCCATTGGTCTGCTCATAGACATAGCGGATTTTCTGATTGTCCCAAGCGATAAGCCCTGAGAAAATAAGGACGCCAACAATACTTACAATAAAGTCCAAGCCACTGCTTCTCAAGAAGATATTAAGGACGCTAGCAGCGATAATACCAATCAAACCGGCCATACAAGCTCTGCCCATTCCAGAAAGATCCTTCTTGGTCACCTTGCCGATGAATCCCATAGCAAAGAACATAACGGTCGTTGTCAGAAAGGCTAAGAGAACAGTTGACTGAAGATACAGCGCCATGATAATACTTAAGGTAAAACCATTGATGGCTGAGTATCCTAAAAACATTGGCAGCGCTGCCGGACTATTGCTCCGAGCTGCCCCAGAAGCTACCAACACAAAGATAAACTCAGCTGCAATAGCCGCATAGAAAATCCAGGTGGAGCCTGTCAGAACAGAGATAATAATGTCCTGAAAGAAGTTCAGCATCAAGAGGGATACGATTGCTGAGATTCCGATACCGACGCCAACGATAGAATAAATCTTGGCATAGAAAGAATTAATATCTGATTGATCTTGAATAATAGAATGATTCATAGTTACTCCTTTTATAATAAAACATTTACGGTTTCAGCATCTTTCGATGAAAGAGCTTGCGATTACCGCCCTTGCGTCTCCAAGGTGCCGTCGCTTCTTTGACGGCCCAATACTTGTCCACCATCGTCACAACGAATGACTCTTTGTAGCGAGGCGGTGCCAAAGTCAGGCCCCACATATGCTTGACGATAATGTCCTCTTCGACCTTATTGAGCTTAGTAATCTTGCGAGCATTGCGAACTGCCAGCCTCGGATGAACCCAAGCATGACTCTTCTTAAACTTGGTCACACGCCAGTCATAGTAGAATAAGTCATGAAGCAGGGCGCCGCGTGCCGTGCTGCGAGCATTCCAGCCAAATTTTTTGGCAATTCTGTAACTAGTATAACTTACATTGATGGAATGTTCAAGTCTATTGGAATAAATATGATGGGGAATTTCTTTCAGACGCTGCACACTGGGCTTTTCAATCAAGTGCCCAACATAGGCCATAAATTCCTCGTCCTGTTTGTAAGGCATAGAATCACCTCCCTTGCCAACTATTATATCTCTTTTTCTGATTTTTAGCTTAAATGAAAGATTAAAATACCCGCAGCGACAGCAACATTGAGACTTTCTGCCTGTCCCTTCATGGAAATATGGACCAGAACATCAGCTGCTGCCGTCATTTTTGGACTAATTCCCTGCCCTTCATTGCCCATGACTAGAGCAAAGCTCTCTTTACTATCCACCTCTCTGTAATCGATAGATGTTGACGACAAGGTTGACGCCAGAATTGGCAGACTGGAAGACTGAGCCAGCCTAATAAAATCAGCTGTATCCATCCGATAAACAGGCAGATGAAAATGACTCCCCTGCATAGAGCGCAACGTTTTTAAGTTATAGATATCTGCTGACAAACGAGAGATGAAAACCCCATCAAAGCCAGCTGCATCCGCAGTCCGAATGATAGTGCCGACATTCCCTGGATCCTGAACGTCCTCCAAGAAAAGATAGCGTCCGCTTAACTCCGCCGGTATTTCTTCCCTTTCAAAAGCCACTTCCGCGACAATCCCTTGTGGTGTCTTACTATCAGCCAAATCTGCTAAAATCTCTGGACTGACAAAAATCACCTGAGAAAAATCAGCTAATCGCTCTGCGTATTCCGCTAAAGCAAAAATCCGAATCAGCTCTGCCCCGCTGCTGACAGCCTCCTCAAATAAATGCCAGCCCTCGATCAAATAAGAATCCTTGCGGTATTTTTTGTGATGAAGTTTTTTAGCTTTTTTTACCACATTATTGGCTTTTGAGGTTATAATATTCATAAGAACATTATACCATAATTTAGCAGACTTGCACTCATACTGAGGGCTTAAATCCCCTCGGTCCGCTCACTAAAGGAGGACACCATGCAGAAAGTAAAAATGATAGCCCAAGGACGAGTACAAGGGGTCGGATTCCGCTGGGGAGTCTATTCTCTAGCGCTGGAAATCGGAGGTATTACCGGCCGGGTCTGGAACAACGATGACGGTACTGTTGGCATTCTGGCTCAGGCTGATGACCCAGCTCTGATGGCCAAATTTATCCAAGAAATCCGCAAGGGACCGACACCTTTTTCTAAGGTCAGTTATTTGGATGTCACTATGGCCAATTTCGACTCTTACTCTGACTTTAAAATTTCAAATTAGGTCTGCAGAACTATTGTATATTTTGCAAAAAAACAGTAGAATAGATAGGTATTATTTTTTAGAAACAAAGGATATGAACTCGTGAAACATTTCAAACGCTTTTTATTCTCAGGTATGGGACTGGCTGCGCTTCTTTTCCTGTCTGGCTGTGTAGGCCGCGACAAGGCCGGCAATCCTTCTGGTCTGATCTGGGATGTGATTGGTCAGCCCATGGCGGATGGTATCCAATTCTTTGCCAAGAATTCAGGCCTAGGTTATGGTCTGGCGATTATTATCGTTACGCTCATCGTGCGGATTATCATTCTGCCGCTGGGTATCTATCAGTCTTGGAAGGCTACTCTTCAGTCTGAAAAGATGAACTACTTTAAGCCGATTTTTGCCCCAATCCAAGAGCGAATCAAAAATGCCGAAACTCAGGAAGAGAAAATGCAGGCTCAGCAAGAACTGATGGCTGCTCAAAAGGAAAATGGACTCAGCATGTTTGGCGGTATAGGCTGTCTGCCTCTGCTCATCCAAATGCCTTTCTTCTCAGCCCTCTTCTTTGCAGCCCAGTATACTCAAGGAGTTGCAGGCAGTTCCTTCCTCTGGATTAAAGACCTGGCCAAAAGCGACTGGGCTTTGACTGCCATTGTCGGTATCCTCTACTATATCCAGTCAGTGCTCTCTCTGCATGGCATTGAAGATGAAACTCAAAGAAACAGCATGAAACAAGCTTCTTATATGAGCCCTATCATGATTGTTGGTTTCTCATTCTTCTCTCCTGCTGCAGTTACTCTCTACTGGGTAGTCGGTGGTTTTATCCAAATCATCCAGCAATTTATCATTAACTACATCATTCGACCTCGCCTGAGAAAACAGGTGGCAGAGGAATTTGAAAACAATCCTCCTAAAGGTTTGAAAAAAGCTAGCCGGGCTAAAGATGTCACTCCAAAAGCTCAGCCGGCTATTGAGCAAAAGAACAAAAAGAAAAAGAACCGCAATGCTGGTAAGCAACGGTCAAGATAAAGAAAAATTCTTCTAGCTAATACTAGAAGAATTTTTTAATCTCAAGTAAGAATCAGCGTAACCGATATAAAAAACTCAGCAAACAAAGCAATAACTGATGAACGAGGTGACTCTATCACAATAAAACGGTAAAGCCAATCAAGCCTTTCTTATATGAAACCCAAATCCTGCCCTTAAAAATCCGAACCAGACTTTCTGCCATGGATAGGCCAATCCCGTAGCCAGGCTGCTTCTGATTGTGCGATTCGTCTTCGCGATAGAAACGATCAAAGAAACGGCTGTAATCAACATTTTTGCCGTCCGCGTAACTATTGGCCACCGTCAAACGGGCTCGTTTCCCGCGCTTAGCCTTGGTCAGGGTGACAAAAATTTGCCCATCTTCGTCACAATACTTGCAGGCATTGTCAATCAGGATACTAACCAATTCATAAAGTTCATCTTCAGTTGCCTTAACATGGATATCTTCCTGCAGCTTGATCTCATACTTCTTGCCTGCCTTCTCAATGACAGACTTGAAGTTCCCAGCCACTTTTTTGACAACTTCTGAGAAA
Organism: uncultured Streptococcus sp.; assembly: GCF_963525625.1. GTDB lineage: Bacteria > Bacillota > Bacilli > Lactobacillales > Streptococcaceae > Streptococcus. Next base: position 64,580 of record NZ_CAURLD010000010.1, read on the forward strand.
TTCACATCTACCAAAGTAACATCTGGTTGCTCTTCCAGACGGGCCAGAACAACCATTTGATTGATTAGATTACTGAGACGCTTGACCTGGTCCTTGGTGCTTTCTGTCCATTCATTTTCGCCAGTCATCAGCTCTTGCAGCTCCGTATTGGCTGAGATGATTGCCAATGGCGTCTTCAATTCATGTCCCGCATTAGTGATAAAACGCTTCTGGTTTTCATAGTTTTTGATATAGGGACGGATGGCAAAGTTGGAAAATCCAGACACTACTAAGACAAAGAAAATAAAGCTATAGAAGCATAACTGGATAGACAGCCAGAAAAAGTCATTGCGGCTTTCGAGGTAATTGGTCGAATCTAAGACCACCAGTAAATAGCGCTTGGTCTTGGAATCCTGCGTTATCTGGTAGGAATAAAATTGACTACCTACCTTAAAAACTCCACTGCTACGACTGTCCTTAATCACTTTGTTAGCGTAGCTAAGCGCCTGCTCCTTAGATAGATTGGAAAGATGGTCTAAGTTGGTGGAGTAAAGTGTTTTGTCTTCCTTATAGACCACACTGAAATAGCGGTATTGGTAGATCGTGTCAATGGTGATACGGTCGTTTTGCAAGCTCTCTGCCGTTTCTTCTACGCTGGGAAAATCTCCATTATTGGCAGATAGAATATTGAGAACGGCTTGGATTTCTCCGTTGGTCTGCAGAAAGCGAACGGAGTTTAAGACAGCAATCATGGTCAGCAAAATACAGACAATAGCTGCCGAAGCCAACAGAATGAACCGAATTTTAAGCTTCCGAAACATGGCTATCTCCTTCCAGCGGCACCAGAGTGAAACTGCCGCCTTCCTCACCCAAGATAGCAAGATCAGCATGAATAGCCTTCAGCTTCTGACGCAAATAGGAAATATAAATCCAGACGAAGCCTTCGTCCAAATCCTCATCCTCATCTTTGGACCAAACATGGCGGAAGATTTCCTGAGTAGAAAGACTCTTCTGAGCATTAAGCATGAGAAATTCCATCATTCTAGATTCCTTACCGGCTAGGCGGATGGAGTTGGAGCTAATAAGCTCATGTTCTCCGACATTGAGACTGGTTTGGCCAATCTGCAGCAAATTGGGGGTGAACGTCGCTACTCGTCTGGACATAGAGCGTAGGCGAGCCAGAAGCTCTTTCAGAGAGAAGGGCTTGGTCAGATAATCATCTGCACCGGCATCCAGCCCTGTGACCTTGTCATCCACCTCTGACATAGCTGTCAGCATGATGACATGGGTCGTATTGCCGGACTGGCGAATTTCTTTCAAGGCTTCAATGCCTGTCTTGACCGGCATCATGATATCCAGAATCATCAAATCATAGGCATTTCCCTTGGCTAAGTCCACAGCTTCCTGCCCATCAAAGGCTGTATCAACCTGATAGCCTTCATGGGTCATCGCTGTTTCCAAAACTCGGGACAGCTGTTGCTCATCTTCAGCTAATAAAATTTTCATCATATCACTCACTTTCTCGAATCAAATTGCGGATGGTCTGCATGGTCACATCACAGGAAGCCAGCTCATCAGCACAGCGTTTTAGCTCGCGGACAATCCGCTTGCTGTCTTTAATCTCATGCTTGTACTTCATCTGATGCTCTAAGCTGGCCCAAGAATCCATAGCAATGGTCCGAAGCTGGATTTCTACAAAATAGCGGCCGGGGTTTTGACCATGACAGTCCTCATAAGGAGTCTCCACCTCTAATATCAAGTGGTAGGAGCGATAGCCATTAGGCTTGGCAGCTCGGATATAGTCCTTTTCCAGAACAATCTCACAGCCCTCCAGCTGACGAAGCACCTCAATAGTCTGATAGATGTCCTCAATAAAACCGCAAACAATCCGAATCCCAATCGCATCACGAATTTCTTTCAGGGCAGACTCTGGCACCCTAGGCAGATTCTTACGTTGACATTTCTCTTCCATACTGGCTGCCTGCTTGACCCGTGCATTAAAATGCTCAAAAAGCTTCTGCCCTGTTTCCTGCTTGACTCGTTCATTAGCCTCTTGAATACGCTGACTAAGATCATCTAAAATCTTGGGCAGGTAGACACCATATTTCCCATAAATATCTTGCTCTTGCATACAGTTCTCCTACTTTTCTAGCTTATTCTCATTATAGCATAACCATCTGTCTTTTCTCTATTTTTCCCCTGCTCTTCTTATCTAGCCTACACTCTCTGTCTTAAAAGAAACGAAAAAAGAACCAGTCTTCTAGCCAGTTCCTTTTGGTATTTATTAAACGGTTTTTTCAACCTTGAGAATTTTAACATCGTAGCTGCCAACCGGTGTTTCGACTGTTGCAGTATCACCTGTCTTTTTGCCAATCAAAGCTTGACCAATCGGGCTTTCATTGGATACCTTGCCTGCAAAAGCATCTGCACCAGCAGAACCAACGATAATGTAGACTTCCTCTTCGCTTTCGCCTACTTCTTGGATGGTAACTGTTTTTCCGATAGCTACTTCATCCTTGGCTACAGCGTCACTGTTTACAATCTCAGCATAACGGATCTTGGTTTCCAGACTAGAAATCTGACCTTCCACAAAAGCCTGTTCGTCCTTAGCAGCTTCGTATTCACTATTTTCTGACAAATCGCCGTATGAGCGGGCAATCTTAATACGTTCTACCACTTCTGGACGACGCACCAATTTCAATTCTTCTAATTCTTTTTCTAGTTTTTCCTTTTCCTCTAGGGTCATAGGATAAGTTTTTTCAGCCATTTTTTCTCTTTTCTTTTATTTTCTTTTATTTTAAAACTAAAACAAGAGGCTGAGACAAGTCTGTATCAGTCCCTTTTTTATATAGCAGGACTGAGAAAGCTAGAACAAAATGAGCTAGCTTTCTCTCGTCTGCAATGACAGCAGTCTAATTAGAACTGCTACTGGATTGAGTGAGCTTGCTATTGACATGCTCCTCAACATTTTTGGCGTGTTCCTCATAAGTATTAGCGAAGTAAACAGCGCCTGTTTCAACATTTGCCACAAAGTATAGGTAGTCCGTCTTACTTGGATTAATGGTAGCCTCTAGAGCAGATAGGCTCGGACTATCAACTGGCCCAGGCATAAGCCCTTCTTTTTTATAGACATTGAAAGGCGAGTCGATATTGGTATCAATCTCAGCGTCCTCTTTCAGAGTCGTTTTCTTTCCTAGCTTGCCTTGAGCATAAAGGATAGCGATATTACTCTGAAGCGGCATCGCTTGATTGAGACGATTATAAAAGACGCTGGCAATATCTTTGCGGTCCTGGTCTGTCGAACCTTCTTTTTCTACCAGAGAAGCAAGAGTCAGAACTTCATTAACCGTCAAGTTCTTTGATTCAATAGTAGAGTAGTAAGAAGATAGATTGGTATTCATAGCGCCCAACATCTGGTCAATCAAGCTTTCCAAATCCGCATCCTCACCATAGTTATAAGTGGCAGGGAAGAGGTAACCTTCTAAGCGATACTTGACTCCGCTGTCCTTACTTGGCAATGTGCCCAGCAGCTGTGGATATTTAGCCGCCATCTTGGAAATGAAAGCTTCATCCTGCACCTTAGCTAGGAAATCGTCCTTGCTAAAAGGTGTCTTGCTAGTCTTTTTAGAAGTTGCAGCTGCATTAACCGTCACAGCCTCTGCAATCTGCTCCAGTGTATATCCTTCAGGAATAGTAACCTTGCCAACAACTGGTGGTTGCGGCGTATCTGTTCCACCTTCCTGAAGCTGCCGAGCAATGGTATCTAGGTCCATACTCTTCTGGAGATTGTAATAGCCAGACTGGTAATTGTTAAAGCTTTTAATCTTGGAATAGAGACTAAAAACTTGGGCATTTTTAATCAGCCCCTTTTTTTCGAGGATTTCCCCAATCTGCTTAGAGCTTGAGCCTTCTGGTACTTCAACCGTCACATACTCTGTTGCGTTTGCATCAACGGGTTTAAGAGCTGAAGATACATAAGTATAGCCGACAACTCCTGTGACCACAAGTCCCAGCAGGACAATCAGCAGAACCGTTGTCATAATCCTGCGGGCTAAGGTGTTTTGACGTTTTTTCTTGACCGTATTGTTGGCCCGATTAGCCCGAGATAGGACCTCATTGGGCTTCTTATCTTCCTCATCCACTCGGCCATAGACCTGAGGGTGAGCCTTTTCATTCTCTGAAACCTTGTAGGAAACATCTACCGAAGCCGGTCTAGCTTCAAAGTCCTCCGCAGCTGCTGTTTCTTTTGCAGAAGCAGAGTCCGCTTCTGATTGGCTAGTTGAAGAGGGAGTTTGTTCTTCCTTTTCTCCAGCTAAATCTTTCAAAATCTGCTCTTTAAAGCTCAGATTCTTCTCTTTGTCTTGTGATTTTTCAGTCAAAAATTTGACCTCCTTCATCATAATCCCTAACATTATATCTTAAAAGTCAGATAAATGCAATAAGAGTAGGATTTTCTAGCTTATTATTGGTTTTTTTGCAGTTTGAGTCTAGGATTTTCCCAGACCATATCAAACCAAGTAGCGCCTGCATAAGTTGATTGTGACAAACCTTCATTTACAAAGGCATGCTTCTCGTAGTAAGCGGTGAGGTAGTCGTGGCAAGTCAGATTGATGCCGTGGCGTTCATCTGCTATAGCAATTTCTTTCATAGCTTCCAGTAGCTTGCGACCGACTCCCATCCCCTGAGCATCCTTCGAGATAGAAAGGCTGGTCAGAGAGATAAAGCCACCGTCCAGATGACCATAATCTTCAATCTCCTCTGTAAAGGAAATGTCCTTTAAATAACGTTCTGGACGGACAGGTCCCTCCAGATAGCCCATAATCTTACCGTCCTTTTCTGCCACCAAAAAAGTCGAAGATAGGGTTTGGATATGTGCTGCTAGACTTTCGCGGCTAACAGCCTCTTCTGGACTGAAATTCTCCAATTCGATAGCATAAATGGCATCTAAGTCAGCCATTTGAGCTTGACGGATAATCATCACTTCTCCTTAAAATTGGGATTTTCCCACACCATATCAGACCAGACAGCTCCACCATGAGTTGAGTCAGAAATCCCTTCGTGGACGAAACCATTCATCTCATAATAAGGTATCAGCTCATCATGACAGGTTAGGCTAATGCCCTGTCGATTTTGCTGAACAGCTGTCTCCTTGAAAGCTGCAAGCAACAAGGTTCCGACCCCCTGCCTCTGAAAATCCGGATGGACGGACAGACTTTGGACGGCAATGAAGCCACCTTCTGGAGGATTAGCACCCACCTTGCTATAGAGATCATCTGTCAGATATCGCTCCTGAACAGCTGGTCCAACAATATAGCCCGCCAGCTGACCATGCAACTCTGCTAGCAAAAAAGTATCTGGAATCTGCTCAATCCGCTCTTTGATAACTTCGGAACTGGCTGCTTCTGCTGCTGGAAAATTTAGCTGCTCAATTGCAAGAATTTCTTCCCAGTCGCTCAAGTCGGCCTGTCTGATTCGAATCGGTGCTTCCATCAAGTCTCCTCCTACTGAACGTTGCTTGTCAGATTGGACAGGAGGCGTTCAAAGGAATATTCATAGGTCTGGATGTCTCCAGCTCCCATAAAGACATAAACGGCATTATCGTGATCAAGAAGCGGAGAAACATTATCCACGTCAATGACCTTGGCCCGCTTCACAATCTTTTCAGCCAAATCTTCGACCTTAACATCACCATTGTCCACCTCACGCGCAGATCCGTAAATCTGAGCTAGGTAGACTGAGTCAGCCTGATTAAGGGCATCCGCAAATTCGTCCAAAAGAGCAATGGTCCGAGTGAAGGTATGCGGTTGGAAGATTGCCACGATTTCCTTGCTTGGATACTTCTGACGAGCTGCATCCAGAGTTGCGATAATTTCTGTTGGATGGTGAGCAAAGTCATCAATGATAACTGTTTCGTTGACAATTTTCTCTGTAAAGCGGCGCTTAACTCCGCCAAAAGTCTTGAGGTGTTCCCGAACTAGATTCAGATCAAGACCTGCAGTGTACAAGAGGCCGATGACTGCTGTTGCATTCATAATGTTGTGGCGGCCAAAGCTTGGAATTTGGAACTCACCCAGCTCTTGCCCGCGGAAAGAAACTTTAAAGCCTGATCCGCTGGTAGAACGTAAGAGGTCGTGAGCGACAAAGTCATTTCCCTCTTCCTTGAAGCCATAGTAGTAAATCGGGGCATTGGACGTAATCCGGCGCAATTGCTCATCTTCTCCATAAATGAAGAGTCCTTTGGTAATCTGCTTGGCATAGTCATTGAAAGCGTTAAAGACATCTTCCAGGCTCGTGAAATAATCCGGATGGTCAAAGTCGATATTGGTAATGATCGAATATTCTGGATGATAAGGCATGAAATGACGCTCGTACTCGTCTGACTCAAAGACAAAGTACTTGGCATTGGCAGAACCGCGACCTGTACCATCCCCAATCAGATAGCTAGTATCCGTAATATTGGAGAGAACGTGGGAGAGTATACCCGTTGTTGAGGTCTTCCCGTGGGCACCAGCCACTCCCAGGCTGACAAAGTCACGCATAAAGCCACCTAAAAATTCATGGTAGCGTTTATAGCCAATACCGTTAGCGTCTGCATAAGCAATTTCTACATTGTTATCTGGACGGAAGGCATTGCCGGCAATGATTTCGAAGTCTGGCTGGATATTCTTTTCATCAAAAGGCAGGATGGAAATGCCAGCCTGCTCCAGACCGCGCTGAGTGAAATAATATTTATCAACATCACTGCCCTGAACCTTATGGCCCATCTGGTGCAGCATCAAAGCCAAAGCGCTCATACCAGAGCCCTTAATCCCGATAAAATGATAGGTTTTCGTCATGATTACTCCTTAAGATACAAGGCCATAAAAGCAAGTCAAAAGAGGAAAATCTCCGCAGACCCTAATCAGCCCGCAGGGATTTTCTTTATGTACAAGCTTTTAGGCACCACCAAAACACCAAAGAAGCCGGACCAATCAGTAGGTCCCAGCTTCTAGCATCAGTCTTCTTCAACCGATGATGGATGTTATATGCAGATAGATTTTACATTTACATAAGCAAACAGCAATTTCCTTTATACATTAGAAAATTGCAGGCAGAAAATACTCGAGCAAGCCAGCTTTATTCACTGTCCAAGCCTGTCAAGTTCAGCTCTTGAGCCTTGGAATGCTTCAACTGCTCCTCCTTAGCCCTATCCTGATTATAGATCTGACTGGTTTTTAAAAAATCATAATTGTTCTTCTTAGGCTTTTCTTCCGTCTCCTGTGGCTGAGGGCTATACTCAGGCTGAATATCTGCCAAAATATAGTTATCCTGCTGAAGCCTATCGCCAAACTTCGTAAATTCGCCCGATGTATTCTTTTGAAAAGGGGCTGTTGGCTTCGGTCTTTCCGCATTAGAAGCTGTCGGAAGCTTTCTGCTGCGGACCTTAGTCGGAAGGTCGCTGGTCAGATAAGACGCTGAACGCTTCTTTTTCAAATCTGCCCGAGCCTCCTCGCGTGCCTGCTCAGCATAACGAATGGCCGGATCTTTCTTATCAATCGGCTTTTTAAAATCCTTGAAAGCAGATTGCTTTTGCAGCGGTCTTCTGATAGCCTGACTGGCAGCGATGGGAGCATGCCTACTGGAGTCCACAATCGGCATCCATTCCAAATAATTACGGTCTGTATAGTCTCCGGTAATGTTACTAATGAGATCCAATTCATCATAAAGATTCATATGCGGCATTTCCGTCAGCATGATTTCATCATCTGACACCAGAGGAAATTGTTTATCAGTCATATCTTTTTCCTTTCAACCCTTCATTATTATAAACTATTCAGGCTATTTTTCAAGCTATTCTGCCGAAATTCCCAGAATTTCTCGAATTTCCTCCACAGAGAGACTGGATTTGGCTTCTGCTCCGTCAAGAATAGTCGAAACCAGATTGCGCTTGCTCTCCTGCAACTCCTGTATCTTCTCCTCAATCGTTCCCCGTGTAATCATCCGATAGACTTCGACATTGCGCTCCTGACCAATACGGTGGGCGCGGCCGATAGCCTGGGCCTCAACCGCTGGATTCCACCAGAGGTCGACCAAGATGACTGTGTCTGCACCAGTCAGATTGAGACCGACACCTCCGGCCTTGAGGGAGATTAGAAAGGCTGAACGCTGGCCCTCATTGAAGGATGTTGTCATGTCCTGACGCTCCTTGGCTGGAGTAGAGCCAGTAATCTTAAAGGACTCCATGCCCATCTTGTCCAGCTCACTCTCGATAATATCCAGCATACCACGAAATTGTGAAAATATGAGGACACGGCGATTACCATCTTGTATCTGTTCAAGTAATTCTCGCAAACTTTCCAGCTTACCGCTCTCGCTCTCGTAATCTTCCATAAACAGCTTCGGAGTGTCACAGATCTGGCGGAGGCGCATAAGACCTGACAGAATCTCTATCTTGCTGCGGTTGATTTCATCTTCTGTCGCATGGATGATTCTGTCCTGCATCTGCTTGAGCAGAGCCAGATAAATAGTCTTCTGACTATCTGCCAATTCATTGCGATAGGCAACTTCAATCAAATCAGGCAATTCCTGCAGCACATCTTCTTTCTTGCGCCGCATGACAAATGGTTTGATATAGCGAGCGACTTTCTCAGCCTGCAGTTTTAAAAATTCCTTTTTACTTGGCAAAAGTCCTGGCATGACAATTTGGAAAATAGACCAAAGTTCTCCCAGATTATTCTCAATCGGCGTTCCAGAAAGGGCATAGGTATGCTCCACTTCAAAATCCCGCAAATACTGGGCAATCTTGGTCTGGTCATTCTTCATTACCTGAGCCTCATCCAAAATCAGATACTGGAAGTGGTTGTCCCGGTATTCTTCCACATCCTGCCTGAAAGAAGCATAGCTGGTAATGGTAATCTGATGTTTCTCCGCAATCAGCTCATCACGAACATTTTTCAGACCATACACCACCGCCACATCCAAATGCGGAGCAAATTTAGCGAACTCATCGCTCCAGTTGTAAATCAGGCTGGATGGTGCCAAGATTAAAACTTTCTTAGAATCATCTATACGCGAACTCAGAAAAGAAATCGTCTGCAGGGTCTTCCCTAGTCCCATATCGTCAGCCAGAATTCCACCAAATCCATACTTATCCAGCATAGATAACCACTTGACACCCGTCTCTTGGTAATCCCGAAGGTCAGCCTTGACTTGCAGCTCAGGAAGAGGGAATTCCTCTGGGTGAGTCAGGTCAAAGGCCAGTTGCTGCACATCTTTTGAAAACTGTACCCTATCCTTGCCCTTGAAAAACTCTGCCAGTTGATAAGCTGCCAGACTGCTGGTCTGAATGAAGCCATTTTTAGTCCGCTTACTCCGCAGCTGCTGCAAAGTCCGACTCATCTCCTTGGTCTCTTCATCGAAAATCAAGACTTGCCCAGACTTACTGATAAAGAAGTCCTGCTCCTTGAAGAGCGAATCAAGCACTGCATCGACCTCTGACTGCGCAATACCGGCAAAATCGAAACCAACATCCAAGAGGCCTCCATTAAGTTGGACTGAAACATCTGGTTTTGCAGAAACTCCTAGCTCCTGCAATTGATCAGATAACCAAACCTTACCCAATTTTCTAAATGACGGAATAACCTCAGAAAAGAAATGATAAATCTCCTCCGATTTCAGAGGTAACCGTCGACTGACAAAATTGTCAGAAAAACCATTAGATACCATCGTTTTAAAAATGTCTTGCTCATGAGTAAAATCACTAGCATATGGTAATTTTTCTAGTTCTTCTCTACTCGTTATCTTTCTATCCTCAAATTCAAAAAGGAGAGTCAAAACGATTTCCCGATTTTCCGCAATGTCAAAACTAAAGTGAGGCGTAAATTCATGTATCATTAATGATTTCGGAGCTTCAACCCGACCAACTTCACTAAACATGGATAAACTACCTGCCAATTTATCTTTCTCAGTCCTATCAAACTGCAAATGCTTTTCCCCGGCTTGACCCATAGGTAAATCTCTTAATGCTTTTATTAAAGTGATTTGTTTATGATTTAATTGGTAAAAGGTATTGCTAGATAAAATATATTGACCATCATATAACATTTTATAATTTTTTTCTGAAACCGCTAATTCAAAGTAATCAGCATTTTCTTCAACCTCAAACTGATAAATCCCAGCATCCTCATGAAAATCCTGAAACATAACTTCTCTGTAACTATAGAAGCCACATTCCAACTGAAATGAAGTGAGATTCATTAACAGATTGACTCCTTCTTCAAATAGACTTGCAGGAAAAAATAAGTTGCGTCCTGTATTTGGAAAAATGAAATTGGATTCTTTTCCTTGGCAATCCTTTAATAGCCCCTGTAAAAAAATGAGAAGTTCCTGACTAGCCTCATCAAATTCTTCAAAGCAAATTGATTCATAATAGCTTTTTCCAATTTGGTAATATCCTTTTTTTACCACGGTCCTCAAAAAAGATAAAATATCTCGAATGACATAGGAACGTTCATCTGGTAAACGTGAAATTCTAAGAGTCCAAAGAATATGTCCAAGGTAATCATCTTCTTGACCAAAAGCAGATAATTCATATCGAACATCCTCTTTAGATTTTTCAGAAAAGATTTTATCTAGAAATAAACTTCCGAAAGATACTAATTTTTGTGTCTCCTGCTGTGAAGTTTCTTTTTTCTCCATATTTTCCAAAAAAGTCTTACCATCTATATCATTTTTTAGAAAATATTCTAAACCAGCTAAATGAGCACAGTATTTTTTCTTTTTAAAAAAATCGCAAGAACAAAAAATAGCATCATCATTTAAACTATACCGTAAATTTTGTTCATCAATCCGAGCGAATAAAAAAGAATCCTTGGCTTCTAAAATTTCAATTTTTCCAGCTTCGGCTAAGTTTATTCCTTCTGTCCGAATCTTACCAGGAATTAATTTTGCCATAATTACCACCTTACATTTATCTCACCATTATACCATACTTTCGACATAAAAAAAGAAAAGCAAGCTCTTATGCTTACTTTCATTTTTACATATAAACGTATGTTTGTCAAATTGCTACTTCCCAACTCTACTTCCGCTTCCTTGCTATCAGGTGAATGGGCGTCCCTTCAAAGACAAAAGCTTTGCGGATTTGATTTTCCAAGAAACGCAGGTAAGAGAAGTGCATAAGCTCTTCTTCGTTGACAAAGATGACAAAGGTCGGAGGTTTGGTCGCTACCTGAGTCGCATAAAAAATCTTGAGACGCTTGCCCTTGTTTAAGCCGCTGTGCTTTGAGAAGAATTTTTCACTAAGAACATACCAATTGTAACATACAGTGATATAACTAGAATAAGCTTAAACAAAGACCATAGCATAAGCAAAAAAACAATAGCCTTCTCATAAAAACTATAATAAGTTTAACTCAAATAGTGACCTTGCACTTGTACTTCAACTCCACTGAAAAAAAGTTGCCAAAGCAGAAGAAAGAAAGCCAGTAAATAAATAGTTGCAAGTATCCAAAACACTATATTATTCCCTAGATATCTCCTTAATGCCCAAACTACAAGCAGAAATACAGACAAGAAAGTTATTATAAATAATTCAAAATATGACACTTTCTATCTCCTCATAGTAAAAGTAGAAATCCCCAATCTTCCAGCTTCTACTTCCGCTTCCTTGCAATCAAGTGAATCGGGGTCCCTTCAAAGACAAAAGCCTTGCGGATTTGATTTTCCAGGAAACGCAGGTAAGAGAAGTGCATAAGCTCTTCTTCGTTGACAAAGATGACAAAAGTCGGAGGTTTGGTCGCTACCTGAGTCGCATAAAAAATCTTGAGACGTTTGCCCTTGTCAGTTGGTGTCGGATTAATGGCGATGGCATCCATGATAACATCATTGAGCACCGCTGATGGAATACGGGTGTTTTGGTTTTGACTGATTTGCTTAATCATGTCCGGCAGCTTATGGAGACGCTGCTTGGTCAGGGCAGAGACAAAGATAATCGGTGCATAAGACAGATACTGGAACTGGTCACGAATATCTTCTTCCCAGTCTTTCATGGTATGGTTGTCTTTTTCCAGTGTGTCCCACTTATTGACAACGATGACAATCCCTTTTCCTGCTTCATGGGCAAAGCCAGCGATTCGCTTGTCGTACTCACGAATTCCTTCTTCGGCATTCAGCACCATGAGAACGACATCTGAGCGATCAATGGCCCGCATGGCCCGCATGACAGAGTATTTCTCTGTATTTTCATAGACCTTACCTGACTTGCGCATACCAGCCGTGTCAATCATGGTAAATTCCTGACCTTCACTGTCCGTAAAGACCGTATCAATAGCGTCACGCGTAGTACCAGCAACAGGACTGGCAATAACCCGCTCCTCACCCAAGATGGCATTGATCAAGCTCGACTTACCGACATTAGGACGGCCAATCAAGCTAAACTTAATCATATCAGGATTTTCAGCCACTTCTTCATTAGGCAGATTTTCAACAATAGCATCAAGAACATCCCCTGTACCAATCCCATGGACTGAGGAAACCGGGAATGGATCACCCAAGCCCAGCGCATAGAAATCAAAAATCTCATTGCGCATTTCAGGATTGTCGACCTTATTGACCGCTAAAATAATCGGCTTATGAGTCTTATAGAGCATGCGAGCCACATACTCGTCCGCATCCGTAATACCTTCCTTGCCAGACACGACAAAAACGATGACATCCGCTTCATCCATGGCAATCTCAGCCTGGTGCTTGATTTGCTCCATAAAAGGCGCGTCAACATCGTCAATTCCGCCCGTATCAATAATACTAAACTTACGGTTGAGCCAGTTTGCGGTCGCATAGATTCTGTCGCGGGTCACCCCTTCGACATCTTCCACAATGGAAATTCGCTCACCAGCAATCCGATTGAAGAGCGTTGACTTGCCGACATTGGGACGGCCGACAATGGCAATAGTTGGTAAGGCCATGTTTTTCCTCTTTCATTCTTTAGGACAGAGCCAAACTCCGCCCTATTTTTCTAATTTCTTTTCTTTGAACAATTGGTCAATAGCCTGATTAGGCTCCTGACCAAATTGGGCAGCTAGGCGCTGACTCCAGGTTTCCTTAGCTCGCTCGCCAGCATATTCAGTCTGTACGCGGTCATAGGCTTGAATAGTTGAACAATCCTGTTCACGATATTCTTCCTCAAAGATCACTGCTTCATAAGGCAGACGTGGCTTGACTGCATGGTTCTGGTTGGGAGTCCCCAGAGCAATCCCAAAGACCGGATAAGTGTAGTCCGGCAGCTTGAAAAGCTCTGCGATTTGACTGGAAGCATAACGAACCAGTCCAATGATTACCCCACCATAACCCAAACTTTCAGCTGCTAACAGGGTATTTTGCCCCGCCAAAGCGGCATCTACTGAGCTAATCAGGAGATTCTCCGCCCCCTCAGGATAAAAGTCTTCCGTATGCAATTGAACGCCCTTTTGGGCACGATTGAGGTCGCCAACAAAAAGCAGGAAAGCCGAAGACTGCCGAATGGATTCTTGAGGCACCAGGTCAAAGAGGGCTTCTTTTTTCTCTTTGCTTCGCACCACAATGATAGAATAGGACTGGAAATTCTTCCAACTGGACGCAGCTCGACCAGCATCAATGATGGCACGTAATTCCTTATCCGAAATCTGCTCCTCCGTAAATCGGCGAACAGACGTATGAGATTTCATTAAGTTAATCGTTTCATTCATCGGCGGTTCTCTCCTTCTAGGCGTACCTCCTGAGCCAGAAACTTAATTCGCTCCATAACCCGCTTGGCCTGCCAAGTCTCATCGCCATTCTTAGAGCTGGCAAAGTGACGCTCTAAATCCGCAAAACTAAAGTTAGAAGTAAAGAAAGTTGGCAGATTTTCCTGCATGCGGTGCTGGAGAATGACCTGCAAAATCTCATCTCGCATCCAAGGACTAGACTGCTCTGCTCCGATATCGTCCAAAATCAGCACTTGAGCTGTCTTAACCTGGTCAATCTTCTCCTTGACCAAGCCGGAACTAATCGCATTCTTCACATCCAAAACAAAGCTTGGATAATGGAGCAGAGTCGTTGAAACACTGCGTTTTTCTGACAAATCATGAGCCAGAGCAGCCATCATGTAGCTCTTCCCGACTCCAAAATCACCGTAGAGATAAACAGCCTTCTGATAATGCGGAAACTCCGCGACAAAGTTGGTCAATAGTTCAAAAGCCTTGTAGCGACCAACATCATCCAGATCCACCTGAGCTAGACTGGCCTCCTTGAGACTGGCTGGTAGACTGATAAGATTGAGACGGTTTCTAATGGCCTCCTGTCTCTCCTGCTCAATCAACTCAGGCGTCTCTTCATAGGCAACATCCGCATAGCCTTCATTTTTCACCAAGATTGGCTTATAGCCCTTGGCAATATAGGTCTCGTCCCCCAGCAAAAAGCGGTTGCGCTCCGTAATATACTGGTTAAACTTGGAGACACTACGCTGAATCTCAGCTTGGGTCAGCTTTTCCTGCTGGATAAAGGCTGCCACATCTGGGTCGGCCATAATCTGCTTGACCAGCTCCTGATAGTCAAACTGCCGCACCCTATTCATATGAGGCATATTCTGTCCTATTTTCTCCATTTATTCGCCTCCTCCTTCAAGTTTGGCTAAGAGCCGACGTTTCTGTTCTTCTAGCTCGGCCTGCTTCTCTGCACTCGTTTCATTTTTATAATCCGGCTGACTCCAGTCAGGTACGTTGCTCTTGGTAGAGCCTTGTCCAGATTTAGCTGGACGGTTCTGGAGCTGCTGGTTGCGCTCACGGATTTTCAGGACCGCTTCCTCAGCTGTCGTCACCTTTTGATAAGAAAAATCATTGGCTACCTTGAGGGCATACTTTTCATTGAGATTGGCTGAATCCACCTTATTAAAGGTCAAGAGCAAGATTACGTTGATAACCTCGTCCAAAAGGCCTAATTCAGCTAAATCCAGCAAAAGCTTTCTCTCCGTCCGCGTAATAGTAGCCTGACGAGTTCTTTTGATTTCTGCCAGAAAGACCATTGGCGATGTTCGTTTCGCTTCTTGGATAATAGACTGCTCCTGCTTAGAAAACTGACCTTCTGCTGGCTTCTGAGCTAGCTTTTGCTTCATCCGTTTGGTAGAAATGACCTGAGAAACAGCAGTTTCTCTAGCCAAGACATAGGTCTCATACCAAGTCCACTTCTTCTGCTCAGCAATTGCAAACAATTCTAACAAATCTTCCTTTTCATTGGCAAAGCGAAGATTGTCCTGAGCCATCCGTTGCTTGAAATACTCCAAGTCAAAATCATTGGCCTTTCGCACTGCTCTTGTCTGCTCAGCTTCCATACCAAACACCTGCATAAAAGGCTTAACCAATTTCTCTCCACTAGGATTTTCTGGCCGCAGGGCATCTGCAGCAGCTTCGCCGATTTTCTTTTCCAAGAGCCGGCTGTACACATTATGGCTGAAAAATTCCTCCGCCGTTAAGGTCGGGTGGAGTTGAATCAGATAATGGTCATCTGTTTGATACAGGTCCACTAGCTTAATCGCCGCTAAACGCTCAAAACTTTCTTCTAAAATATTAAGTCCAAAATCTAAATGATTGAGAATCTGACTGAAGAGGTGCTGCTTTTGCCCATTATCCCCAAAAGACAGCAGATAAAGATAAAGTGATACCGCTTCTCTCCCCAAAATCGGCAGATAGAGCTTGGTCAAGATAGCAATATCTGGGCTGACTGCATTATTGCGCAAGAAAGAAAACTGATGGTTTGGTTTCATTTATTTGTCCTTTTTCTTCTTGGACCCCTTGGTAATCTGCTTGAGCAGGCTTTCTAGCTCTCCCACATCCTTGAAACTCCGGTAAACACTGGCGAAACGAACGTAGGTGATTTCATCCAGCTCTGCTAGTTCATCCATGACTAAGGATCCAATATACTCACTATTGATTTCATTGTCGCTCTGACTGCGGACCTTTTGCTCGATTCGGTTGACAATCTCCTCTATTTCGTCACTAGATACTGGTCGCTTTTGAGCCGAGCGAATAATACCGTTAAAAATCTTATCTCGAGAAAATTGCTCACGTGTCCCGTCCTTTTTGACAACCACTAGGGTTCTCTCTTCGACGCGCTCGTAGGTCGTGAAGCGGTGCTGACATTCCTCACACTCACGGCGGCGGCGGATTGTATTTCCATCTTCTGCCTGTCTGCTATCAACTACACTTGATTTATTCCCACCACATTTCGGACAACGCATACCATTTCCTCCTAGAATCCTAATACTTCATTATAACACGTTTTCAAGAATAACAAAAGACAGCCGTTTGGGGTAATAACAGTTGAGAAAATCTTTTTTGTTTATTTTTTTGATAAAAATTAGACAATAAATGCCAATCTGTTATTTTTTTCTATATAAATTTTTATACAATAGATTTGAAAACGTTATCATTTTACTTAAAGGAGATTATTATGATATTAACAAATAAGAAAATAATCGCTTACTCTTGCATCTTGCTAGCTTGCGCATCTCTTGCCGCTTGCTCTTCAGACACAAATAATACAGAGGTTCTTCCTAGTCTCTCGTCATCCTCTTTAAATATTAGCTCATCAAGTAGTAGTTCATCTACACAAAATGATTCAGAAAAAAAAGTTAAAGCAGAAAAAGCTAAAACTGAACAAGAAGAAAAAGAAGCTGCTGCAAAAGCTGAACAGGAAAGAATAGCGCAAGAGGAAGCTCAAAAGGCTGCGGAAGTTCAAAGACAACAAGAAGAATCTGCCGCTGAGGCTCAAAAGCAACAAGAGGAAGCAGACGCTCAAGTAGCTCAAGAACAGCCTCAAGCTAATGTTTATTACAAAAATTGCTCCGAAGCAAGAGCAGCTGGTGCTGCACCCGTTTACCAAGGACAACCTGGATATGGTCGTCACCTTGATAGAGATGGTGATGGTATCGGATGTGAGAAATAATTAAAAGCAGTTCAAATTGAACTGCTTTTAATTATACTAACATGTCACTTGCACTTCTAAACCAAAGTGGTCACTGACAACAGGTATTTCTTTCCCGTCAAAAACGACAGCGGAGCGCTCAACGTCCATCCCTTGACTAGTGAAAACATAATCAATCTTCAGAGCATGCTTATTGTCGTCCCAGCCTGCAATAGTCCCTTCTACTGTCGCCTCTCCGATAGCTTCTTTTGCAGCAGTATGACTATCTTGCAGCTTCAGGGGACTGGCTAAGATGGTCTGGTAGCCTTGCTGACCGACCGGGTTGTTGAAATCACCCATGAGGACCAGAGGAGTTTCTGCTTTTAGCAGCTCTGCTTCAAGCTTAGCCCATTCCCCTTGGAAACCTTTGTCCCACCAAGACAGATGGCAGGAGGCAATTGTCAACAATTGACCATCTACCTCAGTCTCAGCTAGCAAGACCTTGCGGGTATGGTAATCCCTAGGATCATTAGCCTCTGATACCAGGACTTCTCTAGGAGCCATAGGATTTCTAGATAGGATTGCCACTCCTTCGTTGTAAATATCAAATCCAATATGATTATAAGCCCAGGACCAATGATAGTCCAGTCCTGCCTCAGCCAACTTTTCTACCAGACATAGAGCAAAATGGTCTTGATGGATCGCAATCGCTCCTTCAACCGCCTGATAGAAAGGAGCCTGAACAACCTGTTCAGACTCCGTTAATTGATTGACTTCCTGCAGGCAAATGACATCATATTTTTCTTGAAGAATGCGTTCTGCAAGCTCATTAAGCTTGGTTTCTTGCTCTTCTTCCATCCAACTATGAGTATTTAATGTCAGGAATTTTGCCATGATTTCTCTTTTCTATTTTACAATTCAACCTTAGCAACAACTGTCTTAGCAGATGCTTGACCAAGTTTTTCTACTGTTACAGACTTGATAGCTGCTGCATTTGTGAAGACTACGATTGTTGAAGTTTCACGTCCTGCTTCCTTGATTGCTTCCAAGTCAGCCGTGACTAGAAGATCTCCAGCTGCAACTTTTTGACCTTCTGAAACATGAACTTCGAATGGTTTACCTTCAAGGCTAACAGTTTCCAAACCAATATGTACCAAAACTTCTAAGCCGTTATCTGTTACAAGACCGATAGCATGCTTGCTAGGGAAGACGCTAGTTACTGTACCGGCAACTGGTGAATAAATCTTACCGTTTTCAGGCTCAACTGCAAATCCGTCGCCCATCATTTTTTGTGAGAAGACTGGATCTTTAACGTTTGCCAAGTCAATGACTTGACCGTCCGCAACAGTTTCAACTTCCTCAGTCACACCTTTATAAGTAACTTCAGCAGCTGCTGATTCTGCTTTTTGGCTAGGAAGTGTTTCAGGAATCACTTCACCAGAATCCAACAAGTCTTGAATATCAGATTTGAGAACGTCAGCTTTTGGTCCGTAGATAGCTTGAACGCCTTGACCTTTCATAACCAAGCCCATAGCGCCTTCAGCTTTCCACTGTTCTTCTGTTCCAACTTTTTCAGCATCTTTGACAGTCACACGCAGACGAGTCATACATGCATCTACATCTACGATATTAGCGCGACCGCCCAGAAGGTTGATAACATTTACTGCTTGAGATGCTTCAGCAACTTTACCACCAGTTGACTCTGATGAAGAAGCTTCATCTGAACCATCTGCTGTTTCATAGTTACCGTTACGTCCTGGAGTTGCATAGTTGAACTTCTTGATCATGAAGTTAGAAATGAGGTACATCACAACACCAAAGAGGATAGTTACCCAGATGAAGTTGATGATATCCATTCCCAAGCCAGCATTGATGGCCATAGGAGTACGGGTCAAGAATTCGATAGAACCGAATGAGTGCACACGAAGGTTAACGATGTCAGCCATTGCAAACGCAGCACCTTGTACAAATGCATAAATGATATACAGTGGTGTTGCAACGAACATGAACATGTACTCGATTGGTTCAGTAACCCCTGTCAAGAAGGTTGCCAAAGCAGTCGCAATCATCATACCTTTGTATTTGTGCTTCTTGTCAGTATCCACGTTGTGATAGATAGCTGCCGCTACCCCCATAAGGATACCGAATGAACCAATCATCTGACCAACTTTAAAGCGAGCTGGATGAACTGTATCAAGCAAGTGTTGGTAAGTAGAAGGATCAGCTGATTTCGTACCAACCAAGTCAGTTACCCAAGCCAACCACAGTGGATCTTGACCAGCTACAGTTGTTCCCGCACCAGAACCAGTAATAACGTGATAAACACCACCTAGTTCTGTGTAGTTCATTGGGATGGTCAACATGTGGTGCAAACCAAATGGAAGCAAGAGACGTTCCAAAGTACCATAGATGAATGGTGCCAAAACTGGTGCAGTATCTTGTGAGTTAGCAATCCAAATACCAAAGCTGTTGATACCTGATTGAACAACTGGCCATACGAATGACAAAACAATTGCTACGATTACTGAGCGCAAGATAACAACGAAAGGTACAAAACGCTTACCATTGAAGAATGACAAGGCATCTGGCAATTTACGGAAATTATAGTATTTGTTATAAGCTGTCGCTCCGACAAAACCAGCGATAATTCCGACAAAGACACCCATGTTCAGAGCTGGTGACTCTAGAACGCTGATGAAATAATCAGAAACCTTAATAGATGCGCCAAACATTGTTTTAACTACAGCTGCCTTATCTGAGAGCATATCGCTGGTAACGCCAAACATAACACCAGTAATACGGTTAATCAGGATAAAGGACAGACCTGCTGCGAAGGCACCGCCTGCGCGTTCTTTTGCCCAGCTTCCACCAATAGCCAAAGCAAAGAGGATATGCAGGTTACCGATAACCCCCCAACCAATCTGCTCTAAAACACCACCGGTAGTGACTAAAACACCTAGATTTGGATTAATCATCGGGATAGACTTACCGATACTAATCATCAGTCCTGCTGCCGGCATAACAGCAACGACCACCATCAAAGCTTTACCGAATTTTTGCCAAAATTCAAAGCTAAAAATGTTCTTGAATGAATCTTTCATCATTCAGACCTCCTTATATTTTTTACAAACCACTCCTTTTTGTGAAATCGTTTGCATGTCGATACATCTATTATAGCACGATTTTTTATTTTGTAAAGGCTTTTATAAAAAATTTTTCTCTTTTTTTGCACCTAAAATACTGTGTTTTCTCTTCAAGAGTTATATTTTTGATATATTTCAACGAAAACGATTGCATAAAATAGTTAGAAAAATCCCATTAGTTCTCCTATCTATACTATAACAAGCGCAAAAAACTCCGTCTCCTAAGGAGAACAGAGTTTTGATTTTTTTATTCTTGCATGGCATAACCAACACCGCGAACGGTTTTGATATAGCTTGGCTGCCCTTCCACATCAATTTTACTGCGCAGATAACGAATATAAACATCTACAACGTTGGTCTCCGTTGCACTCTCGTACTTCCAGACACGCTCCAGCAGCTGCTCACGGCTCATGACCTTATTGCTGCCCATCAGGGTCACCAGCAGATCGTATTCCCGCCGCGTCAGTGCAATAACTTCCTCGCCACGGTAAACCGTGTGATTTTTAATATCTACTCGCAGATTGCGGTAAGAGGTCGGAATTTTCAAGAGGCTGCAGTGCTGGTCAATAAAGTCGCGCCCGCGGAAAATGATGGAGACACGCTCCACTAAGTCACTGATAATGAAAGGCTTGACCACATAGGAAACGGCAAAATGCTGGATTGCTTCCTGCTGCTCTGCAATCTCTTCGCGACTAGCCAGAACGATAATGACGGACGCTGGCTTAATCAAGCTCAGCTGCTGAGCAAAATCGCTGGCAGTCATATCTTGAAGATCATAGTTGAGCAAGAGCAAGTCATAATCCACATCTTTGGCCAAAGTCAGTCCCTCTTGGCCAGTCTCAGCTAAATCTACAAGAAAGCTTTCCTTTTGCAGTTCCAAGCTCACAAATCGGGCAAGATTTTTTTCATTTTCTACTAGTAAAATTCGCTTTGCCATAGGCCTATCCTATTTTTCGTCGTACCAAGAATAGTGGTAGGTACCTTCTTTGTCTTTACGGTTGTATGTATGAGCACCAAAGTAATCACGCTGTGCCTGAATCAGATTAGCTGGCAGATTTTCCGCGCGGTAGCTATCAAAGTAAGCAATGGCACTGGAGAATGTTGGCACTGGTACTCCCGCTTGCACAGCCAAGCTGACAACATCACGTACTGCCTGCTGATACTTAGCCGTAATATCAATAAAGTATTCATCTAAGAGCAGGTTTGCAAGATCAGCATCACGGCCGTACGCGTCTGTAATTTTCTGAAGGAAGCGGGCACGGATGATACAGCCAGCACGCCAGATAGAAGCAATCTCACCGAATGGCAGGTTCCAGTTGTTTTCCTTAGAAGCTACACGCAGCTGCGCAAAACCTTGAGCATATGACATGATTTTTGAGAAGTAAAGAGCCTGGCGGATCTTTTCAATCAACTCCGCCTTGTCTCCCTCAAAGGTGAAAGCAGCTGGTTTTGGCAATACCTTGCTGGCAGCCACACGCTCATCTTTGTAGGTAGAAATGTAACGCGCAAAGACTGACTCTGTAATCAATGGCAGTGGCACACCTAAATCCAGAGAAGATTGACTGGTCCACTTACCAGTTCCCTTATTGCCAGCCGCATCCAGAATGTAGTCAACGATTGGACCATCTTGACCTTCATCGTCCTTACGTGTCAAGATATCCGCTGTAATCTCAATCAGATAGCTGTCTAGCTCGCCTTTGTTCCACTCTGTGAAGATGTCTGCCATTTCACTAGCTGAAAGCCCCAGCAAGTGCTGCATAAGGTCATAACTCTCAGCGATAAGCTGCATATCTCCATATTCAATCCCGTTATGGACCATTTTTACATAGTGACCAGCGCCGTCAGGACCGATATAGGTCACACATGGTGCGCCGTCTTCAGGAGCTTTAGCAGAGATTTCTTCCAAGACATCTGCTACCAGCTCATAAGCTTCTTTTTGACCACCTGGCATGATAGACGGTCCTTCCAATGCGCCCTTTTCACCACCGGAAACACCTGTACCGATGAAGTTGATACCAGAGTTAGCCAACTCTTCATTACGGCGAATAGTATCTTTGTAGAAAGTATTCCCGCCGTCAATCAGGATATCGCCCTTATCCAAGTGAGGAAGCAAGGCCTGAATAGTCGCATCTGTACCAGGACCAGCTTGCACCATCAGCATAATCCGACGTGGCTTTTCGATAGAGTTGACAAAAGACTCCACATCATAGCTTGGCACAAAGTTTTTCTCAGGATGAGAGGCAATGACATCCTCTGTCTTGTTTGCTGAGCGGTTATAGATGGCAACTGTATAGCCACGAGATTCGATATTTAGGGCAAGGTTACGGCCCATAACAGCCATACCAACAACACCAAAATTTGCTTTAGTCATTATGTTCTCCTATAGTTTGTTTGTCTTATTTTATCATTTTTAAGGCTTAAAAGAAAGTATTAAGTCGGAGAGGGATGAAAGAGGAGAGGTATAGAAAAACCAAGCTCAGATGAAACTGAACTTGGTTGTGGGAGTTTATAATAAAGTAGAGACTTTCATAGTAGTCTCCAAATGCCTAGTTGGAAACGCCTTCTTGCTGAACATCGTGAATATCACGACCATCCAGATGAGTGTATAGGTGATTTAACTTATAAGACTGACGTGCATACTAATTGACTACTGGCATACACCACTCTGAACTCGTTGGTCTGTTCAAATTTCAACTTAATTCCCCCCAACAATTGAGAATAAAGCTGGAATTTTTTACTTTTCAGGTTGGTTCGAACTTACAGAATTTGTCATGTGGTAAGCTGCTTTCTAAAATGTTGGCATAAAGATTAATATAAAAATGATATCTAAAAAATTTATTCTCTTGATGAAATAACTATACAGTGTTAGGAATAGAACATATGAGAAATTGAAATCTCAGTAGGAAATAAATAAATGTTAAAAGATAATTTAATTATAAAAAGCAAGAAATACTTGCTGGTAATATAAAACATATTAAATTTCTAATAGGAAAGAGTGATATCTCAATCTATTAAACAAATATAGGATGTCTATATGTAAGGAACTATACTAGATAACATTTATTATCTACAGTTTACTTTTCCAGAGCGCAAGATTATTAAAAATTATTTTTTGATAAATTGAATAAAATGCATCAGATAAAGTTTTACCGTCAACGTAGTTATGGATATGTGTTTCAACATCTAGAAGTTCTTGTTCATTATTCGCGTTATGAAAAAACATATAAACAAAACCATACTCGACTATCCTGTTATCTTCTTGTAAATGTTTTGCATATCTATCAAGTTGTTCAATTCCTAGTAGACATTTATCTTGTAATTTATAGTAACTTTTTCCTTCATAAATAGACCTTAAAAATGAAAATTTCACTTCTATAATTGCTTGTTCTTGACCATCATTTAAATATATATCCACGGATTCCTCATCTCTTATAATCGATGTGCAGTATTCGATAGAAACTTCACCCTTCATTTTATTTCTTAAAAATTCTAATAAAATATTACGTAATTCCTGCTCTTTTATCTCAGCTTTAATTTTACCTCGGGAATTGAAACATTTGTTATAATAGTACTCTTTATATTGACACTCTACATTAAAGGTTTCAAACACTTCTTTTAACTCTGAAATTGGCTTTAATAAATTTAATTGATCTTGCATTGTTTTAGTCTTTGCTAGGCATGCCTCTACCTCTGTGTTTATCACACCATTTTGAGCAATTAGTTTTATCCCTTCATTAACAGCATAGACAATACAATTTTTTTTCCTAGAAATCTCTAAAACCATATTAATAAATTCAGGATCAGAAATTTTACGTAAGGCTATTTCTTTAGAAGTAAATTCAGATTCATTTATATCGATACAATGTATCTTAGCAATAGGTAAGAACCGTATTTCTGCCAATAACTCATCCAATTGTTCTGTAATACTTAGACTCGATTGTGTACAGATCACGACAACTTTACTATATTCTGCAAAGATATCTAATAATTTACTCTCACTAGTTACACTTTCAGTTTTTGAAGCTCTTTCTAAAAATTTCTCAGCATCAAGCATCTATCTCTTTTCCTTTCAGATATTCTTCGAAAATATAGTCTAACCAAGCAATAAATACATCATATTTGTCTAGATCAACATTAGAAGATTTTGCTTTATTCTGAAAGTTTTCCAATAATTTATAAAGTTGGTTGTTATTCAATAAAATATTAGTTTTGTTCCTACTCAAGGCCTCTTCAATATTTGGTTCGTTGAAAAAAATAGATAAAACAATCTCATCGCTATATGATGAAATCATATTTACAAAATAAGCAACTAATTTTAAATCATTCTTGAATTTTTCAGAATTTTTCAGATTTTTCCCACATTCTGCTATCAATTTATCACAAATATTGATTTTAAAACCAATAAGAGAAATATAGTCTTGAGAGTTTAAAACTCCCAATGTATATTCCATTTGATATGAATTAACTATTCCAATTTTAGGCTCAATTATCAATTCATCTAGAATTTCATTTTCATCACTATTCAAGAAAGAATTCGAAACAATGAATATATAAATATAACGAAAAAGTGAACTTTTTGTTATATTTTTTTTATGTCTAAGCGAATATAAAAAAAGCGACATATAATAATACAATTTGTGATTCATACTATCTCCTTAACAATTTATAAATATCCAATTCTTCTATGTCTTTATATTGTTTATTTGCATGTCTTGAAATTTCTAATAAATTAATAATTCTAATTGAACTATTTTTCTTTATAAGCGAAGTGACCAACGAACTATTGCGTGCATTGGCAGAAAGAAATAAAGTATTCCCTGATTGTAAATAACTATTAAAAGTGTCGACAGCATTCTCTTCAAATAAATAATCGAGAGTACTGTCCGGTGTTTCACTTATAAAAAAAGTATCTTTATGAAAAAACTCTAATGTAGAAAGCCTGAAAGCCATATCAATGAAAATTCTTTGTGACTCAGAAAGAGATTCCTCACTTTCACGTGCTGAATTGTTTAGGAAAAATTTAAAAAGTGTATTATCTCCACTACCAACTAATTCTAATCTAATATTTGAATCATTTCCTAAGAAAGAATAAGCATACTTGTAAAATATTTTACTAAAATTTATAAATACACTTTTTATACTTTGATCGATATCGTTAGCTAATTGATTTTCTTTTTTCTTAGTTTCTTCTAATTTATTTAAAAAAAGCTCTTTTTCTCGATTTAATTGGTTATATTTCTCAAGATTCTCATTAGACTCATTATTTATTTTGCTTTTTATTTTTAACTTTTCTTTAGTTGTTTCAAAAAGTTCACTCTCTCCATCTTTTATCATCCTATCAATATCTTCAATTTCTTGTGTCAATTCCTCATACCTTGAATCTAGTTTCCCTTTTTTAATTTGTAGATTCTTTTGCTTTATCTCTATTTCTGTTAAATTTGTATTGGTGTTGATATTTATCCTACTCTTACAAAAAAAACACTCTAAAATATCGATATGAAAATCAATATGTTCAGTTCCACAAAATGGACATACTCCTGAACTTAAAACTGGGGTAAATTTATCATAAAAGTCTTGATAGGTATTGGGAAAAATATTCTTATACCACTTTTTTTCAAGATCTGCAAGTTCTGCTCTAACTCTATCGATTTCTATTCTATTCTGGAGTCTCTGTTGAGATCTTTTATTTAAGAGTTCTCTATATTCATCGATTTTTGTATTGATTGTCTTAACTTTAAACTCCACATCTTCTAAATCTTTAAGAGAGTATACTTCATCGCCAGATTTATTTAAGTCTTCTCCTAAAAACTCTTTAACCATTGACATTTTATAGGATTTCAATCGCGCTTGGCTATCATATTTTTTTATTAATTTTTGAGTTTCACTATATTCAAAATACTTCTCTCTAGGCATAAATTTACTTAAAACCAATTTACTAAGATTTTCATCCCAGAAAACAAAATTTCTTGCTTCTGAGAAAAACATTATTTCGGTTAACATCAAAATAAATGAGTTTATATCTGGAAACCCTGAAGATTTAATTAACGCATTATGATACTTATTGATTAAAGATTCGCTTAGTTGTTCATCATTTATTGAAGAAAAGTATTTTTTTTCATATCTCTCATAATCCAGTTCTTTCTCTCTTTCATCCTCTTTTTTTCCATTAACACTAAAACTAATTAGCCTATGTGAATATAAACTGTGCTTTGTTACAAATGTATCATTTGCAATAGAAAATTCAACTTCAACTTCTGCTACATTTAAAGGAAATTCCATTCGATTTTTAAAATAATCCCTATCAAACATAGGGCGTCTGGATTTTTGCTGATCCTTATAATTCCTAACCTGTTCTCTTCCTTTATATGGCCCTATTATGGAATACCTTATTATGTTTAGTAATGTTGTTTTTCCCAAACCATTAGTTCCAAATATAATATTTAATTTATCTGATAAGTCTATTTCAAGAGGACATTTATATAAATCAAAATTATCAATTTTTAGCCGTTTAATCTTTGGTAAGTAGTAGTTAAATTCCATCGTATTATTTCTCCAATACTATTACACCTTCAAGTAATTTGCCAATCTTTTCCTTCTGCTGAGGACTTGGATTTAAGTAACGTGCTTTTCTTATTTCAACAACTTCAAATCCTATAATTTCAGCAATTTCAGAGCAAATCTCTAAAGTATTAATTAACACTCCAAAATAAGCAGAATTTGAAACATTAAAATAGATTCGCCGCCCTTTTTTTAGCTTTTGATACATTCCATTAAAAATGATCTCCATATCTTCAAAATAAGCAATAATCATATTTTGAATTTCTGTATTCCATACTACTGAATCTTTGCTTAGAGATTCCATTTCAGATATGGTAGCTTTAAGAATCTTACTTTGTATCCCCTTTAAATTTTGTATTTTTAACTGGACATGTGAGCGTATAGTCTGTTCTCGTAATTTTTTTATATCATTATAATTTGTTAAAAAATCTAGCGCTTTCAATTCTAACATATAAGAATCTGTATAATCCCTTGAATTCAGATACGGAGGAGAGGTAATAATTAAATCTACAGAGTTATCATCCACATTCTCAAAAATTAGTTTCCTTGTGTCACCTAAATATAATAAATTATGATTAGAAAAGTTGTCGATCCCTATCTTCTCAAGATCCTCAATGATAACATTATTAATAAAATTAAAAAAACTTGTTATTACTTGTTCTTGTGAGTATAAATTTTTTTTCCAATCTTTTTTGTAAGATAAACATTTGCCATTTCGATATAAATTACTATACTCTAATAATATATTTGCTAAACAAACAATGTATACTTCTTTGTATAAATTTGTCGACAAACTATCAATAGCACTCTTAAGTTTTTCAATTGCAATAAAAACTTCACGGTCTATATTCCACTTCTTTTTTTCTTTCCCCTCAATTAAAGTGGAAAATCCACTATACAAATCAATCTCGTTATCATTTAAAGAAATTATGTGTTTCTTCATTTTTAAAATATGAGACTTAATTGTTCGTTTTTTATATTGGGAAACTTTTAATTTAGCTTTAGACAAGGTAAACATAAAAGGGTTTACCTCAAACGATATACAACTTATTCCCTTTATAGATAATTCCAAAGCAGTTGTACCACTACCCGAAAACGGTTCCAAACAGGATTCTACCTTTTGGGTCTGTTCGTTTACTATGGCCTCAATAAATTCTTTTGAGTATCCCTCAACAAAAGGATACCATCTATGTATACAAATATCTTTATTTTTATTAAATTGCATAATTCTTCCATATTCATTAACATAGTTCACATATCTATACATTCTAGCTCTCACTTTATTCAGTTCATATTTCTTTATTAGCAAATAGACTCGTTTCAATTATACCACAAAACACGGCATTTCACCGTGTTTCTGTGTTTATTTTACTAGCTTCTTCATCTCATCAATCCGCGCTACGGTCGCATCGTACTTGGCTTGGTAGTCGGCTTGTTTGTCGCGTTCTTTTTGGACGACTTCTGGTTTGGCGT
>NZ_CAURLD010000011.1:0-88145 GCF_963525625.1 uncultured Streptococcus sp.
TTGCGTATGTGCTCATTATGCACCTCCTATGTATTTTTGGGTTTCCCCGTATTTTTGTGAAGACTCGCCTAGCATCGTGGGACGAACCACTTAAAAGAAGAGCTCTAAGCATAACAAAGAATAAACTAGGAATTGAGCCGAAGGCATAACTTATGTTAGGCAAGGCGACAATGACGAAGTTTAAATTTGTTATACGACGAGCAACGATGTTCGTGCGGTTGCACAGGAATGTGCATAGTCAACTCTATAAGTATAGCACTTCTGCCGCTCTTTAGCAAGCTTTTTCAACTCATGAAAACGGATTTTCAAGGATTATCTTTAGATTTTGTTCACTAATGCACAAAGACAATCTCAGTTATCCGCTAACTGCTTTATTAAATAATTATTAGTTCAAAAAAATTCTAAATATAACGCCGCACCCTATCTTGATTGTCTTGGTAAGACTTTCCGAATTTTTCAAGACACCAGCGCTCCTCAGAGAGGATAATCCAGTGGACCGCAGTCTGAAACATGACTAAAATAAGACAGAAAATCATTGACTTAGTCAAAAAAGCTATTCCTAAAAAACAAACAAAGTAAGCTACATACATGGGATTACGGGAATAGCGATAAAGACCCTTTGTATTCATGCCGTTTGCATCTGGTCTAGCGAAATCCCTCATACTGATAGCACACAAAGCCAAACAAAGCAGGTAAATAGCTATACCAGCATAAAAGAAAACAGAAAAATCAAACTTAATTTCAAGCAAAAAAGAAGTTATGAACAAGGCTAGATTGCTCAATTGATAAATCACATAAGCTATCTTTTCTTTTCCTTGTACCGGCGCAAAATAAGCTGCGCGTGACAAAGCGTTTTTTCCGAAATGACTCAATAAAGGAAAACGAATCAGCAGAAAAGGAATTAAGAGAAAAACAGCAAGCATAAACGTCACCTTCTCTCGCTTTTACAAGAGCCCCTCAATCAGCTCATCAACTTCATCAGCCTCTGCTTGCGGTCTGATTTCTGTAATCATGATGCCTGCAACAGCGCGCTCAACCAGACCTTTAACATCTAGGTAAGTTTCGTACTTCTCAGCATTCTTGATTCTCGGATTAGTTTTAGGCCGGTCTGGAGCAAAAATGGTACAGCAGTCTTCAAATGGCTGGATAGAGATTTGGAAAGTATCAATTTTCTCTGCAATCTCAATAATTTCCAGCTTATCCATGGTCACGACAGGACGTATAACCGGTGTATTGGTTACAGCATTGATAACCTGCATACTCTCAATGGTTTGACTTGCCACCTGACCAAGACTTTCTCCGTTGATAATAACTTGAGCACCCCGCTCCTCTCGAATCCGGTCCGTAATACGCATCATAAAGCGACGAGTCAGTGTCATCAGGTAGGCTTCTGGAGCCTTGGCCTTGATTTCCTCTTGGATCTCAGTAAAAGGCACTTCGATAAACTGGATGTTGCCGCCAAACTTGGTTAATTTCCGAGTCAGATCCTGAGCTTTTTTCAACGCACCTGGACTGGTGTAAGGCGGACTTGCAAAGTGAACCGCCTCAATATCCACACCGCGCTTAAGAGCCAGATAGCCCGCCACCGGTGAGTCAATCCCACCCGACAGCATGAGCATACCTTTTCCTGAAGTGCCAACTGGCAGTCCCCCAGCACCACGAATCGTCTCATAGGAGATATAGGCTGCTTCTTCACGAATTTCGACACGCAACTCAATATCAGGGGCTTTCATTTTAACCTGAACATGTGGAATGGCCTTGAATACTGCATCCCCAAGCGTCTGATTAAGCTCGCGGCTATCCAATTCAAAGCTGTGGTCACTGCGCTTGCTGGAAATCTTAAAGGTCATGCCTTCCTGATAGACTTGCTTCATGATAGTTTGAACAGCTTCAATCAAGGCTGGTACAGACTTTTTAACCCTATAAGATGGTGAGAAATTCTGAATCCCAAAAATCTGCTTGAGCGACTCAGCGACCGGCTGATAGTCCGTTCCATGCAGATAGACATGGGTCCGGTCACGGTCGGCCTTGACATGGACCTGCGGATAGACTGACAAAACAGCTTGGATATTGCGTTTGAGTTTGTTGATAAAGCGCATGCGGTTCTTGCCCTTGGTTGAGAGCTCACCGTAGCGTACCATAATTTCTGAATAATGCATTGTTTACCTAACTTTTCTGGTTTTTTCGTAAATGATTTTAAAAGTTGTCAAAAATTGCTCCATCTGGCTCATGTCATTGTCAACATCCAAACTGATACGGACAGCAGTCTGAGCGAGCGATTTTTCGACGCCCATAGCGATTAGAGTTCCCGCTGGCTTTCCAGCTTTAGAAGAGCAAGCGCTGGTAGTTGAGATATAGATTTCGTAATCTTCAAATGCATGGACGATGACTTCACCTCGCACCCCCTTGATACCAAAGGTCAGTATATGGGGTGCGAAATCTTCCATAGCTGAGAAAATCACCACATCTGGATACTTCTGCAACTCTTCAAGGAGAATCTTCTTAATCTGAGCCGTCTGCTGGGTAAATACTTCTTGCTTTTCCATGGAAAGGCGCAGAGCCTTGGCCGTCGCTGCAATGCCAGCTAAATTCTCCGTCGTTGAGCGCTTGTCCGACTCCTGGCCGCCACCAGTCAAGAGCGGGCTGATTTTCTTGCCAGACTTGATATAGACAAATCCTACGCCTCGGACACCGTGAAATTTATGACTGGAAAATGTCGCAAAATCCACGCGATCCGTTAGATAAGCAGTTGTTGGAATCTTGGTAACTGCCTGCACAGCGTCCACATGAAAGGAAATAGTCGGCTTGTCTGCTAGCAGTTCAGATATTTTCTGAATGGGCTGAATACTGCCGATTTCATTATTGACAGCCATGATGGAGATTAGAGTGGTGTCTGGTCGAATCAGCTCCGCTAGCTTGCCTACCTCAACGAAACCAGCCTTATCAACTGGGGCAAAATCAACTTCAAATCCTTGGCTCTGCAGCCAGAGGGCTGATTCTTTAACCGCGGGATGCTCAATATTAGATACGATGATGTGTTTGCCAAAAGGAACCTTTTCAAAAGCAACTCCCTTAAGTACCCAGTTGTCCCCTTCGGTTCCTCCGGACGTAAAAAAAATATCCGACGAAGACTTGCCTAAAAGCTCTGCTATTTGCCGGCGAGAAGCTTCTAAGAGACGGGTCGCCTGACTGCCCAAACTATGCAGGCTAGATGGATTTCCCCAGATTTTAGAAGCTACCTCTGTGTAAGCGGCCAAAGCCTCAGGATAAGGCTTGGTTGTCGCTGAATTATCTAAATAAATCATGTTCTTTCCTCTAAATTTCAATACTCCTATTGTAACACGAAAGAGAAGCTGGAACAAGAAAGAAAAGGCCCTAAATTCTGCTAGAACTTAGGACTAAAAATCACCGGTCATAAAACTCATGCAGCAAGCTAAAGAGTTCCTGTTGTTGAGCTAACAAACTCTGACCAATGGTAGTAGATTTGATGAGGGTTCGTTCCTCTACATTTTCAATCACCTTTTTCAGGGAGGTCTGGGCAAAAGGCGATTCTACAACTTTTTGAGCGTTTTGGAAAGGCTGATGGGTCACCAGTTGGAAGCCATAGGAATTATTGAGCAGTGAATAGCCAGCCGTTCCAGTCTTCTTCTGATAGGCCTTGCAGAGGCCACCATCAATGACAAAGAGCAAACCGCCACCACGGATAGGCGACTCTCCCTTGCCCGTCTTAACCGGAGTATGACCGTTGACCATCCTAGACTCTTGAGAAAAGAGGCCAAATTCTTCCAAAATCAACTGACAGACTTTCTCAGAATTACGATAAGAAAAATAAGAATTTTCCACTTCCTTGTGGGTGTCCTTATCTTCAATGAAATAGCGCTCCAAGGTAGTCATCTTTTCTTTGCCAAACAGGGGCGATAACTTACCTTTCCAGCAATACCAAATCAAGTCAGTCGACAAATCATCGCCCACTTCCTTGTTCTTGGCCGACTGCCGAATATGATACTCAAAGAAATCCAGCAATTCCTTGCCAGCATAATGGGCTTGATTGAGAATGAAAGGCTGGAATTCTCCTGACGGCTCCAAAGGTATGCAGCCGTGAAAAAGCAAGTGCTGGTTGTAAATCTTATACATAGAGCCCTTGTTCATCAGAAGGCTCATATGTTCTGCCATCTTAAGAGAACTTTGGAACGAGGCCAGCATACTGTCTACAGCTTGATTTTCTTCTGGTGTCAAAGCTGACGGATTTTCCGGATTGATAGTTTGGAAGCAGGTGTTAACCAGGGGATGCTTGGTAGCGTCAATCGTAACACTTTCTTCCCAATAATCAATCTTGTCCAGCATAACATGGTCCTGCATCTGGAACTCAGGCCGCCGTTTGATGAGTTGATTTTCCAGCTTGAACTGGATAATCGCTAAGGCTTGGTGAACCTTTTCCAGCTGCAGAATTTCCTCATCTGAAAACTCCTGCTCTCTGCCGCCTAGAATAGGCCTAAACTTAGGATTAGACTGGTAAGTCTTGTCCGCAAAAAGAGTCAAGGAGCGCAGGTTTAAACCATAATCTTTCTCGATATCCCAGAGATAGCCATAGCGAGCTGCAATGCGCAGCACATTGAGCAAGCAAGCCTTAGAGCCAAAAAAGGCTCCCATCCAGATAATGTCGTGATTGCCCCACTGAATATCAAGCGAGTGAAAATGCTGCAGTTCATCCATGACCTGAGCACTGCCAGCTCCTCGGTCAAAAATATCTCCAACCACATGCAGATGGTCAATCAACAACTGCCGAATACTTCGGGACAAGCCTAGGATAAAAGGCACGGCTTCCCGCAATTCAATCACATAAGTCAAGATATTCTCAAAATAGGATTTTTTATCAGCTAGAGCCCTGTCACTATAGAGCAACTCCTCGATAATATAGGCATATTGTGGCGGCAAGGCCTTTCTGACCTTGGACCGACTGTATTTTGCACCTGCAAAAGCCAGCAAGTTCAAGAGCTGGGGAATGGTTTCCTGATACCAGTCTTGGCCTTTAGTTTCTTCCCCCAAGACAAGCTCAGGATAGGAAACCAGCGCTGACAGCCGATCCTTATGAGATTCTGACAAGCTGTCCCCAAAACAGTCATTGATCTTCTCATTGAGGATACCTGCACAGCTTCTCAAAATATAGTCAAAAGCAGCAAACTCCCCGTGAATGTCACTGATATACAGTTCTGTCCCTTTGGGCAGGTTCAAAATTGCCTCTAGGTTGGCCAGCTCTGTAATGACTTTCTGGCGAGTATCAAATTCTTTCAATAAAATACGCTTATATTGCTCCATCTTATGCCCTCACTCTATAACCGCTCTCTCAATCTTCTCTCTTATCTCAATTTCTTCAAATGATCTTCAATCAAGAAAGCTGTCTCCTCGATTGATTTATCCGTGATATTGATGACATGTGCCCTATACTTTTTAAAGACTTCTTTTGAGTAGTCTAGTTCTTCGTATATTTTTTCCAGATCTGTGTAGCTGGTCGACTGGGTCAATCCCAGAGAATTCAAGCGATTACTGCGTATCTTAGACAGTTTTTCCGGTTCACATAAAAGGCCGATAATCCGCTCCGGATCAACCTTTTCCAAGACCTGAGGAAGAGGTACTTCTGGAATCAAAGGCAGGTTAGAAACCTTGTATCCTTTATTAGCCAGATAAATACTGAGGGGTGTTTTGGATGTACGGGAGACGCCCAAGAGCACCAAGTCTGAATCTAAAAATCCTTGCGGTGCCTTGCCATCGTCGTATTTGACCGCAAACTCAATAGCGGAGATTTTATTAAAATACTCAGTGTCCAGCCGGTGCAAGGTACCCGGCACCTCTATAGGACTGGTGCCTGTCTTTTCCTTGATAATCTCAAAAAATGGATGCATCAAATCCAGATAAGCAAGGCCATTGGCCTGACTGAACTCTCTAGCTACAGCTGCTAGCTTGCCATCAACCAGAGTACTAATCACAAGGGCATCGTCCTTGATGGCATCACGCAGAATATCCAGCAATTCCTCTTCCTTGTTGATAAATGGAAAACGATAGCTGTTATTAAAAATAATATCTGGGTACTGGGCTGTCACTGCAGACAGCAACTTTTGCGAAGTCCCCCCCAAAGAATCTGAAATGCTGTAAACAATAATTTCTTTCTTCATGTTCATTCCTCTTATCTATTAACCTCAGCGCTTCTGGCCTCTTGAATAATATAATCCAGCAGTGCTGACTTGGTCACAGTTCCTAAGATTTTACGCTCATTATTCTTATCCACTACCGGCAGCGAATCAATCGCAAAATCCTGCAAAACTGCTGCAGCTTCCAAAATATTCATATCCTTGTAGCAAGTTTTGATATGGGGCATTCGAGTCATGCAGACTGCTACAGGAGTGCTGTCAATATTGGTATTGAGTGAGGCACGCAGCAAGTCCTTACGCGACAAAATCCCCAAGAGCAGCTTATGCTCATCAATGACATAGAGAACATCCGCATCATACATAAATAAGGTAATAATGGCATCTTGAATAAAAGAATCATGAGATACCAAAACAGGCGAAGTCATAATCTCTGCCACTTCCTTTCGAAAGGTATCGAAAAAGAAAAGCGTCTCTAAATCTGAGCCCGAGTACGTGTAACCAACTTTAGGCGTAGCCTTCAAAATCCCAACCAAGGTCAGAAAAGACAGGTCCGAGCGCAAGGTCGCCCGAGAAATATCTAGTAATTCAGAGATTTTCTCACCGCTGAGTGGCTGGTGTTCTTTTACAATTTCTACAATTTTCTTTTGCCGTTCGCTTAATTTCAAATAGGTCTGACTCCTTCGTTCTTTATAATAGATGATTAGCCTGAATTCGCTTAAAATTTAGGAATTATTACTCATATTTCATTTTCAGACGTTTAAATAATCATCATTTTGTAACACATTATAACAAAAAAAGAAAAATTGTCAATAAAACAGGATGCTTTTTTCGGTTGACAAATATATGTGATGTATATTACAATGTAGTTGTCCTACAATATGACACATATTTCATAATTTTGGAGGTAAATATGGCGAAATGGATTTACTCCTTCGAGGAAGGATGTGCAGATGACAAAGCCCTGCTTGGCGGAAAAGGAGCCAACCTAGCTGAAATGACCAATTTGGGACTGCCTGTCCCTCCAGGTTTTACTATTACTACAGAAAGCTGTATCGAATATTTAGAAAGTCCTTATTTCTTTGAATCTTCTTTAAAAGAAGATGTTTTGAAAGCGGTTACTAGTTTAGAAGAGAAAACTGGTAAATATTTCAGTGGCAACGACTCGGCCCTGCTCTTAGTGTCTGTTCGAAGCGGAGCCAAGTTTTCCATGCCGGGCATGATGGACACTATTCTCAATCTAGGTCTAAACGATTTAAGAACCCAGACTCTGGCTGAGCAGACCAATGCCGACTTTGCCTACAACTGCTACCGCCGTCTGCTGCAAATGTTTGCTGATGTGGTTTATGGTATTTCCAAGGATGAGTTCGATGACCTCTTGGGCTATTTTGAAAAGAATGCTGGGAAACAGGCCAAGGATTTCACACTGGAAGAACATCAGGCATTAATTGAGCAATATAAGCAGCTTTATCGTGAGCATCATCAAACCTTCCCCCAAAGCTCGAAAGAACAGCTCTATGCTGCTATCAAGGCAGTCTTCAAGTCTTGGAATAACCCTAGAGCTAAGGTTTACCGCAACTTGAATGATATTCCTCATGATTTGGGAACGGCGGTTAATGTCCAAGCCATGGTCTTTGGCAATAGCGACCAAGCCAGTGGGACAGGAGTTGTCTTCACGAGAAACCCTGCCAGCGGTGAGCATCAGCTATTTGGCGAATTTTTGCTCAATGCACAAGGAGAGGATGTCGTAGCTGGCATTCGAACCCCTGAGCCTATCGCTGCACTTGAGACAGCTCTCCCTCAGGCCTATGCAGCTTTCCAAGACTATGCTAAGATTCTCGAAAACCACTACAAGGACATGCAAGATATAGAATTTACTATTGAAAAGGGTAAACTCTATATCCTCCAAACTAGAAACGGTAAACGGACCGCCAAAGCATCTTTGAAAATCGCTTTAGATCTGGTAGACGAGGGCATTATCAGCAAAAAAGAAGCTCTCCAGCGCGTATCTCCTGCTTCGATTAGCCAGCTCATCCATCCTGTATTTGAAGAAAAAGCTCTGCAAGATGCTCCTTTCTTGGCTCAAGGACTGCCAGCAAGCCCTGGTGCAGCAACTGGCGAGATTGTCTTTACAGCTGAGCGTGCCAAAGACTACCACTCCTTGGGTAAAAAGGTTATTTTAGTCCGTCAGGAAACATCACCTGAAGACATTGAGGGCATGGTTGTCAGCCAAGCCATCATAACCAGTCAGGGCGGTATGACCTCTCACGCAGCTGTCGTAGCCCGGGGAATGGGAACCTGCTGTGTGGCTGGCTGTGGAGAGCTGACCATCAGCGAGGAAAGCAAGACAGTTTCCTGCGGAAGCCTTGTCTTGACTGAAGGTGATGTCATTTCAGTTGATGGCAGCTCGGGGCGCATTTATAGCGGAGAGATTCCAACCGTCCTAGTTGAAAATGACCAAGAACTCCAACGCCTGCTTTCTTGGGCGGATGAAGTCGCTAAGCTCAAAGTCCGTGCCAATGCAGAGACCGTTCAGGATTTGAAAACAGCTATTAAGTTTGGGGCAAGGGGCATTGGTCTGGCTCGTACCGAACACATGTTCTTTGGTCAGGAACGGATTCTGGAAATGCGGCGTCTGATTCTAGCCGACAACGAATTGGAAACCAGATCCGCCCTCAAAAAACTGCTAGAGTTCCAAGAAAAAGACTTTTATCAAATGTTCCAAGCAGTTCAGGACAAACCTATGATTATCCGTCTTTTGGATCCACCAATGCATGAATTTCTACCTAAAGATTCACAGGAAATCAAGGCTTTGGCTGACAAACTGCACAAATCACCAGAAAAGCTGACTCGCCGCATTGAACAGCTGCAAGAAAGCAATCCAATGCTAGGCCACCGCGGCTGCCGTCTGGGGATTACGCAACCAGAGATTTATAAGATGCAGGTCGAAGCCGTCTTTAAGAGTGCTATCAAACTGAGTCAAGAAGGATTAACCGTTAGGCCAGAAATCATGATTCCGCTGATTGCGGACAAGGCTGAGCTGGACTCTGTCAAAGCCTTTCTCATCCAACATATCACTAAGCTCTTTCGGTATCAAGGTCTGGAGCCTTTCCCTTATGAAATTGGCACCATGATTGAACTTCCGCGTGCTTGTCTGGTTGCAGACCAGCTGGCTCAGGAAGCAGACTTCTTCAGCTTTGGTACTAACGACCTGACCCAGATGACCTACGGCTTCTCACGGGACGATATTGGAAAATTCATCGGCCATTATAAGGAGAAAGAAATCCTTCCTTTTGATCCTTTCCAAAGTATCGACCAAGCCGGTGTTGGTGAATTGATGCGGATCGCTATCAGCAAAGGGCGTCAAGTCAAACCTGAACTTCCTATCGGCATCTGCGGTGAGGTCGGTGGCGATCCGGCTTCCATCCCCTTCTTCCAGGAAATTGGTGTCACCTATGTTTCCTGCTCTCCTTATCGGGTTCCAGCAGCAAGACTGGCTGTCGCTCAAGCGGCACTCTAAGATAAGAAGTCATGATTACTTTGCTATTCTAGCTCAAGAAGCTGCTCAATCCAAATTTGAGCAGTTTCTTTTCTTAACAGCAATCTTCTGTGTACGTTTTCATAAATAAAAATTTGATTTTTTTAAGACATTTTCAGATAAAAAACGTATAATGAGAGATAAGAAATCATTGAAATTTTAAAAGGAGATTCTTTCAAGCATGGAAAACTATTCTCGTAGCAATAAAAATAAGACAAAATCATCTAAAAAACCTACTAAACAGCATATTAAAACTGGACTTTCAGCCTTCCAAAAGACTATTGCAACGGTTGCCAGTATCTTGTCTATCATCATTGCCAGCATCACGATCATGAATCTGACTGGCCATAAGGATGAAAAATCAAAAACTGATACCAGTAGCTCTACTGCAACGACTACTATTATCAAGGAAATCGAAAAAGAAACAAGCAGCCCTGCTTCAACGGCTGCAACTGATACCGCTGCTTCCAGCAGCGATGGAGCAGCGGTTGAGACTAGTGCATCTAGCTCTACTGCAGATACAGCAGCAGGTGACACTACCGCTTCTAGCTCTACGGCTGATACTGCAACCAACACTCAGACAGAAACTTCAAACTAAGCAAGCAGAAAACGCCCAGCTCATTGAGCCAGGCGTTTTTCTTGTATTCATCAAGTAACCTTGTTTATCTATCATTTCCGATACATCTTGACTTGAAGATAGAGGTCGTTGTAAGTCCCCAGCCATTTAGGGCCCAACTGCTCATAAACTTCCAGATGTTTCATCGTTTCCTCAGTCGGATAAAAGGCCTCATCTTCCTGAATTTCCTTAGGCAACATGGCCTTGGCAGGAAGATTTGGTGTCGAATAGCCGACATAAAGGGCATTTTTATAAGCATTCTCCGGTCTCAGCATAAAGTTAATAAACTGATAGGCTGCTTTTTTATTTTTGACGGTTTTGGGAATGACAATATTGTCAAACCAAAGATTGCTGGCCTCTGTAGGCACGACATAGCGCAGGTCTTCATTGGCCTCCAGCATCTGCCGAGCCTCGCCAGAAAAGGTCACGCCGATAGCTGCATTGTTCTGAATCATATAACCTTTCATCTCATCAGCCACAATGGCCTTGATATTTGGCGTCAGAGTGTAGAGCTTATCAACAGCCTCCTGCAGCTGATCTGCATCTTTGGAGTTAAGACTATGACCGTCTGAGTTCAGACCAAGTCCCATGACTTCGCGGGCTCCATCAATCATCATGATGGAGTTTTTGTATTCAGGTCGCCAGAGATCATTCCAATGCTCTGGAGCTTTATCAACCATTTTTTCATTGTAGACAATGCCAAGCGTTCCCCAAAAATAAGGAATCGAGTACTGATTTCCAGGATCGAAAGGCTGGTCTAAAAAGTCAGATCCGATATTTTCCAAACCTTTAATCTGGCTATGATCTAGCTTTTCCACCAAGCCTTCCTTCATCATCTTGGCAATCATATATTCACTAGGAATGGCAATGTCGTAGGTTGTGCCGCCTTGCTTCACTTTCGTATACATGGCTTCATTAGAGTCAAATGTATCATACTGGATTTGGACACCAGTTTCCTTAGTAAACTCAGTCAGCAGCTCAGGATCGATATAGTCACCCCAGTTGTAAATGACTAGCTTATCGCTCTCCTTGCTCTGCGTCCGACTTTCGATCTGGTAACTAACACCCCACAAGACTAAGATAATCAGCAGAATCCCCGCTAAAAATGAATAGAGCTTTCTCATACGGTCTCCTCCTTCTCACGGGTGATAAAGTAATACCCAATTACCAAAGCAATGCTGAAGAGAAAGACCAAGGCTGATAGGGCATTGATTTCCAGAGAAATCCCCTGACGAGCGCGAGAGTAAATCTCAACAGACAGAGTAGAGAAACCATTGCCTGTAACGAAGAAGGTCACAGCAAAATCATCTAGCGAATAGGTAAAAGCCATGAAATAGCCAGCGATAATGGCTGGAGTCAGATAAGGCAGCATGATTTCCTTTAGCATTTGCAATTGGCTAGCGCCTAGGTCATAAGCAGCCTTAATCATATCATCATTCATTTCCTTCAGACGCGGAAGAATCATCAGCACCACAATCGGAATGGAAAAGGCCACATGGCTAGCCAGTACAGACAGGAAGCCCAGCTGGAATTTTGCAGTGGTAAAGAGAATCAGAAAACTTGCCCCAATCATGACATCCGGTGCCACCATGAGGATATTGTTGATAGACAGAAAGGCATCCTGATATTTCTTGCGAGCTTGATAGATATAGATGGCTCCAAAAGTCCCAATCAGCGTCGCAATCAATGAAGACAGGAAAGCCAGAAAGAAAGTCTGAACCAAAATCAGAATCAGCCGTGAATCCTCAAAGAGATTCTGAAAGTGGCTGAGACTGAATCCTGTAAAACGATTCATGTCTTCCCCAGCATTAAAGGCATAAGCAATCAGGTAAAAGATGGGAATGTAGAGGGCCAAAAAGACAAAGGCCAGATAGAGATTTGCAATTTTTTTCATCGCCCTCTCCTTTCCTTGGTTGCCCACATGGTAAAGAGCATAGCAACAATCAGCACCACTCCGATAGTAGAGCCCATACCCCAGTTTTGAGTAGTCAGGAAGTGCTGCTCAATAGCAGTTCCCAGAGTAATCACTCGATTACCACCGATTAAGCGTGTCAGCATGAAGAGACTGAGACTAGGGATAAAGACAGACTGCACTCCACTTCTGACACCATTCAAGGACAAAGGGAAAATAACCCGACGGAAAGTCTCCCAGCGATTGGCTCCCAAGTCATAGCTGGCATTGATAAGATTAGGATCCAAATCATCCAGAACGTTGAAAATGGGCAGAATCATAAAAGGCAGCTCAATGTAGCTGGCTACAAAGATAAATGAAAAGTCCGTAAAGAGAATCTGCTGCGGTCCGACTCCGATAAAAGTCAGAAATTGATTTATTGAGCCATTCTGACCAAAAATACCAATGAAAGCATAAGCTTTGAGCAGGAGATTGATCCAGGTCGGCAGAACAATCAGCATCAGCCAGAGCTGCTTGTGCTTGAGCTGAGTCAAAAAGAATGCAGTGGGATAGGAAATCAGCAGGGTTACAACAGTAATAATCCCTGCATAAAGGACCGAATTCAGACTCATTTTGAGATAGGTCCAGTTCTGCGATGTAAAGTAGGTCTGGTAATTTTCCAGCGTAAACTGCCCTTCAATGTTAAAGAAGGATTTCCAGATAATCATGACAACAGGTGCCAGTACAAAGAGGAAAATCCAGAGCAGGTAGGGCAAGAGAAAAAGATTAGAGGTTGTTTTCTTCATCGCGTTCCTCCTCAATGGCATTGATTAGACCTGCTTCTTGCTCTTCTACTTCAACATATTCTTCGATACGGGCATCGAATTCTTCTTCTGTTTCATTGAGACGCATGATATGGATGTCCTCTGGCTCGAAATGCAGACCAATTTCTTCACCAACAATGGCCTTGCGAGTCGAGTGAATCATCCATTCATTGCCCAATTCATCATAAGCAATAATCTCATAGTGAACGCCACGGAAAAGCTGAGTGTCAACTTTAACCTGTAGCTTGCCTTCTTCTGGCAGAGTAATCCGCAAATCCTCCGGCCGAATCACCACTTCAACAGCTTCATTTGGACGCATCCCACCATCCACTGCTTCAAAGCGCTTGCCGTTAAACTCAACCAGATAGTCTTCAATCATCTTGCCTGGCAGAATATTGGACTCGCCAATGAAGGTTGCTACAAAGTGGTTGATGGGCTCGTCATAAATATCGACAGGTGTTCCTGACTGAACAATCTCGCCATCATTCATAACGAAAATCCAGTCGCTCATAGCCAGGGCTTCCTCTTGGTCGTGCGTGACAAAGACAAAGGTAATGCCCAGACGCTGCTGCAATTCCCGCAGCTCATACTGCATGTCCGTGCGCAGCTTCAAATCCAGAGCAGAAAGCGGCTCATCCAGCAAGACAACCCGCGGCTGATTAATGATTGCCCGCGCGATGGCTACACGCTGACGCTGACCGCCCGACAGTTTGCGAATAGAACGGCGCTCAAAGCCTTCCAGCTGAACCATTTTCAGTACCTCAGCAACCCGCTCTTGAATTTCTTTTTTATCAACCTTGCGCAAACGCAGCGGAAAGGCAACATTTTCAAAAACATTCATATGCGGAAATAGCGCATAGGACTGAAAAACCGTGTGAACGTCTCTTTTATTGGTGGGAATATCATTGATGCGGACGCCATCAAGAAAAATATCCCCGTCTGTCGCGTCCAAAAGACCGGCAATAATGTTCAGAATCGTTGATTTTCCAGAACCAGAAGACCCTAGCAAAGTATAGAACTTTCCTTCTTCCAGCTCGAAATTAATATCTTTCAGAACGACAGTATTATTATCTTCAAAAACTTTTGAAACGTTTTTAAACTCGATGATTGGTTTTTTCAATTGTCATAAATTCCTTCTTTCTCGTATTAACAGATTAAGGGTTCTGTCAGACCGCTGCTACCTCGTGAGGGCTGTAAAGGCCCTTTATAAATTCCGTGTCGATAGGCTTTCACCCCCTTACTAAGTTGCAGCTAGCTGCAGTTCCTTATCCAGCATACTTCTATTGAAAACCAATCTGTCTTACAGAGATTCACCAATGATGCGGACTTCGCGCTCCAGAGTAATACCTGAATTTTCTCGCACCCTTTCAATCACATGAGCAATAAGATTTTCATAATCTTGGGCCGTTCCTTTATCGACGTTAATCATAAAACCGGCATGTTTCTCAGATACCTCTACACCACCGATACGATGCCCCTTAAGGCCTGCTTCACTAATGAGCTGACCAGCAAAGTGACCCAAAGGACGCTTGAAAACAGAGCCGCAGGACGGATATTCCAAAGGCTGCTTGAGCTCCCGCAGATGGGTTAAGCGCTCCATTTCCTGACGAATAGTTCTGTGAACACCAGGCGAAAGAGCAAACTTAGCAGAAATAACAATATCGCCTGTTT
The DNA here is from genome assembly GCF_963525625.1 of uncultured Streptococcus sp. GTDB lineage: Bacteria > Bacillota > Bacilli > Lactobacillales > Streptococcaceae > Streptococcus. The sequence continues at coordinate 14,684 of NZ_CAURLD010000011.1, forward strand.
CCTGAACTAGTGAGTGACGATAACCAAACTTCATATCACGAACGTCCAGCGTTTTGACTTGCCCCTGAGGAGTCAGTACCTTACAAGATACCAAGACATGAGCAATCTCTCCGCCATAAGCCCCAGCGTTCATAAAGACAGCTCCGCCGACGCTGCCAGGAATGCCGCAGGCAAACTCAAAGCCAGTCAGACTATTCTGCAGGGCGATATGGGTTGTCTGAATCAGATTAGCTCCAGATTCTGCCTCAATCATATAGCCATCTACCGTTACATTGTTGAGCTTGTCAAACATAATGACAAAACCTCGGATACCACCGTCTCTCACAATGATATTACTGGCATTTCCCAGCACCATCCAAGGAATGTCTTCTTGATTGGCAAAATTAACAATGCGAGCCAGCTCATAACGATTGCGGGGGAAAACTAAGAAATCGGCTGCGCCCCCGACCTTTGTATAGGTGTATTGACTCAAAGGCTCATTGAAGCGAATGTCGATTCCTTCTAATTCGGTTTTTAATTTCTCTAGTTTTTGCATGCTTTTCTCTCTTTTATGTAAACAAAATACACTCTATTATATCAAAAATCTATGGCATTTACGATAGATTACAAAGAAAAAGCTGAGAAAGGTCAGCTTTTTAATGCTTATAATTGTCTAGTAGCAAAACGTTGGGTTTGAGAAGAAAGAGCATTCCTGATGGCGCCAAAAGCTCCAGCTCCAGTGAAAACATAGAGCAAGATCAAGTTGAACCAATAGTTATCTGGGATGATTCCATTAAAAATTGATTCGTTGACAACTGAAAAAGCATCAAATATATTCACATCTGGATATTCTCGAACAAGTAACAAAGCATAGTCAAACTGATTGACTAAGAAAGTCACCAAGACCATAAACACGATACTAATAGCAATACCTGCTTTAGATAGCTTTTTACCCAGTAACTCATACCCCTTGATAGTACAGTAACCCATGGCCAACCCTCCAGCAACAGCCACATAGTTCATCTGCGCAATCAACAAGATCACCGCTCCTCCAATGAGACTTCCGACAAAAGCACCGACAATACCACCAACGATACTTTCTTTTTGATTATCATAGATCTGATTTTCCAGCGAAAGACCTGAACTCAGACTTTCAAAGCTTTGTCGTGACAAAATCAGGATATTTCCTCCCAATTGATAGACATCAATCTGCCCAGGCTCACCACTCTGTTCACAAACATTTACAAAGCCTCTTTCCTTGAAAAAGACAAGTGCTTCTTGAACAGCTTGTGCAAGAGCTTGATTGGTCTTGGCCTTAGCATAAAGTACTAGCTTGTAGTGATTCAGTTGGCTACTGGTTAGAACCTCTGAGTTTTTAATCAAATCATCAAAGGCATTTGGCGCAGTAAAAGCATCGCCAGCCTTAACAGAAAAACAAATCCTATATTGCTTTCTTTGCTCTGTGGGCTCAATATAGAGCGTGTAACCTTCTATCTGTCCGAAGACAAGAGACGAAAATTCATCAAACTGTAAGCCTAGCTCAGTCGCTAGAGCCTGTAATTCTAAATGATCCATAAAGTGAATTATCCTCCTTTAAGCTAGCCCCATTATAGCACAGTTAGGTATAAAAAGATAGGGATATCAACTTCTTCTATTGTGTACGCGTTCCTAGAAAAGAAAAAAGAGGTTCATTGAAAACCTCTTGATGATTTATTTTTCTACTCGGATGCCCTCTGTGTCTACCTGAAGCCGGAAGATTTGCCCCTTGAAATTCTGTTTTTGCAGAAGCTGGTATATCTTTTCGGTCTTGTGCTTGGGCGATAAGACCATAACAGTCGGCCCCGCTCCTGAGATATAGGTTGCATAAGAGCCATTTTTTCTGGCCAAGAACTTAATATCTGAAAATTCCTTAATCAAAGGTTGACGGTATTTTTCGTGGAACAAATCTGACTCGATAGCCCGACCAGCGATTTTCATATCACCTTTTAAAAGAGCTGCAATCGCAACATTGGCAATGGAGCTAGCCGCAACAGCTTCCTTATAAGAAAGCCGATTTGGTAAGACTTGGCGGCTCTCAACCGTCCGAAGCTCATAGTCTGGGATATAGGCGATGAAGTCTGCGTCCGGAAAGTCCGCTACCACAGCAGATACCTGATTCCTGGACGAGCTAGATACGACCAAATTACCATAAATAGCCGGCGCAACATTGTCAGGATGGCCTTCAATCTTTGTAGCGATTTTTAGCTTCTGATAATCCGACAAATTAAGGTGAGCCAGCTGGTTGGCCAATTCAATCCCAGCTACAATGACCGAGCTAGAAGACCCAAGTCCACGAGCCAATGGAATATCACTGGTCATTTTTAAACGGCGCGGCTGAATATCTGGAGCCAACTGCAGGGCAATCTTAATCAGTAAATTACGCCGGTCCTTAGGAATTCGAGGATTGAGATCATGTTCAATCACCCACTCCTGACTTTCTTCCAAAACTTCAATTTCCAGATATTTTGAGAGGGCTACCCCAACGGAGTCAAAGCCAGGACCGATATTGGCACTGGTCGCTGGTACAATAATTTTCATCTTAATCTCCTAATACTTTGAAGGTATTGAGCAAGTCAAACTCAGCAACTTCTTTGAGCTTAACAGTGACATTTTCCAGCTGTGTCTTGCTGACAGCATGGGTAATAATCACCACGCGAGCCTTCTCACCATCTGTACCTTCCTGCAGAATCTGCTTAAAGGAAATATCCTCAGCATTGAAAATCTCAGCCAAATGCAGAACTTGGCCTTTAGAATCAGGTGCCAAGATAGAGAAGTAATAGCTGCTCTTCACATCTTCTGGCTTAGCTAGCACAAGCTCACGGCTGAATTCATTAAAGGCCTTGCCAACTGTTCCTTCATTCAAACGGCGGCTGATACGGACAATATCTGCCACAACACTAGTTGCGGTTGGTTTTTGACCTGCTCCTGGTCCGTAGTACATGGATTCTCCGATACCGATGGACTCAACAAAGACAGCATTCATCACCCCATTGACACTAGCCAAAGGATGCGCTTTAGGCAGAAATGTTGGAGCTACTTCTGCTGCAATACCCGATGCCGTTTCTTCGATAGAACCAACCAGCTTGACTACATAGCCCAGATCTTGAGCAACAGCCACATCCTCTGGTGTGATATTTCGAATTCCCTGATGGCCCACATCTTCAAATTTAACATTCATACCAAAGGCGAACTGGCTAAGAATAACCATCTTGTAAGCCGCATCAATACCATCTACGTCATTGGTTGGGTCGCTTTCAGCAAAACCAAGACGCTGTGCTTCAGCAAGAGCGTCTTCATAAGACCAACCCTCTTCCACCATCTTGGTCATCATAAAGTTAGAGGTTCCATTGACAACACCCAAGATACGGGTAATTTTGTCAGAAGCCAGTGAATTAACCAAGGTACGCAGGATCGGAATTCCGCCGGCAACAGCTGCTTCATAGTAGAGAGCCACATTTTGCTTTTGAGCAATTTCCAGCAACTCTGCTCCGTGTACAGCCAGCAAATCCTTATTGGCCGTTACCACATGTTTGCCAGCTTCAAGAGCACGAGTGATGAACGTTTTCGCTGGTTCGATTCGTCCCATCAATTCTACAACGATAGTAATCTCAGGATCCTTCAGAATTTCTTCAACATTTGTGACAAAGTTAAAGTTATTTCCAGCTGCTAAAAGACGATCTTTTTCGGCATCATCTTTGACCAAGACTTTAGCAACCTCAATCTCTGAATGAGCCGCTTGAACGATTTTTTCTCCGTTTTCTTTCAGCAAAAAAGGCACACCGCTTGCCACTGTTCCAAAACCAAGTAAAGCTATTTTAATAGACATGAAGCACTCCTTGAAAATTTCTTGTATAAAAAATATTATAACAAAATTATAAAAAAATGCCTACAAAACTACTTCTTTATTTGTTATAATAGATGTAAATTTCCGTAAGGAATTGTAATTTTTTTAAAAAAAGGAGATACTATGACAGGAAAACACAGAGGAAATCGCATGCAGCAACGCAAAGCTAGAAAAAGAGCTATTTTGCTTTCTTTAACGAGTTTATTACTTTTTCTTGTCCTGATTGTAGGTGGCTTTTCTTTACTAGCCAAACTGCAAAACTCGCACAACCAAAATGAAGCTAATAACGTGTCAACGAACCAGGTCAATACTTCATCTAAAACTTCGTCAGCACCAACTCGGGAAAAAAAGACGACTTCGGATGACAGCAGTAAAGACAAGGTCAAATGGGTCAAGCAAGACAAGCCCGTTCAAGTTCCTATCTTGATGTATCATGCCATTCACGTCATGGATCCATCAGAAGCAGCTAACGCCGGTTTGATTGTGGATCCAGCCACATTTGAAAGTCATCTAAAAGCTTTAAAAGACGCAGGCTACTACCCACTGACACCAGCTGAAGCGTACAAGGTCCTAACGGAGAACGTCCTGCCAGAAAACAAAAAAGTCGTCTGGCTGACCTTCGATGATAGTTTAAAGGACTTCTATACTAATGCCTTTCCACTTCTCCAGAAATATGACATGAAAGCAACCAATAATGTCATTACTGGATTTGTTGAAGCGGGTCGTGAAGATATGCTGACACTGGATGAGATAAAGGAAATGAAGGACAAAGGCATGTCCTTTGAAGACCATACCGTCAACCATCCCGACCTCTCAGCAACGACAGAAGACCAACAAAAAATTGAGTTAAAAGACTCAAAGTCTTACTTAGATAAAAATCTGTCTCAAACCACAACCACCGTTGCCTATCCATCTGGACGATACAGTGATGCAACCTTGCAGATTACTGAAAGACTTGGCTACAAGATGGGACTGACAACCAATAACGGACTAGCTTCCCTATCCAATGGCTTGCTCACACTCAATCGAGTTCGCGTTAACCCAACCACTACTGCAGAAGACCTGCTAAATGAAATCGCAACAAACTAATCTTAAAAGCTTGCTTCACCTGAAGTAGGCTTTTTCTATTCCTATGATTGTATCTTCTTCAAATCACAAAAAACACCAGTTCCAAAGAACTGGTGTAAAGGTTTATTTAGACTTGATATAGTTGATACCATCCGCTTTCGGAGCAACAGCTTTACCAAAGAATGCCGCAAGGACTACAATCGTCAATACGTAAGGCGCAATCTGCAGATAAACCTTTGGAACACTTGAAAGCAAAGGCAACTGGTTCCCGATAACCGCCAAACTTTGGGAAGCTCCAAAGAAGAGACTCGCCAACATGGCACCAATAGGGCTCCATTTACCAAAAATCATAGCTGCCAAGGCGATAAATCCTGGACCTACGATAGTTGTCACAGCAAAGTTAACCGAGATTGACTGAGCATAAATAGCTCCACCAATACCACCGAGCAGACCAGAGATCATGACACCGCAATAACGCATGAGGTAAACATTGATCCCCAAGGTATCCGCCGCCTGCGGATGCTCTCCGACAGAGCGAAGACGCAGTCCAAATTTAGTCTTAAACATCACAAACCAAGCAAGGAAAGAGAAAGCAATGGCAAGATAACCAACCAAGCTTGTATGCTTGAAGAAAATGTCTCCCAAGACTGGAATATCAGATAGGACAGGGAAATTAAACTTCCCGAATGAACGCTGAATATTATCTGTTTGTCCCTTGTTGTAAATAGCTTTAACAAGGAAAATTGCCAAGGCTGGCGCAAGCAAGTTCAGCACTGTACCACTCACAACATGGTCCGCACGGAAGGTAATGGTCGCAACAGCATGGATAAGAGAGAAGACAACTCCGACCAAACCAGCTGCAATCAATGAAAGCCACGGAGTCGCGCTACCCAAGCTCTTCTCGAAAGTCAGGTTAAAGAGAACGCCTGTAAAAGCTCCCATAACCATGATTCCTTCCAAGCCAACATTAACAACACCTGCATGCTCAGAATAGGCTCCACCAATACTTGTGAAAATCAAGGGAGCCGCATAAATCAGCATAGATGATACTAATAAACCTAATACCGTTACAATATTCATCCTAGTTTCCCTCCTTCACTTTTTTAGCTTCCTGCCGACGATTTTTAAGGAAATCAAAGATTGTCATACCTGTCATACGCTCAATCAGATAGTGGGCGCTGACAAAGAAGATGATAGAAGCTGTTACGATGTTTACAAGTTCTGTTGGAATCTGAGCCACGTTCATACCTGGAGCACCAACACTCAGAACTGCAAAGAGGAAGGCCGCAAAGAGAATTCCAATTGGAGAATTGGCTGCCAAAAGACTTACCGCCATACCATTGAAACCAACACTCAGGGAACTTCCTTGAACAAAGACATTCTGATAAGTTCCAAGTCCTTCTACTACTCCTCCAAGTCCTGCAAGAGCACCTGAAATAATCATAGATATGATAATAGTACGCTTAGATGACATCCCTGCATATTCAGATGCATTTGGATTAAGCCCTACAGCACGAATTTCAAAACCAAGTGTTGTTTTCTTAAGCAAATACCAAATAACCACTACTGCAATCAAGGCAAAGAAGATACCGATATTCATCCGAGAGTTAGACGTAAGACTTCTCAACCACTCTGTTTGATAAATCGCATTGGCACTGACACGCTTACTAGAGTCAACACTCTGCATCACAGATTCTGGGAAACTATGAATAAGTGCATTTCCAACAAAAAGAACAATATAGTTCATCATAATGGTTACAATAACTTCACTCGTTCCCAGATAAGCGCGTAGAATTCCTGGAATAGCACCAACAATACCACCAGCCACTGCTGCAATGACTACAGTCGCCAATAACATCAGAGGTCGAGGTAAATCAGGGAAGGAAAGTGCAAACCAACCAGCCAAAATCCAGCCAGCTAAGGCTTGACCAGGAAGTCCAACATTAAAGAATCCAGCACGGCTAGCTACAGCAAAGCCCAAACCAATGAGAATCAGAGGTCCCATCGCACGAGAAATCTCACCCAAACTTCTCAAAGAACCAAAAGCTGTTTTAAAGAGGGATTCATACCCCCAGATAGCATCATAACCAAAGATGGCCATGACAACCGCTCCCAATAAAATCCCTAGAAGAACTGAGATTAAAGGAACCGCAATCTGTTGTGTTTTTTTAGACATTTGAAGCTCCCTTCTGAATCTTACCACCGGCCATGAGAATACCAAGCTCTTGCTTATTAGTTTCCTCTGGAGTTACAATCCCCTGAATCTTACCATCGTGGATAACTGCGATTCTATCAGAAACATTGAGGATTTCGTCTAGCTCGAAGCTAACAACGAGGACAGCCTTACCTTGAGTCCGCGCTTCAATCAAACGTTTATGAATGTATTCAATAGCCCCCACATCAAGTCCGCGAGTTGGCTGACTGACAATCAGAAGGTCTGGATCACGGTCCACTTCCCGAGCAATGATAGCTTTCTGCTGGTTTCCTCCTGAAAGAGCTGAAGCAGGTACATATTCGCTAGCCGCCCGAACATCAAATTCATCCATCAACTTGCGTGCGTAAGAATAAATGTTACCGTAATTCAGGATTCCATTTTTACTGAGCGGTTCTTTATAGTAAGTCTGTAAAGCAATATTTTCAGAAATGGACATTGCCAGGACTAAACCATCACGGTGGCGGTCTTCAGGAACGTGGCTGACTTTCATTTCAGTTATCTGCCGCGGCTGCTTACCAATAATAGACTGGTTCTTAATTGTAATCTCGCCAGAGCTAGCTTTTCTGAGTCCTGTAATAGCCTGAATCAGCTCGGTTTGACCATTGCCATCAATACCAGCAATACCAACAATCTCACCAGCTCGGACATCAAGAGAAAGTCCCTTAACAGCTGGAACACCACGGTTTTCTTCAACAACAAGATTTTTTATTGACAAGACAGTTTCTTGAGGATTAGCTGGCTCTTTCACAGTCTTGAAGGAAACAGCCCGTCCCACCATCATTTCAGCCAAATCTTGGTTAGTTGCACCAGCGATTTCAACTGTTTCAATGGATTTTCCACGACGAATAACCGTTACTCGGTCAGAAACTGCCCGAATCTCATCCAATTTGTGAGTGATGAGAATGATAGATTTTCCTTCTTTGACGAGATTCTTCATGATTTTCATCAATTCATCGATCTCAGCTGGCGTCAGAACAGCTGTCGGCTCGTCAAAGATGAGAATGTCCGCCCCACGATAAAGAGTTTTCAGAATCTCAACCCGCTGCTGGGCACCGACAGAAATATCTTCAATCTTAGCAGATGGATCAACTGCCAAGCCGTATTTCTCAGAAAGTTCCTTTATTTCTTTAGTCGCGCCTTTCAAGTCCAACACACCATTTTTGGTGATTTCACTTCCAAGGATGATATTTTCAGCGACAGTAAATGCTTCAACAAGCATAAAGTGCTGGTGCACCATCCCAATACCAAGTGAGGCCGCCTTTGATGGAGAGTCCAGTTTAACTGACTTTCCATTCACTACAATCTCACCGCTGGTTGGCTCAAGCAGGCCAGCCAGCATATTCATCAAGGTTGACTTGCCGGCACCATTTTCTCCCAAAAGAGCGTGAATTTCACCTTTTCTGAGTTCCAAATTGATTTTATCATTGGCTACAAATTCACCAAAAATTTTGGTAATTTCTCGCATTTCAATGACATTTTCATGTGTCATGGCTCTTTCCTTTCCAGAATTTCATTTTATTTCAATAAAATTTACTAGCACAGCCAGTGCTAATAAATTCTATTGACACAAAGGCGTCTCAATTTCAAAAAGAAGCGACCCTACACGGTCGGATCGCTCTTAAATTGTTTTATTTGTCAGGAACAGTGATGCTGCCGTCAAGAATTTTTGCTTTCGCTTCTTCAACAGCCTTTTTAGCATCCTCCGACAGGTTTGTAGTTGTCAAGTCAACTCCACCGTCTTTCAGACCGAAGGTTGTAGTTTTACCGCCTGGGAATTTACCTTTAGCAGTTTGGTTAGCGATGTCTTGGACAGTCTTACCAACTTGTTTCAAGCTTGATGCTAAAACAAAGTTAGACTCTTTACCATCCTTAGACTTGTATTTACCTTCTTCAGTTTGGTCACGGTCAACACCGAGTACCCAAACTTTTTCATCTTCATTTCTTGTTTCGTTAATTGACTTAGCTTCGTTAAATACTCCGGCACCAGTTCCACCAGCAACTTGGTAAACCACATCTGCACCTGCAGCATATTGGGCAGCAGCAATTGTCTTACCTTTAGCAGCATCGCCGAATGAGCCAGCATAGTCTACTTGAATCTTGATAGATGGATCAACTGATTTCACACCAGCTTCGAAACCTTTTTCAAAACGTGTGATAACTGTTCCTTCTATACCACCTACGAAACCAACTTGTTTTGTCTTAGTAGTTTTTGCAGCAGCAACACCAGCAAGGTAAGCAGCTTCATTATCAGCAAAGACAGCTGAAGCAACATTCTTTTGTCCTTCGATAACATCATCGATAATAACATAATTGATTTCTGTGTTATCTTTGGCAGCAGATTCAACCGCATCACGAAGGGCAAATCCGATACCAAATACTAGCTTGTAACCATCTGTAGCAGCTTGATTCAGGTTGTTTGCGTACTGAGACTCATCATTAGATTGGTAGTAAGTGTAACCATTGTCTTTTGAAAGACCGTTTTCTTTACCCCAAGCTTGCAAACCTTCCCAAGCTGACTGGTTAAATGATTTATCATCAACACCGCCAGTATCTGTTACGATAGCAGCTTTCAAGTCAGTTTTCGCATCTGAAGAATCTGAGCGAGAAGCACGGTTTCCACATGCAGCAAGTCCGATTGCTGCGACAGTTACTAGACCAAGACCTAGCCATTGTTTTTTGTTCATTTCTGAACCTCCTAATTAAGATGTGCAACACAGTTGCAAGTTTGAGTTTGGTCAGATGACCGATAACAGACTTATGTTAAATCTGTAAAAGAATATGGAAGTAATTCCTTGACCGTCATCACGACCGTCGATTTATCTTTAGCAACCAAGGTCACTTTTAGATTCCCATCAAAAAATTCTGCCATTACTTGGCGGCAGGCACCGCAAGGTGATATGGGTTTTTCCGTCTCACCATAGACAATCAGCTCCTCAAAGTCTAACGCTCCTTCTGAAACTGCCTTAAATATAGCTGTCCGCTCTCCGCAGTTGGTCAAGCCAAAACTGGCATTTTCAACGTTAACGCCGGTAAATACCCGTCCGTCTTTAGCGACCAAAACCGCCCCAATCGGGAAATGAGAATAGGGAACATAAGCATTTTTGCTGGCTTGGACAGCCATGTCAATCAACTCAGTAGTCGCCACTAGCTTCTTCTCCCTTCATAATTGCCACACCGGCTGAAGTTCCGATACGAGTCGCACCTGCTTCAATAAAGGCCAGCGCATCTTCATAAGAACGAGCACCGCCAGAAGCCTTGACGCCCATGTCAGGACCAACTGTTTTTCTCATAAGGGCAACATCTGCGACTGTCGCACCGCCAGTTGAAAATCCCGTAGAAGTCTTAACAAAACCAGCTCCAGCTTTCTGAGCCAGTTGGCAGGCCTTAACCTTTTCCTCATCTGTCAGCAGGCAAGTTTCCAGAATTACCTTGACCAAGGTACCGTTAGCAGCTTCTACAACCGCACGGATGTCTCGCTCTACAAAATCATAATCTTTAGATTTCAGAGCACCGACATTGATGACCATATCCACTTCACCCGCACCCTTTTGGATTGCGTCCTTCGTTTCAAAAGCTTTAACATCGGAAGTGTTGGCTCCTAAAGGAAAACCAATTGGCACACAAACCTTGACATCTGAGCCTTTTAGCTGCTCCGTAGCAAACTCTATCCAGGTTGGATTGACACAGATACTGGCAAAATCATAAACTTTTGCTTCTTCAATTAACTTCAGAATCTGCTCTTCTGACGCTTCAGGTTTTAAAAGCGTATGGTCTATATATTTGTTTAACTTCATGTTGGATTCTCCTAGAATTAAGCAATAACCTCGATAATCTCGCTTACTGCAACGCTTTCATCACCTATTTTAACATTTTTTTGAAATTCTGTAACTAGTTCTTGAGAAATTTTTTCATTTGAATAAATTTTTGCGAAAACTTCTCCAATTTCGACCCTGTCTCCGACTTTCTTTTCGAAAACAATTCCTGTTTCATAATCTAAGTCGTCAGATTTAACTGCCCGTCCTGCTCCAAGTCTCATGGCAAAGAGGCCGAATTCCATAGCAGGCAGTTCAGTGATATAACCTGCCTGTTCTGCTTTCACATCTACAATATGAGCTGCACTGGATGGACGATAGAGATCTTCCAAGTCACCACCTTGAGCTACAACCATAGCTTCAAATTTCTTCAAAGCAGCACCGTTGGTCAGCTGTTCTCTTACTTCTTCCACCGTTTTCTCAACATCTGCCAGTCCGAGCATAATCTGAGCCAACTCACAAATGAAAGTTGTGATGTCTTCACGACCCCTGCCCTGCAAGATATCCAAAGCTTCTAAGATTTCCAGACGATTGCCGATGCTGGTTCCCAAAGGCTGACTCATATCTGTCAGAACAGCTACTGTTTTTCTTCCGACAGCCTTGCCCAAATCTACCATAGTACGTGCTAGTACACGAGCGTCATCAATATTTTTCATAAAGGCGCCTTCACCAACAGTCACATCCAGAAGTATACTGTCTGCACCAGCAGCAATTTTCTTACTCATGACAGAGCTGGCTATCAGCGGAATTGTATCAACAGTTGCTGTTACATCTCGCAAGGCATAAAGTAGCTTATCTGCCAGCACCAACTGATCTGACTGCCCGATTACAGACAAGCCGATTTCCCGCACCTGCTTGATAAAGTCTTCCTGACTGCGTTCTACCTGAAATCCTTTAATGGATTCCAATTTATCAATGGTTCCACCAGTATGGCCCAGCCCGCGGCCGCTCATTTTTGCAACTGGAACACCGAAGCTAGCTACCAAAGGTACCAAGACCAGAGTCACTTTATCACCAACACCGCCGGTGGAATGTTTGTCTACTTTTATACCTGCGATTTCTGACAAGTCAAACTGCTCTCCAGTTCCAACCATGGTCATGGTTAAATCCGAAATTTCCCGAGTCGTCATGCCCTTAAAATAGACAGCCATTGCAAAGGCTGCCATCTGATAGTCAGGAACCGTCCCGTCCACATAACCCTCAATCAGCCACTGGATTTCCTGACTGGTCAGCTCAAGACCATCTCTCTTCTTTTGGATAATATCAACTGCACGCATCTTATTTTTCACTCCTTAAGATATAGTAGCCTTTGTCCTTCTTGACAATCTCACATTTTCCAAAAACAGCTTCCATCTTTGACTTGGCACTGGGTGCTCCCTGCTTTTTCTGAATCACAAGGGTCAAATCACCGCCTTCTGTCAAATGCTCATAGCTTCCGCTGATGACTTCGTGTACGACTTGCTTACCAGCACGAATAGGCGGATTACTGATAATATGGTCAAAAAAGCCACTGACCTTTTCATAAACATTTGACTGGAAGATATGAGCAGATACCTGGTTTCTCTCAGCATTCTTCTGAGCCAATTCCAAGGCCCGCTGGTTGATATCTACCATGGTCGCAGCTACTCCGTACGCTTTGGCTAAGGTCAAACCTAATGGTCCATAACCACAGCCAACATCCAGCACCCGTTCTCCAGCTTCAAAGTCCAAGATAGACAAAAGAACCCGACTGCCATAATCAATCATTTTTTTACTGAAAACACCAGCATCTGTCAAAAAAGTCAGCCGCTGTCCTAACAGTTCCACATTTAATTCATGAATATCATGTTTGGCATCAGGATTTTCTGCAAAATACATTTTAGTCATACAACCATTTTATCATAATTTTCCTAGAATTGTAAATCGTTTTCATTTCTCCAAAAAGTATGTTATACTAAAGTCCATCATACAGGAGTAACTTATGACTAACGAATTTCTTCACTTTGAAAAAATCAGCCGCCATACATGGCAAAACCTGCACCGCAAAACAACTCCGCCCCTGACTCAGGCTGAACTTAACTCTATCAAGAGTTTCAATGATAAGATTAGCCTGCAAGACGTGACGGACATTTATTTACCCTTGACTAATCTCATTCAGATCTATAAGCGTTCCAAGGAAGACTTGGCTTTTTCCAAGGGGATTTTTCTACAAAAGGAAAGCCGAAAACAACCTTTTATTATCGGAGTTTCTGGTAGTGTGGCCGTTGGGAAATCCACAACCAGCCGTTTGCTGCAGATTCTGCTTTCTCGGACTTTTTCAAATGCGACAGTCGAGCTAGTTACCACAGATGGTTTTTTATTTCCGAATAAAACCTTGGAAGATCATGGCATTTTAAATCGTAAGGGTTTTCCAGAAAGCTATAATATGGAGCTGCTTCTTTCCTTTCTGGATAGTATAAAAAACGGTCAGGATTTCCAAATTCCAGTCTACTCGCATGAGACTTACGATATCGTCCCCCAGGAAATGCAGGAGGTAAAGGCTGCTGACTTTGTTATTGTCGAAGGGATTAATGTTTTCCAGAATCCTCAGAACGAGCGCCTATATATGACAGACTTTTTTGACTTTTCAATTTATGTCGATGCAGAAGTCGAAAATATCGAAAACTGGTATCTAGATCGCTTTAAAAAAATGCTGACTCTGGCCGAAAACGACCCCAAAAACTACTACCACCGCTTCACCACTCAATCAGAAGAGGAAGTAGTAACCTTCGCCCATAATGTTTGGAAAAGCATTAACCTTGTCAACCTGCTAGACTACATTGAGCCAACCCGCAATCGGGCAGAAATTATCCTGCATAAAGCTGGAAATCACGAAATTGATGAAATTTACTTAAAAAAATAAAAAAGCTTGTCAAATCCTAACTTTTCATATATAATTAGATAGTTAGTATTTTCAATGGAGGTGAAAGAACTTGGCAAACATTAAATCAGCTATCAAACGCGCTGAATTGAACGTGAAACATAACGAAAAAAACTCAGCTCAAAAGTCAGCTATGCGTACTGCAATCAAAGCATTTGAAGCAAACCCATCTGAAGAACTTTTCCGTGCTGCTAGCTCAGCTATCGATAAAGCAGAAACAAAAGGTTTGATCCACAAAAACAAAGCAAGCCGCGATAAAGCACGCCTTTCAGCTAAACTTGCTAAATAATGCATACAAAGGGAGCTCTCAGGAGCTTTTTTTGTTTCTCACACAAAGGAGAAAAGGATGAAAATAGCAATTATCGGTTATTCCGGTTCTGGCAAATCCACTTTAGCAGCACAACTGTCCCACCACTACTCCATTCCCAAACTTCACATGGATAGATTGCAGTTCCAACCTGGATGGAAGGATAGTGACCGTGATTGGATGAGTGAACAGATGGATAATTTTTTATCAAAAAATACCGACTGGATTATTGATGGCAACTATTCTTGGTGTTTTTATGAACGCCGGATGGCAGAAGCCGACCAAATCATCTTTCTGAACTTCTCTCGCTGGAACTGCCTCTATCGAGCTTTCAAACGCTATCTAAAATACCGTAACCGGACCAGAGAAAGCATGGCTCCCGGCTGCTCCGAAAAGTTTGACGGGGAGTTTATCTGCTGGGTTATTTGGAAAGGACGACGTCGGACAGCACTGGCAAGATATAAGAGAATCCGACAGACTTTTCCTCAGAAATTCTACGAATTAAGGAATCAAAAAGAACTGACCAGCTTCTTACAGAACCTAAAAACAAGCGAGTCCTAATGACTCACTTGTTTTTATTTGATTTTCTTTTTCTGCGGGAAAAGAGGTAGGCCTAAAGAAGCTATTTTTTCAGCTGGAACCTTCATGCCGTCTTTAATCCACTTGGAAAGAACGGAAACAACTGCCGAACTCCAGAAGGAATTCATGTAAGAATTAGTCGTTTTCTTAGCATTGCGATTGCGCTTTTCCAAAAAGTCAAATACGGCCTGAGTCAGCAGCTTTTCAAAATTATAGTCAATGGCTAGACTGATAACTCGAGCTTCTTTCTTGGCTTCCTTAAAAAGAAAAAGCCAAATCTGATACATCTCAGTTTTAAAGTTAAACTCTTCCAATTTATCCGTAATACCTTGAACAGTGTTTTTGAAAATTTCTTCCAAAATCTGCTCCTTAGAGCTGTAGTTGCGGTAAAAGGCAGCGCGGGAAACTCCAGCTCGCTCAACCAGCTCTGAAATCGTGATTTTTTTGAGTTCTTTCTTCTCCAACAGCTGCATGAGAGAAATTTCCAGAGACTCTCTCGTGATTTGATTGGATTCCTGATTGTATTTCTTTAAATTCGCGAGTGATTTTTCCGATATTTTCTTTTCCGACATAACAATTTCTTCCCTCTTGTCTCAGCTGACAGTTTCCGCTTTCTAGTAAGCATTCTTCATGTTATAATTGTAAAAAAAGACAGGTTTTTTGTCAATTTTTTTATTGTACATACTTGACAAAAAAGGAGAAAAATATGACTTGGAAAATTATAGCTGACTCTGGCTGTGACTTTCGTGAAATGGCACACTTGGCCAAAGACACCCAGTTTGAAAGTGTTCCCTTGACCATTCAAGTGGAAAATGAGATTTTTGTAGATGATAAGCAGCTTGATATTGACCTGATGATGGAGAAGATGTATGCTTCTTCTGCTGCTTCAAAGTCTGCCTGCCCTAGTCCAGATGACTATCTCAAAAGCTTTGAGGGAGCCGACAAGATCTTTGTCGTGACCATAACTGGAACTTTATCCGGAAGTAATAATAGTGCACAGGTTGCTAAGAAAATCTTTTTAGAAGAACATCCTGATGCCCAGATTCATGTCATTGATAGTCTTTCTGCTGGCGGCGAGGTGGACTTACTTGTGACTAAACTCAATGAACTCATTCAGCAAGATCTCAGCTTTGATGAAGTTGTTGAAGTCATTAGTCGCTATCAAGAGAAAACCAAGCTTCTCTTCGTTCTGGCAAAGGTAGATAACTTGGTCAAAAACGGCCGGCTTAGCAAACTTCTGAGAACCGTTGTCGGCTTGCTCAATATCCGTATGGTCGGTGAAGCTAGCCAGACTGGCACGCTAGAGCTTCTGCAAAAGGCACGCGGCTCGAAAAAGGCTCTTGCTTCTGCAATCGAAGAGCTACTCAAAGCTGGTTACAAGGGTGGCCGACTCATCATCGCTCACCGCAATAACGAGAAGTTCTGCCAGCAATTTAGTCAGCTGATACAAGAAAAGTATCCCCAAGCTCAAATCGAAACAATACCAACTTCAGGTCTCTGCAGCTTCTACGCTGAGGAAGGCGGAATCTTAATGGGCTACGAAATTTAATAAGGTATCTAAAAAAGTAAAGGATTAGGCTAAGATAATTGACCTACCCCTTTACTTTTTCGATTTAATTCGCTATAATAAAACCAAGTAAAGGAGTTGATATTATGGCCAGAGGAAGAGGCGCCGCAAGCCCCCAAGATAAGGAAGCAAGTCTTCTCATTTCTAAAAAGCTCAAAGAACTTCTCAAGGAAACATGTAAAAAACAAGTCGAACTATCTCGTGAAACAGGCATTCCTGCTAGTACACTGACTGGCTATATCAAAGGGACATCTCTGCCTATCGCAGCCAATCTAGAAAAGATTGCAAGATTTTTTGAGGTAGAGGTTGAAGAAATCGACCCTCGTTACCGACTAATCGCTGACATCCCTCAGCAATTCCCCGATTTAAATCGTATTTATCAACAACTTGACCAAGACAGACAGGAGAAAGGATTAAAGCTACTGGAAGCTAGCCTGACTGAGCAAAAAACAGAAGCTAGCTTACAAGAAGATTACTTCCCCTACTTGGTCCATGAAAACTACTATCTCTCTCAGCATAAACCAGAACAGGCTGATTTGGTCTGGCTGGACAGAGAAATTGACTACGATATTGCTCTTTGGGTACGAACAGACTCTCTGGAGCCCAAGTATCCGAGAGACTCTGTAGCCCTAATCAAGCAGACTCATTTTGAGCTTGCCGGTGCTATCTATGCTATTGACTATGACGGCCAAACCATTATTAAAAGGGTTTTCAATGATCCAACAGGAATTCGCTTAATTTCCCTTAATAAAAAATACAGCGATAAGTTTATCCCGCATGAGGAAGAGCCTAAGCTCATCGGTCGAGTTATGGCGACTTTTATGCCACTGGATGTAGAAAAAATAAAGAAAAACAAATAACAGCTCTGCAAATGTACAGAGCTGTTATTTTTATGATTATCAGTCAAAAAATCAGAAAGTCTTTCGACTTCCTGATGCTCTTTTAATAAAATACTGCTAACTCTTCATTCAGCTTTTTCATGTAGTGTTTGTGGACTATGTAAGACAACACAGCTAAGCCTGCTAAAACTAGAGCGACTATCACATAAATTACCAGGGGCGCAAGAACATTGGATATAAAGAAGAGAAGAGTAATGACAATCAACATTCCTAAAATCAGAGCGATGGCTAAGAGAGTTTTCACCATATTGTTATCTCGGCTCATCAATTCTGTGACATTGGACCAATTGGTCACCAGATGCTTATAGTCTCGGTAGTAACCCCAAGAACTCCACATTAGACTAATCAAGGCCCAAACAATCACCATGCCCAAGAAAGTCATTGGATGCATACCGGAAACAAGGCTGGTTATCAAGAGCAAGGTCAAAGGCAGGATAGACTGGACGGCAAAGAGCTGCCAAAACTTCAGATGAATATACTGCTTCAAATCAAAGGGGAGAACCTTGAGATAATCAAAATTTTCCCTTTCCAGAGAAATCCCAATAGCCGTAAGGTTGCTGCCACCTGAGTTTAGTGTTGCAATCAAAACAGCCAGAGCCATCATTGGCAAGAGGAAACGTGGTCCCAGATAAGAAGTCAAAGACAGGCCTCCTTGTATCATCCCCATTCCCATACTGAAAATGACAATGTAAGGGAGAAAGGCCGACATAAAGATGGCCTGCATAATGACAGAACCCTCGCTCAAGAGCCTGATATTGTAGCGCCAGACAAACTTTTTGAGATTTTTTGCTTCCGCAATATTGATATCATGCACGCGCTCCCGCTTTCCTACTGAAGAACCCGTCATGAGAGCTGCCTCATAAAACTCTGGAATCACCTTGGTCTTTACGATGAAAAATAGAAGAGCTGCAACTGCCACCCAGCCCAAAAATCCCAGCAAGGAAGCTGTATGAAAAGGATGAAGAATAAAATCATAAAAGGCTTGAACTGGCGGGAAGAAAGCTTTAACCTCTGTACGATTTATGACGCTTCTGCTGTTCATTTGATTAATCATAAAATAGAGGAAAAAGGAGCCAACGGAAACAAGAGCCAGAATGACATTGGACAGGATGGTCTTGTACTTTCGGAAAAAGGCTGTCTTGGTAATAAAGTGGACGGCAATCAAAATCAGAAAGGTGATAACTGAACTTAAAATCAGAATAGCAAGCAGAGCCAAGGGCAGCCCCAAGAAAGGATTACCACCTTGAAAAGCCAAAACCAAGAAATAACTGAACATAGGCAGAATGGCAATCAGCAAGGTCAGAATAACTGAAATGCTTTTACCGACAATGATTTCTGCTTCGCTAAAAGCATAGGGACGATAAGACTGCAAGTCCTTGCTTTCATAAAAGACATTGTAAAAAACCAGAAAGCCCTGAGACATAGAAAAGAGAGCAAAAGCGGAAACCAAATTGGCAAAGAGACCAGGATTGCCAACCAGTTGGTTCAGGGAACCCATCAAACCGAAAAGAAAGAGATAGACCAGTCCTAAGATCAGATACATGCGGATAGCCTTCAGCGATACATTTACCTTGCGCTCAGGATTCTTAGCTTGCATCTTGCGGTACTGCTGCAGCTGAGACGGCTGAATGGCGTAGAGGATGTTGATATCAACGAGTTTTTTTATAGCTTTAATGCGCATCAGGACTCACCTCTTCTCTACGGCCTGCCAGACCAAGATAAATGGTTTCAAGAGACTGTTCTGGATGTTGGCCTTTTAGTTCTTCAATCGTTCCGTAGAAAATCAATTTCCCTTTTTTGAGAATAGCCACCTTATCACAGAGCTGCTCTGCAACTTCCAAGACATGGGTAGAAAAGAGAACTGTATTTCCTTTATCCGCATGCTCCCGCATCATCTGCTTGAGGTCAAAAGCTGCCTGCGGATCAAGACCGGTCAGCGGCTCATCCAGAACCCAAATATCCGGATCAGACAAAAGCGCCGCTATGACGAAGACTTTTTGCCTCATACCATGTGAGAATGAATCAATAACTTCATACCGATGGGAACCAAAGTCAAAAATATGTAGCAGATTTCCCAACCGCTCTTCTACTTCTGCATTTGTCATATCGTAAGAAGTCGCTACCAGTTCCCAGAACTCATTGGCAGTTAGGCGCAAAAATAGATCTGGTGAATCAGCTACATAGCCGATTTTTTTCTTGATTTCCAAGCGATTAGCAGATAATTCTTTCCCATCTACAAAAATCTGTCCACTGCTAGGATTGATGACGCTGACCAAGGACTTAATGGTAGTAGATTTTCCAGCGCCATTGTGACCAATCAGACCGACGATTTCTCCGCTTTGCAAGGTCAGATTCAGCTGATTGAGAGCTACCGTTCCTTCATAAACTTTAGTGACATCTTTAAATTCAATCATAAGAGAGCTCCTTTACCGATTTCTATACAGATTAGTATACTCTTTTTGCGGCTTTTTGTCTCAGCTAAAAATGTTTCATTTTCAATTTTAAAAAGATTTTTCAAAATATAAAAGAGTTAAGTGTTTATGATAGTGAAAGACGCAAACGATTGCGCCTTTCTGCTTCTTTTGGTACAATAAAGCCAATCAGTGAGAATGAAGAGGAAAATTTATATGGAAAACCAAACCTTAATGCAGTATTTTGAATGGTATCTGCCAGATGACGGTCAGCATTGGAATCGCTTAGCGGAAGATGCACCAAACTTAGCAGCGAAAGGAATTCGCAAAGTCTGGATGCCGCCAGCTTTCAAAGGAACAGGCTCTAATGACGTCGGCTATGGCGTTTATGACCTTTTTGATTTAGGAGAATTCGACCAAAAAGGGACCGTCCGCACAAAGTATGGATTGAAAGAAGAATACCTCCGAGCGATTGAAGCACTTAGCCAGAACGGTATCGAAGCTATTGCTGATGTGGTTCTCAATCACAAGGCCGCAGCTGACTATAAAGAGCGCTTTACCGTTGTTGAAGTTGATCCAAATGACCGCACAAAGGTCTTGTCTGAACCTTTCGAGATTAAAGGCTGGACTAAGTTTGTCTTCCCAGGCCGCAATAAAACCTACAATGACTTCGAATGGCACTGGTACCACTTCACCGGCACTGACTATGATGCCAAAAACAACAAGTCTGGCATTTTCCTCATTCAAGGGGACAATAAAGGTTGGGCAGATGATGAGCTAGTAGACAATGAGAACGGCAACTACGACTATCTCATGTATGCGGATATTGATTTCAAGCACCCCGAAGTCATCCAAAATCTCTACGACTGGGCTCATTGGTTCATTGAAAGCACTGGTGTACATGGCTTTCGCTTAGATGCTGTTAAGCACATTGATTCTTTCTTTATGAAGAATTTCATCCGCGATATTACTGAAAAATACGGTGAAGATTTCTATGTCTTTGGGGAATTTTGGAATAGCGATGAGAAGGCCAATAACGATTATCTAGAAAATATTGACTACCGCTTTGACCTAGTCGATGTTAAACTTCATCATAATTTATTTGATGCCAGCAAATCTGGAGCAGACTATGACCTGCGAACTATTTTTGACCAGACACTTGCAAAGAATCATCCTGAATCAGCTGTAACCTTTGTGGACAACCACGATACTCAGAGAGGGCAGGCCCTGGAGTCTACAATTGAAGAATGGTTCAAGCCTGCCGCTTATGCTCTCATACTTCTAAGAGAAGCTGGATTGCCATGCGTATTTTACGGAGACTACTATGGCATTAGCGGAGAATTTGCCCAAGAGAGCTTTCAAGAGCTACTGGATAAACTCCTAGACATCCGCCTCAATCTTGCCTATGGTGAGCAGACCGACTACTTTGACGATGCCAACTGTATCGGCTGGACCCGCCAAGGTATGGACGATGGTCAGCCAATCGCTGTCCTTATCAGCAATGGCCAAGCAGCCAGCAAATCCATGCTGGTCGGTCCGGAATGGGCTGGCAAAGAATTCAGCGACTATCTAGGCAACAGCTCCCAAATCGTAACCGTTGACGACCAAGGCTGGGGAGAATTTCCTGTGGAGGAAAAATCAGTTAGTGTCTGGAGTGTCAGATAAGTCACAGAAAACATATGGAAAAAGAAAAATAAGACCGAATTGGCCTTATTTTTTTCGTTCTTTCTTGGAATGTAGTAAGCCAACGGAAGCCAAAAGGCTGATAATTGCTGCTCCCAAGAATGATGAATTTGTGTTTCCAGTATTTGGTAATTGATGTTTGGACACTCGAGATAGAACCGGACTAGTCTCAGAGTTTTTAACCCTTACAAGACTCTTCTGCTCAGAAGTTTCTGTTCCCAAAGGTGTTTGAGTGTTCGTTTTTGGCTTGTAAACATAAGTGCGAACGCCATTGGCATCTGATACAGAAACGAATCCATACTCCTCAATTGTCTTAGCATCAAGCAAACCGAATTCAGCTGCTGCTAAAGGTCTTCCTTCTATGTCTACAAAGCGAGTGATTTCGATAGATGGCTTGTCCTCAATCGGAGCGTCTGTCGGCACTTCATGCACGCTGGCACGATAGACATGCGTGCGAATGCCGTCCTCGTCACTGCTGGATTGGAAGTCATAGCCAGCAATACTCTTAGCAGCTACCAAACCACGTTCAGGATCTGACAGCTCTTGACCATTTTCATCTACAAAGCGAGTCATTTCCATGATTGGGCGCTCTTCACTTGGTGCATCTGTCGGTACTTCGTGCACACTGGCGCGATAGACATGGGTGCGAATGCCCTCCTCATCAGTACTAGACTGGAAGTCAAAGCCAGCGATATTCTTAGATGCCACCAAACCGCGCTCAGGATCTGATAACTCTTGACCAGTTTCATCTACAAAACGAGTCATTTCTAAAACTGGTTTCTCTTCTCGTGGAGCGTCTGTCGGTACTTCATGTACAATGGTGCGATAGAGATGAGTACGGATGCCGTCCTCATCAGTACTAGACTGAAAGTCATAGCCAGAAATACGCTTAGATGCCACCAAACCTTGCTCAGGAGATGATAATTCTTGACCTGTTTCATCTACAAAGCGGGTCATTTCCATGACTGGCTTGTCTTCACTTGGAGAGTCTGACGGTACTTCATGCACACTTGCGCGATAGACATGGGTGCGAATACTGTCCTCGTCACTGCTGGACTGATAGTCATAGCCAGCGATAGTCTTAGAAGCTACTAAACCGCGCTCTGGATCTGATAATTCTTGACCTGATTCATCTACAAAGCGAGTCATTTCCATGACTGGACGCTCTTCGCTTGGAGCATCATTTGGAAGTTGGAACTGATTGAGTTCATATTTATAGATGATCTCTTTGGTTCTTCTTGCTTCGTACTCTCCCGATTCAGCATCATAGGCAGTTAGTCGAGATTTATAAGTATAGAGCTGATTCTTATGGGAAATAAGAGGTTTAGGGCTGACTGTGTATCTAGTCTTACCTGGTTGCTCATCCGTAATAGGGTTAGCAATAGCATGACCCTGCTCGTCTTGGTAACGGACAAGAACCTTGCCCGGTTCCGTGTCACTCGCATAAACCTTCTTAACATCCGAAACTTTAAAGACGAAGCCATCAGCTTTGACAGATCTAAAAGCTGTATCTATGAACTTTTGGTCAATTTTTAAGCCAAGTGTTGTCAGCCCTCCCTTGTAAAGAGTTGATTCAACAATTTTAAGTCCACCATCAGGCGTCTCATTTAAATGATGTATACCCTCAATTTGAATCATATAGTCCCGATCGATATAGTAGCGAGTCTTATCACCAGGTTTCATCAGATACAGTTTGTAGTGGAAGGTTTTAATATTGTTTTCACCAAACCAAGGCTCCGTTACTGTCGGATTATTCCCCAGCCAGTCGATATACACTAGGTTGTTATATTTTTCTAATCCCATCCCTTCTTGTAGTTTAAAAATTCTACCAATTTGAGACTCATTGAAACGATAATTTTGTTGTCTCCACGGTTCATTTGGATCTCTATAACCAAACTCTAAGGAATCCGTATCTCGTGTATCAAACACTCCATTCTTTATATCCCTATTATGGAAACGCGTGGAAAAAAATTCGAGCTCCTTTTGATTAATCACAATTCTCTGAAAGTACGGATTTATAGGTCCTCTTTCAGATAATTTCCTTTCAATAGGATACGCTTCAACTCGGACCATATCAGGATTTTTAGAATATATCTGTCTTATCTCTTTCATAGATAATATCCTACGATCTGACGAAGGCAGATATTTTCTAGAAAAAGCCTCTTCATAGGTTTTCCAACCATGCCATTCTCCACGCCATTCATGTGGAGTATACGCTGTTCTCAAAAACACTCTTTTTGGAATAGATTCATCAACTGTCAGATCCAATTCGGAGCGTGGAATAATAGCTTTTGGTATCTTCGCTACTTCTTCAGGTGTTGGATTTGGATTAAATATAGACTCCCACTTATTCAAAAAGAAGAGGGCCGTATCATTTTGGATAAGTGTTGCCACTCGAGAACCTACATCCCTAAAATCCTCATCTCTAACTAGATTTAAATTTTCTACTTGTTTTAAATCAATATATTTAAAGACACCATCTATCTTACGGATAGCATAAGCACGATCATACTTTTTAGCTTCTTCTTCTATTTGCTCCTTTGACTGCATCTCAGGCATAACGGAAGTTAAGGTTGCAGCCTTAGTTATTTCAAAGCTACTTTCCTTAGTATGATAGTCATAAAATTCTTGAGCTAACTGTTTGATTTCAGGCGTGACTTGGGCTGCCCCCTTCTCTCCTTCTTCTGAGATAGTCAGACCAGAAGTTCCCTCTGCTGGTGTATTTTTGATTGTCCCATCATTTGGCAATTCTTGATTGATAGGAGGTGTGGCTTGATTATTCTGGACTTGATTCCCCTCTGTTTCACTACTTACCTCATCTGCTTGTACAGTCACTGCTATTGTCCCAGCAAGCAGTAAAGACAGAGGAATTGGGACTAATTTCATTCCCATTTCTACTTTTTTCCCTAAAGTCTTTTTCATATTCTTCTCCTTTTAATCTCCCATTTTAGACAATTTAAAAACTTTTTCCCATAGATTGACTAGTAATTCTTTGTTATAACGATTGGCAAGTTCTTTGGATCTTGCCGAAAATCCCCTCCATTCTTTTTCTCCAAATTGGCTAAACTGCTCCAGATGTGCAATATATTGATTAGCGTCATTTTGCGGTATCAGCCAGCCATTCTCTCCATGCTTAATATAAGCGCGATTGGCATAACGGACATCCAGACCTATCAGAGGCAAGCCATTGACCAAAGCCTCATAGAGTGATGTCGCAAAGGCTTCCGATAAGGAGGTGCTGATATAAACATCATAAGCTTGATAAGGTACCTGAGACTGATAACCCTTAAAATGAACTATGTCTTCCAAATCATTGAGCTGAACTACATCTTGCAGCATGACCATATCTGGACCATCTCCATAGATATCTAATCTAAATTGCTCATACCCTTTAAATTTCAGCAAAGCCATGATTTTCAGCAATAAGAGAACATTTTTCTCCTCAGACAAACGACTGACTGTCACCAGGCGAATCTCCTTAGGATCAAAGACTCTCTTTCTTGGAGATTGGACCACTTGATCTGCATAGGTTGTTGGAATAAAGAGGGCCTTATCCCTCATCTTTTGAGGCAGATAAGCCTCTTGCCCTTCCCCAACCAAAATCAAACAATCTAAAACATCCTGATCCAGCCAGCCCATCACCTTTTTATTTAACTCTTGTCCGAGGGCAATCATATGATCCTGATGAAGGACGCGCGCTACATGAAAATCTTGTCCACGTCTCAAGAGAATATTTTCTGGAATATCCAGACGTTCCATCATCAGCCAGTCTTCTGGCTCAAGCTCTTCCTCAGCAAACTCCTGCAGACTCCTGCCAGCTAATTCTAAGCCTAGAAAACGAATTTTACTCCTATCAATTCCCAAGGCTTCATAACTGTACAACACAAGCTGCCTAGAAGAGGCGTTAGTATATATATCTGTATCCGCTTCAGAAACCCACAATTCATAAGGAACTTTCATTTCTTCAAAAAGTTCAAATCGATTGCGGAGGGCTATGTCAATCCCAAACGCTCTAGAACGGATACAAGAATCCACACAAACTACTTTCATTTTCTCCCTTTTAACCTAAAGTAATTCTATATACGAACATAACATATTTTTAAGAATTATACCAATAATTTGAGCAATAATTTTAGACAAAATTACCTTTTTTGTTCAACCAAGCCACTCCTTAGATAAGCATCCACCATACGCTCTGTTTCGACAACCGAATCGATATGGGTACGCTCATAAGAGTGACTAGATTCGATGCCAGCGCCTAACAGGGCATGCTTGACTTCTGCTCCTGCACTCATGGCTGCAGAGGCGTCTGATCCGTAAAATGGATAGATGTCCAGTTTGTAAGGAATGTCTTGCTCCTTGGACAAATTTACCAAATGCTGGCGGAAGCCATAGTGATAAGGTCCTGATGCATCCTTGACACAGATGGAAACCGTATACTCATCTGTCTGCTGGTCGTCACCCATAGCCCCCATATCAACCGCCAAATACTCCACCGCTTGCGCTGGCAGGCTGGAATTAGCCCCATGACCAACCTCTTCAAAGACACTGAAAGCAAAATGCGTCGTCACTGGTAGCTGAATATTTTCCTCTTTATAAACGCGCAAAAGATTGAGCAAAATAGCTGCGCTGACCTTGTCGTCCAGAAAGCGGGACTTGATGAAGCCTGACTTGGTAACTGTGGTTCGCGGATCAAAGGAAATAAAATCTCCGACTTCGATTCCTAAATCCCGCGTTTCTTTCTCACTCGTCACCTTTTCATCCAAACGGACTTCCATATTGTCCTGAGTCCGCTCAACCGTTCCAGCATCTTTATAGACATGGCAGGAGGTCTGGTGAACTAAGATAGTCCCGCTGATAGTCTTGCCACTGCTGGCCATATGGACCAGACAGTTTTCTCCTTCAATCATGTTCCAAGGGAAACCGCCAATCCGATCCAGCTTGAGACGACCGTCAGACTTAATAGCCCGAACAATAGCCCCCAGAGTATCCACATGGGCAGTCACTACCCGATGCTGGGCGTCATTTTCCCCCTTAACTACAACATGAACGCCGCCTTTATTGGTCCGAACAGGCTCATAGCCCAATCCCTCCAACGTGTGTACCAAATAGTCCGCCACCTCAGCCGTAAAACCCGTTGGGGAAGGAATAGCCGTTAATTCTTGTAAATATTGAACAGTTTGATTCATGAATGTCTCCTCATCGTTTTTCTTTATTATAGCACAAAGAAAGCCTGAGCAAATAGATTTTCAGCAGGCTTTTAATGATTTTGAGAAATTTTGAAACCTCAATTACTATCGCCGTACCTCTACTCTTTCTCCTCCTGAACTCCATTCTTTTCCAACTCCCAAAAGAAAAGATTGCCCAACAATCCTAAGAGAAAAAGCAAGAGAGGAATGGCATAAGGTGCTAAGGGATTATAAGCTTCTCCAGCACTAATTTTCATCTGAGGGCCATATGGAGCTATCAACTGATAATAATTAAGACCGCAAAACAAAATCGAAAAGAAAAAGATAGAAAAGTAAAGCCGATAGAGATGCCCTAGTAGCTGTCCTTTGAATAAAAAAGTAACTTCCCCCATCAGTGTTGCAAAATTCATAACAGCAAGTACAAAATAAGCAATGACAACAGGAACTAAAAAAAGAAAAAGGTAAAGATAACCATAAGCAACCCCCGGCTCTGGCTCAATTCCCAAATAACCGTACTGATACACCAGCAGATACAAAACTAGGGGCAAAAAAAGAATCACCCTAAACTTCTTATTTTTCATCAACATCTCCCTTTAAATAAAGAAACTTTTTCTTATTTTATTATAACAAACCTTCTTTATAAAACAAGAATTAACTTTTATTTTAAAGTATTCATTGACTGTAAAATCAAGCTTAGCAAATATTAGCCACCGTAAAAACAGCCATTTAAATGACTACTTATTTTAGAGTTTATAAATTTAACCGTCAGTACATTATCAAGGATAGATGATGACAAAGACAAGAAAAAATCATCTCAGCTCGCTGAGATGATTCGTTTGGCTAATATTAATTAGCTTTTTTGAAACGATAGACAAGAGCTGATAAAAGAATCAGAGCAAATCCTGCTGCTATCGCAAAGATAGATGTTTCACTGCCTGTTTTCGGCAAAACTTTTTTGCCAGTTGCTGATCCAGTAACATCTTTTCCATCTTTATCTGACGAATTACCTGGTGTTCCATCAGTCGAACCAACTGGTTTGTCACCAGATGATGACGGTGGTGGTGTCGAACCTGAAGAAGGTGGCGGTGTACCTGGTCCTTGTGGACGTCTAGCTTCAAATGTCCATGTGCCTGTAAATTTGACATCTTCGCCTGCAATAGTTTTACTATCTGCGTCATATTTGAGGAATTTCCAAGTACCATCACTTGCTTCAACAGTTTTCTTAGCTGGCTGAACCGCTTGAACGGCAGCACCGTCTGCATATTCAGTGGCATCGGTCGGCAACAATTCTGTTACCTCTGCTGGTAAAGCGCGATTCGGATCTGCGCTTACAAATTCATACGTTACCTTATATTTCGGTGCTGGAGTGAAATTCCATTTACCAGTAAATTTAAGGTCTTTATCTGCAACAGTCTGGCTATTCGTTTCCGCATAGCCTTCGAAAGTCCATGTGCCTTCAGTAACTGTAACACTTGTTTTAGCAGGCTGCTTAGCGTCTACATTAGTACCACTAGTGTAGCGATTAGTATCTGCTGGAAGCAAATCCGTTACTTCTTTTGGCAGGTTTGGATAGGCTGGGTTAGAGCTGAGAAACTCATAGCTGACACCATAGTCTTTATAACTGTTGGTGAATGTTGGATTGTTGTCTGTTACAGCAGCTTCCAACTTGGCATTGTTTTCAGTCACTGTGACAGTCACAGTATGTTCTGTACTGTCATACGTCACTCCAGCTTCACTTCCAGCTATTTCTTTCAGCTTGTAGGTATAAGTTCCTTCTTTATCATAGTTGATTTCAGGAAACTTGATATTACCATCGGCGTCATTTGTTGCTTGAAGTTCCACGTTATTTCCGCCAACCTCAGTCAGCTTGAAACTGTACTTACCAGCTTCAAGTGCTTTACCATCCAGAACTTTCTTAGCGGTAATCGCTGCGGTTGCTGGCTCTAACTTGTATGTATTGGTGAAAGCATCACGGTCATAGGCAACAGTTGCTGTCTTAACGCCGTTATTGTCTGTTACAGTAACAGTAACATTGATGTCTGAATTGGCATCGTTTGTCACACCTGGCAGATTGCTTGCGCGTTCACGAATGACGTAGTTAAAGGTTCCTTCTTTTTTGAAACGAAGTTTCTTAAAGGTTACGGCACCAGCTTTATTAGTTACCGTTTGAACAACTTTGTCGTTGTCATCCTTATTAATCAAATCAAAAGTAAATTCACCATCTGCCAAATTGCGGCCAGTCAATTCCTTTTTGACTTTAAAGATAACTTCATCAGAACGGGTACCTTCGCCAACACCATCAAGAGTTGTCAAAGGCGCGAATGGACGTGCTAACAAATCAGGCATCTTTTGCCCATTAGATGTAACGGTTACATCGTTAAAGGCTTTTTTGGTTACCTTATCTACTGGCTCAGTCAAACGAGTCCGGTAAATAACATAAATACCTCTTCCACTCAAATCCCCAGCATTAACTGTGAAATGATTGGAGTCTGTGATTGTCACAATCTGACTTGGATTAAATGATTGACGTGTGCCAGAAGCACCTTCCCACTCAGTAAAGTAGTAACCTTTAATCCCTGTCTCTTCAT
Source organism: uncultured Streptococcus sp. (assembly GCF_963525625.1). Taxonomy (GTDB): domain Bacteria; phylum Bacillota; class Bacilli; order Lactobacillales; family Streptococcaceae; genus Streptococcus. The sequence continues at coordinate 43,763 of NZ_CAURLD010000011.1, forward strand.
CCAGTTCTTGATCTTCTGGAATAGCGTCCTCAATGACAACTTGACCAAGATTTTGGACATCGCGATTGACACGGATACGCCAGTTGACATAATTAGGATCCTTAGAATCCTGAACACCCCACTTGGAATAACCCTGAGGCTCCTCATCAACCTTGATACGCTTCAGCCTATAGGTTCTAGCACCTGGGAAATTAACTTCTTGCTCTTGGTCATAAGGCATATTATCAGCCCAAACCACTGTGAAAGAAGATTGAATAAGCTTGGTATCTGGCATTTTCGCAAAATACTCAGCATTTGTGACAGTAATGGTTGCTGTATTTGTAACAGGATCTGTCACCAACTTAGCAACAACAGTGCCATCCGGTGCGCTTATGTTTTCCTCCAAAGTTCGCTCAATTTTGAACTGTGATGGAACACGATAAACCATTGTATCACCATTATTTAATACTTTGCTATCTGCAAATGTATAGGTCGGTGCAATGTAAAATTTACCTTCACCGTAGCCTGTATCCTTTAAAGGATTAGTATTAATAGTGACGTTTGTAGTTAGTTGATAGTCACCATCACCTAACTCTGCAGCAGAAACCCTAGGACTTGAGCTTAACAAGGGAATAAAGGTTGATACCAAAAGCAGCAAAGTCATCAGAGCATGAGACACTTTATGATAAGTTTGTTTCACCTTGAATGCGGTCCTCCTTCTTTTTATATTTTATTTTCGACAAATGCTGGCAGGCACACCATCACTTGTCTACCCCCTCATTTTCAGTCGATTCTAAATCAAGATTTATTACCAAACTAAAAATGAATGTATTTGTATATGATAAGCAAATATGACATATACATATCAATTATAACATAAAAATTATAATTTACGCTCTGTAAACTATAATTTTTATTAGCATTTTTCTATTCTTTGTCTACTTTCGTTACAAAAAAGTTACAGATTATTTTTTTAATCTAACTCGGATGGATTATTATTGATTTATTAGAAATAAATAGCAGAAAAAATACCTAGACTTTTTACAGTCTAGGCATTTTTAAATATATACGGAAAACAACTTATTGCTTACTTATTAAAGATTGACTGTCTGAAGTCATCTGTCTCACGAAGATAAGCATTGTAAATCTTCTTCTTGAGCAGGTTGACCCAGCTGGCATCAACACGGCTGGTAGCATTGGCAATGTTGCTCACATCCTCTGCTACTGCTGCGTCCATCAGCCTTTGCATGTCTGCATAAGAGCGAATGGTTACTTTCTTGGTACTGCTTGGATTTCTGAGTTCGTACTCGATGGTGATTGGCTTGAGCTTGGTCAGCTGATCAATCCGCTCCTTATACATAGCTTTCTTAAAGGCTACCCATGAGTCATATTCACCCTTAAATACATTTTCCAAGACTTTCTGGTCTGTCACGAGACCGACATCTCTTCCAGACCATCCGTCCCACGTTTTCTTGCCTTCATCGAAGGCTTCCTTAGAGTACTTACCAGAAACATAAGGGATAAATCCTTCATGGTAACCCTTGGCTGCCAGCAACTCGTAGGCTGTGCGGCGGAACATGACATCACCTGGCGCTCCATTTGGATTGCTCAAGGCTGAGTAGATTGGTGAGAAGAGACTGAGACTGAGATAGCCATTTCGTGCATATCTACCACTATCCTTGTTCTCCCGACGAGTGATGACATCATTGTCAATCAGGGAGTCAAAGGTCTTAAGCTTTTTGATTTCCTCAGCAGTGAAGCTTCGCGTCTGGTTTCCAGCATGGGTCTCCTTACCATACTTATCAGTAACGTAGTAATTCTCCATCTTTCTGAACCACTGGAGCTTAGCGTCATCACTTTGTTTGAGCATAGAAGTACCTTCTAGGTAATCCAGCGTGTAAATCATGTCAAACATACCATGGACATAGTGTTGCAGGTCTTCTGCATTTTGAACACGTTCCTTGAAGTTATATGTGTGTAGGCGCGTCTTAGAATCCTTATCCACCTTGAAGAGGGTATTAAGCGTAATAGTCGCCTCATCCGCACTCGGAGTGGACTGCAGGAGTCCGCGAGCATAGAGCTCAGCTCCCAGACCTTCACGACGGCTATTGCCCTCAAAGTAAATGCCACCGTCAGAGTTATGGGTCATTTCATGCGTGTAGACAGAGTTACCATAGTCTTCTAACAATTTAGCTGCATCAAAGTGGGTTACACTTCCTGTAGCATAGGCATTGTAGCCCTTGCTTGGATACCACTTGCCGGCTGGTCCAAAGAACTCCTGCATAGCCAGTGATTTTTTGTCATTAGCTGGAGCCCAATATTTTTGACCAGTCTTGTCAACCAATGAGAATCCATCGTAAACCAGAACAGAACGGAAGAGCTTGTCCTTGCTTTCATCGCTAAGAATCTTATACCAGAAGTCATAGTGATCGCGCTGGTATTCAGCTGTTTTTCTCACTCGGTCTTCGACAAATTCCGCTAGCTCTGCATCTGTCCGAACCCTGCCATTGGCATCAAGGCGATAACGATCATAAGCTCCCATGGAGATGGTGGACATATTGGAGATCGCATAAACACCCTTCTCAGTCATGGTCAAGAGTGGCAGGAGCATACCCTTGTGTTCCCAATTATCTGCAGTAATCTTGTCGTAAACGCCGACAGAATACTTGTTCTTGCCCTCAGCAGCATCCTGAAGCTGTCTAGCTTCCGCTACATCGGACTTAGCCTCAACGATGTAGGCTTTTGTATTGGTCTTGAGCCATTCATTATTGCTCTTGTCCGGCAGGAAGAGCTGACGATAGCCTTCCAGATAGTTAAAGAGTCCACGCTTACCAGTCGCTTCAGAAAGTGAGGCATCATAAGCCATATAGTTGTTCTTAGCTTTAAGATTGTTCATGCCTGACTTACCAAGTGAAATAATGGTATCTAAGGTTGAAGCATTATGATTTCCAAAGAAGTCAAATTTATAGGCCGACAAATCCTTGACATTGATATTGTCATAGTTGATATTATACCAACGGTTGAGATAAGTCAGACCAAGTAAGAAGGCTTCTTTATTGTCTTTAATTTGTTGAGCTATATAGTCTTCTACAACATTGCCTTCCGTATTGATAGACTTGTCCATAGCCAGTACCTTGCGCAGCTCTTCTGACAGCTTGGTCTTGACTTGGTCAAAGGCAGTATCCAGATAGAGATCATCCAGAGAAGTGTCAGCATTTACGCCTAAAACAGTTCGCATAGCCGGTGAGTCAAGGACAACCTTGTTCAACTCCGGCAGCACTTGATTGAGAATTCTGCTATAGTCTGATAGGAAAGCTTCTGGTGTATAAAGGAGGTCTAAGCCGTTGACAGTGTATTCAGCAATAGCTTTATATTTGAAATCTCCCTTGTAGGTCAGATTCAGATATTCAACCGTATTATCCTCAAAGTGCAGCATCAAGCGATTAATCGCTGTCTTGTTGCTATTGATATCAGTGATAATCTGGTTGCCCTTCATTGGAACAACATCCAGCAAGTACTCCTTATTGAGCTTGTGATTATCTGGAAGTTTATTTCCATAGGCAATGATGGTCTCCTTATTATAGAATGGAAGGAGTTTTTCCATGTTAGCATAAGCTATTAGACGGTCTTCTCGAACATTCTTTTCCTGGGCATAGTTGACAGAATAAAGGTTGAGATTCGTGTCTTCTAGCGTGGTCGTAATATCTAAGCTAGCTAGCTTCTCTTCTGCCTCGTTCAGAGTCAGTGTTGATGTGACAAACTTGTCATTTTCCAGTGTTGTATTTCCTTCAACGGTATAAGCTTCTGTGATACGGTTATTCTCATATCCCTGATCGCCAGAAATACTGTAAACATTTGTACCGCTGACATTGCTGATGACATTATCAATCAAGCCATTGAAGTAATTGGAACCAACCACACCACCAATCTGACCGTTCTTAGTAGAGTTTTGAATCTTTCCAGCTACATAAGAGCGGCTGATGCGGGCATTGTTTTCTAAACGGCCGACTAAACCGCCAAAGCGTTGGTTGTTGGCTCTAGCGCCTGCTAGAATGGTTACATCTGCCCTGCTTTGGCTAATCAAGGAGTTTCCTCCCTTAAGATTGGCAACCAAACCACCGACATTGTATTCTTTGCCCTGCTTATCATTGGACACGATAGTTCCAGTAAAGGAGCTATTGGTAATTTGGGTATTGTTAGCAATAACAACCAAACCTGCCACCTGTGAAGCATTTTCTTTTACTTCTACTCTACCTTGGACTGAAACGTCTGTGATTCGAGCCCCTTCTGCATTGCGGGCCAGGGCTGCTGAATCATAGGTTCCTACAATATTAACCTCTTTCAGGTCCAGATTGGAAATAGAAGAACCACTCTTGAGGTTTTCAAATAAAGGCTTAGCTAGATTATAAATCGCGTACTGCTTGCCATTATGATTACCTGTCAGACTGCCTGTGAAGTTCCCTTTGAGGTAGACATAGTCCGCAGGTGCCAGACTGACCTCGCTAGCATCCAAATCTGCTCCCAGAACATAGTTGCCAGCCATATTTTGCTTCATAGCGTCTACCAAACCAGCAAAGCTAGTGTAGACATTTTGTTGGCTAGGGACTGCCTTACTGATATAGAAGTCATAGCCAGACTTATAGGCTGTCTCACCTTCTTGGACCAGCTCAGGCAGAGAGACTGTTACTTTATAGACATCCCTGCCATCCTTATGGCTTTCCGCTATGCTGTGAACCGGCAGGAGCATTTCCTTAGATTCACTTGATTTGACTTTGACAAAATAGGTAGACAAATCCGTAGGCAAAGAGCTCATAGATACGACGCGCTTAAACTGGTCTGTTTCTTTTCTGTAAAACTCGACCGAATCAATATCTCGGAAGGCAATCTTCTTGTATTCCAATTCAAAATTGCGGCTGTCCGTTTCAAGGTCTGTGAAGCTGCCATTATCCAGTTCATAAGTCAGCTTGGTTTTTAGCGTATAACCTGTGTAGTAGTCTAAGTCGCCAATCTTCAGACTTCCTGCGAAATTGGTAATTGGAAGAGTACGAACAAGCTGATCTCCCTGGTACAATTCTGCAGTCGCTGAACGGAAGGACTGAGTCTGGTCTTCAAGTCTGTATTGAACCGTAATCGACTTGTCATCAGGATTTTCTGTCAGACTTAGAATGGAAACTGTTGGCTTGACTTTAGGTACTCCATTTAGAGCTTCTTTGGCTGCTGTCAGGCTAGCAAATGCTTGGTTGACCTGCACTTGTGTGGCAGTTTGATTGTTCAAAACTCCTTCTGCCTTGGTCAATTCGTCAGTATAAGCTGTCTGCTTATCTGAATCAGCATTTTTATATTTTGGAGCTGCTTTGATAATTGGATTTAAATCGTATTCATTTTGAAGAGCCGTTTTGACAACCTCAAGGCCACTTAACTGTGCCTTGGCTTGATTGATTTGTTCAACAAGCTGGTTGACTTCTGCTTGGCTGGCTTGTGATTGATTAAGAATCGCTTGACCTGCTGTCAAAGCAGTATCATAGCTAGATTGATGACTCTGACTATCGTTGAAATAACGCGCTTGGGCTTTGATTTGCTCCGCTTCCGCTAATAGATTATGCAGTGGAATTAAATCGAACTCCTCTAAGGCTGCTGCTTTTGGTGCTTCATTCGGTACCATGCTTGGCTTAGCGGTACCGACTTTGACAACTTGCGTCACTGGGGCTAGAGTTTCCTCGTTTGAGATCTCTTGACGGTCAATTTCTTGGCCATTGGAGTTGTAGATACGAGTCTTAATAGTGCGTTCACCTTGAACTCCTGGAGTCGCAATTTGACGGGCATCTCGAACAAGCTCGTCCGTTTCTTCTTCTCGAATTGTGAAGTTAACCTTTTCAACACGGGTCTCATCCGTGTAAGTCAACGGATATTCTGGAAGAGCGTCTGCTTTTGGTGGATCGTTTGGAACCATGGTTGGCTTAGCAGTTCCGACTTTGACAACTTGCGTAACTGGAGCTAGAGTTTCCTCATTCGATAACTCCTGACGGTCAACTTCTTGGCCGTTGGAGCTATAAACACGGGTCTTGATTGTTCTCTCACCTTCAACACCCGGAGTGGCGATTTGACGGGCATCTCGTACAAGTTCATCCGTCTCTTCTTCGTGAATGGTGAAGTTGATTTTTTCAACACGCGTTTCGTCGGTGTAAGTCAGTGGATACTCTGAAAGAGCGTCTGCTTTTGGTGGATCGTTTGGAACCATGGTTGGCTTAGCAGTTCCGACTTTGACAACTTGCGTAACTGGAGCTAGAGTTTCCTCGTTCGAAAGTTCTTGGCGGTCAACTTCTCGACCGTCTGAACTGTAGACACGAGTCTTAATCGTGCGTTCACCTTGGACACCCGGTGTTGCGATTTGGCGGACATCCTGTGGTAACTCATCAGTATATTGTTCCTCAATATTGAAGGCTACTTTTTCAACGCGGGTTTCGTCTGTGTAAGTCAGCGGATACTCTGGCAAAACGTCTGATTTTGGTGCATCGTTCGGTACCATATGCGGCTTAGCCGTTCCGACTTTGACAACTTGCGTTACTGGAGCTAGAGTTTCTTCATTGGAAAACTCTTGTCGGTCAACTTCTTGACCGTTGGAACTGTAGACACGGGTCTTGATAGTTCGCTCACCTTGAACTCCCGGAGTCGCTATTTGACGGGCATCACGAACCAATTCGTCCGTTTCTTCTTCACGAATGGTGAAGTTAATCTTCTCAACTCGAGTTTCGTCCGTGTAAGTCAACGCGTACTCTGGAAGAGTGTCTGCTTTCGGTGCATCGTTTGGAACCATGGTTGGCTTAGCCGTTCCGACTTTGACAACTTGCGTAACTGGAGCTAGAGTTTCCTCATTCGATAACTCCTGACGGTCAACTTCTTGACCGTTGGAACTGTAGATGCGAGTCTTAATGGTACGCTCACCCTGAATACCTGGGGTTGCGATTTGGCGGGCGTCTCGTACAAGTTCATCCGTCTCTTCTTCACGAATGGTAAAGTTGATTTTCTCTACGCGAGTTTCATCCGTATAAGTCAGCGGGTACTCTGGAAGAGCATCTGCTTTTGGTGCATCGTTTGGAACCATGCTTGACTTAGCCGTGCCAACTTTAACAATTTGTGTTACTGGAGCAAGAGTCTCTTCATTGGACAGTTCCTGACGGTCAACTTCTCGACCGTCTGAACTGTAGACACGAGTCTTAATCGTGCGTTCACCTTGGACACCCGGTGTTGCGATTTGGCGGACATCCTGTGGTAACTCATCAGTATATTGTTCCTCAATATTGAAGGCTACTTTTTCAACGCGGGTTTCGTCTGTGTAAGTCAGTGGATACTCTGGCAAAGCGTCTGCTTTTGGCGCATCGTTCGGTACCATGTTTGGTTTAGCAGTTCCGATTTTAACAACTTGTGTTACTGGAGCTAGAGTTTCTTCATTGGACAACTCTTGGCGGTCAATCTCCTGACCATTGGAGCTGTAAACACGGGTCTTGATTATTCGCTCGCCTTGCACTCCTGGAGTCGCAATCTGACGGGCGTCCTGTGGCAATTCATCAGTGTATTGTTCTTCAATATTGAAGGCAATTTTCTCAACACGCGTTTCATCTGTGTAAGTTAGCAGATATTCTGGCAAAGCGTCTGCTTTTGGCGCATCGTTCGGAACCATGGTTGGCTTAGCCGTTCCGACTTTGACAACTTGTGTTACTGGAGCTAGAGTCTCTTCATTGGACAGTTCTTGACGATCGATTTCCTGACCGTTGGAACTATAGACACGGGTCTTGATAGTTCGCTCACCTTGAACTCCCGGAGTCGCAATTTGACGAGCATCACGAACAAGTTCATCCGTTTCTTCTTCACGAATGGTAAAGTTGATTTTTTCAATACGAGTTTCGTCGGTATAAGTCAGCGGATATTCTGGAAGAGCGTCTGCTTTTGGTGCATCGTTAGGTACCATGTTTGGCTTAGCTGTTCCGACTTTGACAATTTGCGTTACTGGAGCTAAGGTTTCTTCGTTGGACAATTCTTGGCGGTCGATTTCTTGACCATTAGAGCTGTAAACGCGAGTCTTAATCGTCCGTTCGCCCTCAACTCCTGGAGTGACGATTTGACGGGCATCGCGAACCAATTCGTCCGTCTCTTTTTCACGAATAGTATAGTTGATTTTCTCTACACGCGTTTCGTCCGTGTAAGTCAATGGGTATTCTGGTAGCTCTTCAACCTTTGGTGCGTCAGCCGGAATCAGACTTGACTTACTTGTACCGACCTTAATAATTTGAGTGACTGCTGCAAGAATTTCTTCATCCGACAAAACTTGGCGGCCAACCTCTTGGCCATTCGAGGTATAGATACGAGTGGTAATCGCCCGCTCACCCTGTACACCTGGTGTGACAATTTGGCGACTGCCTTCTGGAATTTCATCTGTATACTGTTCTTCGACGGAAAAATCGATCTTTTTTCTTCTTGTTTCATCCGTTGCAGTCAGCTCTAATTCTGGGGCTTGATGCACGGGTGCTTCATCTGGTGCGGTACCGTAAGTTGTTAGTTCCGGAACTTCTTGTATTGGAGCGGTGTCTGGTGCAGTGCCATAAGTCGTTAGCTCAGGCACTTCTTGAACCGGTGCAGTATCTGGCGTTGTGCCATAAGTGGTTAACTCCGGAGCTTCTTGTACTGGCGCTGTATCTGGTGTAGTGCCATAGGTCGTCAATTCTGGGACTTCTTGCACTGGTGCTGTATCTGGTGCCGTTCCATAAGTGGTTAACTCTGGAGCTTCTTGTACTGGCGCTGTATCTGGTATTGTACCATAAGTCGTCAATTCTGGGACTTCTTGCACTGGTGCTTCATTTGGTACAGATTTTACTGCAGCAGTTCCGACCAACACAATTTCCGAAACTGGCTCTGCAGTTACCTGGTCTGAAACCACTTCGCTTTTTACAATTTCTTTACCAGCAATATAATTGCGAGTGACGACAGTACGTGTACCAGCGACACCTGCACGAACGATCTGAGATTGTCCCTCTGCGAGCTCATTTGAATATTGGTATTCTGTTTGATAAGGCAGAACTTGGGTTTGGCTGCTTTCTTGGCTCTTGAATTCCAATTCTGGTACTTCAGTGACTGGAGAAAGCCGAGCAAATTCACGTTCTTTGGCAGCAATAATCTCTTTTTCTTGCTCTGTCAGTTTCTCTGTTTCAGTAGATACAGGCTTGTTGGCAGTACCCTGATTCCCAGAAAGACCAGCAGATTTGCCAGCCTGCTGATCGACTTCGACAGCTGACAAGTCCTTTTGTGCCGTAGGAAGCTGATGACTTTCTGCTGCGTTCGCCTTGCCCTGTTCACCGCTTTTCAGATAGCCGACATACTCAAAACCAGCAATCTCTAAAGGCTCAGGCAACTTGTCTCCTACTGTCAAATTTAGCCTTTGATTGTAGGCGGCTAATTCAATATTGGTCACTGTAAATACAGAAGGAGCTAGGAGAATAGAGCCTAGACCTGTCACCAGCAAAATAGAAGACAGGTATTGCTTACCATTTCTACCTCGTGCAATGACTAAGACTGCTAAAGTCAGCCCAGCAGCTGCAAAAGTTGCTTCCCACAGACTTGAGTAGCCTGTCTTTGGCAAACTTTTTGCCGAAAGCCCCTGGGTCATTGGACGGTAAACCAGGTAATAAGCATCAGAGTTTTCTTCCACAAACTTTGGAAGCTCCTTAACAACAGCATTCTTCTCTGCTTCAGTTAGTTCAGACTCTACTACGTAGTGATACTGGACTGGAACGGTTTTGCCAGCTGAGACTTCTGCAGCCTCAACCGTGCTTATATTTCCCCCTATTCCGGTACTCAAAAAGAAGCTTCCGATAGTGGCAGAAACCAATCCTACTGATAACTTTCTAAAAGAATAGCGCTGGAGCGTATCACCAGTGATTCTTTTTTCCATAATAATTCCCTTTTCTCCATATAATAATCTCTTAATAATCTCTTAAAATTTTACAGAATTTCCTATAAAAATTCAATGCTTTTGCTTAAAAATATATCTTTGAAGACTAAAATCATCATGTTTTTGAACAGCCTGAAAATAGTGTTCATTTTTACTAAAAAAATAAAAACAAATCTTCAGTTAGAAAATCTGTTTTTTTAGTGTGATTTATTTTGTTACAAATCCAACTCAAAGAGACCATACTCATGCTTGTCTCCTTGCAGTTCTGCCGCATAGTGGCGCGTGACGGTTTTTTGATGAATCAAGGCTCCAATAGCTGAGGCTTGACGCTTCTGCGCTTCTTTAAAAATCGGATAGGCCAAGGCAGAGCCCAATCCCAAGAATTCCTCATCTACCCCTAGATACATAATCATATAGCGTTTTGGGAAACGCTTGGTCCAAAAAAGTTTAGCTAGGTTGAGAAGAGTCAGTTTTTGATAAACCAGAGAACCGTAGTCCGGCATAGCAATCAGAAAACCAGCAAGCTTGCCCTCCTTATAGGCCAGCTTAACCATGGAAAAGTCAAGAATATACTGGTATTTTTGGAAAATCTGACTGAACTGCTGACTGGAAATAGACCGATAAATCGGAAAATCTTGATAGAGTCGATTGAGTAGTTCGAAAACCTGCAGCGAAGCTTGATCCCACTCCTTTTTCTTTGGAGAGCAAATAGTGAATCCCGCTTCTTCAAAAGACTCAAATCGATGAGCTAGCTTGACCTGATGAGTTTGATTGCTGACCTTGGGATAAAAATTAGACAGATAGCGCTCCTTGAGCTCAAAACCAGCAGCCTTCCATAGCTCAGGATAATAGGCTGGATTATGAGGTTCCCCTGTAAAAGGCACATCCTCCGTTCCAGAAAGCTGCATTCGATAGCCTAGCCAAAAACTTGCCTGTACGGGACCGATTATCTTAATCGCTCCGAGACTGCGAGCAAAACCTGCTAAATGCTCAATAAAAGCAGATGCAATTTGCTGGTCATTGATTGACTCAAAAAATCCCAAGTAAGCAGCCTCATCGTTTGGATAGAAGGTCAGGAGGCCTCGAATGCAGGGCTGACTGTTCATATAGCCAACAAAGGCATAGGTATCTAAGTCAGAACTCAGCGGGTGACTGCCCTCAATCAAAGCCAGTTCTTCCTCTAAAATCAGCCCGGCATCCATTGGTCGATAAGCCGCATCTAGCAGTGAAGACTTGCAAAAGATCATATTCAGAACTCCAGCCAGAATGACCGGCATCAGGGTGATATATAAGGCAAGAATCGAACGCATACTTATTTCCTATTCTCTTTATGAAAATCTGCTTGAAAAGATTAAGAGACTTCTCAAACTTTTATGAATTCATTATATCATAAGGCTCTAAAGCCCTTACACAACAAACTGTCAACATCTGTCTCATCTGATAGTGGTACAAAAAAATCGCTATTCTAAAATGTTGCTTCCCGTCGCATCTGTAACTGCCTGATTTTTTTAGACATCCTAAGAGTTAGTATCAACTAAGCAAGATTGCAGATAATATGTCAATCAATCTTCCTTTTATTATAAAAGGCTTTTAAAAATTTGTAAAGAAGGGTTTTATAATTCAAAGTAAAAAACCAGCTTTTCTAGCTGGTTTGTCAGTTTATCCCCTATCATCATAGCCATTTGGATGACTGGAATGCCATTTCCAAGCAGTTTCGATAATGGTTTCGATATTGTCAAATTTCGGCTGCCAGCCCAGAACTTTTCTGGCCTTCTCAGAGGAAGCAATCAGCGTATCCGGATCCCCTGGGCGCCGCTCTGCTATTTCCAAAGGAATAGGATGGCCGGTCACTTTGCGAGCTGCTTCTACAATCTGCAGGTTGGAAAATCCAGTCGAAGAGCCAAGGTTAAAGGCATCTGAAGCCTGTCCTGCACGCAGATGCTCAACAGCCAGAATATGGGCATTAGCTAAGTCGAAAGGATGGACATAATCGCGGACATTGGTCCCGTCCGGAGTATCATAATCATCCCCAAAAACGGCAATCTTCTCACGTTTGCCCTGAGCCACTTGCAACACAATGGGCAGGAGATGGGTTTCAGGTCCGTGGTCCTCACCGATAGAGCCGTCAGGTTTGGCACCGGCCACATTGAAATAACGCAGGGCTACAAACTTGATACCATAGGCTTTATCTGCCCAGCGCATAATGGTCTCCATCATAAGCTTGCTCTCACCATAAGGATTGATCGGCTTTTGAGGAGTCGTTTCCAGAATCGGAACTTCCTCAGGAATACCATAAGTCGCCGCTGTTGAAGAGAAGACAATATTTTTAACACCGCATTCCTGCATGACCTCCAAAAGAGAAACCATGCCGGCTGTGTTATTGTCAAAATACTTGAGCGGATCTGACATAGACTCTGCCACCAGTGAAAAAGCTGCAAAGTGAATGACTGCATCGATAGATGGATGTTTGGCAAAGACATCACGCATAAAGTCCTTATCCGCCAAATCCCCCTCATAAAAGACCGCTTTCGGATGGACGGCTGCCCGATGGCCAGTCACCAAATTATCAACGACAACTACCTCTTCCTTGCCTGCCGCTACCAGACGGTCTACCATGTGCGAGCCGATATAGCCAGCTCCACCTAATACTAAAATTGCCATAAAACTTCCTTTCCCTGTTACGCTAGATTCATTATAACACATTTCCTAGGGCTGGATGCCGACGGATTGGACGAAGCGCATGAAAGCCTCCTGCCCTTCCTCTGTTCGCTTGTAAACTCCCGCATCTTCCAACACACGGCTGAAAATTTGTCCAACCGAGGCCTGAACTACTCCTTCCACTGTCTCAGCGGTAACATCTGGATTCTGGTCTTTGAGTTGATTGGCCCACTCCTTATGATAGGCCGCAACCTGACAGTCTTCTCCCAGCAAGAAAAGTTCCACCTGCTTGAGTTCTTCCTTGAGCCGAGGCGGGAGAATAGCCAGTCCCATAACCTCAATCAGACCGATATTTTCTTTCTTAATATGCTGGACATCCCTATGAGGATGGTAAATGCCGTCTGGATGTTCTGGGGAAGTTTGATTGTCCCGCAAGACCAAGTCTAGCTCAAAAGATCCATCTTTTCTGCGCGCAATCGGTGTGATAGTATGGTGAGGCTCACCCTCAGACTCTGCCAAGACCTGCACACTCGGGTCAGAATAAGTCCGCCAAGCTTGCAAGATCTTGTCAGCCAACTCAATCAACTGTTCCTTCTTCTCAGACCTTAGACGAATAACGGACATAGGCCACTTGACAATGCCTGCCTCCACCTCTTCAAAGCCGCTAAAGGTAAAGCTGCAATCCAGCTCTGCTATTTCCATAGGGAAGGTGTGACGTCCTCCCTGATAGTGGTCGTGGGTCAGGATAGAGCCACCAACAATCGGCAGATCGGCGTTGGAGCCAGCGAAATAACCCGGAAAGGTCTCCACGATTTCCAGCAAGCGCTCAAAGGTCAGCCGACTGATAGCCATGGGAAGGTGCTGGCTGTGTAGAAAGATGCAATGCTCATTAAAGTAGGCATAGGGCGAATACTGGAAGCCCCATTCCTGTCCAGCCAAGTCAAATCGGACAATCCGATGGTTGGCGCGGGCTGGGTGGTCCAAGCGACCTTGGTAACCTTCATTTTCCATGCAAAGCTGGCAGGCCGGATAATGGCTGTTCTTAGCCTTTTTAGCTGCCGCAATTTCCTTTGGATCCTTTTCTGGCTTAGAGAGATTGATGGTGATTTCCAAATCTCCATATTCTGTTGGCACTTTGAAAGCAATGTTTTTAGCAATAGCCTTGACCTTGATATAGTCATTTTTTTGACTAAGCTGGTAAAAATCAGCTACAGCTTGCTCGGGATTGGAGGCATAAGTCATCCAGAAGTCCCGATTGAGCTGGCTAGGGGCTGGGGTGATGAAGTTCATCAGCTCTGCTCCCAGTATATCCTGCTCAGCCAGAGTATCACCAATCTTCCCATTCTTCATAGCTACAGCTACCAAGTCATCCTTCAGATCAATTAGCTGCTCAGCCTCTGTCTCCTGCTCTGCCACTGTCTCTCCAACTAAAGCCATGACACGATTGCTCAGATAAATGGTGTCCATTTCCTCAAAAGTACTATTGTCAATCACTGCAGATACAAAAGCAGTCAGTAACTTCTTGGACATAGATCTTCCTTTCTTTTGCTAGTAAAGAGAGTGGGACAGAAATCGGTAATTCGTTAGAATTCGATTTCGTCGTCCCACCTCCGCACAGTTGAGTAGGGCTGTAAAAGCTGATGAAATCAGCGTAGTAGAGCCCACTCAACCACTGCGTCTTGCTCGACAATCCAAAGACAATTGAGAGGCTAGGACTTTTGTCCCAGACCCAAGTTTCTTTTCTGCCATTTAATCCAGCACTCGGCTTCCGCCAGCTACTTCTGCAATGTAAAAGCTAGGGGCGTAGCCGACAACCTCTTGATACTTGCGGCCGACATTTTCTTTGAAAGATTCCACCGCATCCTTAGCAACTAAAGCAATGGCGCAGCCGCCGAAGCCTGCTCCAGTCATACGAGCCCCCAGAACACCTTCTTGCTCCCAGGCCGTGTGAACCAAAGTGTCCAGCTCTAGACCAGTCACTTCATAGTCATGCTCCAATGAAACGTGGGAAGCATTCATGAGACGGCCAAATTTTTCAAGATTGCCTGCCTGCAAAGCTGCCCGTGCTTGCAAAGTACGTTGATTTTCTAAAACAGCATGGCGAGCCCGTTTGAGACGATTTTCGTCCTCAATCAGATAGCTATACTCGTCAAAGTCCCACTCGCCCAACTCACCCAAGGTCGCGATAGACAGCTTGCGGTTAAGTTCTTCAACAGCTTTTTCACACTCAGCACGACGTTCATTGTACTTAGAGTCAGCCAGCTCACGACGCTTATTGGTATTCATAATCACTACGACATTGTCCTTGAGATCAAGCGGTACCAAATCATACTCAAGAGTATTGGTGTCTAGGTAAATAGCTCGCTGGTCAGCACCCATTCCGATAGCAAACTGGTCCATAATACCAGAATTAACCCCGATAAATTCATTCTCAGTTAATTTACCGATTTTCACTAGATCCAAACGTTCCAACTGCAAATCAAAGAGTTTTTCAGCAATAACACCCGTCAAAAGCTCTATAGATGCAGAAGAAGACAAGCCAGATCCGTTGGGAATATTTCCATAAACATAGATATCCATCCCTCGGTCAATCTTATGACCCGCCTCCTGCAGAAAATGAAGAACTCCTTTTGGATAGTTGGTCCAGTTATGCTCAGGCTCAAAGTGCAGGTTTTCCAGTGACACTTCAATAATCCCTTTTTCTTCAAAATTCCCTGAGAAGAATCGCAAGAGCTGATCGTCCCGCTTGCGAGCCGCTCCGTATGTTCCTAGAGAAATTGCTGCAGGAAAGACATGGCCGCCGTTATAGTCCGTATGCTCACCAATCAGATTGATCCGACCAGGTGAAAAGAATGTGTGATCCGCTTCTACTCCAAAAACTTTGGCAAAATCTGCGCGGACTTGCTCCGCTGAAATTAGGTTTGACATAAGCTAAACTCCTTTAAAATAAATGATCGACATTGTAATCGTTTTCTTATATTTATTATAACTGTTTCCGAGTAAAACTTCAATAAATTTAGTAAAATTTTACTAATTTCATAGATATATTTTTTGTAAAAATCCAAACAGTAATCTGTCTGGATTATTTTATAAGGAGCAATAGATTAGAAAATATTGTCTTCCGTCTCAGCATCAAAGTAATGCGCCTTGTTTAGGTCGAAGCCAATTTTAATACTGCTTCCGGTATTCATATGATCACGTGCATCAACTTTGGCAACAAACTCACTGCCACCAACCGCACAGTAGAGGTGAGACTCCGCTCCAAGCAACTCGGAAACAGAAATCTTCGCAGTTAGAACCGACTCAGGGAAGGTTTCCAGAAAGGCTGGTTCCATCTTGATATCTTCCGGACGAATACCAAAAATCAACTTATTGCCTTCATAGCCCTTCTCCCGCAACCCCTTAAGATTTCCCTCTGGGACTTGGAGACTGAAGTCTCTGTTTGGTCCGACAAGACGGCCATCTTCCAGTGTCACTTCAAAGAAGTTCATAGCTGGGCTGCCAATGAAGCCGGCAACGAACTTATTAACTGGGTTGTTATAGACTTCCTGAGGCGTACCAATCTGTTCCACTCGTCCAATCGTTCCAGTTCCAGCAGGATTCTTGGTCGCTGACATGATAACGATACGATCCGCCAAGGTCATAGCTTCAGTCTGGTCGTGGGTAACATAAATAGTAGTTGCCCCGATACGGCGGTGAATCTTGGCAATCTCCGCCCGCATAGAAACACGCAGCTTAGCATCCAAGTTAGACAGAGGCTCATCCATAAGGAAAACCTTTGCATCCCGAACGATTGCGCGTCCCATAGCTACCCGCTGACGCTGACCACCAGACAAATCAGCTGGCTTGCGCTGCAAGAATTCCTTCAAGCCTAAGATTTCTGCTGCTTCATTAACTCGTTTGTCAATATCTTCCTTGCTGTACTTGCGCAACTTGAGACCAAAGGCCATGTTATCATAGACAGTCATGTGTGGATAAAGGGCATAGTTCTGGAAGACCATAGCGATATCACGGTCTTTTGGCGCCACATCATTGACCACTGTACCGTCAATAGAGGCAGTTCCTTCTGTAATATCCTCCAAGCCTGCAATCATACGCAGCGTAGTTGATTTTCCGCAACCGGACGGACCAACGAATACGATAAATTCCTTGTCCTTGATATCTAGATTGAAGTCTTCCACTGAGTAGTGGTCGCTGTTGGGATATTTTTTATAGATATTTTTCAGATTTAATTCTACCATTCTTCTTCTCTTTTCTTATCTCTATTCAAAAGTGATAGCTTGGCCATTTTCACTAGCGCTATATGTCAATTCTTTGAGGTTGATAACTACTTGAGCAGTGACTGACTTATCTGCATTGCTACGGACAATCCGGAGGCTATTTTCATCCAATAGATTCACTTCAATAGTGCCATCTAGGTCAAAGGCAGCAGACTGGTTCCGGTAACTGAAAAGCTTGAGCAAGGCTTGCACAACTGGACGCTTGACTTCTTCAGCAATCTCCTCATTACTGTAATAATGACGGTTGATATTGCGGCCTTCCTTAGTGTTTTCTAGCAGTTCAAGGTCATTTTTCCCAGCTAAGAAACCAACATAATAGACCTGTGGAATCCCTGGAGCAAAAGCCTGAATCAGACGGCTAATGAAGTACTTCTTGTCGTCATCGCCCAGAGCTGAGTAGTAAGTCGAGTTAATCTGGTAAATGTCCAGATTATTGTACTCAGCTGAGGAATACTTACGCTTGACATTGGCCCCGACCTTATATAGTTCATTGGTTGCAAAGTCAATTTCTTCATCAGACAGAATATCCTTAACATCAACAACCCCAATACCATCGTGAGTATCCAGTGTTGTGAATTGCTTCATAGGACTCATTTCAAGCCACTTGACTAGACGCTCAGCTTTACCACTGTATAGAGAATAAAGAGTTACCATCGGCAGCGTAAAATCATAGACAAAGTAGCCATGCTCTGCAATCTTGAACTGGATAGAATAATGCTCATGAATTTCTGGTAAAATATCCGTCCCAAACTCAGCCGCTTGCTGCTGGACTTTTTCTAATAGATCCCAGATTTCTGGCTCAACAAAGAAATCATTGGTATCTAACTTTTTGACTGCATAGGCAAATGCATCTAAACGAATCAGATCACAGCCATGCTCTGACAGTTGACGCAATGTTTTCTTGATGAAATCATTAGTTACCTGACTGCGAACATCTAGATCAATCTGCTCTTCACCAAAGGTGTTCCACAGATACTCAGTGCTTCCATCTTCAAAGACGATTTCCTGCTTAGGTGCACGATCCTTACGCTTATAAATCAAATCAACATCAGCTTGCGTCGGACGATTTTCTGGCCAAAACTTATCCCAGCTGAGAAAGAGGTCACGATACTCACTCTGATCCTTCTTTTCCTGAAAATCCTTATAATACTTGGACTGGCGTGAGATGTGGTTGATCATAAAGTCAAACATGAGATAATATTTCTCACCCAGCTTTTCTACATCCTCCCAGTCACCAAAGGCTGAATCAACCTCTTCATAGTCTACTGGGGCGAATCCCCGGTCACCAGTTGATGGGAAGAAAGGGAGTAAATGAACTCCTCCAACAGCATCGCCAAAATGCTTTTCTAAATTGTCATATAAATCTTTTAAATTCTCCCCCAGGCTGTCTGAGTAAGTAATCAGCATGGTCTTATTTTGAATAGCCATAGTCTTCTCCTCTAAAATCTTGTCTTATATACTCTTTCCCGTGCGCTGAATAGAACACGCCCTAAGCTCTGTGCGAAAAAGATGAATCTTCCACAGCCGTTACAAATTCAATAGTTTACGGATGTGGTTGCCTTTGTATGCACTGTGAGCTTTTTACGGTCTTTGTATCTTGAGCTTACTTCACTGCCCCATTGCTCATTCCAGCAATAATGTTGCGCTGGAAGATGAGATAAACGATAGTAATGGTGATAATCCCAACAACATAAGAAGCAAAGCTCGGTCCATAATCATTAAAGTATTGACCTGTGTAGTTATATTGGAAGAGTGGCAGAGTCCACATCTTGGAGTCTTTATTGAGTACCAAGAGAGGAAGCATGAAGTCATTCCAGAACCAGAGGGCATTGATAATCATGGTTGTCGCATGCATGGGTTTCATCATAGGAAAGATAATCTTAAAATAAGTTGTAAACTTTCCAGCACCGTCAATTTCTGCTGCCTCATCCAGACTGTCCGGAATGGAAATCTTAATGTAGCCTACATAGAGAAAGAGAGTCTGTGGAACAGCGTAAGCCAGATAGAGGATAATTAATCCCCAAGTGTTGGCTAGTCCTAGCTTACTCATCATAACTGTAATAGGAATCATGATAACTTGAAAAGGAACAAAAATCCCTAAAATCAAAAGCGTATACATAATACCAAAAGCTTTTCTCTTAGACATATTACGAGCGATAGAGTAAGCAGCCATGGGAATAAAAATCATGACAACAGCCAAAGATAGAACCGTGATTACAATTGAATTCCAATAGTAGCCTCCGATACCATCAGCCAAAAGGCGTTGGAAATTTTCTAAGGTCGGTTGAGTCGGAAATCCGAAAAAATTATTAACGATGTCTTTTGTAGACTTAAAGGAACTAAATATTGTTGCTAAGAGTGGAATTAAAATGATAATAGACCCCAGTATTAGCAAGATATATTTACTAAAATTAGCTTTTCTTTCTGCATTTTTCATCGGGCTTCTCCTCTTAGATTTCAAATTTCTTAGATACTCTCAACTGGACAATAGAAATAACCGCAATCAAGAGAAACAAGATAACAGCAATGGCATTGGCATAACCAAATTGATTGCTCTTAAAAGCATAGTTGTATACCAGAAGTCCTAGAGAGGTGGTCGCATTATTCGGACCGCCGCCTGTCATGGCAAAGACCTGGTCAAACGCTGTCAAACCACCTTTTAGAGCCAAGATAAAGACCATGGAAACGCTTGGTAGGAGATAAGGAAGTTCCACCTTCCAAAAGATTTGTTTGCTGCTAGCTCCATCAATTCGAGCTGCTTCTGTAATCTCAGTCGGGATAGACTGAAGGCCAGCTAAGAAGATGATAATAGGCATGGCTACCCCTTGCCAAAGCAAGACGAAGATTGCTGCAAAGATTGCACCGCCATTCGTTCCTAGAAGGCTGGTTTTAAGAAATTCAATTCCTAAGGAATTCCCTATAGCTGGCAATCCGTAGTTGAAAAGTTGCTTAAAGATAAGAGCCACAGTCAATCCAGATAGGACAGCTGGGAAGAAAAACCAAGCTCGGAAGAAAGTCTTCCCCTTTATCTTCGAGTTGAGAGCTCGGGCTATCCAGATCCCCAGCATAATCTCACCAACCACCATACAAATAGTAATGATCAATGTAAATCCTATCGCGTTCATAAACTTAGGATCGCTCATGAGGAGCATAAAGTTATTGAGTCCGACAAACTTATAATTATAGGTCAAACCAGTCCAGTTTGTCAGGCTGTAGAAGGCACCCTGAAACATGGGCACATAAAAGAATACAGCCTGTAGTACAAGGGGAACTAGGACAAAGAGCCAACCCCAATATTTCTCAATCAATTTTTTCATAGTAGATCTACTCCTACTCTACGTCTGCTTTCATCGGATTGAAGAAGGCATTTAGTGCTTTCGCCATATCCTCTTTGTTTCCAGTTGTAATATAGTTCCCGGTCAAGGTATAAAAATCACTTTCACTGGTCCAGTCTTGAGCTAGCCAAACGAGATGTCGGTCTGTAAATGCTAATTCAGCAAGACCAGCTAGCGGTGCATCTGAACCTGCTTCCTTGACACCTTCAATAGCTGTTGGTGAGCCGTCCACATCATAATATTTCTGCATAACTTCAGGACGTGACATATATTCAACAAAAGCATTGGCTTCTTTCTTGTGCTTACTACTTGACGAGATAGACCAAGCTAGGTCTCCTGCTCCAATGGTCAAGCTTTGTCCTTTTTGCTTTCCAGGGAAAGGGAAAGTTCCAACATTAAACTTAGGATCTTGCGCATTGATTGCTGTGATAGCCCAAGAACCATTTGGAGTCATCAGGGCATCGCCTCTAGCAAAGGCACCGACAACATCAGTATAGCCTGCTCCCTGCCAGTTGGTTTGCATGGTTCCTTTTTTGCGGAATAAATCTAACAGCCTGAAATCATCTTTAAGCACTGAATCTGAAGACTTGATGGCATTTGGCTTGGAAAAACGTAGGTAATCATTCGCTTCCTTACCGCCACCTGTAGAAGTAGCAAGAGCTAACTGATGATAACCATTCAAGGTCCAAGTATCCGCTCCTGCAATGGCAAAAGGCGTTTCCCCTTTTGCTATAATCGTATCAACTAATTCCTCAAATTCCTCCCAAGTCTCTGGAACTTTCAATCCCAGTTCTTTAAATTTATCCTTGTTGTAATAGATACCATAAGCATTAGCAGTATAAGGAATGTTGTAAATTTTCCCGTTAATCGCATATTTATCTGCGTAATGATTCTTAACTCGCTTGAGATAATCTTTATTAGATAAATCTTCAAAGTACCCAGCTTTAGCCCATTCTTGCAATTCAATAGACTGGGGAAAGATATTAACAACATCTGGGATATCTCCAGCCAGAACGCGCGTTTTGAGTACTTCCCCAGCATTAGGGACGTTTACCACTTTCACATGCACATTCGGATTTTCTTTTTCAAAGTCTTGTGCAATCTCACGAAGGGTATCAACCATTTCACCCTTCTGATTGAAATACTCAATCGTTACCTTACCATCTGTTGACTCACCTTGGCTGCTGCAAGCTGACAGCCCCAAAAGGGACAGTCCTGTAATAGCAGCTAAGCTCATCTTTTTATACCATTTCATGGTCTAGCCTCCTTATTTTTTAATAAAATGCAACTGTCTGCTAAGATAATCTCCTTGCGGAAGATTCATAGTGATACCAGCATACATGAGTTCTGCACCTGAGTAAACTGCGCCATTTCCCTGTAGCTCATAAAGCCCTTCTTCCTCTAAGTCTTTTAGTTTCAAGGTTGTTTCCATCGTTTCCACAACTGATAAGACTCGGACGTAGGTTACAATCGTTTGATCTTCATAGTTAAATTGAACTGCTGCTTCATTGGAGCCCACATCTGGATTGATTAGCCTATACTGACACCCTAGCTGGACCACTGGCCGTAATTCTTTATACAACTTCACCTGGTCTGCAATCGCCGCTTTCTCCTCATCTGATAGACTAGTCAAATCAAGCTCATACCCCAGATTTCCCATCATAGCCACATGACCACGAGTTGCCAGCGGAGTAATCCGTCCCATCTGATGATTAGGCACTGCCGACACATGGGCACCCATTGAAATAGTCGGATAAAGATAAGAAGACCCATATTGGATTGGCAAACGAGCTATGGCATCGGTGTTGTCACTAGCCCAGACTTGAGGGAAATACCGCATCATACCAAGATCATTTCGTCCACCACCACCTGAGCAGGACTCAAATAAAATATTCTCATATTTCTCTGTCAAATATTTTACAATTTCATAAAGCCCCAAGATATACTTATGCGACTGCATTTTGGTCGCCAGATAGTCAATGCCATTCCCAAGATTGGTAATATTACGATTCATATCCCATTTTATGTAGTCAATATCGTGCTGACTTAACAACTGATCCAGTGTTTCTTTGATATAGGCTACCACATCTGGATTAGCATAATCCAATACGAGTTGATTGCGAGAGTAGGTATGATCCCGATCAGGTACTTGAATAGCCCAGTCTGGATGTGCCCGATAAAGCTGACTGTCTACGGAAATCATTTCTGGCTCAACCCATAAACCAAATTGCAATCCTCTGCTATGAACTTCTGCTATGAGCTCTGTCAAACTGCCACCTAGCTTATCTTCATTGACAAACCAGTCACCCAGAGCCCGATTGTCATCAAAACGGTTGCCAAACCAGCCATCATCGAGAACAAAGAGCTCAATACCAACTTTCCGCGCCTCATCTGCTAACTCTAGCAACTTCTCTTTTTTGAAATCAAAGTAAGTTGCTTCCCAGTTATTGATTAAAATTGGCCGCTCTCGCTTCGCAAATGCTTTAGGAATGATATGCTCTTGAACAAAAGCTTGGCTCTCATGACTAAGACCAGTCAAACCCTGAGCCGAATAATTCAACAGAGCAACAGGACTATAGAAAGTCTGCCCCGCTTCCAGTTTCCAAGCAAAGTTATCTTCATTGATACCGATACCTATCCGAACTTCATTCAACTGATTTTGCTGAATCCAAGCTTCAAAGTTTCCGCTATAAAGGAGTTGAATTGCCCAAACTTGACCAGCCTCTTCCGTCGTTTCACTATCACAAAGGATAAGGCTTGGAGTCTGCGCGTGACCAGAAGCTCCTCGGTTGGAAGCTATTTTGAAAATTCCCTGTTCTAGCTTGTGACGACGAACTGTTTTCTCCCTAGCATAAGCTCCCTGTAAACTAATCACATCATAAGTCCCTGCCGGTAAATCTGCCATTAAGCTCAAGTTCTTATGTATGACTGCTGTCTCTCTACCGATATTTTCCAGCTTAGTAAAGGTTACAATGGTATTGCTATCCTCAAAAGCTGTGTAATAAAGAGTGAGGCGTAAGTGAGCTACTGTATCCTCTAAAATAAAGGCCAGTGTTTCTGCATCTTCTGTACTGTGAGGGCTAGGCAATCCTGGAACTTCCAAACCTCCCTTAATCAGCTGACTCTCAACAAACCGAAAATCTGTTACTTCATTATTAGCATGTTGGACTTGCAGAGAAGGTTGCCGGAAGTCTCCTAAACCATGCTGCCCCAAAACCTGTCGCTGGGTATCTAAGCTAAAACTCCGCTCATTCGACCTCGGATTACCAGAAAAAGCATGATCTCGCTCAAATACTGTATTGGAAAAATGATAGGATTCAATTTTTCTGCCTAAGTGTTTAAGCAAAAGGTAGCCATCCCTTTCCTCAATGATAAGACTAGAATTTTTTGTATTGATATAGAATAGATGCTTGTCTATTTTTATAGCCATTTCTGAACCTCCATATTTACTAATATTTTACCTCATGAAATCGCTTCCTAAAATAGAATTATGTTAGGGAAATATGGTAAAATGTTAGGTAGGAGGCAAAATATGCTTGTTTTTTCAGAATACCAAACAGGAACAATTGATCTCTCACTTAGCTTCTACGGTTATGAAGAGTGCACACCTAGCTACTCTTTTGGACCAGCTATTAGAGATACCTATGTTCTTCACTACATTACCAAAGGGAAAGGTCAATTTCATTACAAAGGAAAAATTGTCGATTTAAAAACTGGAGATCTCTTTCTACTCAAGCCAAATGAACTTACCTTTTATCAGGCTGACAAAGAAGAACCTTGGTCCTATTACTGGCTGGGAATGACTGGCGGTAGGGTTTATGACTACTTCAATCACTCTCAGATTGCCGAAGACTGCTATCTACTTGCTAACCAGGAACGAAAAACAGATAGGATTGGGAAAATTGTTGAGAACTTGGTTTACTTCGCCGAGCAGACCAAATCTAACCAACTAGCTCAACTCCACATTATGGGCCAACTTTATGAACTCATCTTTCACTTGGGCAGCGTTGCCTATAAGCCCCAAGCAAATACCCTATCTGCAAGCCAGCAACTCTATCTAGCCTGCAAGCAGATAATTGACACTCAATATCCCAATCCTAACCTCAGCATTCAAGATATGGCAATTAAGTTGTCCGTTCATCGCAGCTATCTAACAACCATTTTCAAGGAGGAGCACCAAAGCTCACCTAAAGAATATCTGGAATATGTCCGAATGCATCGAGCTAAACAACTCCTCAAAAGCACCCGTGAGCCTGTCCAATTTATCGCCTATTCTGTCGGTTTCTCAGATCCCCTTTACTTTTCAAAGGCTTTTAAAAAATATTTTGGCTTTTCACCAAGCTCATTTCGAGAACAAAGTTAAGTTTTACTAAACATATCTTTGTTATTTACTAATCTTTGAGTTATAATTTATGTAGACAGTAAATTAAAAAGGACCAAATCAAATGGCTACTATCAAAGATATCGCCCAGACAGCTGGTGTTTCTCCCGCAACTGTTTCGCGGGTTTTGAACTATGACAAGTCCATGTCTGTCAGCGATGAGACGCGTAAGAAAATTTTCGATATCGCTGAACAGCTCAACTACAAAAAAAGTAAAAGGCAGAAAAAGAGTCTACCTCAGACCCATCGCATTGCTATCGTTGAATGGTACACAGAGCTGGAAGAGCTGGATGATCTTTACTACTACTCCATCCGCTTAGGCATCGAAAAGAAGGCCCGGGAACTGGGCTATGATATCGTACGGATTTTCAACAACGACTCTCTAAGCCAGCTAGAACAGATTGACGGCATCATTGCCATCGGAAAATTCAGCACTAAGCAAGTGCAGGAGCTAGAGCAATACAGTCCTGCCCTGGTTTTCGTAGATAGCGATACGCTCGACCAAGGCCATAGCTGTGTGACAACGGATTTTGAGCATGCCGTTACTCATGTTCTCGACCATTTTCTTGAGCAGGGTATTCGAGAAATCGGTATGATTGCTGGACGTGAAGAAACAGCAGACGGAACGATAAGTCTTGATGACCCACGTTTGGCCTGCTTCTGCCGTTACCTTAGTAAAAAAGACCTTTATCAGCCAGCCTATGTCAAGATAGGAAAGTTCTCCTCAGAGTCTGGCTACCAGCTGATGAAAGACATGATTGACCAGCAAAAAGAACAGTTCCCAAACGCTTTCTTCATTGCCAGCGATGCTCTGGCAGTCGGTGCTCTCCGTGCTCTTCAGGAATCGGGAATAGCTGTTCCCCAAGATGTCCAGATTATTTCCTTTAATGATACATCCATTGCCAAATACATCTATCCGCCTCTCAGTACTGTGACAGTCTTTACAGAGGAAATGGGCAAGCAAACTCTGCAGATGCTGGACCAGATAATTAAAACTGACGAAAGCCCCATCCCTTACATGATTAAGCTCTCTACCAAGCTGACACTAAGAGAAAGCAGCCATTAAGTTAGAAAGACCGCCTATGAAAACCTACGAAAAAATCTTTGACATCCTCAGCCGAGCTGACGACTATGTCAACGGCGAAAAAATAGCCCAAGAATTGGGCATTTCACGAACTTCCATTTGGAAGGCCATTCAAAAACTAGAGAAAGAAGGCATCCAAATCGAGTCCGTCAAAAACCGAGGCTATCGATTGACAGCGGGTGACTTACTAATTCCTGATTGGATTGAGGAACATTCCCCTGTTCAGGTCTCCTTCAATCCTGACTGCCAGTCCACTCAGATGGATGCCAAGACTGGCATGGAGGCTGGACGCCCGGCCAACACTCTCTATCTGGCCGCTACCCAATCTGCTGGCCGAGGCCGCTTCGGTCGTGCCTTCTTCTGCCCCAGCCAGGGCGGCTTTTACATGTCTCTCCACCTCAAGCCCAACCTCCTCTTCGACCAGCTCCCCTCCTATACAATCTTGACCGCAGGAGCTATCTACAAGGCAGTAAAAAATCTAACTCTTATGGAGGTTGATATCAAGTGGGTCAATGACATTTACTATCGAAACAAGAAAATTTCCGGCATCCTAACTGAAGCTACAACTTCTATCGAGACAGGACTCGTCACCGATGTCATCATCGGTGTTGGCTTTAATTTTTTCATTAGAGACTTTCCAGCCGACATCAAAGAAAAAGCCGGCTCCCTCTTCAAAGAAAAGCCAGCCATCAATCGCAATGAGCTCATTGCCGAGATTTGGAAATGCTTCTACGAAAGTGACCCAGAAGAGCTCATCTATCTCTACAAGCAGCAATCCTTGGTGCTGGGACGGCAAGTAAGCTTCAGCCAAAAAGGCGCAGACTACCAAGGTTTGGCCAAAGATATCTCAGACAGTGGGCAACTCTTAGTCCAGCTGACAGATGGTCAGGAAATCTGGCTCAACAGCGGCGAAGTCTCGCTGACCAGTTGGTAATCAAAAATTTCATTTCAAAAGGACTGAGTTCTAATGACTCAGTCCTGTTTTCATTATTTCGGTCCTAAATGTTTATCGATTTCATCCACAATCCGCCCCATGACATAGGAAATCTGCAGATTGCGCAGTACCAAAACTGCCCAGAAAGCAGCCATGAAATAGCGCCCCGCCATGATGGATTCATTGAAAAAATAGGTTTCTAAGGCCGTAAAAACAGCCATTACAATAAATTGTCGTCTGTTCATAGATTTATTATAACACGAAAACCTAGAAAAATCTTTTTTTAGTCCTCTTGAATGGTAATTTTTTCTGCTAAAAAGTCAAATCCCTCTGGAATCAGGCTTTCCTCTTCCTTCTCTTCAACCTCTACCTTGCCATTGCGGCTGCGAGCCGAAAAATCCGCCCTAATCTTGGTCCACTCTTCTAAGGAAATAGCCAAAATCTCTGGTGAAAATCCTGCCGCATTGCTGAGGATATTGCCAAACATGGTATTGAGATTGTCCCGCTTCATGGTCTGCTCAGCGTTAAAATTAGACTCAAAAGCTAAGATTGCATGGCTTTCATTGGCTGCCACTGGCTGCGATCCTGCCAGCAAGGCCTTATCAGCTCCAGCCAGACTTTCAATAATCTCACCCCAAGCATTCTGCAGCTTAGTCAGATTGCTGCGAGCCAGACTAGGATTGTCAAGAGCCTCTTCTAGGATGGCATTGACCTTATTGCGGTCTGCTCGGTAGCCCTTAGACTTCTGCGGCCGAATA
This sequence comes from uncultured Streptococcus sp., assembly GCF_963525625.1. GTDB lineage: Bacteria > Bacillota > Bacilli > Lactobacillales > Streptococcaceae > Streptococcus. The sequence continues at coordinate 71,115 of NZ_CAURLD010000011.1, forward strand.
TCCGAAGTTTTGACAGCTGCTGCAGGTTTCCCATTGCCATTAGCCAGCTGCTGTTTAAGACTATCTATCTCTTGTCTCAGACCCTTGAGCTCATCAGCTAGATTATCCGGAATCGCTGGCGCTGTAGGAAGACTGCTGGTCTCTGCCAGTCGAATGGTCATCATTTCTGTATAAATCTTAGGCTGCAGGCTGTTCTTGATGTCTGCCAAACTTCTGGTCGCCATATCAATCATGGCAAAAAGAGTATCCTGCGGTGTATTGAGGTTTTCCAGAAAGAGCTCGCTGGCATGATGATTTTCCCCGCCAGTTTTGACAATAATCAAGTCACGCAGATATTGCAGGAGGTCCGTTACGAAACGGGCCATATTTTTGCCACTGTCAAAAATCAGATTGAGATTATACAAGGCTGCAACAGCATCATGAGCAATCAAGGCTGCTACATAGGCATCCAAGGCTCCCAAGCTGATAGAGCCAGTGATTTCTTCAGCAATGTCAGTAGTCAAACGATTTTCCTGAGTTAAGCTAAGAGCCTGATCGAGGATAGACAAGGCGTCCCGCATACCACCTTCCGCTCGACGGGCAATAATCTGCACACCTTCTTGCTCAAAATCAATCCCTTCCTGCTCCAAAATCCACTCAATATGGCCAATAATGTCCTGCGTCTTGATAGATTTAAACTCAAAACGCTGGACACGGGAAAGAATGGTCGCTGGAATCTTATGCAGCTCTGTCGTTGCTAGGATAAAGACCACATTTTCCGTTGGCTCTTCCAAGGTCTTGAGCAAGGCGTTAAAAGCCCCTGTCGAGAGCATGTGCACCTCGTCAATTATATAGACCTTGTGCTTGGCGAGACTAGGCGCATAGGTGGACTTGTCCCGAATGTCACGAATCTCATCTACTCCATTGTTAGAAGCCGCATCGATTTCAATGACGTCTTCAAGGCTCCCCTCAGTGATAGCCTGACAGATATAGCAGTCATTGCAGGGCTCACCGTCTTTTTGATTAGGACAGTTCATAGCCTTAGCAAAAATCTTGGCAACACTGGTTTTTCCTGTTCCACGCGGGCCAGAAAAGAGATAGGCATGGCTGATTTTCCCTTGCTCAACAGCCTGCCGCAGAGTAGTGGCTACCACCTGCTGCCCCACCAGCTGACCAAAGGTCTGACTGCGGTACTTTCGATATAAGGCTTGATACATTAGGCTTTTTCTCCAAACATTTCAAAATTCCAAGTCGTTTTTTCGAGCAACATCTGGACGAATTTTTCCAGATATTCCTGATCTACCTTATCATAATCACCTGCCAAGGATGAGTCTAAATCCAGCACCCCCAGCAGTCGGCCGTCTTTTACCATGGGCACCACAATTTCGCTCTTAGCCCGGCTATCACAAGAGATATAATTGGCATGCTGGGTCACATCATCTACGATAATCGTCTGCTCTTTCTCCGCAGATTCCCCACAGACACCCTTACCTAAGGTAATATGGACACAGGAAATACCGCCCTGAAAAGGCCCCAAAATTAGCTCCTTCCCATCAAAAAGATAGAAACCCGCAAAAACAGAATTAGGAAGAGCTTGATTGAGCAGGGCGCTAGCATTTGAAAGATTGGCTAAAGCATTGGTCTCACCCTCCAACAAGGCTTCCAACTGAGCCAATAAAAGTTGATAATTTGAAATTTTTTCTTTTGTATTCATAGAGTCTATTATATCAAAAAGCCGGTCTTTCAACCAAGCTTTTCTTTAATTTTGTTATTCAAAAATTCATCAATCAGTCTATTTACAATATCGGGTTGGTCGGTATTAGAATTATGTCCCGCCTTATCAATCCATTGAACAGACTTCCCAGTATTTCTTTCATAGGCCTTCAAATATCGTATGCAAGACCCTGCACGATCTTCTTTTCCACATATAACCAATTGTGGACATTTTACTTCATAAGAAAGCTTCTTCTCTACTGCTTCTGAAAATATCTTATATCCGTATCCCGCAAGACGAGCATACCTTTTTTGATCGCCATCATAAACCATCATCATATCATACATCAGTTTTCTTCCATAGTCTGTTGTTGATACGCTTTTAGGGCCTGATTTCAAAAGAGATTTCCATGGATAGATTCTATAAATTGCCTCCATATTTTTTAAGAGCCACAATTCTATAGCTGTATAATACTTCCTTTGCATGGAAGGTGAATCAATTGTCACGAGACCTTTTAGTTCCTCAGGAAAAAGTTGAGCATAAACCTGCCCAACATATCCTCCCATCGACTGACCAATTATGATTGGCCTTTCAATTCCTTCATTGACAAATATTCCATCTAACCACTTTGCCATATCAAACAAGCTAAAATCGAGCTTAAAAGGATAAGACGACGCGTGGCCTGGAGCATCCCACACCAGGACTCTATATTTGTCTTTAAAGTACTCTATTTGTTTGTCAAATAATCTATGGTCAGCTGTAAGTCCAGGTAAAAAGATAAGAGCACTTTGGGATGATTCAACAGCATCATTTGTCCAATAGTGAATGACTCCACTTGATGTTTCGTATGTCTTTTCAATCAAAATACTACACCCGCATTCTTATTTATTTTCCTCCAAAACCTTCACTTCATCACCCTCCACAAGCACCGCTTGGTGATTATTGAGGAGAAGTAGATCAAGCTGGTCGCTGTATGTATCCAGAGTGGTCTGGGCACTTTCGACAAAGGGTTCTTCGCCAACATGAGGCAGGACATAAAAATCCACCTCGCTTAGTGCCTCTGTATCATTCAGTTCCTTAGCAACCGCCTTATCGTCCATAATCTTATTATAGTCAATGTCCTTGGCTGTGATGATAGCACCAGCAGATTCGCCCACATAAACCATGCCGTCTGCAATTTGTTCTTTTATCAAGAACAAAAGCTGCTTTTTCTTTAGTTCTTGCAGAAGATAAAAAGTATTGCCGCCAGAGACATAGAGGAGTTTGCTTTGGAAAATCTTGGCCTGAACTGTCTCTCTATCACAAGCTGAAATATCCAAGACCTCTACTTGAAATCCCAAGTCCGCAAAGGTCTGCAGGGCTTCGTCAATATAACCCCTGTACTCTTCTACATTTCCAGCCGTCGGGATAAAAAGTACCTGATTGCCCAATTGCTTTTCAGACGCATATTGTCTGAACAAGTCCTTGACTCCCGCAAAATATGAACATAAAAATAATTGTTTCATAGAATACCTCCTTATTTTTTCTTAATTTTATAAAGAATCCATTGACCCTTTTTTTGACTATTCATGAGATGAACGTTCAAATCTGTCAAATAGTTTTCAAGTTTTTCTTGCTTTCTAAAGTCTGGTAGGTAGTAAGCTAATTTGCTCCATTCACATGCCAGTAAGATGATTCCATCAGGCTTGAGAATTCTCTTTAATTACAAAAAAGCTTGAGTTAAATCTGACCAATGAAAATGAGTCTGAAAGGCTGTAATCAAATCAAATTCCTCAAATGGAAGATTTGTTTTCTCAACATTTTTCACCTCAAAAGATAGGTCAGGCTCAGCCAATTTTTCAGCTGCTCTGATGGCCGTAGAAGAAATATCAATCCCCAGAACTCGACTATTAGGAAAGTGCTTTTTCAAATATTTCGAGGACGCTCCATTTCCAACTCCAACATCCAAAATAGCTTTAAATCTCTTCCTATAATCCAGCTGACTGACCGCCCAAACAACCATGGGCATATAAACACGATTCCATAACTTCATCATCCATAATCCTACAAAGCCGGACGGTCTCTTTGATTGGTACATTAAGTAAAGAAAAGCAAAAATAATCAGAAGACCAATCATTGCTATATAAATCATCTGTCTTCCCCCTCATATCTTCTGCCATAAAGCCTTTTAGCTTCCTTGGTATATTTCTTGATAAAATCCGTCTTGGAGTTTGTATAGGCATCCCGATTGTGCTCATACTGTTTCCACAAAGACAGTTTGAGCTGTTCATAGTCCTTAGCTACAGCAGGGTGCTCCTGTAAATAGTCTCTAAAGTAAAGTTCATCATGATCGCCTTCATAGCGCAAACGCAGATGGAAAACCCGCTCCGCAAAACCGCTCTGTGTGTAGCCTTTATTAAATGACATCCGCCCTTGCTTTCTGACATGAGGAGATAACCATTTTGCAGCAGCAAGTCTCTCATTACCACCATATCTGTTTCTTTGGGAATTTCCAATAAGATATCCACTATTGGCTTGGCCCAAATGGTCTCTACCGATGTTGAGCCAATATGGCTAAGACGAACAATCTGATGTTCTGGCAAAAAACTCAAAAGCCGAAGCCGTTCCGCCTCATACCAATCTTTCCACGCTGCCTGATGCTCTCTCAGAAAAATCGGAAAAAGCTGCCATAGCTCTTCGAGTGACATTTCCTCTAAAGATGGACTCATAAGCACCTCCTTAGGTAATTTATACAAGCGTTTTCTCTAGTTATGATTATAGGAAAAATACGCATCCTAGTCAAACCTCGCACTTATTGAACAGATATTTATTTTTGTAATATTTTTGAAAAGTTTTAGTTGTCAAACAATCTATTTTTTAGTAGAATGATGTCGGAGATATATTATTTAAAAGGAGTTCTTTATGAAAAAGTTTAGGTTTGGCACTTGGCTTGTCCTGTCAGCCGGCTCTTTGTTGTTACTTTCACAGGCTCTTCCTGCAGAGAATGTTGCTGCGAATCAGAAGAACCAGATTAAGGTCCAGCTGCTTAACCATAGCGATGAAACAGCTATCGGCACTCTGGAGTTGAATGGAGAGTATCAGCTAAAGCTTGGGAAAAAGGACAAGTACGGTCGGGCTACTGCTGCTCATGTCCAAATGCAGGAGCAACACAAAGCCAAAAAGAAAAAGGAGACCAAGGTCACTTACAATCCCATCGGTTGGCACAATTACAAATTTTACTATGGAAATGGAGATGATCGGGCTTGGCTCATGAATCGCGCTCATCTGATTGGCTTCACTTTCAGCGGCCTCAATAATGAAGGGAAAAACCTCGTTCCGATGACAGCTTGGCTCAACTCTGGCAGTTTCCAAGGACTGGATGACAATAACCCAGATAGCATGATCTATTATGAACATCGCTTGGAACGCTGGCTAGAGGAAAATCCTGATTATTGGCTGGATTACAAGGTTACTCCGATTTATACGGACAATGAGCTTCTTCCTCGCAAGATTGAGCTCCAGTATGTCGGGCTTGACGCAGAAGGCAATGTTGTCAGCATTCAGCTAGGGGGCAAGGAGACCATAGATGAAGACGGAATGTCTCATGTCCTCTTGGACAATGTTTCTCCAAATGCAGAGATTGACTACCAAACAGGCACTGCTGTCAATACCATGATTGAGTAGAATTATAGATAAGAACACAAAAACAGACCATCGCTATGATGGTCTGTTTTTTATTTATTTTTACCAATACAGACAGCCGTAAACCAGCAAGACTGCAATCATACTGAAAAGCGAGCCAATCAGGTAGTATTCAGCAAAGGACTGGCTTTCTGAAATCTTATTATAGCGGGCGATAGACTTAGCCGTAAAAACTAACCCAATTGCAGTAAACTGCCCGAAAATAAGAGAAAGTCCCATAATCAAGCGCTCTAATACCCCAATCATGGCACCAGCCCCCGCAATAGTCTCCCCACTGTCTTCTCCTGCCTGATACTTGCTGAAGAAGAGTTTAAAGAGGATATTAACCGGCTTACCAGTAAGGGCGAAGAAAAAGAGAGCCTGTAGCATGAGGTAGCGCTCAGACAGCCAATTAGGAGCTGAAATTTTCTGCTGCCCTAAGAGAAAATAAAGAGCAAAAATGCTAATCAGATGCAAGACCTGATCCAGTATAAAGGCAAACTTTTGAGCATGATGGCGGACAATCGATGAATTCAGCCTATTCTTCAAGAAGTCAATAAGCGCATGGCTGAGCCAGACCAAGGCGAAATATAGCAGATAATTAGGTAAGATGAGCCCCAAGAGCAACAAGGGCAAGAGAACAATTCCCAAATGAAGAATTAAGAAATTCATCCGCCGGCTTTTAAGGTCAGCCATTTTCTGACTTTGAAGCTGAAAATCAGCTAGTACATGAGCCAGCAAAGTCAATACAAGAATCGGATTCTGCACGAGAAATTCTGAAAATCCCATAAAATTTGTCATTCTTCAGCCTCCTTTGCTGCCTGTAGAATCATTTTCATAGCTAAACGGCGATTTCTCAGATAGATCTTCAGTCCAGACGACTTGAGCCGCTTACTAAGCGCACTGGGACTAATCTGTAACAGATCTGCTATTTCTCCATGAGAAAAATTCTCGTCATAGATATATTCCATGAGCATCCGCTCCAGAACCTCTCTCTGACTGGTATTCCACTTGCTCTGGATAAATGAAGTAGCTGCCAGCACCGTATTGACCGCCTGACTGAGCTCTTCATCTCCCAAGGATACAGCTATACGGCTGCTGCCGTAGTCGTTCTTCTCGTGAATAGCCTCAATGGCTGCGCGTGCCCTCCAGTAGGCCGGACCGTCGGCACCAATACTCTGCTCCCGATTGATATCCGTCACAATCTCCCCCAGGCCAAGCCCGAAGCGAATTGGGTGAGGAAAGCCCAAGGCAATCTGATCAAGGAGCTGCATAATCTCTGGATTAGGCCGCAGCAAAGCCTGAAACTCATCTCCAGTCGTCACCGTGAAAGGTGACACCAGATAATCCCGATAATCCTGATTTAGCACCGCCATCATGTCCTGCAGGTCCTTCTGCGCCTGCTTGCGATTTTTCAGCTGTTTGGATTCTATTAAATCTCCAATAAGAGCAATATAAAGCATACCAAACCTCCTTTAAGTCCATTATAAAGGAAATTTTAAAAAATGTCTATTTAAACGGCAACTTTTTAGAATATCCATTGTAAAGGAAAGACTATTTTTTATTTTTAGGTGCTGGTAATGCAGGGTAAGCAGCTTCAATCAAATTACAGAGAAAGGCTGCATCTTCTACTTCTTTTATATGAAGCATTGGCTTTGCGCCTGGATAAGGAGACTCATAAACCGGATTTTCAAAAAAATCCAGAGCTGGCTGGACTGGCTTGAGCAGTAAGCGATTGTCATAAATCCCGCCGAATAAGCGCCCCCGATAATAAAGCAAATACTCTCCCATCATCTTGCGAAAGCTAATTTCTTGCCCTAAGCCCTGCAGTTGCTTCAGAATGAAATCCAAATATTCTTGACTAGATGCCATCGGAACACCTCCATGAATTGATACTTTATTATACCAAAAATGGATGAAGATTTCCTGACTAAGAGATCAACTCATCTCCTGCAGTCTGTCTATCCTCAAGTAAGCAAAAAAGCTAGACCTTACAAGTCTAACTCTTTTACTTTTTATTTTTTCAAAAGTCCTTCCTTGACCAGATAGTCACGCGCAATGTCTTCTGCTTTTTTGCCCTCAATGCCAACTTGATAATTCATCTGACTCATCTGACTTTCCGTAATTTTGCCAGCAAGCTTATTGAGAATACCTTCCAATTCTGGATGTTTTTCTAGCAATTCAGCCTTCAGGAGAGGTGCTCCTTGATAAGGTGGGAAAAGGTGCTTATCGTCCTTTAAAACTTGTAAATCATAACGCGCAAGTTCTGCGTCAGTCGAATAGGCATCCGTGATTTGAATATCACCCGACTGAATAGCTTGGTAGCGAAGGGCTGGCTCCATGGTCGCTACATTAAGATTAAGGCCATATAGAGATTGCAAACCCTTGTTTCCATCTTCACGGTCGTTAAACTCTAGGGTAAACCCTGCCTTGAGCTTGTCTTGAACTGCCTTAAGGTCAGAGATGGTTTTAAGATTGTATTCTTTGGCGACACTCTTGGGTACAGCAATCGCATAGGTATTTTGATAAGCCATGTGATTGAGCAAGACTAGATTGTCCTGTTTTTTGATTCCATCACGTGCTGCTTCAAAAACTTCTTCAGCATCATTGCTGACCTTTGGAGCAGGCTGCAAGAGAGTTCCAGTAATCGTACCGGTAAACTCAGGATATATATCAATATCACCTTTTTTCAGTGCTTGATAAAGGAAGTCAGTCTTCCCAAAATTTGGCTTGACTGTCACAGTCATATCCGTATTTTCCTCGATAAGGAGTTTATACATATTCATAAGAATTTCTGGCTCTGGACCCAATTTCCCAGCAATAACCAGATGATCCTTCTCCTGCTTGGGAATCAGACTGGGTGTGTAAGAAGCGCCTAGTCCGAGGATTAAGACCGCAAAAGCAGTAAATACTGTCCGAAGCTTAGCCTTTTCCATCCATTTAAGAAGACTGTTGAAAAGAATTGCCAAAACTGCGGATGAAATTGCTCCAATCAAGATTAGACTGGCATTGCGACGGTCAATTCCTAGAAGGATAAAAGAACCTAGTCCACCAGCTCCGACAAGGGCTGCTAGAGTTGCCGTCCCGATAATCATAACCGTTGCCGTCCGAACTCCTGATACAATGACTGGCATTGCTAGAGGCAGTTCAAACTTTTTGAGCCGCTCCCACTTGGTCATCCCAAAGGCGATTCCAGCTTCTTCTAAACTAGGATCAATCCCATTCAAAGCCGTGACAGTATTTTCTAAAATCGGGAAAATAGCGTAAATCACCAGAGCAGTCAGTGCCGGCAGTGTGCCAATCCCCATAAGAGGGATAAAGAGTCCCAGCAGAGCCATTGAAGGAATGGTTTGAAAGATTCCAGCAATTTGCAGCACCCAATTGGCTGTTTTTTTATGACTATGAAGATAGATAGCGAGCGGAATGGTCAGGAAGATGGCCACTAGTAAGGTCAGAAGAGACAGCTGGAGGTGTTGCCCTAAGGCTGCCAACCATTCGCCAAAGCGCTCCTGAAAGGTAGAAAACAAATTAGCCATGTTGAACACCTCCAAATAAATCTGCTACAAAGCTGGTCGCAGGTGCAGATAAGATTTCCTCAGGTATCGCCACTTGACGAATCTCCCCGTCCTGCAGAACAGCAATCCGATTTCCCAACTTTAAAGCCTCGTCCGTGTCATGGGTAACAAAGATTGTTGTCATCCCAAACTGGTCATGAATACTCTTAGTCAAGCTCTGCAATTGCTTACGCGAGATAGCATCAAGAGCTGAAAAAGGCTCGTCCATCAGCAAGATTTTGGGTTGAGCGATAATGGCACGGACAATGCCCACCCGTTGCTGTTCACCGCCAGACAGCTCACTAGGCATACGCCGAGCATAATCTTCAGCAGGCAAGCCTACTAGCTCTAGCAATTCATCGGTCTTCTGCTGAATATCTGCCTTGCTCCATCCTTTCATTTCAGGAATGAGAGCAATATTTTCAGCCACAGTTAGGTTTGGAAAGAGGGCAATCGCTTGTAAGACATAGCCAGTAGAAAGGCGTAGCTCTCGCTCATCATAGTCCTTGATGCGCTTGCCGTCCATGCAAACATCACCATCTGTAGGTTCCAAGAGGCGGTTGATGATCTTGAGCATGGTTGTCTTACCGGACCCAGAAGGACCCACTAAAACCATGAACTCTCCATCCTCAATCTGTAAGTTGACATCTCTCAAGACATCCTTTTCTGTATAGCGTAGCGCTACATTTTTATATTCAATCATTCTTTGTCCTCAATTTAAAACTTTCCTCGATTAATTAAGTCTTCTACCTTAGGCATGACTTCTTTATTATCCCAATGCTCCACAATCAAGCCATTCTGCAAACGGAAGATATCGTACTGGGCATAAGCCACTCCATCTATCTGAGTCTGCCCATAGCTGACCACATAGTTTCCTTGTCCCAAAAGCTGGAAAACAAAGTCGAAAGTAACACCATGTTAAGCCACATAGTTTTTATAAGCATTACTCCCTTGGCCAATCTCATGATTATGCTGAATCAAATCTTCTGCCACATAATCACTCCACTGCTCTAGTTCACCGTTTTGGAAAATTTCTGTCAGGAAACGACGAACGGTTTTTTTATTTGCTAGCGTCTTGTCCAAATCCGTGATTTCAAAATCTCCAAAAATCTGATCTAACTGCCCATTTTCTGGAGCGCGATAGTAGTCAATGACATCCCAATGCTCCACGATACGACCATTCTCATCCGCACGGAAAGTGTCTGTCGTCACCCATTGAGCTTCCCCGCCATTAAGATATTGATGGACATGAACAAAGACTAGATTGCCGTCTTCAATGGTGCGAACAATCTTCATCTCACGCTCGGGATGGCGCTCAAAGAAATTTGCAAAGAAAGCCGCAAACCCTTCTTTCCCATCAGGCACACCTGTCGAATGTTGGATATAAGTATCTCCTACAGACTGTGCTTGAGCCTCAGCAACTCGTCCGTCTTGAATAGCATGAATGTATAGATTTTGTCCATTTTCAACTTGTTTTGACATATTCTAAACCTCATTTTCCTTCTCTTTCAGATTAGCCAAAATTCTTTCTTGAAAACCTTCAAATTGGCGAATTTCTTCCTCTGAAAATCCTTTGTAACAGATAGTATCCAATCTCTGACTGACACGTTGCCCAACTTCTTTCTGGGACCAACCCTGATCCGTCAACTTGACATATTTTTTTCGCTTGTCGGAGCCACACTGACTAAAGGTCACCAAACCCTGCTCTTCCAACTTTTTCAGCATAGTCGTCAACGTATTATTAGCAAGCCCAGTCGCAAGCGCAATATCTGTCGCAGTTGCACAGCCCGTCTTACTATTCCATAAAACCGCTAAAATCTTTTCCTGCTCACTCCGATAAAGAGAGTCAGGGTCTTGTCTCAGTAACTTTTGAAAAATCCGCCCATTCAACAAACGAATATGATGGGCTACCAAATGACAATATTTCATGAAACCTCCAATTTATTTCTATATCGAATTGTTTTTTAATTGTAACAATTTGAATTATATCTGTCAAGAATTTTGTTCTATTTGGAAATAATTTTAAACTGGGTAAAGATTTTAAACTTAAAGTTCCAAACTAAAAAGCTCAGTGCGGAAGAAGATCTTCTCTCTCGCACTGAGCTTCTTTTTTCTTAGTAGTATTCACCCTGACGGTAATCCCATGAGTTAAAGGTATCGGACAGGTGCATCATGATTTTGTCGATGTCCAAACCTTTGCGGATGACCACTGGTGCTGGTGAGATGGAACGTTGCCCACCTTGTTCTGGAATCAGTTTTCCAGCTTTATCAACCATAGAGACCATAACGCCTTGCTCGTAGCGCGTTTCAATGGTCTTATCTGGCTGGATAGAGGCTACATAGTCATCTGCTTCAATGACTAAGTCAACAGCATTTTCGATGCGCTCGCCAATTCCTTCGACCTTGCCACGGTTTCCCTTACCAGATGGGTTGGCTGAGGATGCATAGACCATCTTGCCCTCTTCCCAAAGCTTAGCTGCCAGCTGCTCGCCCGCCTTACCAAACTTAATAACAAAACAGCTAGTTCCACGAACATCTGTCATCAACTCTTCCCGACCATCACCAAAAGCTTTGAGCTTTTCAAAAGCTTCTGGCTTCCATGGAAGGATACAGCCCAAGAGGATGTCTTCATCCCAATGCTTTTGATAAAAAGCTTCAATTTCTGGATTCAGCTGAGCCAAAGCACGGAGCTCATCCATACTGCCACAGAGGACAACACCTGGCTTATTACGGTTACGAGACTTAGCTTCGAACTTACGCTCCAAGCCAGCTTTATCGCTAGTCATGATGATGTAACCCACCTTGGTAGGGCAAACGATACAGCCACCATCACCTTTCAAGATGTCATAACCTTCTTGTGAAAGCTGTCCGTTCCATTGAATGTGTTTTGTCATAAGTTTCTTCCTTTTCTATTAAATTAAGATTTATTTTACCATATATTTTTATCGGAGACAAGGTTTTTTCAGAATTTTCTCAATATAGCAAAAATAAGGTTACTGCCAATAAGATGGACGATTTTTTTCATATTCTGCAATCAAATCCTCGTACTGCAGCGTAATGCCGATGTCATCTAGACCGTTGAGGAGCTTGTGCTTCCATTCTCCATCAATGTCAAAGGAGAATTCTCCCACCGGTGAAAAAATCTTCTGCTGCTCCAAATCCACCGTCACTTCATCCGTCGGCTTCAGATTAGCCAAGGCTTGCCGCACTTCAAGAGGCTGGACGATAGGCAGCATACCGTTATTAAGCTCGTTATTGTAGTGAATATCCCCGAAAGATCCAGCAATGACTACCTTGAAGCCATAGTCAGCCAAGGCCCAGGCAGCGTGCTCGCGAGAGGAACCCGCACCGAAATTGTCCCCTGTAATCAGAATAGTCGCCTTGCGGTACTCCGGTCTATTAAAGACGAAATCAGGATCTTCGGTGTACTGATTGTCCAGATAGCGCCATGCGTACATGAGGTACTTGCCAAAGCCTTTTTTATCAATCAACTTGAGAAACTGCTTGGGCAAAATTTGGTCCGTATCGATATTATCGTTCATGAGGGGAACCGTCGTCCCCGTGTAGATTGTAAATTTTTCCATAAAACTTCCTTACTGGACCTCCGGTAGCTGGCGGACGTCTACGAAGTGCCCGGCAATAGCTGCCGCTGCTGCCATAGCTGGACTGCAAAGATGGGTCTTAGCACCAAATCCCTGACGATCCTCAAAGTTCCGATTACTAGTCGAAGCACAGTGGACTCCGTCTGGCACCTTATCTGGATTCATTCCTAAGCACATGGAACAGCCCGGATCACGCCACTCAAAGCCTGCATCCATGAAAATTTTATCCAGTCCCATCTTTTCAGCAGCCCGCTTGACCGGACGAGAGCCTGGTACGACGATAGCTGTCAGATTGGGAGCGATATGCTTGCCAGCGACAAACTTAGCTGCCAACTGCAAATCGCTGAGTCTGGCATTGGTACAGGAGCCGATAAAGATATAGCCTAGTTCAATATCTTCTGCTTTATTACCTGGGGAGAGGTCCATGTAATTGTAGGCCCGCTCGTCGTTCATGTCACGTATTTCTGGGAAAGCCGCGCCGAACTCAACTCCCATAGAAGGATTAGTTCCCCAAGTCACCATAGGTGCCAGCTCGGAAACATCAATCTCAATGATCTTATCATAGACAGCATCAGAATCACTGACCAGAGTCTTCCAATCAGCGACCGCTGCCTCAAAGTCTTTGGGAGCATCCGGCCGTCCTTGAACGTAATCATAGGTCTTCTGATCGGGGTTCATAATGCCCATCTTGGAGCCAAACTCAATAGACATATTGCAGATAGTCATGCGCTCTTCCATGGTCAGATGCTCAATCGCATCCCCAGCATACTCGACCACATGACCGACACCTGCAGCCACACCATATCGAGCAATCAGAGCTAAGATAAAGTCCTTAGAATAGACACCTTTAGGTGGCACTCCGGTAAATTTGACCAGCATTTTCTTGGGCTTGACCTGCCAAATGGTCTGCGTCGCAAAGACGTGCTCTACCTCCGAAGTACCGATTCCAAAAGCAATAGCTCCAAAGGCTCCGTGAGTGGCCGTGTGACTGTCACCGCAGACGATAAATTTGCCTGGCTGAGTCTTGCCCGTTTCGGGTCCAACCATATGAACAATTCCCTGCAGTTCCGATCCGTGAGCCGCATGCTCGATGCCAAAATCCTTAACATTCTCAGAAAGTTTATCAATCTGAGCCTTGGAAATCACATCCCGGATATCATAGATATTAACCGTAGGAACATTATGGTCAAAGGTCCCAAAGGTCAAATCCGGCCGTCTAACTTTGCGCCCTGCATCTCGAAGACCTTGAAAAGCCTGAGGGCTGGTTACTTCATGAATATAATGCTGATCCACATACATAAGCTGGGGCTGGCCTTCTTCACCTGTTATCAGATGCCTTTCCCAAAGCTTATCAAAAATCGATTTTCCAGCCATACTAGCTTCTCCATATGTAATACAAAATTCCGATTTCCACTATTATTCCGCAAATCCAAGCCAACCAGAAATACCATTTTCTGGTCTTGTGATGAAAGAGGCGACCGCCTAATAAAGCGCCCAAACCTCCGGCTGCCAATGCTGACAGCAGCAAAATCTTCTCGGGAATGCGAAAGTGATTTTTCTTAGCCTTTCGCTTATCCCAACCATAAAGCAGGAAAACGATAAGGTTCCATAGCAGGCAAATACCCGTTAATATCCATTTCATAAGTTATTAATAATTGCCTCCGTCATTTGAGCTGTTCCTGCCTGGCCGCCAAGATCTCGGGTTAAAATACCCTGAGCCAAAGTCTTCTCAACCGCTGCTTCAATCGCCTCTGCAGCTTCAAGCTCTGCAAAACTATCCCGTAGCATCATGGCCACAGAAAGGATCATACTGATAGGGTTGGCAATGCCTTTCCCTGCAATATCTGGAGCAGAACCATGGATGGGCTCGTAAAGACTTGGTCCAGCTGCCGAATGACTGGCCGATGGCATAACTCCCAGCGTCCCTGATAGGACACTGGACTCATCTGAGAGAATATCCCCGAAGAGATTTTCCGTTACTACGACATCAAACTTAGCAGGATTGGTAATCATGAGCATCGCAGCGCTGTCCACCAGTTGGTGCTCCAAGGTCACATCTGGATAATCCTTGGCCACCTCATCGGCTACTCTACGCCAGAGTTTGGATGTCGCTAACACATTTTGCTTATCAATACTGGTCACAAGCTTTCTGCGACCACGCGCAATGTCAAAGGCCTTACGGACAATTCGTTCCACCTCTTCATAGCTGTAGTCGTTAATATCACGCGCAGATCTGTCCTCCAAAATATGCTCACCAAAGTAAATCCCACCTGTCAACTCACGCACGACTACGAAGTCCACACCAGCAATACGCTCTGCCTTCAAAGGCGACAAATGCTTAAGGGCATCGAAAATCTTAACTGGGCGGATATTGGCATAGAGTTCAAGCTCCTTGCGCAGAGCCAGCAAGCCTTGCTCCGGCCGAACTGGTGCATTATCATACTGGGGACTACCGATAGCTGCTAGGAGAATAGCATCTGCCTCCTTGGCTGCTACCAGAGTAGACTGAGGCAGAGGATGACCTTCGGCATCAATACCAACACCCCCAAAAGCCTTCTCAGTAACATGATAAGTAAAACCGAACTTGTCCGCAACAGCAGCCAGAACTTGGAGACCGGCTTCCATGATTTCTGGACCAATACCGTCACCCGCCAGAGCTACAATTTCTTTTGTCATAGTCGCTTCCTTCTAATTATTTGCAGGCAGATCGCGGTAAGATACCTGATGGCCGATTTCACCAGCATTTTCCTTTTGCACAAAGGTATTGGCATGGATATAGGCAATGGCGCTGGCCTTAAGAACATCAAAGTCAATACCAGAGGAGTTGAAAATCGTATCTGTATCCGTATTTTCAACAGCTACCAAGACGCGAGCCTGAGAGTCAATACCGTCCGTTACTGCTTCGATGTTGTAAGATAAAAGCTGGACAGACTGGTTGAAGAATTGGTCAATTGCATTAAAGATGGCTTCAACGCTTCCCTTGCCTTCTGCCACACAGTTAATTGTCTCACCATCGCCATTAACCAGCTGCACATCCGCTGTGATGGTATGGTCGTCATTGGTCGTCAACTGCAGATCATCAAAGTGGAAGCCTTCAGGATTTTCGACCGTCGTTCCGGCAATCAGAGCCCGAATATCAGCGTCTGTGACTTCATTTTTCTTATCAGCCAAGACCTTAAATTTAGCAAAGAGATCATTGATTTCAGATTCTGCAAAGTCCAGAGCCAGTTCTTTGAGTTTTTCGACAAAGGCATGACGGCCAGACAGCTTGCCAAGCGGCAGTGAATTGCTCTTGACTCCAACCAGCTCAGGTGTGATGATTTCATAGGTCAGTGGATTCTTAAGGACACCATCCTGATGGATACCGGACTCATGAGAGAAGGCATTGCCACCAACGACCGCCTTGTTCTTAGGCACTGGAATACCTGAGAAACGGGACACCAGCTCAGAAGTGTTGATGGTTTCATTAAGGACGATATCCGACTCAACCTGATAATAGTCTTGACGAATCTCCAATGCAACTGCAACTTCTTCCAATGCTACATTTCCAGCCCGCTCACCAATACCATTGATAGTTCCCTGAACACGACCAGCACCGTGCTTGATAGCCGTCAAAGTATTAGCCGTTGCCATACCAAGGTCATCATGACAATGAACACCAAATACCACCTTATGATCAGAAGTCACATTTGCCACTAGGTAGTCGAAAATATTTGCAAACTCTTCTGGCGTGGTAAAGCCGACTGTGTCTGGAATATTGATATAAGTCGCACCTGCATCAACTGCTGTTTGTACCACCTGAAAAAGGAAATCTAGCTCTGTTCTTGTCGCATCCTCTGGTGAAAACTCAACTATATCGAACTTGGAGCGCGCGTAGGAGACATGCTCTTTCACCGCTTCTAAAATCTCTTCCTTGGACTTTTTCAGCTTGAACTCTCTGTGAATAGGACTGGTCGCAATGAAGACATGAATCTGTGGATGCTTAGCATCCTTGAGCGCTTCATAGCAGGCATCAATATCGGACTTGACCGAACGCGCCAGTCCAGTAACAGAAGCTTTTGTGATGACTTTAGCAATCTCCTGCACCGCCGCAAAAGAATCTGGACTCGCAGCTGGAAAACCGGCTTCAACGACTGAAATCCCCCACTTCTCTAACTGCTTGGCAATAGCAACCTTTTCCTTGATAGAGAAATTCACTCCTGGTGTCTGTTCGCCATCCCGGAGGCTGGTATCAAAAAACTCAACTTTGCGTGTCATAGACAACTCCTTTTCTAAGATACATAGACCATTTAGGAAAAACTCTTCCCCAACTTCTAGGTCGTGTTCAATGACTAAGACGGTATGAGACAAATTGATTTCAGAAAAATCAAGATGTAATCCCACTCCCGTCGCTCCTTTAGAAACCATTTCTTCCTCATCAGAGCTTGAGGTAAGATAGGTGAAATAAAAAACATCTCACTTGAGGAACAAGCGAGATGTTGATTTACTCCCGCTTGGTAAGCCAAACAGGACTAATGCTTTT
>NZ_CAURLD010000012.1:0-66485 GCF_963525625.1 uncultured Streptococcus sp.
GGCAGCTAAGAAAGCTGACCGTGTTGCTGCAGAAGGTTTGACTGGTGTTTATGTTGACGGTAACGTTGCAGCAGTTGTTGAAGTAAATGCTGAAACTGACTTCGTTGCGAAAAACGCTCAATTCGTTGAATTGGTAAATGCAACTGCTAAAGTAATCGCTGAAGGAAAACCAGCTAACAACGAAGAAGCTCTTGCTTTGACAATGCCTTCAGGTGAAACTCTTGAAGCAGCATATGTGTCTGCAACAGCAACTATCGGAGAAAAAATCTCATTCCGTCGCTTTGCTTTGATTGAAAAAACAGATGCACAACACTTCGGTGCTTACCAACACAACGGTGGACGTATCGGTGTTATCTCTGTAATCGAAGGTGGAGACGAAGCACTTGCTAAACAAATTTCAATGCACATCGCAGCGATGAAACCAACAGTTCTTTCTTACAAAGAATTGGATGAGCAATTCGTTAAAGATGAGTTGGCACAATTGAACCACGTAATCGACCAAGATAATGAAAGCCGTGCAATGGTTAACAAACCAGCTCTTCCACACTTGAAGTATGGATCAAAAGCTCAATTGACTGATGAAGTGATTGCGCAAGCTGAAGCTGATATCAAAGCTGAGTTGGCTGCAGAAGGCAAACCAGAAAAAATCTGGGACAAAATCATCCCAGGTAAAATGGATCGCTTCATGCTTGACAACACTAAAGTTGACCAAGCATACACACTTCTTGCACAAGTATACATCATGGACGACAGCAAGACAGTTGAAGCTTACCTTGAATCAGTAAATGCTTCAGTAGTTGAGTTCGCTCGCTTTGAAGTTGGTGAAGGTATCGAAAAAGCTGCTAACGACTTTGAAAATGAAGTAGCTGCAACAATGGCTGCCGCTCTTGGTCAAAACTAATCGTTTTTAGCTTAGAAATTGAACGATAAAAAGGTCTGAGATTTTTCTCAGACCTTTTCATTTGTAGCATTTTGAAACATCAAGTTTAGAATGGTGAGCAGCATCACTTAGCTGCTTTTTCTCTTTCTTCCTTATGAGCAATCAAGCCATTGGTAAAAATCAAGACTACCAATATGAAGAGAAGCACTGTCGTTTGGGGGTAAGTCAGGCTAAACTGATAGACTTTGGTAATAAACAAAAGGGGCAGAGTAACCACCATCATGATTAGAAAGCTATACCATTTGACTCGGTTGCTGACCAGCTCCTGTTCGAAGAGCAGGGGAGCATAAAGACAGGCGATGAGAGCTCCGATAGGAATATCAACATAGTCAGCAGAAAAGATGGTGAAAATACTCAGGGCTGCAAAGAGCCATTTGAGCACATGACGAGAATAGTTGAGCCAATCCATTTTCATTGGATTATCCTCCTTGTTTAGATGATAGTTGGCAGGCAGGAGTTTCTGTCTGTCTTTTCCTTGTGGATTTCCACCTATATTATAACGCTTTAAAAGCAAAAAGCAAGCGGTTACACAAACCTGACAAAGCTTTTTCACTAGTTTGAATTGTCAGACCTTTCAGTCATCCCTTTTTCTTTCAAAATAGAGACTTTTCCGGTATAATATTAGTCAAAGATAGTCAATGTTAGAGAAGCAAGGAAAGAAGAGATTTATTCTGAAATTTTCAACTGGAAAGGGAAATCATGGGTGCAAAAAACACATCGGACAGTATTGAAGCATATATCAAGTCTATTCTGGCTCAGGCAGGTATGGTTGAACTGAAACGCAGTGAACTGGCTGATGTTTTTCAGGTGGTTCCCAGTCAGATTAACTATGTGATTAAGACTCGTTTTACGGAAAGTCGGGGTTATATCGTCGAGAGTAAGCGTGGTGGCGGCGGCTATATTCGGATTGGAAAGATTGAATTTTCCGACCGGCATCAAATGCTTTGCGGCCTGTGCGACAGTGTGGGAGAGCGAGTCAGCCAGCAGGTTTTCACAGATGTTATTCAGCTTCTTTTTGATGAGAAGATTATGACTGAACGTGAGGGCAATCTAATCTTGTCAACAGCATCGGACTCGATTTTGGGTGATGGAGCTGCGGTGATTCGTGCCCGAATATTAAAAAAGATTTTACAACAACTAGACAGAAAAGGAATGGAATCATAAATGAAATACTCAAAAGCCTTAATAGAAAGCTTGGAAGCAGCCCAGCTCTTGGCCGGCCATTTTACGACAGATTATCTGGAATCATGGCATCTGCTGATTACTCTGGCTAATAATCCCTACAGCGTTGCTGGCTCAGTCCTCAATGAGTTTCCTGTGGAAGTTGATGGATTTGAAGAAGCGGCTTTTCAGATTACTGGTCAGGCTTATCAGAAAGACGGTCACTTCGAGCTGCTGCCTTTTTCTTATCGCTTAGAGGAGCTGTTTGAGGAAGCGGGGCAAATTGCAGAAGCTGTTCGTGCTAAGCATGTAGGTACTGAACATGTGCTGCTGGCTATGTTATTTGACCGGGGAACCTTGGCCTCTCGTATCCTGGAATTTACCGGTTTTAGCTACGAGGACAAGGAGCAGGGACCGAAAATCAGTGATTTGCGAAAGGTCTTGGAGCAGCGAGCTGGCTGGGGCAAGGAAGATATCAAGGCTATTCGCAGTCTGAATAAGGGGGTAATGGCTGCCAAGCAGACCATGGCTAATATGATGGGGATGCCGGCTTCTACTAGCGGAGGCCTAGAAGACTACACCCGTGATCTGACGGAGCTGGCTAGAGATGGCCGATTGGAGCCCGTCATTGGCCGTGATCAGGAAATTTCACGGATAGTTCAGATTCTTAGTCGCAAGACCAAAAATAATCCAGTGCTGGTTGGAGATGCTGGGGTTGGTAAGACAGCTCTGGCTTTAGGTCTGGCCCAGCGTGTGGCAGCTGGTCAGGTTCCAGCTGAACTGGCCAAGATGCGGGTCTTGGAGCTGGAATTGATGAATGTGGTCGCTGGCACTCGCTTTCGCGGGGACTTTGAGGAGCGGATGAATAACATCATCAATGACATCGAAGAAGATGGTCATGTCATTCTCTTCATCGATGAGCTGCATACTATCATGGGCTCTGGCAGCGGTATTGACTCGACCTTGGATGCGGCCAATATCCTGAAACCGGCTCTGGCTCGCGGAACTCTGCGGACAGTTGGTGCCACGACGCAGGAAGAGTATCAGAAACATATTGAAAAAGATGCTGCTCTTTCTAGGCGTTTTGCCAAGGTCAGCATAGAAGAGCCTAATGTAGCTGATAGCATTGCTATTTTACAAGGTCTGAGAAAGAGCTATGAGGACCATCACAAGGTACAGATTAGTGATCAGGCGATTGAGACGGCGGTGAAATACGCCCATCGCTATCTGACTAGCAAGCATCTGCCGGACTCTGCCATTGATCTTTTGGATGAGGCTAGTGCGACAGTCCAGAATAGAGGACCGCAGAATTACGAGCAGTCAGATTTGACGCCAGTGGATCAGGCCTTGATGGCAGCAGACTTTAAAAAGGTTTCACAACTGCTTGAGCAAGAGCAGCAACCCAAGCTTTATAAACTGAAAGTGGAAGAATACGATGTCTTGGCTACTCTTAGCGGTTTGTCTGGTATTCCAGTGCAGAAGCTGACTCAGACAGATGCTAAGAAATACCTCAATTTGGAAACAGAACTGCATAAACGTGTGATTGGGCAGGACGAGGCGATTTCAGCTATCAGCCGAGCTATCCGACGAAACCAGTCTGGTATCCGCAGCAGTAAGCGGCCGATTGGCTCCTTTATGTTCCTAGGTCCGACAGGGGTCGGGAAGACAGAGCTAGCCAAGGCCTTGGCCGAAAGTCTCTTTGATGATGAGTCTGCACTCATCCGCTTTGATATGAGTGAGTACATGGAGAAATTCGCGGCTAGCCGCCTCAACGGAGCGCCTCCAGGCTATGTAGGCTATGAAGAGGGAGGGGAGCTGACGGAGAAGGTGCGCAACAGACCTTATTCTGTCCTGCTCTTTGACGAGGTAGAAAAGGCGCATCCAGATATTTTCAATGTTCTCCTCCAGGTCTTGGATGATGGTCAGCTGACGGACAGCAAGGGTCGCAAGGTGGACTTTTCCAATACGATTATTATCATGACCAGCAATCTAGGAGCAACTAGTTTGCGGGATGATAAGACGGTGGGCTTTGGTGCGCGTGACATTCGCTTGGACCACGCCAATATGGAAAAACGGATGCTGGAAGAACTCAAGAAAGCATATAGACCAGAGTTTATCAACCGTATCGATGAGAAGGTAGTCTTCCACAGCTTATCTGCAGAAGATATGCAGGAGGTGGTCAAGGTTATGGTCAAACCGCTCATTGCCAGTCTTGCTGAGAAGGGAATTGAGCTGAAGTTTCAGGCTAGTGCTCTTAAGCTGCTGGCTCAGGAAGGCTACGATGTGGAAATGGGTGCACGGCCATTGCGCCGAACTCTACAGACCCAGGTAGAGGACAAGCTGTCTGAACTCCTCTTGACAGGTGATTTAGCTACTGGCCAAACACTTAAGATCGGGGTCAAGGCTGGCCAGCTCAAGTTCGAAGTGGCTTAGAAAGCTGAGTCTTGTAACGAAAATTTTCGCCTGCGATTAGCCCTTGATTAGATAGATACTCAACAGTTATTTCATCATTCAATGAAACTGGGAATTGAAGGATTGGAGGCTGATATGTCGTTTTTTAAAGATTTATTTGCAGGTAAGCGAGCCAGAGTGAAAAAACCAGAAGAGCGCAAAGCGGCTAGTATCCAGCGCTTGAAAAAGGAGGGGATTCCTTACCTTGAGCATTTGCCGGTCATCGAAAGTGCTGAGCAGGTACGGCCGCGCTCGCTAGAAGAAATTGCGCGTCGGGCTATTACCAGCCTCTTGATTATTCAGGCGGCCTTGGATATCGAAAATGATAATTATAATGAGGAGAGCCGCCAGTGGCTGCAGGATAAACTGCAGCAATACGGGGTGCAGGAAGAGCTGACGCCCAAAGAAAGGGCAGTCTTGGAAGATCGTGCCGCCCCGGCAGCTATCATCAATATGGTTTGGAAATACGAGGCCTATTGGTCCCTGATTTGGTACTTAGGTCTAGTAGATACTTTGCCGTTTCCAGATAAAATTTGTGATTGTGATGCTGCTATTGACGCAGTCGCTAGTGCGGTTGACTTTCAGGAATTTCTAGGTAAATGTCAACCGCGCAGCCTAGAAGAGTTACTGGATGAAGATGATTTGATTTATCGTTATCACTGGGCCTGTGTTGAAGCTCGGATTCATGACCAGCCAGCACCGGCAGGCCTTGATGAAAGTGTTGTTCTGGAGAGGCGGTCTGGCCTTGACTGGCTGCTGGGGCTGAATACGGCCCAAGACTGGGATGCTGTTGAGCTGCATACCTAGTCCAACTTCTCTTGATTCACTCAATTAGAAAGGAGGTACCTTTGTCCGCTCGTAAAATGGCTAAAATTGCCATCCTATCGGCTTTATGTGTGGCCTTTCGCTATGCATTTTCCTTTTTGCCCAATGTGCAGCCTATCTCTGCTATCTTTTTCTTAATAGTTATCTTTGAGGATTTGCAGACTTCACTCCTAGTGATGGCTGTGACGATGTTTACATCAGCCTTTCTTTTGGGAATGAGTCCGATCGTCCTCTTTCAGTTGCTGTCCTTTGGACTGATTCTTTGCCTTTGGCGGCTGCTCTATCCTCGGTTAAATCTAGTGGGACAGGGAATAGCAGCAGCTCTCCTATCTTTTGGCTATGGCATTGCCATAGATACACTGACAGCCTTGCTGTACAACTATCACTGGTGGTCTTATGCGATTATCAACGCTTTGACCTTCAATATAGCGCACGGACTGTCGACCTTGTTTTTTTACCCACTCTTGTACCCTATTTTAAGGAGGCTCTATAATGAAAAAAATCTTTAGTTTGCTCACACTTGCTTTTGCCCTTCTCCTTGTTGGTTGCGGTAGCAGCCAGACCAATACTGACAAAAGCTCTAGCTCAGCTGATTCTTCTGTCAAAAAGGAACTGAAAATCAGTATCAGTATTGCGCCAGAAGGTCAGGAAAAGAGCGAGAAAACGGTGGCTGTCGAAGAAGGAAAGACAGCGATGGATGCTTTGAAGAAGGCCTATAAGGTCGAAGAAAAAGATGGTTTTATCACTTCTATTGACGGTCATGCTCAGGATGAAGCAAAGGGCCTCTACTGGATGTTTAAGGTCAACGGAGAAATGGCTCCTAAGGCTGCCAATCAAATCACTGTCAAGGATGGAGACAAGCTGGAATTCTACCAAGAAGTCTATCAGCAATAAATCTTGTAAAAAAGAATCTGATGCTTAAGACATTAGGTTCTTTTTTTCGTGCTTAATACAGTTTTAAAGTGTCTGAAAAATATTTTTATAAAATTTTATAAAAAACTATTGACAAAAGAAAAATATAGTTTATAATAAAATCATAGAAAGAATAAAATATAAAAAATAATAAAAAGGTTAGACGTATGAAAGAAAAAATTGCAATCGTCTTTGGAACATTTGCTCCCTTGCATCAGGGGCATATCGACTTGATTCAGAAGGCTAAGCGTTCTTACGACAAGGTGCGCGTGGTGGTTTCAGGTTATGAGGGAGACCGTGGGCAAGAAGTGGGTCTATCTCTGCAGAAACGATTCCGCTATACGCGGGAGACTTTCGCAGATGATGAATTGACCCAGGTTTACAAACTGGATGAAACTTCTTTTCCACGCTATCCTCTGGGTTGGGACAAGTGGCTGTCAGCTCTATTAGAGTTGGTGAGCTATGATGCAGAACGGGAGGAACTGATTTTCTTTGTTGGTGAGGCTGACTATCAGGAAGAGTTAGAAAAGCGCGACTTCAAAACTTCCTTGCAGGAGCGACAGTTTGGGATTTCAGCTACGATGATTCGGGAAAATCCTAGTCGTTATTGGAAATATATCGCCCAACCTTTCCGCCGTCACTTTACTAAGAAAGTGCTGATTATGGGTAGCGCCAGCAATGGTAAAACGACCTTGGCCAAGGACTTAGCTCGCTACTATGATGCTCCAGTCAGCCTGGAATATGCTCGAGAATACCAGATTCAAAATAATGTGAGAGACGATGAGCTGACCCCTAAAGACTACTATTATCTGCTCTTGGGACAATATGCTCAGACTTCCCGCCTGATTGACAGCAGCTCCAACCGTGGTCTGGTCGTGGCTGATACAAATTCACTGGTAACCAAGGCTTACTATGATTACTATCTGAAAGAAAGTCCGGTTCAGGACGAAGAGACAGATACCTTTGACAATCTTTTTGCCAGCATTTTGTCTAAGGAAAAATGGGATTTGATCCTCTTTGCTGAGCCGGTCGGCACCTATGTTAACGATGGCTTTCGTGATATGAGCATGGCCGACGAGGCTATCCGCAGTGATTTTTCAAGCCATCTAAAAAGGCTGAAAGAGCAGTGTTTGGCTCATATTCCGACGGTCTATCTGGCTGGCAGCTATTTGGACAATTATCAGGCGGCCAAAGAAGCGATCGACATGATTTATCAAGCAGATTAAAAAAGAAAGTGGTAAAATAGAATGGTAGTAAAAAATCAAAAACTCTCTCCTGGAGCTCTTTACGCAGGACTGAAACAAAAATCTCAAACTTTTGCTCGGAATTTCCGCAATGTCTGTGCCGCAGCTAAAAAGCAGGGGATAAAAGGGGTCGCGAAATTGCTCTGGCAGGATTTATTTGGTGGGCGTAGCTTGGCTCAATGGCTCTACTTGATTGCTCTTTCTAGCTTGCCTTTCATTTTGGAGTTTACCAGTGGTCAGGAGCAGCATGACTGGTTGGGACTCTTTGCTTCTTGGACAGGCATCGTTTGCGTTATTCTAGTGGCCGAGGGGCGGGCCAGCAATTACCTCTTTGGAGCGGTTAATTCGGCAATTTATCTCCTATTGTCTTTTCAGGCTAGCTTTTACGGAGAAGTGTTGACTACGGTCTACTTCTTTATCATGCAGCCGATTGGCCTTTATACTTGGCTGTCCAACCGGGTCAATGAACAAGATAAGGAAGGGCCATCTCATTTTGAAGCTAAGAAGTTAGACTGGCGTGGCTGGCTTAAATATTTGGCCTTGACGGCTTTGATTTGGATTGGCATGGGCTTTGCTTATAAGAGCATTCACAGTCACCGACCTTTCCGTGATAGCGTGACAGATGCGACCAATGGTATCGGTCAGCTTCTCATGACTGGTCTCTACCGCGAACAGTGGATCTTCTGGATTGCGACCAATCTCTTCAGTATCTATCTCTGGTGGGGCAGCAACCTTCACATACAGGCTATGTACTGGGTCTATACTCTCAATAGTATCGTCGGATGGTATCAGTGGACCAAGGCGGTGAAGAAAGCTTAGACTAAGATTTGAGATTTTTTGATAGAAAAAATAGCTTAGGAAAGGAAGAAACTTATGACCAAACAGGATATCCCAGCGGGAATGTCGGAAAAAGAGTACTATGAAACCATGGCGGATGAGTCCGCCTTTTTGGCATGGTACAAGACACAGGATTTGCCCAAGTATGAGACACCTAGCGTAACAGCGGATATGGTAGCCTACTGTTTCGTGGAAGGTCAGATAAAACTCTTGGTCATCAAGCGCAAGGCTCACCCTTATCAAAATAAATATGCTTTAGTCGGAGGTTTTGTAGACAAGCATGAGGATGCCTATCAGGCCTGCATTCGGGAAGTCAAGGAAGAGGTGGGGCTGGAGATACCGCTGAAAAAGGTGGAGCAGCTGATGACAGTTTCTACTCCAGGGCGTGATCCACGCGGATGGGTCATCACTATTGCTCATCTGGTCTATCTGCCGGCCATAGCAGTAAATCAAGTACAAGCTGGCGATGATGCTAAGGAAGTTACCTTTCTTGATGTAGACTTTAAGACAAGGAGTTTTAGAGATGGTGAGCGGCTCCTGACAGCAGAGGACTTTGCCTTTGACCACTACCAAATCCTGCTGGAATCTATCAAGCGGATTCAGGGGCGACTGGACTGGAATCCAACTTTTCTCCATCTGCTGGAATCACCGTTTACTGTTTATGAAGGGACTGAGTTGGTCAATCTCATCACGCCTAGACGACCTATTGTCAGCAATAATTTTCTAGTGAAATTTGGAGAATACTTGGAGGAGGCTGGCGTTAAGCGCGTGCCAAAGAAGAAGCCGAGAAAAGTCTATCGGTTGAAGGCAGAAAAATCAGATTAAAAGAAAGCTGATCATATATTTCTCTGCAGGACAAATTTGTCCTGTTTTTTCGTTTCTAATTACGAATAGATAAGTAGGAGCAAGTTTCTCATGACAAAAGAAACAGATTGAGAAACAGAACTTCGCTTGAGTAAAAAATTTTTTAAGAATTTTGCATAAATGATTGACATAGTAAAATCACAGTGTTACAATAATGTTACAAAAAGATTTCTTAATATTACAAGGAGATAAAAGATGAAAACACGTACTTATACAAAAATGATGGCAGCTACAGTTCTGGCTTCTAGTCTGTTTTTAGGGGCATGTGGTAAGAAAGAAGAAAGTGCAACAAGTGCTAGTTCTAGCAAAACTGTTCAAGCTTCTTCTAGCTCAAAAGTTGCGTCATCCAGCAAGGCCAGCGCTTCTCCTAAGGCCAGCAATAGAGCTTCTTCAGAAGGAGCAGTTAGCCAGCCTGGACAAGCCCAAGCTCCTGCCAGTCAGCAACAGTCTACTGTCGAAGCTCCTCAAGTCCAACAAACGCAGCCACAGCAAGCCTCAGGTCGACAAAACACTCAGAGTCAAGCAACTCAACCAGCCCAAGCTCCCGAAAGCAATCGCCAGCTTCAGAATAAACAGGCAGCCAGCAATGCTCGCTATAAAGGTGTCTTGACTATGGTGGATGGGGATTTCTCAGCGGCTGCTGGTACTTGGAAGGATGCCAATGGAAATACTGTGACTGTATCAGGTAATGGTCAATTCACAGTCCAGTCTGCAGATGGAAAGACTGATAATTATTCCATTGCTTCCTACTCTTATACACTGGATGATGGCAAATACAATGCGCAGTTAAGCGGGCAAGGCAATGCCAATCTGCAGATTACAACAGGAGCAGACGGCTCAGTAACAAGCGTTGTGGTGACTCAGCCCTAAACAGAACAAAAAAGGAAGTCCAATTGGCTTCCTTTTGGTTTTATTTTTGAATTTGTAAGAGTTCTTCGATTTCAGCCAGACTTTCAGCTTGTGAAATAGCACCGCGGAGCTTGGCTGCTCCGGCAGTACCACGCAAATAATGCGGAGCTAGACCACGGAATTCGCGGATGGCCACATATTCTCCTTTGAGATTCACCAAGCGAGAAAGGTGATCGTGAGCGATTTTCATCTTGTCCTCGAAGCTGAGGTCTGGTAGGACTTCGCCAGTTTCAAAGTAGTGGTTGATTTGGTTAAAGAGATAAGGATTTCCCATAGCAGCTCGGCCTACCATAACAGCATCGGCGCCAACTTCCTCGATACGCTGTTTAGCATCTTGGACGCTGCGGATATCACCGTTAGCGATGAAAGGAATCTTGGTCAGAGCTTGGGCTACATCGTGCAAGGTCTCAAGGTCAGCATGACCAGTATACATTTGCTCACGGGTGCGGCCGTGCATAGCCAGGGCTGAAACGCCAGCCGCTTCAGCTGCCAGAGCATTTTCAACAGCCAGTGAGCTATCGGACCAGCCAGTCCGCATCTTGACTGTCAGGGGAATATCCAGAACGGATTGGACCTTGTTGATGATTTTATAGATTTTTTCAGGGTCCTTGAGCCATTTGGCTCCAGCTTCGTTTTTAACGATTTTATTGACCGGGCAGCCCATATTGATATCGACAATATCGGTTTTAGTGTTTTCTTGGATAAATTCTGCTGCGCGGGCTAAACTGTCCTCGTCGCTACCGAAAAGCTGGATAGAAACGGGATTTTCTCCCTCATCAATATGGAGCATGTGGAGGGTTTTTTCGTTGTTATACTGGATGCCCTTGTCAGAGACCATTTCCATGACGACCAAGCCTGCTCCTAACTCTTTGGCAATGGTTCGGAAAGCAGAGTTGGTTACGCCGGCCATAGGCGCCAGAACTGTGCGATTGGGAATTTCAACATTTCCAATCATAAAAGGGGTATTAAGATTTGTCACGAATCAGTTCCTCCAGGTCGTTTTGGTCAAAGTGATAGGCTGTCTGGCAAAATTGGCAGACGATTTCAGCTCCTTGGTCTTGGTCACGCATCTCTTCTAAGTCAGCCTTTGGCAGGGTAGCCAAGGCATTCATGAAGCGCTCTTTGCTACAGTCGCACTGGAAGCGGATTTCCTCTTCAGACAGGCGTTTGTACGGCTCATTACCATAGATGGCAGCCAGCAGAGCTTCGATATGGTCATCAGATTCTAACAGCTTGGAAATAGCAGGCATTTCTTGGATCCGCTTCTCAAAGCGGGCGATTTCAGCTTCCTTGGCACCAGGCAGAACTTGTACCAAGAAACCGCCAGCAACCTTGACTTTATCATTCTCATCCAAGAGGACGTTGAGGCCAACTGCGGAAGGTGTTTGCTGGCTTTCGGTCAGGTAGAAGGCTAGGTCTTCGCCGATTTCTCCAGAGATGAGGGGGGTCATGGAGTTGTAAGGGTTGCCAGTACCATAGTCCGTGATGACGAGAAATTCTCCTTGGCCGACAAAAGGACCAACTAGAACCTCACCGGTGGCAGTCTTTTTGATATCTACACCGGGATTTTGCACATAGCCTTTGACATTGCCCTCGGTATCTGCCACTGTGATAATCGCGCCTAGTGAGCTGGTCCCGAGAATCTTGACGGTAATCTTAGTCTGGCCTTTTTCATTTGCAGCTAAAATTTGACTGGCAATCAGTGTGCGGCCAAGTGCAACGGTAGAGCTTGCTTGAGTTTGATGTTTTTCCTGAG
This sequence comes from uncultured Streptococcus sp., assembly GCF_963525625.1. GTDB lineage: Bacteria > Bacillota > Bacilli > Lactobacillales > Streptococcaceae > Streptococcus. The sequence continues at coordinate 11,900 of NZ_CAURLD010000012.1, forward strand.
CAGCCCGAACCGTCTCTGTGCTATCGAGCACATAAGCTCGGAAAGAACCATTTTTTGAGATAGTTTTGATAATTTTGTCCATACCTTTTATTTTAACACAAAATAGAAAAACAAGCTTGGGCCTGCGCTTGTTTTTTGGGGTTAGGAAGAATTTTAAGAGCAAAAATAGTATAATAAAACAAAGGAGGCTAGCATGAACCAATCTTTGAAAGCGGCAGTCTATGGTCTGGCAGTAGCTGATGCATTAGGCGTTCCGTATGAATTTTTAACCCGAGGCAGTTTTAAAGCGCTTGAGATGGTGGGCTATGGCAGCCATCAGCAGCCGGCTGGTACTTGGTCAGATGATACCAGCCTTGTTTTGGCGACCTGTGATTCTATTAGGGAAAAAGGTGAGATTGACCCTGTCGATATGCAGCAACGGTTTAAACATTGGCTCTTTGAGGGTGCTTATACACCAGATGGTTTGACTTTCGATGTAGGAAATGCGACTCGCGAAGCTTTGACAAGAGGACACGGTCTATCTGATGAATGTTTCAATGGAAATGGTTCTTTGATGCGGATTCTGCCCCTAGCTTTTACGGGAACTGGTCCGTCTGATATTGAAGCTGTTTCCAGTATTACACATGCCCATGCGACTTCCGTAGAGGCCTGCCTGCTTTATGTAGATATTGCTCGTAGGCTCTTAAAAGGCCAGCAACTACCGGAAATACTATCAGACATAGAGACTAGCAAGACCTATGCTCGTTTGCAAACTTTAGCAGAGCTGACCGAAGATGACATTCGTTCTAGTGGCTATGTGGTGGATACCTTGGAAGCAGCACTTTGGTGCTTACTGACTAGCACTTCTTATCCGGAAACTGTCCTGAAAGCTGTTAATCTAGGCGATGACACTGATACAGTAGCTGCAGTAGCTGGCGGCCTGGCTGGTATCATCTATGGTTTGGAAGGGATTCCTGACAACTGGTTAGCCCAGCTGCGTAATAAAGAACTGCTGGAAAGCTGCTTGTTTTAAAGGGATAATCGGAAGACAGGACTGTATTGATCATTTAAAAAGTAAAACAGTAAAAGAGCCATCTAGGCTCTTTTGCTTATTCTGTAGTTAATTCTTTCTGGGCTTCCTTGCCTTGGTCCAACAGGGCTTGGATAATCTTTTGATCACGCAGTTTGACAGAGTTGTTGATGGTCTCTGCAGATTGGATAACAGTGGCTTCTAGCAGAGCGCGTTTTTCCCGTCCTTTATCAATGGCTTCGATAATGCCTTGGTTTTGTGCGACGAGGCTTTCTGCCAGCTTAGTGACAGACTCAACAGCGATAGTAGGACTTTGGGAAATCCGCTCCAGTTGAGGAATGACTTCCTTGCTCGTTTCGGCGAGCATTTGCAGGGCAGCATTATTCGCATTAGAGATGGCGTCAGCTACCTGACCGGACTTCATCGATTGCTGGAGGATGCCTAACTGGGCGATAGACAGTTTCATAGTTGGAATGGTATTTCGACGGAGCATTCCAAGTTTTTGGCGCATATCAGAGGAGACCTTGACCAGATTACGCATTTGAGGAGTCGTCGCCCAAGCTACATAGAGACGGCTGACATATTCAGTGTGTTGCTGCTCTAAGGTATTGACCACCTCTGTCATTCGGGCTAATTCTTGCGATTTGACTTGGTAGTCAACAGTTGTCATATCTAACTGAGCGACTTCAGCCTGCAGTTTGAGCGCTCGATTGCCAGATTCTTGCTGAGCAGCTTCGATGAAGGAAATAACTCCAACTAGGTTTTCAATCGATTTGGTATTGTCCTCAATCAGCATTTCAGCAGAAACAATATTGCGAGCCAGAACATCCTCTTGCTTGACGACGGTTGCAGCCATGCCGTCCATTTTCTGCTCAATATTTTGTGAGTCAAAATAGAATTCTTGAAGAGTGTTTTTGCTCTGTTTGAAGAGTTTTTCCAAGAAATTAGGCTTTTTGTCCAGTTCCGCTACTTGAGCATCCTTGTATTTTGCGACAAAGCCATTGAGTTCTTTGTTGGTATTTTTTAAAAGCTCATCTACCTGGGGAATTTGTAATTTTTTCTGCTCGGCTAAGATACGATTGACAGTGCCGTTGACCTCTTCTACAGCAGATTGGCCAAAGTCCAGCAAGGCATTTTGGTCCGATACGAAATTATCCACCAGCTGCGGAGCTTTAGCTGTAATCGCATTCTGTTGCTCAGGGGTCAGCTTTTCCAGAAAAGTTAGCTGGCCATTTTCTTGAGTCGTATTGGCTTCGATGATTTCTGTTGTTTTGTCGCTTTTGCTGATGGCATTGTTAGCAATTTTATCAATATCAAAATTAAATTCTTGGCTCATAGTTTCTCCTTTGGTTTATATAGCTTAAAGACCAGTTTCTGTTTGTTTTTCCTTGTCTAAGATGCGCAGACTAATGTCAAAGTCCCTCAAATCAGCTTCATTTAACTGGCGCAGTGCTTCGTCTAGGTCCAAGTCAAACTGCTCGATAGCTGCTTTGGCCTTGGCTAGCCGCTCTTCTGCATTGTAAAAATCTTTGGGAGAAGCTTTGATTTTGTGGTAGCCTTCTAAAATATCTTCGTAGTGCTCCATCTGGGACTGATGAATGGCAGTCAGTTCTTCCTTATTATTGCTTTCGGATTGAGAGATTTTTTGAAGAATGGCCTCATGGTCAATCTGAATATTGCGAACCGTAGCGACCAATTCTGGGGCTAGCTCTTCTAGACTAGTTTTCTTAGGCTGCGCTTCTTTTCGTTTTCTCTCTCGTTCAATCTTTCTCAGTTGTTCATCAATTTCATCGGTTACAGTACGAATTTTGGTCTGGATTCGCTGGTAGACTGAAGCAGGAATTTCTCCCCGTAGGTCGTTAGCAGCATTTTTGATATAGGTTAGCTGGGGAAGAATTTCTAGAGCTAAATTCTGATAGCTTTCTTGGTCCCCATCTTCTTGGTAGGCTTCCAATTTTTTTATGCGGCGGTCAGCCTGACCAATTTCTGATTTCAAATCTTCAATACGGCCAATGCTGGCTTGCTTTGCTTCAATCCGAACTTTTTTCTGGCTTTGGTGGCGATAGATTCCGTAACCAATAGCCCCCAGAATAGCTATGGGAATTAGATAGCTGGCTACAGCTCCAGAACCAAATACAAATACAAGTATCCAAATCCAGCTAAACCATTCTGGTTGCTGGTTAGAATCATCCTTTTTTCTCGACATGGACTTTGCTCTTTCTTCTCAATGTGATATCTCTATTTTAACATAAAAGCTGGTTTTTGAAGGATAAAGATTGAAATGATTTTATATATTGAGACCATTTTTTATATTTGCTTAATTCAAAAAGACATTTGATTCCTATCAATAAAGCAAGCGTCATTTCTAAAACGAAAGTTTCTTCGTTTCTCTCAAGTATTCAAACAAAAATCGCAGGGCATACCCTGCGATTCGTGTTTTATCAATCCATTTCTGGGAAAAGTTTGGCCAGTATTTTAGGTGTGATGCTTTGTCCCGGTCCCTCAGCACAATAGGTATGCATATACATAGAGGGGTTGAAGTTGAGCTCGATGCAGGTGCAGTTGGGATTTTCCTTGGTAGAAATAGCAGAGCTGTCAGGGATGATGAGATCAACGCCACAAGCCCAGGCTCCCATAGCCTTTGCCATGTCCGCAGCGAGTTCCTTATAAGACGGGTGCATACTTTCAGTCACATCAATCGAGTCTCCGCCAGTAGAAATGTTGGAATTGCGCCGCAAGTCAACCTTGACTCCAGCAGGTAGGATATCATCTGGTCCATAACCTTGCTGGTCCAGCATGAGGAGTTCAATGTCCCCCAGTTCAATGATTTCGAGCGGTGAACGATGGTCTCGCCCGCGCAGCGGATTGTCATTTTTGATGGCAACCAATTCTCTCACGGTATGCTGACCATCTCCGACGACATTGGCTGCTACTCGCAAGAGGACTGCCTCACACTGACCGTCTAAGACAAAGAAGCGGTACTCTGTTCCAGCGATAAATTCTTCGACTAAGACAGCTGCGTCTTCTGAAAAAGCGATCTCCAAAGCCTTGCGATAAGCTTCCAGACTAGCTGGTTCTTGGAAGATAGAGATGCCCAGTCCGAAGTTGGTTGACTTAGGTTTGATAACAATTTGTCGCTCCTTAATCAAAGGGTAATAGGCTAGTCCATCCTCTAGGGAAGAAAATTCTGCTCCAGCCGGAACGGGAAAGTCAGCTGCAGCCAAAATCTTTTTGGTGACTGTTTTATTGGCCATGGCCAGAGGGATGACATAGTTATCCTTGGAGGTCATGTTTCCGTTCTTGACATACTCCACATGGTGACCGTGCCAAAGCTTGAGAAATTGGTCATTTTCATCTAAGATGTCGACATTCAGCCCCTTTTGAATAGCATCAAAGAGCAGCATCTGGGTGGACAGTTCCATATTTTCGTAGCCTTTGAGGGCATAAGGAGCAGTCCAAGCATAGCGGTGATATTCCTCTGCTTTGTCTAGTCCAAAGGCCATTAAGGAATCCTGCTGGATATGAGGTAGGAGCTGGCCAGATAGGGTTAGCTGAGGATTTAGTAGTACCTCTTTAAGCTGATCAAGCAAGTTTTGGTAGTATGTCGGCAGTTCAAAATGCTGGATGAGCTCTTCCATGGCTTGGAGCGGTGCTGAGCTGTCTGCCTCATCTGGCAGGGCAGTTAGCGGGTGGCTACAAGCAATCTTTTGGTTCAAGTCGTGGGCAGCTTTTAATACTGCATCAACATTTTCTACATCATCTAGCCAGAGCAGGCTCAGTAAAAAGAGATGGACGGTGTCTAAGGTTTCCTGGCTAATGCCTAAATGGTCAAAAGGATTGAGGTCAAAGCAGCGGAATTCCAGATAAGTGATGCCTTGCTCCAGATAGGCACGATTGTGCTTCTGTCCACGGAAGCGAACGGCTGAGTAAAATTCCTTTTCAGCGCTGAGCTCGCCTGACTGAACGTAGTTTTCAATATCAGTTACATATTGCTCCAAAGAAGCGTAGGACACCTGAATATTCTCGTCATTGACATAACCATAGTCGCTGTTACGAAAAGAGCGGATAGGCTGGGGAATGTCCTGAATGTAGAAGCCAGCTTCTGCCAAAGGGGCTGCCCCGTAGAGATAGGTTAAAATCCAGCGGAAGCGCAGAAAGTTTCGAGCCAGCTTGAGATAGAGGTCATTTTTAAAGTCCTTGAGTGAATGGTAGGAGCTGACTTGAAAGAGAGAAGTGACCAGATCTTTTCCTAGCTCCATATTGTAGTGGATGCCAGAGATAGCCTGTAGTTTTTTGCCATATTTTTTCGCTAAGCCCTCTCGGTAGTGGCGCTCATAGTCGTTTTCCAGATGGGCGATGGCAATCTCTTCTTCCGTCAGCTGTGGTGGCATGGACAGAGGCCAGAGGCGTTCATTCTGGTCAATCGAGCGGCCAGCCACATCGCTGATAGCTCCCAGTAAGCGTCGTGCTTCCTTAGTCGAGTGAGCGATAGGTGTAATTAGTTCCAGTTGTTGCTCGCTGAAGTCTGTTTGGATGGTTGGGTGGAAATTGCGGGAACCCAGCTGACTCGGATGAGCAGTTTGAGCTAAGTGTCCATCAGTTGTCACCCGTAGATTTTCCCTCTCCAGACCAAAGGTCGCTTGGAGAATGGGGCTTGCTGTATCCAGTTTCTGCAGTAATTGATTAATCGTCATCGTTTCACCGTCCTATGATAGTAATTTTAGTCTATTACAAACAGAAAAAGAAAACAAATTTTCGCTACGATTTTACAAAAATTCCGAACTTTTATTTTTAATAAACTAATAAATTTCAGAAAATACAGATTTTGTGAAAATTTAATTCGTTTTCAAAAGGGAAAAAGCAAATTAAGAATGGATCCCACCTTGAAAAATTGTTAAATTTTTCATATAATGAGGTATAAAACATAATCGCAGGTGAGATTCCTGCCTGCTTTTCAAGAAAGGAAGAGCTGCTTCAGCTCAGACAAAATTATGACATCAGTAGTTGTTGTAGGAACCCAGTGGGGAGATGAAGGAAAAGGGAAGATTACAGACTTCCTTTCAGCCAATGCCGAAGTGATTGCCCGCTATCAGGGTGGTGACAATGCCGGACACACTATCGTGATTGACGGCAAGAAGTACAAGCTGCACCTGATTCCGTCAGGGATTTTCTTTCCAGAAAAAATCTCTGTCATTGGAAATGGAATGGTGGTCAATCCCAAATCTCTGGTCAAAGAATTGAACTACCTGCATGAAGAGGGTGTGACGACGGATAACCTTCGTATCTCTGATCGAGCGCATGTCATCTTGCCTTACCATATCGAGCTGGATCGCCTGCAGGAAGAAGCAAAAGGTGACAATAAAATCGGGACGACAATCAAGGGAATCGGTCCTGCCTATATGGACAAGGCTGCTCGTGTCGGTATCCGCATTGCTGACCTTTTGGATAAAGATATTTTCAGAGAGCGCTTGGAGCGGAATCTAGCTGAGAAAAACCGCCTCTTTGAGAAATTGTACGATAGTACAGCAATCAGCTTTGATGATATTTTTGAAGAATACTATGAATATGGACAGCAAATCAAGCAGTATGTGACCGATACCTCTGTTATCCTCAACGATGCCCTGGATCAAGGCAAGCGAGTGCTCTTTGAAGGGGCTCAAGGGGTTATGCTGGATATTGACCAAGGGACTTATCCATTTGTAACTTCTTCTAATCCAGTTGCAGGGGGAGTCACCATCGGTTCCGGTGTTGGTCCGAGCAAGATTGACAAGGTAGTTGGTGTCTGCAAGGCCTACACCAGTCGGGTCGGAGATGGACCATTCCCAACAGAGCTTTTCGATGAAGTAGGTGACCGCATTCGTGATATCGGCCATGAATATGGCACTACCACTGGCCGTCCGCGTCGGGTAGGCTGGTTTGACTCGGTTGTTATGCGCCATAGCCGCCGTGTCTCAGGGATTACCAATCTTTCGCTTAACTCCATCGATGTTTTGAGCGGTCTGGATACAGTGAAAATCTGTGTAGCCTATGACTTGGATGGTCAGCGCATTGACCATTACCCAGCTAGTCTGGAACAGCTCAAGCGTTGCAAGCCGATTTACGAAGAGCTGCCAGGCTGGTCAGAGGACATCACAGGTGTTCGCAGTCTGGAAGACTTGCCAGAAAATGCCCGCAACTATGTTCGCCGAGTGAGTGAGTTGGTTGGTGTTCGTATTTCTACCTTCTCAGTCGGTCCTGGCCGCGAGCAGACAAACATCTTGGAAAGCGTCTGGTCAAATTTATAAAAAAGTCAGCACAAGGAAATTGCTTCTTGTGCTTTTTTGTAAGAAAATTTCATATTAAGACTCATTTAAGATATATATTTTATACTAACAGCATAAACAAAGACCTCCTAACTTTGTTTAAAAATCCTAAACTTTTTTCATAATAATCTCCTGAAAGTCACCCTAGTGGTGGCTTTTACTTTTTCTGAGAAGTGCGGCAGGCTTGTGGTATAATGGGATAGACGACTACAGATTTAGAAAGACAATGATGAATTATACGATTGAAGAAAAAGAAGCATTTATGCGGGAAGCTTTGAAGGAGGCGGAGATTGCCCTAGCTTATGATGAAATTCCCATCGGCTGTGTCTTGGTTAAAGAGGGAAAGATTATCGGCCGCGGTCACAATGCACGTGAGGAGCTGCAGCGGGCTGTTATGCATGCGGAAATAATGGCTATCGAAGAGGCGAATCGGCACGAAAATAGCTGGCGCTTGCTTGATACAACGCTTTTTGTGACCATTGAGCCGTGTGTCATGTGCAGCGGAGCGATCGGTCTAGCGCGCATTCCTCACGTTGTCTATGGAGCAGCAAATCAGAAATTTGGAGCAGCTGGCAGCCTTTATGATATTTTGACAGATGAGCGTCTGAATCATCGAGTAGAAGTGGAGACAGGTGTTCTCCAAGAAGAGTGCGCTCAAATTATGCAGGAATTTTTCAGACAGAGAAGGAAAAAATAAAATTAGCCAAAATCAAAAGTTTGTGTTATACTAATTAGTGGAGCAACAGTTTTGCGTGAAGCGGGTCAGGGGAGGAATCCAGCAGCCCTAAGCGAAGTAAGCTGTGTGCTCTTTTCTATTGCTCTTAACGAATCAACTCCGAAGGAGGAAGATGAGTTTAGAGACATTGACGCAGTTGAATTTACATGCTGGTCTTTTTTATTTTTAGTAAAACGTTATAAAGAATTTATTCGGAAGAAATGGCAATAGCTAACCCTGTTTTCATAAGATAAATGCAAACGATTGCTCTCAGTCATGTCCTAGGATTAGCTTATTTAGAAAAATAGTATATAATAAAAAATGTAAACGTTTTAAAATAGTAAAAGCACTTGCTTATTTTTTCTTAAAGCGTTATCATAAAAGAAAAGAACAATTGGAGGATAAACATGACACATATTAAATTTGACTACTCAAAGGTATTAGATAAATTTGTAGCACCACATGAACTAGATTATATGCAGCCTCAAGTGACTGCAGCAGATTCTGCTCTGCGAAATGGTACAGGTCCTGGGGCAGAAATGACTGGCTGGTTGAACTTGCCTGAAGAATATGACAAAGATGAATTTGCTCGTATTCAAAAGGCTGCTGCTAAAATCCAATCTGATAGTGAGGTATTGATCGTAATCGGTATTGGTGGTTCCTATTTAGGAGCTCGTGCAGCTATTGATTTCTTGAATAATTCATTTGTAAACTTGCAAAGCAAAGAAGAACGCGAGGCACCTCAGATCCTCTATGCTGGAAACTCTATCTCTTCAAGCTATTTGGCTGATTTGGTAGACTATGTATCAGACAAAGATTTCTCTGTCAATGTTATTTCTAAGTCAGGAACAACAACAGAGCCTGCTATTGCTTTCCGTGTCTTCAAAGAACTCTTGGTTAAGAAGTATGGTCAGGAAGAAGCAAATAAACGGATTTATGCAACTACAGACCGCGCTAAAGGTGCAGTTAAGGTTGAAGCAGATGCTAATGGCTGGGATACTTTTGTAGTGCCTGATAGTGTAGGTGGTCGTTTTACAGTATTGACAGCAGTGGGACTCTTGCCAATCGCAGCTGCAGGGGCTGATATCAGCAAGTTGATGGAAGGAGCAAATGCTGCTCGCAAGGCTTATGCTTCTGATAAGTTGGCTGAAAATGAAGCATATCAATATGCAGTTGTACGCAATATCTTGTACCGTAAAGGTTATCTGACAGAAGTTCTAGCTAACTACGAACCATCTTTGCAATACTTCTCAGAATGGTGGAAGCAATTGGCTGGTGAGTCAGAAGGTAAAGACCAAAAAGGTATCTACCCAACTTCAGCCAACTTCTCAACAGACCTGCACTCTTTGGGGCAATTTATTCAAGAAGGAACTCGTATCCTCTTTGAAACAGTTATTCGTGTAGATAAGCCTCGCAAAAATGTGTTGATTCCTGAATTAGCAGAAGACTTGGATGGCCTTGGCTATCTGCAAGGAAAAGATGTTGACTTTGTCAATAAGAAAGCAACAGATGGAGTGCTGTTAGCTCACACAGACGGCGGAGTGCCAAATATGTTTGTGACCCTGCCTGAGCAAGATGAGTTCACTTTGGGCTATACTATTTACTTCTTTGAGTTAGCTATTGCTCTTTCTGGCTACCTGAATGGTATCAATCCATTTGACCAGCCAGGAGTTGAGGCTTATAAGAAAAACATGTTTGCTCTTCTTGGGAAACCAGGCTTTGAAGAGCTGGGTGCTGAGTTGAATGCACGCCTTTGATTCTCATATGCTTTGAGTTCATTTAGAATATAAAAAGATCCACAAGTTCATTTCTTGTGGATTTTTTAGTACAAGCCTCTTAATTAGTTTATTATTTTTTTGAACAGTGAAAAAAAGAGTGTCTTAATTCTTTTATGAAAGCGCTGTATAATTGCCTTGTAAATAAAATTTGAGAGGTATCAAAATGAATGATTGGTTAGACATTAAAGGCAAAACAGTTCTTGTGACGGGTGCGTCATCTGGGATCGGTAAGGCAATCGTCGAAGAATTGTTGGAATTAGGAGTCAATGTAGCGAATTTTGATCTTAGCGACAACGATTTGCGTCACCCGAATCTATTATTTGTAAAAGTTGATGTAACTTCTCGCTCTGAAGTAGAAGAGGGTGTTGCCAAAATAGTTGAAAGATTTGGCAATATTGATGCGGTAGTCAACAATGCGGGGATTAATGTCCCTAGATTATTAATCGATGCAGAAAATCCTAAAGGTCCTTACGAGTTGGACGATGAGACGTTCGAAAAAGTAACAATGATTAATCAAAAAGGTTTGTATCTGGTTAGTCAGGCAGTAGGACGTATTTTAGTGAAAAATGGGAAAGGTGTAATTGTGAACATGGCTTCAGAAGCAGGCTTGGAAGGTTCTGAAGGACAAAGTGCCTATGCTGCAACGAAAGCGGCAGTCTATAGTTATACTCGTTCATGGGCGAAAGAGCTTGGGAAACATGGTGTACGTGTGGTTGGAATTGCTCCAGGAATTATGGAAGCTACGGGTCTTCGAACTCTTTCTTACGAGGAAGCTCTTGCTTATACCCGTGGAAAGACGGTAGAAGATATTCGAGCTGGTTATGCTTCAACTTCAACGACTCCATTGGGACGGAGTGGGAAACTACGGGAAGTAGCTGATCTTGTAGCGTTCTATATTTCAGACCGTTCTAGCTATATAACAGGTGTCACTACAAATATTGCCGGAGGTAAAACTCGCGGTTAAAACAATGAAGGTAGGGAAGAGAGTTGACCTTAGTAAATCGGTGGTATAATATTTTAGATAAAATGGTCTCGCAGCCAACTTATTCCTTGGTAGATATGCGCTCAGAACTGGATATTAGCTTGCAAACCTTGCAAAAGAGTATCCAACAATTAAATGATGTTTTGGCTCCTAATATCCAGATTATCGCACAAGATGATCAGTTAATGTTAGAAGTGTATGACTATACAGAGTTGGAAAGGATTTTATCTGGTAGTTTAAAACAGGAGAGTGACTTCAATTCTTCCAGTAAAAGAATTGCCTATTTGCTAAAACGTTTAATTGAGTCAACCTCCCCTCTTCTTATTGACGACTTGGCTGAGGAAGTAGGTGTTAGTAGAAGTACCCTTAATAAGGATTTAAAACAAGTAAAATCTTTGGCAGAGAGTTACTCTATCACTATTTCAGGAAAGCCCAACCGTGGGCTGGAGGTCTTGGGGAGCGAGCTGAATTTGCGCTTGCTCTATATTCACCAAGTGGCTCCTTACTTTGAAGGAAGGACACTCACTGAGGCAACATCTTCTTTTCTGGAGACGCTAGTCCAGGACTATAAAATCCCTAAAGAAACACAGGAACTCCTTCGAAAGACCATTTCAATTATGGTGGAGCGTATTCATACATCTAGAGTGTTGAATTGTCCTATTCCTTACTATAGGAATGATTTAACAGAGACACCTTTAGCTGAGAAATTAATCTATCATATTGAAATGACTTATAAGATTTCCCTCAGTCAGTTTGAGATAGACTTTTTGTGTTTTCCGTTTAATGTCCGTTTTATTGACACTTTAAGCAAGACATCTTATCAATCTGAACAGCTTGCAAAGATTTTTCAAGGGATTGTCAAGAAAGTCAAAGAAACAATGTTGGTTCACTTTGATGATGAAGAATTATTTGAAGAAATCAAATCTCATCTAGGCCCCTTAATCAATCGACTGATTTTCCATGTGCAAGCTAATGATATATTTCATGGCGAGGTTCAAACTCAATATCCTTTTGCTTTTGAAATGGCAAAAATAGCTGGAGAAGAACTATCTGCAATTTTTGGTTCTGAATTGGAATTATCTGAAATCGGATATCTGGCTTTGTATTTTGAAATGATTTTAAGAAAGCAAAATTCTGCTGTAAAGGGTTCTCGCAAGCAGATAGCTGTAGTTTGCACAACAGGAAGAGGAACTGCTACGATGATTATTCAGCAACTCAGACGAGTCCTTGGAAATGATGTAGACATTACTCAGTATTCTGAAGAGGATTTTAATGTGGATTTGAATCAGGACTATTTCGCGATTTTTACGACAGTTCCTCTAAAATATAAAGATTCTAAATCTCCAGTCATTCAAGTTAATCATCTTTTTGATGATCAATGGCTGCAGGAAGAATGGCAGAGGGCCAATGCTTTTCATCAAAAAAATCTAGAAACAGTCAGCTTACGTTTTCTTCGGTTGAGCCCCCAAAAAACCTATCAGCAATACTTGCTAAATATGGTTGCAGAGTTAGAGAAACTTCAGATGATTGATGAAGGTTTTAGAAATCGGATAATTGATAGGGAGAAAAAGCAATCAACCATTTTTGGTGGAGGAATTGCCTTCCCCCATACAATTAACCAGGGTTATGCAAAGACTATTTTAATGTTCGGAAAACTAGAAGAGCCTTATCAAAAAGGAGATGAATGGATTGAATTTATCTTTCTAGTCGCCATACCCTCAGAAATTGAAAGAAAAATGGAAAGTGAATTGCTGGAATTGTATGACGATATTTTTCGAATTGCAGGAGAGCCTTCTCTAAAAGAAGCATTGAGGGCTGTAGAAACAGAGACAGAGTTTCTATCATTTTCTAAGAGCAAAGGAGTATTTTAATGAATTCGCTAATAATTTTCGCTGTGTTTGTCATGGCAGCTTATATATTTCAAATGTTCCTCGGCTGGCAGCAACTCAAAGACTTCAATAAGACCTATACGATGCTCCGAAAACTGGGGCGCGTAGCGATTGGCAGGAAGTCCGGAAGAATAAAATCCGGTACGATTGTCATGTTCGCGGTTGATGAAAACGGTCGGGTTCTTAAAGCTAGCAAAATGCAAGGAGTAACAATCTTAGCGCGTTTTCAAAATATGGATGATTATGTCGGAGAAGACATCCATTATTTTGACAAGTATAATCCTCTTGTGAGAAAAGAAAATAAGTTGATGCAATCAGTCATAGAAGATGCTAGAAAAGTCTATCTTTGGCATGAGGCAGGTATTGAGAAAGAGACAAGTTCTTCTGATTCTTTTCTGGGATTCGGCTTTTATACGAATTACTTACAATTATCTATTAAACAGTTATTTAAAAAAAATAAGAAAAGGAGTTCCTTATGAATCACATTACAAAATTTGCAGAGAGTTTTATGAAACTCTTCCAATTAGGTGGAGAAACCTTTATTAGCTGGATGACAAATATTGTACCGCTTGTCTTAATGCTATTGATTGCAATGAATACCCTTATCGCTTTCTTGGGAGAAGAAAAGGTCAATTCCTTGGCTAAGATTTCTGCCAAAAATCCTGTTAGCCGTTATATGATTTTACCTTTCATTTCAGCCTTTATGCTGGGGAATCCGATGGCGATCAGTATGGGACGCTTCTTGCCAGAATATTATAAACCTAGTTTTGTAGCAGCTCAGATGCAGTTCTGCCATACTTCAAACGGGGTATTCCCGCATATCAATCCTGGGGAATTGTTTGTATGGATGGGAATTGCAACAGGAATTCAAACTTTAGGTTTAAGTCAAATGGACTTAGCCATTCGTTACATGCTTGTTGGGCTTGTCATGAACTTTGTAGGCGGTTGGGTAACCGATTTTACAACTGCTTATGTAGCAAAACAGCAAGGTGTTACCTTGAGTAAAACATTTGATTGATAGAAAGAGTGAAATTATGTCATATAAGAGTATAAAAGTTGTTAAAGGAAATGGCGGTTTCGGAGGACCTTTGGTCATTACCCCTAGTGAGGCTAAGCATAAATTTATCTATATCACTGGCGGCGGAGAAAAGCCAGATATTGTAGATAAAATTGCTGATTTGACCGGTATGGAAGCTGTTAATGGGTTTAAAACTTCTATCCCTGATGAGGAAATTGCTTTAGCAATCGTGGATTGCGGCGGTACTCTTCGCTGCGGTATTTATCCTAAAAAGGGGATCCCTACAATCAATATTGTCGCTACAGGGAAAAGTGGCCCTCTAGCACAATATATCACCGAGGAAATCTATGTGTCAGCAGTTGGCCTTAATCAAATTTCTGCTGCTAATGAAGACGAAAAAGCGACAACTGTGGTAACAGAAAAGCCAACTTACGATACTAGTAAAAAAATTACAGAGCAAAAAGCTGAAACAAGTATTGTAGCAAGAATTGGGATGGGCGCTGGGAAGGTCGTTGCGACTTTCAACCAGGCAGCTCGTGAAGCCATCCAAACAATGCTCAACACAATCATTCCTTTCATGGCCTTTGTTTCCTTGCTGATTGGGGTTATTCAAGGTTCAGGTGTTGGAAATTGGCTGGCAAAATTAATGGTTCCCCTAGCGGGGAACATCTGGGGACTCATTTTGATTGGCTTTATCTGTTCCTTGCCATTCCTATCTCCTTTGTTAGGCCCCGGAGCTGTTATCAGTCAGATTATCGGAACCTTAATTGGAGTCGAAATCGGAAAAGGGAATATTCCGCCCCAAATGGCTCTGCCAGCTATATTTGCTATCAACACTCAAAACGGTTGTGATTTCATTCCTGTAGCACTCGGTCTATCTGAAGCCAAGTCTGAAACAGTTGAGGTTGGTGTCCCTTCTGTGCTTTATTCACGCTTTCTCAATGGTGTTCCGCGGGTGCTAGTAGCTTGGATAGCTAGTATTGGTCTTTATCAATAGACCTTTGATAGATGCACGTAAACAAAGCAACTATTATGTTAAACTTATCTATAAGCATAAGTTTAAGACAAATTAGAGAAAGGATAAATAGGAATTAGATGAAGAAAATTTTTGAAGCTAAAGTAATTCAAGTGGGACCTGAAGCTCAGAATATGATTCAAGATGCCAATATGCTCATTTTATTTGGAGAAGAAGCACCGGAAGATTTAGCAGAGTATTGTTTTAAGATTGATAACAAAAATCTGCTAGGTTCAATACTAGAAGGCGGCAAGCTGGTGGTAGATAATCAGGAATATTCAATTAGTTCTGTGGGAAATGTAGTAGAAAAAAATTTAACTGGACTGGGCCATATCACGATTTCTTTTGATGGTTCAAAAGAGGGGAGTCTTCCTGGTACACTCCATGTCGCAGCAGACCAAGCAGTAGTAATTGAAAAAGGCTCTACCATTCAGATTTTTGAAGTAGCTCAAGTAGGATAAAATATCTAAATAAGAATACTAGAAAAATAAGAGTCTAAAAACTTGATTCAGAGCCTGGGCAAAAAGTCCAGGCTTTTGGGTCTAAATTAGAAAAAATAGATGACGCAGTGGTTGATTGGCATCTTCCTTCGCTTTTTAAGCCCCAAAGATTGCCTGATCAACTGTGCGGGGGTGGGAAGACGAACTTTTTAACTTGTTTGAAGTTCTTTCCCACTCCCTTTTTGATTGGAAGAATAATTTATGTTATAATATTGTAAAATTTGTCATTATTTTTCAATATTTTCGCAATATGACAAATCAACAAAATTTATAAGGAGAAAACCATGTCAGATAAAGATGGACAAGGTCAAGTGCAAGGGGCTTGGCAAGAAAATCAAACTAGCCAGCCAATGCAAGGGAATTTCCAGCAGCTTCAGTCGCAAGAATTACCTGATAAGAAAGGCAATATCGGAAAAGTCATAGGACTTTCAGTTTTTGCTCTTATAATTGGTCTTTTGATTGGTAGCGGTTCAGCTTATTTTATCGGCAAGCAGGCGCAGACAAATAAGGATATACAAAGGATTAAGCGTCTGAGTAAGGCTCAGGAAGAAGCTAAAGACAAGAGTTACAGCTTTACTACAGACGGGCAGTCGGTTCAGTTTAATTGGACTTTGAAAGACTTGGGACGGTTGAGCTATACAAATGATGAGGGATTAGGCCTGACGGCTGATCAAATCGTTGAAACTTATGGCTTGGCTAGTTCAGCAGAATATGATCGTAATCGTCTGTTACTCCGATGGGGCCCTTCTGTCAGGGATAAGGAGCAAAATATTTCTTTTCAATTTGATAAAGTTGACCAGAACTACTATCTGAGACAAGTGGTAGTTGGAGATTCTTTTAAAGAATATAGAAAAGGGAAGGAAACGACAGATTGGAGCGTATTATCTCCCAAAGACCTTGAACGTTTGAAAGAAGGAGACAAGGAAACGGGTGAAGGAGGAACAGCTTTATCAGAGGTCCTGAAGAAGCATCCTGTTCCGTCAGAAATTGTCATCACAACCGAACGTGATGTGGATAATAAGATTATCTCCAACCGTCTGATTGCTGAGGTGACTTATAAAACAGAAGATGGTTATGAATACCTATTGTTTGTAGGCCAGCCAGATGGAAATTTCTTATATATAAAGTCAGAGGAAATGTAAGTTTTTAGTTATTTAGTTTATCTTTTGTAACTGACTGCTTTCAAAGCATTTCGTTATTAAAAGAGAACTGATAAGACTATTGGAAATAAACAAGAAAGAGGAAAGAAGATTGACAGAACAGCAAACACAGCATTCTTTTGAGCCTTCAAGGAATGCTCAGTCGCAAGAGGAATTCCCGCATCATTTTCAACCTCAGCAAGGCCATGTTTCAAGTCCGCAGGGACCAACTCCGCATTTGACCAAGAATAAATCCTGGAAAGGAATCCTGATAGGCGGAGCCTTGCTTTCTCTTGGTCTTGGACTAATCGGAGGGGGAATCTGGGGATTTAGAATGGGAGTAGCGGATGTCATCAAAGGGGAATATCCTGTGCTCCATCCTTTGGCAGATGCTGGGGAATCAAAGAGAGATCAATCAGATCAGTACATTGACCCTGATACTACTGAGTTCAAGTGGGATATTGATAGTTTGTCAGAGTTACGGTTCAATACTATTCAGACAGATACGAATGGTACTTCTGTGGAAGATATTCTTGATAAATATGGCAAGGCTTTAAAAGAAGAAATCTCTCATGACAGCCTTGATTTAGAGTGGGGAACGCTTCAAGATTCTGATGATGAGGAGGACTGGCCAGTTTATTATACAGATCAAACTGCTTCTCTGGATTTTGAGAAGAAAAAAGATGGTTTCTATCTGAATAGCCTTCATATCTATAATATTCGCTTTGAAGGAAGCAATCATAATGCTAAGGACGAAGCCATGGCCGCTGATTACTTTGAAAAACTGAAAAAAGGCGATGCAAAGACTGGTAAGGACGGCATTTCCTATAAGGAAGTTTTTAAGGAATATGGCAGTCCGCGAAGTATCTCTATTCGTGTAGATGAAGATTTCAGTGAGGATACTAGTCAAACCATTATGGAGGCGGCTTATGACGCTCCTAATGATGGTACTTATAGGTTGTTCTTCGTTCAGCAGGAGGACGGAAACTATCTTTTGTCCATTACTGCCAACAAATAAAACAGAACTCAAATAATAAAAGGAGAAACGATGTCAGAACAAAATAAACCGCAGGAACAATCTTTAGAAGGATTAGCTCCGTATCCACAGCAAGTCCCGTCATCAGATCCAGGACAATTTGTAGCTAACTCAGTAGAGGGGCAGCCTCTTCCAGCAGAAGGAGGCAGTCCTGAGATGCCGAATCCTAATCAAGATTTTGGTGTTCAGCAACCCATTTTTGATGCTCCTCAACAACAGATGCCTCAGCAGGATAATTGGGGAAATCCCGCTTTTCAAGGAGCAATTCCTCAGGGATTTAATCCAGCTGGTCAGAACTTTGCCGGACCACAGCAAGCTGCAAACTTCGCTGGCCAGCCAAGTCCAGAGCCAAAGAAAAATAGTACGGGCAAGCTGATAGGATTTTTAGGAATAGGTCTGGCAGCGGGACTATTGTTAGGAGGTCTTGGCAGCTATTTCCTAAATGATTTTATGGGTGGTGGAAGTGTGCCAAGTCTGTCTCGAAAGGGACATCAAAGCGATGTTGCTTCTTTTGTGGCTCCGTCAAAAGAGGATGTGTATGAATGGGAAGTGAAAGACCTTGAAAAGCTGAGCATTGTTAGTGCGGATGATGAAGGATTGACCCCTGAACAAGTAGTCAAAGATTTTGGCTTGGCCAGCAGTGTGACGTTTCAAGAAGAAGGGCTCTCATTGTCTTGGTTACCTGACTCTAGTTATACCACTCTGACCTTTATGAAACACGAGGATGGCAGCTACCATCTTCAGGGTATGAGTATTATGCCCGGTAGTGACGACTATGATAAAAAGGTATCTGGCCAGATTACAGAGAACTTAAAGACGGGTGATGCGGAAACAGGCGAGGGCGGTTCTTCCTTTAAAGAAGTGATCAAGGAATACCCAGAATATCAACATATCTCAGTTTATGGGGATGGTGAATCAGAGCCGAAGATGCTTGTAAACTATGAAACATCTTCAAATAAGGAGATAACTTTGACTTTTATCCGTCAGGAAAATGGACAGTACCTATTGAGTAATCTTTCTAAATAGAATAAATGAATAGGAGTTCTTGTCTCATAAGCTGGAAACTCTGAACGGTACGCAAAAGATCAAAATGACCATTGATGCTAACAGCGGGAACATTTTGAACGAAAGAATTAAATAATATCGTTGGTATATAAGTTTGGAATTGCTTTGTTGGGCACGGACGAGAGTTCGTGCCTTTTTCCTTGTAGATTTAGAGCTAAACCTGTTCAAAATATGATATACTGGAACAAGACTGTCTTAGCGAAACATTGCCTTTTCAAAGTGTTTAGAGGAAGGGTGAACTGAGAAGTTAAAAGGACTATTCATCAAAGTCTCACATTAGTTATTTTTGTTGTAAAATATTTTAAAGAGTAAATGATGTTTTAAAAAAGTTATTGATACAGATATGGTATTTCTAGCTTATTGAAGAAAGAGAAGCTAGTGTCTGTCTTTCCGAGTAGTTCTATCGAAATGAATGAAAAATGCTATCTTACTAATGCTGATTAGTTTAAAAAATATGATTGGGAGAATATATGGAAAAAAGAAATCTGGAAGCCTTAAGACGGGAACATGAATCAAAATTTAACAAGGTTCAGCCTAAAAGAAGGGACGTCAATCATTCTGTATTCCCATCCAGAAAATCTGAAGAAGAGGAATCTCAGGCTTTAGCTCAATCACAAATGACTGAGAAAAAATCAGTCGAAAACATTGAGTCCAATGAATCCTCCTCTAACTCAGTAATTAATGTAAGCGACAAAGATAGTGGAGCTCAGTTCAGCTATCAGGATGTTTCAGAGACTCCAGACGGTTTGAGAACTGAAACAGAGATTAAACGAGTTTCAACGGCTGAGTCAGATGACTTCTTACACCTGAGGGGGAGAGAGTTATCTCGCCTTATTTTTGCTTTAGAATCCTTGAAATCTAAGAAAAAAGAATCACTCTATTTTAAGGATGAAACTAGTCGTCCAGACTCAGAACTTGTATCTGAAGCAGAAGAGTATGAGCTTCGTCCGAGATTTAGTGCTGAGGAGCTCGCTAAAAAAGAAGAGAATGAGGCTTTTTGGAAGGAAAATTCGGAGTCTTCATCTGATAGTTCTATGGGTTGGAAACTTATGTGGGCGTTTTTCATGTTACTCATAGGACTAGGAGCTGTAGGGCTAGTTTCCAATCCGAGCTCTAAAACAAATAATATTTATAATGATTCTTTTGATATTTATCAGGGGGGAACGTCATCTAACAGCGAAAGGGATTTAACTTCTACTAATCGTTCAGAATTGATTGCTGGAGAAGAATATCAGTTTCATATCACTTATGATGATGTCGCACTTTTGTTTGCGGATTTTAAAGGAACTGCCTCTCGTTTAACAGCAGATGAAGTGGTTGCTAAGTTAGGAAAAGCGAAATCAGGGAGAGAACATAATTATGATAATCAAATAATAACACTGAATTTAGATTATCCTGATGCAGGATCAAATGCTTCGGTTTCAATTTCTTTTTCTAGTTACGGTAGTGTGGGAACGCCTAAATTAGATTCTCTATTCAGTCATCATCTTAGCAGCAATAGTTTGCCAAATCGAAATTCTCAATTAACTCGTCAAGATTTTTCTGGTATAGAGAAAGGGAAATCCTACCAAGAAGTTGTCGGTCAATTGGGATTGCCAGATAGTCTTTCTATCTATACAAATTACATATCTTCTAGCAAAGTGTCTATTAGTTATCAGTTATCTGATGGCCAAATAGTTCATCTTTCTTTTGGAGTCTCTGATTCTCAAGGTTATATATTAGAAAAAAATCCTGGTTTAGAGGATGGAGCAGGAGAAACAAACACTTAGTGCTTGATGTAGAAGCTAATTTTGTTCAAGGTGCTAAAAGCATAGAGTTAAAAAAATACAATAGGAGGATGGATGAAAAAAAGAGATTTAGAGTCATTGAGACAACAGCACAAGGCTAAATTTACAGGAGGTAAATCGGCGTCAGCTAAAAAAGAGCAGCGACAACCTCAAATAAGTCCTGATATTGATAAAACGAAAGAAGAATCACAACAGTTACCAACAGGAGAGAAGAAACTCGAAACAAAAACTGATTGGAAGCAAGGGGAGTTTGTAGAGAAGAGGAGAAAAAATTTAAAGTGGGTCTGGACAAGCGGGTCAATTCTTTTAGTGATATTGGTGCTTGCTTCTATTTTTTGGTATGTTTCTTCAAATAGGAGAAGCCAGGAACGCAATACTTATCAATCTAGTTGGTCCTCTAGTGAGGAAAGTGAGAGTTACTCTTTTTCGGAAACCTCGTCTCGCTCATGGGAGGTTCCTGAGGACGAAGACTCTCAAGAGGCCACAGCTTATGTTGATAAGAAAGCAGCAAGATTCGCTTGGACATTTGATGATATCTTATCACTTCAAGTCTATTCATCTGAACAGCAAGGAAGTGGACAAGACGCCCCAACTGCCGAGGAGATTATCGAACGGTTTGGGAAGGCAACATCAGGAGGAGAGAGTAACAACGGTAGCGATGATACACTTTATCTTTTTTATAGTGAATCGAGTGGACAACAAACAACTAGTCTTTTGTTCAAAAAAATTGACGGCAAGTACCGACTGAGCACAATTCGTGGTAACCAACTGAGCAGCTCGCTTTACTCAAGTGGCTCAGAAACGCTGACTGAAGCAGATTTCCAGGACTTGAAAGCAGACGAATTTGGACAAGGTGCCCACATTCAAGATGTGGTGTCGCGTTTTGGTTTGCCACAAGTTATCAACAAGTCTGTAGACTATAAAGACAGAACGATTGTCTATCTCAAATATAAGCTGACGAATAAAAGCTATCTTTACTTAGACTTTGCCTTATCAAAGACAGGAGATTATCGACTGACTCGGAAGTATGTTTATTGATAAGAAGATTCTTATTCTATGGTTTAGAATTATTTGTTTGGGGATGATAGTTGGTTCATAAAGGAGAGAAGGATGCCAAGAAAAGACTGGGAGAGTCTGCGCCAGAAGCGTCAAACTAAATTTCAACAGGGTCAGAAGAGAGCAGGAAAAGTTCAAGGAGAACAGAAACTAGCTATTACTGAAGCAGAGTACCAAGAATTTGCGAAGAATAGGGTGGAAAACAAGAGCTCTACTCAGGTCGAGAGAGACGGGAAAGGAATTCTTGGACGTAAGCTTGTTAATAAACAAGTGTTGTGGTCATCAGTAGGTTTCTTGTCCATCTTCTTGCTTTTATCAGTTCCTTATTTGGTAAAACAGCTTGAATACTTCTTATCCCCTCAGAGAGTATTGGATGAATATGTGGATGAGGGGAACGATCATTTTGACTGGACTTATGAGGATATTAGCCAGCTTCAACTACAGAAAAAAAGTGATGTTGATGAGCGAAGCGGGTCTGGACTAAGCCCCAAGGATATTGTGAAGAAATTTGGTAAAGCGCAGTCAGGTAATCTAGCTCCTTTCCTGAATCAGACTGCTGGGCGCATGAGTCTTTTCTATTCTCGAGAAGAACCGCGGCAGCGTTTGTCTTTCTACTTTGAAAAAATAAATAATGAATATCAATTGTCAGGTATTTATTCTTATAATCTTGCTAGTTCGCAGCATGCTCAAAGCCGAACAGATCTAAAAGAGGAAGATTTTGAACATCTTGTCCTTGGTAAAGAGTTTCAAAACGAAGATGGAACTAGCTATCAGGAAATTTTAGAAAAATTTGGTTTATCAAAATACATAGAAATTGATTCCGGTGGCGAGAGTGGTCAAAAGCTGAATGTTTTATATAAGTTGGAGGATGGGAAATATGTAAGTCTCTGGTTCACCGTTTCTCAGGCCGGTGACTATCTTCTTTACGAAAAACATATCACCTGATGTTAGATACCTTGAGAGCGAAAAGTATCGGTAGGCAATAATCGGAGACGCTTATGAGTATTCATTATTGGGGAAAACTGAAGCTATTCTCTATTGCGCGACCAAGGTTCATTTTAATTGAATGGATAGTATTTGTCAGATTTTGAAAAAGTAGGCAGATGGTATTCTTTGTTTTGAAAAAATAATTGCTAGAAAAAAGGAATTTGGTTTATTTAAGGAGAAGAGCATGGGAAGAGGGCGGAAAGTTCAACGGGAGTGGTCAAAGAAGCCAGGATTCAACAAGCAAGCAACTAGTGTGTTCTCTGATAGCAGTCCTCAGGGGGAAGTTTTTGAGGCTACAGCTAAAGAAAAACAGCAAAAAAAGTTGGCAGGTAGTCGAAAACCTAAACTTATATCAAGTTTAGGTCAGTCTCGATACGCCTCTTTGTTAGTAGTTTCTACAGGTCTAGTGCTAATTACTTGTTTTGCAATACTTGTATCATATATGTGGCCAAGGTCCAAGCAAGTACGAAACCAGTCATCAGTGCAGTCTACTAGTACAGTTCAGAATGAATCAGAAGATAACATAAAGAAGCTGACTGAAGATTATTCTGACCTTATAGAAGAGAATCGACAAATAGACTTCCAAATAGAAGATATACTACAGATGGTAAAAACGATGAAAGAACCTAATGTGCTTCCACAGGATGTTGTCGAGAAGTATGGAAAAGCTAGTTCCGGTAGCATCGATAATAGCGTGAAAGGCAGCCAATTAGTTGAACTGACATATAAATTAATAGGAGAGAAAGGAGATATTACCTTAAGGTTTAGGGATGTTGAGGGTAGAACAGAGCTCTCATTAGTATACGTTAGACTATTCCGTAATGCTTGGGGGCCAGTTACGAAATCGGTCGATGATTACCGAACTCTTATCCCTCAAGATAAGCAAGAAGGAGTGGAAGTAAAACAGGCCATAGCAGAACTGGGGATGCCTAAAACTATTTATGCTTCTAAATCAGTTAAGGGGCAAGTTGATTCAATTAGTCTAAGTTACTCAACCACAGACAATATGACTGTTTCTTTGTATTTTGACGAAGTGAATGGGCTTTACCGTCTAAAAAGTTTGCTGACTAGCACTGTCTGAGAAGATAGACCAGAAACGCCAGAATCTTCTTTAAAAATCAAGAGGCTGGTGAAAATAGAACTAAAAAAATCCTGATGAGAGTATCAGAAAGGCATTGGGGAAGTAAAAGTCTAAGGAATAGATGGAACCAATCGCAATGGGCCTTATCACAATCGGGTATCTAGGGAGTCCCTAAAACATTGGAGCTTCCAAATACTTATTATAAAGTAGGAATCAAGGAGTATTAATCTGAGTCTATGTTAGATAGAACCTACTGTCATTTGGACTGTGCGGAGGATAAAGATAGGAAACTTCATTTAAAAAATATTCAATCCTCTGAATAGGGAATAATATCGTTCTAAGAAAGTTCAAACTAAACTTCTGAATTGTGTTATAATAGATAAATATTGGATGGCTAGGAGAGAGTGTATCTTTCTCTAAATGAAGAAATAGAAAGAACAAAGAGGTAAAGCTATGTCTGCTACTAAAATGAACGCTCAAGAAATTATCAAATTTATCGCTGATGCCAAGAAAAAAACTCCGGTCAAGGTGACCTTTGATGGAGAATTGCACGGATCCATCCCTTGGTCTGTTGTGAAGTTAGGCAATGTTCTTTTTGGAGACTGGGAAGAAATTAAGCCGCTCCTAGCGAACTTAGAGGAAAATAAGACCTATGTCGTAGAGCAGGATGCCCGCAACTCTGCGGTGCCGCTTTTGGACAAGCGCGACATCAATGCCCGCATTGAGCCGGGCGCTATTATTCGCGACCAAGTTGAAATTGGCGACAATACTGTCATCATGATGGGGGCAGTCATCAATATCGGTGCAGAAATTGGTGCCGGGACCATGATTGATATGGGTGCTATTCTGGGCGGCCGAGCAATTGTTGGCAAAAACAGTCATATTGGTGCCGGTGCGGTTCTGGCGGGAGTCATTGAGCCAGCTAGCGCAGAGCCAGTTCGGGTTGGAGACAATGTGCTGATTGGTGCCAATGCGGTTGTGATTGAAGGTGTACAAATTGGCAGTGGTTCCGTTGTTGCAGCTGGTGCGATTGTGACCCAGGATGTTCCGGAAAACGTAGTGGTTGCTGGCGTTCCGGCACGAGTTATCAAGACCATTGACGAGAAGACCCAGCAGAAGACAGCTCTGGAAGATGCTCTGCGTACTCTTTAAAAATAGCATAAATTTGAATTGATTGGGTGTGGCCCAACACTTTGACTGGTCTGACAAGATTTTAAAGGAAAGAAACAATGCTTGATTATCTGAAAATTCGCCGTGATTTGCACCAGATACCAGAAATCGGTCTGGAAGAATACAAGACCCATGCTTACTTGATGCAGGTCATTGATGGACTGACAGCAGGTCTAGACTTTGTGGAAATCCGAACTTGGCGGACGGGTATTTTGGTCTTTATCAAGGGAAGTTCACCGGATAAGACGATTGGCTGGCGGACAGATATTGATGGTCTTCCGATTGTGGAGGATACAGGACTGGACTTTGCCAGTACCCATGAAGGCCGGATGCATGCCTGCGGACACGATATGCACATGACGGTTGCCCTAGGCCTGCTGGAACAAGCTGTGAGCGCTCAGCCTACCCACAATCTGCTCTTTCTCTTTCAGCCTGCAGAGGAAAATGAAGCTGGCGGTATGCTCATGTATGAAGACGGTGCTTTTGGCGACTGGCTGCCAGATGAATTTTACGGTCTCCATGTGCGACCGGACCTCAAGGTCGGCGATATTGCCACTAACAGAGGAACCCTCTTTGCTGGTACCTGTGAAGTCAAGTTAACTTTTAAGGGAAAGGGCGGTCATGCGGCTTTTCCTCATGAAGCCAATGATGCTTTGGTGGCGGCTAGCTACTTTATCACCCAGGTGCAGACCATTGTCAGTCGCAATGTCGATCCCATCGAGGGAGCAGTTGTGACCTTTGGTTCTCTCCATGCTGGCACGACCAACAATGTCATCGCAGAAAGGGCCTTTTTGCATGGCACCATTCGGACCTTGACTCAGGAGATGAACCTCTTGACTCAGAAGCGCTTACGGGAAATAGCAGAGGGCCTAGCCCAAAGTTTCGGTCTGGAATTGGACTTGGAGCTTAAACAAGGTGGTTACCTACCTGTGGAAAATCATCCTGGTCTGGCAGACGAATTGATGGACTTTTTCCAGAAGGAAGAAGGAGTGCAGTTGATTGATATTGCGCCGGCTATGACAGGTGAGGATTTCGGTTATCTGCTCAGTAAGGTCAAGGGCGTCATGTTCTGGCTGGGAGTGGACAGTCCCTATGCCCTCCATCATCCCAAGATGACACCGGATGAGGCCGCACTGCCCTTTGCTATTGAAAAGATTGGGAAATTCCTAGATTATAAAATCAACGAAAGATAAGAAAAAGGTGGACGAGCTGCATGAAAAAAGAGCTAAGACAAACTGTACTGAACCAGATGAAGAAACTGTCAGGAAAAGAAAAAGAGCAGGCAGATAGCTGGCTGACCCAGCGCTTGCTTAGTTCAGCAGCTTATCAAGAAGCTCAGGTTATGGCTACTTATCTTTCAATGCCGCATGAAGTCTCTACTGCATCCTTTATTAAGCAGGCTCAGTTGGATGGCAAGAGGGTTTTAGTGCCCAAAACCTATGGCCAGGGTCGGATGATATTTGTGGATTATGATGAAAGACATCTGCAAAAGAGCTCTTTCGGCCTTATGGAGCCGACGAGCGAAGAGGCTGTGGACAAGACAGAAATTGATTTGATTCATGTGCCAGGCGTAGTCTTCAATTCTCAAGGCTTTCGGATTGGTTACGGCGGTGGCTATTATGACCGCTATCTGGCTGATTTTGCTGGGGCGTCTATCAGCAGCATCTATAGTTTTCAACAGTCTGATTTTGAGCCCGATTATCACGATATAGCAGTAAAGGAAGTGTTGACTTATGAACTACATCTATGATAAAAAATATCCTGTGACCAGTATTTTGCTAATTTTGACAACACTTGTCTTTGTGGGTATGCTTATTTTACGTGGTTTTTCTTATGCTGAAGCACAAACTGTCTTTGAATTTGGAGCAGTTTTTTCTCCAACCATTATCATGTATCCTGCTCAGATATGGCGTCTCTTTTCTGCTATCTTTGTGCATATTGGCTTGGAGCACTTTGTGGTAAATGCTGTTACTCTTTATTTTATTGGACGGCAGGCAGAAGATATTTTTGGATCGCGAAATTTCTTTCTGCTCTATATGATGTCTGGCCTGATGGGAAATATCTTTGTTTTCTTTTTCAGTCCGGATACTCTGTCAGCAGGGGCCTCTACAGCCTTGTTTGGCCTTTTTGCCTCTATCGTGACCCTGCACTATGTCGTTCGCGACAGCTATATTCAGCAGCTGGGGCAGTCTTATATGACCTTGATTGTGGTCAATATCATCTTTAGCTTCATGCCTGGCATCAGCCTGGCTGGGCATTTGGGAGGTTTGATTGGTGGCATACTTTGCGCGGTCATTCTTCCTGTCAAAGGTTCAAGCAATGCCTTTAAAACTGCTCAGCGCTGGCTGGTCTTGTTTGGCTATCTAGCCTTGGCTGCCCTTCTTATTTTTCTAGGTTTTCATCATTCCTTGATTTAATGAGTCTTTAGAAAATAACTGATGAAATATCAAAAAAGAGGTTTGTCAACCTCTTTTTTAGTTAAAATTTCATTTTTCTCTAGCTATTTGAATCAATTATTTTTTACTCTGTTTTTTCTCTAGTTTATGACCTAAGTCAATGATATACTGCTTCAAGGAGTCTTTGACCTGCGGATGCTTGAGGGCGTAGTCGATTGAAGTCTTCATAAAGCCGAACTTGTCACCGACATCATAGCGATCACCCTTGAATTCGCGAGCGAACACGCGCTGCGTCTTGTTAAGAGTATCAATCGCATCGGTCAGCTGAATCTCATTTCCAGCACCTGGTGCTTGCTTTTCCAAGATTTCAAAAATTTCCGGTGTCAGCAGGTAGCGGCCGATAATAGCTAAATCACTCGGTGCATCTTCCGGTTTTGGCTTTTCGACGAAGGTTTCCACGCTGTAGAGACCTTTGACACCTTCGCCTTGAGGGGCAATCACACCATAAGAGGAAACTTCATCATGAGGGACCTGCATGACAGCGATGGTAGAAGCATGGGTAGCTTCATAGTCATCAATCAATTGCTTGGTCAGCGGCACAGCCTTATCATTGGTGATGTCCATAAGATCATCGCCCAGCATGACAACGAAAGGCTCGTTTCCTACGAAAGCCTTAGCCTGAAGGACAGCATCTCCCAGACCGCGTGGATGGCTCTGACGGATGAAGTGCAGACCGATACCAGTGGTTTCATCGACCAATTTGAGCAAGTCGTTCTTGCCTTTTTCTTTGAGATTGTATTCCAATTCGAAGTTGGAGTCAAAGTGGTCTTCGATTGAGCGTTTTGACTTACCAGTGACAACTAGAATATCTTCAATTCCAGATTTGAGAGCTTCCTCAACGATAAACTGGATGGTTGGCTTGTCAACGATTGGCAACATTTCTTTGGCCAGTGCTTTGGTAGCTGGCAGGAAGCGGGTTCCTAGGCCAGCTGCAGGGATGACGGCTTTCTTAACTTTTGACATAATTATTCCTTTCTATTAGAACGAAGTCCATTCGTTCTCTGCCTTGAATTCATTGTTCATGATTTCATAAATGGCATCTTTGATATTACAATTTTGATAAATAACCTTGTAAATCGCCTGTGTGATCGGCATATAAACATCCAGCTCTTGGGCCAGTTCATAGGCGGCCTTAGTGGTAGAAATTCCTTCAATAACCATGCCCATATTGGCTTCAATATCAGCTAATTTCTCGCCGCGACCTAGAGCATTGCCGGCCCGCCAGTTGCGGGAGTGGACAGAGGTCCCTGTGACAATCAAGTCGCCGACACCAGATAAGCCGCTGTAGGTCAGAGGATTGGCTCCTAACTTGACACCTAGACGCGTGATTTCAGCCAGACCGCGTGTAATGATGGCAGCCTTGGCATTGTCACCATAACCTAGTCCATGGAGAGCACCAGCTCCGACTGCGATGATGTTTTTCAGAGCGCCGGCAGTCTCCACTCCGATAACGTCGGTATTAGTATAGAGGCGGAAGTAGTGATTGCTGAAGAGCTCCTGTACATACTTAGCTGCTTTCAGATCCTTAGAAGCAGCGGTAATTAAGGTAATATCGCGTACAATGGTTTCCTCAGCATGACTGGGACCTGAGACGACGACAATCTCGCTGCGTAGCTCTGCAGGGATTTCTTCTTCTAGGATAGTTGAAATCCGTTCGTGGGTATTGGGCTCCAGTCCCTTGGAGGCGTGCATGATTTTTACCTTGTGGTTCAGAGCTTGAGCTACTTGTTTGGCTACCAGACGGGTTACCTTGGTCGGCACGACAAAAAGCACGGCATCCGCATCTTTTAAAGCCTCTTCTAGGTCATGATAAGCCTTGATCTTTTCGTCCAGTACAATATCTTTGAAATAGCGTTTATTGGTGTGTTCGTCGTTGATTTCGTTGATTTGCTCAGCGATATTTCCCCAAATACGAACCTCGTGTCCGTTGTCATTTAGCACTTGTGATAAGGCCGTTCCCCAAGAACCAGGACCAATCACAGCAACTCGTTGTTTATCCATATCTTCTCCTTATGATGAAATTCCGAGTCTGAATTTAAATCAGTTTTAGAGTTCTATATCTCATTTTACCATATAATATAAGAAATTTCTTGCTTGACATTGTTTTTATCTGTGATATAGTAAGGAAACTAAGTCAAATATGAAAAAAGTAGGAGGAAGCATGTTTTTTAAAAGTCTATTACGGTATAAATGGTATGCCCTGAGCTCGTTTTTGATGACCTCGCTGATGATTGCCAGCTCTCTTTTACTGCCCTGGTTTTTAAAACACATCTTAAATGCTCTGCAGGAGCAAAATAGCCAGACCATCTACAGTATGGGCGGTTGGCTGATTGGCATCGGTTTTGTCGGGCTGGTGGCAGGAGGGATTAATGTGACCTTGGCGGCTTACATTGCCCAGGCTGTCTCATCAGATCTCCGTGAGGAGACTTTCCGCAAGATTCAGACCTTTTCTTATGCCAATATCGAGGAATTCAACGCTGGAAATCTAGTCGTGCGGATGACGAATGACATCAATCAGATTCAAAACGTAACCATGATGCTCTTTCAGATCCTCCTTCGACTGCCCATCCTTTTTATCGGTTCAGTCATCCTGGCCATTGTGACCATGCCCTCTCTCTGGTGGATTATTTTCTTGCTGATTGTGCTCATAGCTGGCCTAACGGCTGTCATGATGGGGATGATGGGCCCTCGTTTTAAGAAATTCCAAACTCTTTTGGATAAAATCAATGCCATTGCCAAGGAAAATCTTCGTGGTGTGCGAGTGGTCAAGTCCTTCGTTCGGGAGGAAGACCAGTTTCATAAGTTCAGTCAGGTGTCTGATGAACTTTTATCAGAGAATCTCTATATTGGCTATGCATTTTCAATCATTGAGCCAATGATGATGTTGGTCGGCTACAGCTCTGTTTACTTGGCTATCTGGACTTTATCTGGCATGATTCAGGCGGAGCCAGGACTGGTTAGCTCTATAGCTTCTTTTATCGGTTATCTTAGCCAGATTATTTTCACCATCATTATGGTTGGCTTCTTGGGAAATGGCGTGACGAGGGGGATCATTTCTATCCGTCGGATCAAGGAAGTATTGGCGACGGAGCCAGCTATGGCTTTCCCAGACTCACCTGATGAAGAACTAGAAGGCAGCCTCAGCTTTGAGCATGTGACTTTTTCCTATCCCAATGATGATGAGCCAATGCTAAAGGATATCAGCTTTGAGGTTGAGCCGGGGCAAATGATTGGTGTTGTCGGTGCGACAGGTGCTGGTAAATCTACCTTGGCTCAGCTGATTCCCCGTCTTTTTGACCCGCAGGAAGGTTCTGTCAAGATTGGCGGTCGGGATCTGCGAGAGCTTAGTCAGGGAACTCTTCGAAAAAATGTTTCTATCGTTCTGCAGCGGGCGATTCTATTTAGCGGGACTATTGCGGACAATCTCCGTCAGGGCAAGCTCAACGCTTCACTGCCTGAGATGGAGCGGGCGGCTCGCATTGCCCAAGCCAGTGAATTTATCAGCCGTATGGAAGAGAGTTTTGACAGTGCAGTGGAGGAGCGTGGCAGCAACTTCTCTGGCGGTCAGAAGCAGCGGATGTCCATTGCCAGAGGTGTTGTCAACAATCCGAATATTTTGATTTTAGATGATTCGACCTCAGCCTTGGATGCCAAGTCAGAAAAGCTGGTTCAAGAAGCCTTGAATAAAGAGCTGCAAGGAACGACGACGATTATCATTGCTCAAAAGATTAGCTCCGTTGTTCATGCAGATAAGATTCTGGTCTTGGATCAAGGACGGCTAATTGGCCAAGGCACGCATGCGGAATTGGTCGCCACTAACGATGTCTACCGCGAAATTTATGAAACTCAGAAAGGAAAGGAGGACTAAGATGCGGACGATTGCATTTTTCTGGCAATATTTTAAGCGTTATAAATTATCCTTTGTCATTGTCCTTTTGATGATGGTAACAGCGACTGTTTTTCAGGTCCTTTTTCCGGTTTATGTCGGTCAGGCTGTTCAGCATTTGGTTGAGTTGGGACGGGCTTTTGCTGAGAAGGGTGAGACTGATCAAATTCTGTCGACTTTTGGCAGCGTCATGGGCAGTGTATTGGTGTCCTTTGTTTGCCTGTCTGTTTCCAGCTTGATTTACATGCTTTTGATGACCCGAGTTATTGCCCATTCGACCAATGAGATGCGTAAGGGCTTATTTGGCAAGCTATCCAAGATGACCGTTGCTTTCTTTGACCGCCATCAGGATGGAGATATTCTGTCGCGCTTTACAAGTGACTTGGACAATATCCTGCAGGCTCTAAATGAGAGCATGATCCAGGTTATGAGCAATGCCTTGCTCTATCTGGGCCTAGTGATTATCATGTTTGTCCAAAATGCTAGATTGGCCTGGATAACGGTAGCCAGCACACCGGTTGCTTTTCTTCTCCTAGTGGTCATTGTCAGGCTGGCTCGGAAATACACCAATCTTCAGCAAAAAGAAGTCGGCCGCCTTAATGCTTATATGGACGAGACTATTTCCGGTCAGAAGGCCGTTATCGTTCAGGGGATGCAGGAGGAGGTCATCAAAGGTTTTATTGAGCAGAATGACCGAGTACGCTCAGCGACCTTTAAAGGCCGAACCTTTTCAGGCCTTCTCTTCCCCATCATGAACGGGATGAATTTGATTAATACGGCTATTGTTATTTTTGTTGGTTCGGCTGTCTTGCTTAGCGATCCCAATGTCGAAACGGCCGTTGCAGTTGGCCTGATTACCACCTTTACTCAGTTTTCCCAGCAGTATTATCAGCCTATCATCCAGATTGCAGCCAGCTGGGGCAGTTTGCAGTTGGCCTTTACAGGGGCTGACCGGATTCAGGAGATGTTTGATGCGCCGGAGGAAGTCCGGCCAGAGAATGCGCCTGCTTTCACAGAGCTCACAGACTCCGTGGAGATCAAGCATGTGGACTTTTCTTATGTGGAAGGTAAGCCTATCCTCAAAGACGTGTCTATCTTAGCCCCTAAGGGCAAGATGACGGCTGTTGTTGGCCCGACTGGATCAGGTAAGACGACCATTATGAACCTGCTCAATCGCTTTTATGATGTGGATAATGGCAGCATTGAGTTTGACGGTCGCGACATTCGGGACTATGAGCTGGATAGCTTACGGAGCCATGTGGGGATTGTCTTGCAGGATTCGGTGCTCTTTAGCGGTACGATTCGGGACAATATCCGCTTCGGTGTGCCGGATGCCAGTCAGGAAATGGTAGAAACGGCTGCGCGTGCGACCCATATCCATGACTATATCGAAAGTCTGCCAGACAAATATGATACTCTGGTAGATGATGACCAGAATATTTTCTCAACTGGGCAGAAACAGCTGATTTCCATTGCTAGAACTTTGCTGACGGACCCGCAAGTCTTGATTTTGGACGAGGCGACGTCTAATGTCGATACGGTAACAGAGAGCAAGATTCAGCAGGCTATGGAAGCTATTGTAGCTGGTCGAACTAGCTTTGTCATTGCCCATCGCCTCAAGACAATCCTCAATGCTGACCAGATTATTGTCCTCAAAGATGGAGAGGTCATTGAACAGGGCGATCATCACCAGCTCCTCAAACTCGGCGGTTTCTATTCAGAACTCTATCATAACCAGTTTGTGTTTGAGTAGAAAACCGAGATATTTTTCTAAACTCTCGTTTGTGCTTATAGTGCATTCGAGAGTTTTTTATTTGATAGACATGCAGAGTCTTTGATAAAGATTTTTTATAACCAGCTTTAAAAAAATCTATTGGACGGCTTCGCAGAGGAGTGGTAAGATATACTATATCAAAATAAGGGGGAATCACGGTATGTGTAGAACAATTGTTGGAATTTCAGCCAATCTTTGTCCAGTAGATGAAGCTGGAAAGAATATTCACACCTCTGTCTCACGCAAGTTTGTGGACGGCGTACGAATGGTTGGTGGCCTGCCGATGGTGATTCCCGTTGGGGATAAAAGTTTAGTTCAGGATTATGTAGAAACGATTGACAAGCTGATTTTGTCAGGCGGGCAAAATGTTCATCCTCAGTTTTATGGGGAAGAAAAGACCATTGACAGTGACGACTACAATATTGTTCGCGATGAGTTTGAGTTGGCACTCTTGAAAGAAGCCCTGCGCCAAAACAAGCCAGTCATGGCCATCTGCCGCGGTCTGCAGTTGGTAAATGTTGCTTTTGGCGGAACTCTCAATCAGCATATCGAAAATCACTGGCAGGGCTTGCCATTTGGGACTTCGCACTCCATTCGCACGGAGAAAGATAGCGTTGTGGAGCGTTTGTTTGGTCAGGCTAGCCAGATTAATTCGGTTCACCGCCAAAGTATCAAGGACTTGGCACCTAATTTCCGCGCGACAGCTTTTGATCCAAGAGACAATACCATCGAAGCGATTGAATCGGTTGACAATCATCGTATCATAGGCCTTCAATGGCATCCGGAGTTTTTAATAAACGAAGAAAAGGGCAATTTGGAGCTGTTTCAGTACCTCTTGCAAGAGCTGTAAAAAATTATTTTATTTTTTTAAGTTACTTTTAGGAAAATTTAAGATAAGTGTTCTATACTAAGACCATAAACAAAGACCTCCTAACTTTGTTTAGAAATCCTAAAACTTTTCTTTTTCATAATAATCTCCCTATAAGAACCGCCCAATTGGCGGTTTTTTTGTTGAAAAGGCTGAAAAATTTAGATTTTCATCAATTTGATGTCTTTTATGTTATAATGAGTCACAAGTAGGCCGAGCGAATCGGTCGGTAGATGGAGGAGCAGAGATGTCAAGAGCGGAGCGAGTTATTTTAACAAATATGTGTATGGTTTATGATGAGGACCGCATTTTACTACAAAATAAAGTAAATGATGATTGGACTGGCCTTTGCTTTCCAGGCGGCCATGTTGAAAATCATGAATCCTTTGTCAAATCAGTAATACGGGAAATCAAGGAGGAAACAGGTCTGACCATCTATGAGCCTAGGTTATGCGGTGTCAAGCAGTTTTATACCGAAAAGGATGAACGTTACGTCGTTTTTCTTTACAAAACCAATCATTTTGAAGGAGAGCTGGTCTCGTCCGACGAAGGAGAAGTGTTCTGGATTAAACGCGAGGATCTTGATCACCACTCGCTGGCCTTGAGCTTTAAAGAAATGTATCAAGTTTTCACATCAGACTTGACGGAGCAGTTTACCTATCTGGATGATGGAGAGATCATCAGAAATCTATACTAGGGAGAACCGCCCAATTGGCGGTTTTTTTGCTTGTTCTTTGCGAATTTAGTATAATAGGGACAGCAAAAATAGAAAAGAGAAATACATGAAAATTCGCGGAATATTCTTCTAGTTATTCTTACAGCACTTTTTAAGCTATTAACCCTTGATTGTATAAGGTTTTAGAAGAAATTATATATCATACAAGGTATTTGATGCCCTCTCTTAGTCCACAAAAAGGTGAACAAAAAAAGCCCTAAAAAAGGGCGTGAAAATTATGAGTTCAGCAGGCAAGAAACTAGCACGGTCAAACGTGCTTTTTTAGTTGCTTGATGTCATTATACCATACTTTGATTTTTAACAAAAAATGTTGTATATTAAAATGAGAGAAGGAGCTGGTTTGGCACCCTATGGCCTCTTTGAGGTCGGCGCCTAAGTCAGTTCCTTTTTGTAGTTCGAGATAGAGTAACAAGGATATAAAAATCATGTCTTATACACCAATAAAGCGCCCATCCGATAGCTTTTAGCAAAGTCTAGCAAGATTTCAGTTTTAAGACGCCTATACTCTATTTTATCAACGCAAAGCACTTTGTATAAATCGCAAAGCTTTTTGGTCTCTTTTGGCTTTTTTGTAAACAAATTAGCGAATATCTCACGCTTTACCTCGTCCAGATTATCTCTGTAAGCTTCAATCTCTGCGACCAACTCCACTGCCTTATCCTTGAATGCTCCATGCTCGTTTTTTCGTCCTGCTAGTGTATGCAGCGATTTGTAACTCTTTAGAAAATAATAGGCTCTTCGTGCTGTTTCTATTTCATCAAAAACCATGTATCTTAATCCTTTCCCTTTTAAGTAAAAATGTTGTATACTTAAGTTAATGAAGGAAGTAATCTTGTTCCCCTTGTCCACTGTGTGGTCGGAATGATGGTTACTTCCTTTTTTGAACTATGTCGACTAATTGATTACTTCGTTTTACAATAGATATGTTCACATCTCTCGTCCTTTCTGATAATATAAAAAGCATTTCGGCAACTGCCGGCATGCTAATTCAAAATTTCCACAGAATAAATTTCAGACTCTGAAAATTCAATATATTCGTTACCTACTTTGATATCCAACATATCTTCATCTTCGTCGTAACTTTCGGCATCGCAATAATGAGCCATTCCGCTCCATACCTTCCCTTCCACATCCGTCAGGAAAACTTTTTTATTATTATATTGTAATAAATTCATTTTTTTCCTCACTTTTTCATAATATGTCGGGATTATATGTGCTCCGGTCTTACTTATAGCGATTCTTTTTCAATATTAACTTTGTCTAACCAGAACTTAGACTGCAATTTTCAGAATATAGGCCTTGTCAATCAATCGCTCATATTTCTCAATGGCATTATACTCCAAATCTTGAAATTTCGCCACAGATATAGGAGTGTTTTTGATATCTAAATCAGATATAGAATTATTTTCTTAGGTTAACTGCCCCAAAGTTCAAACAAGCAGAATTTCCTCTCTTTTCCCTTTCTTTTCAAGCAAAAATGTTGTATACTCTAAATAATGAGGATTGGTTTCGTGCCCCTTGTCCGTTTTCACGGTCGGCACTATAGTCAATTCTTTTTTTATGCTCTGATAAGATTCCTTGCTTTCTGTCAGGTTGATTAACTTTCTTTCTTCAGCTGCATCTTGTTTCTCCGCACTCCATTTTTTAGAAAAGACAATCTGCCTGCGCCCACTTCCTGAATGGTAGTCAACAGGACACCTGGAATTACTGTGCCTCTTATATACTTCAATTAGGAATCTGGATAATTATAAGTTCCTGCTATACCCTTAAATCAAGATTCTGCTGTCTAGCTGATTTACAAGACCGTCTAACTTATATCGATTTAAAATCGAACTATGAACAGAGGTCTTGTTTTTAGATTCATCATTCAGAATATTTTAGATAAACTATGAGTACACGATTGCTTTGTCATAATCACTGCCTAAAAAGCCCTCTAACAACTTCTTAGCTATATTGCAATACATTTGCCATCTGACAAATTAGAAGCTGCTAAAGAGCCTATCAGAGCCTCAGAGAGAATCTGATCGCCATTCTTCCTGAAGAGGTAGAGGCTGTTCTGGCGCTGAGTTATCAAGCAAATATAGGACAGTATCTTTAACCTTTACCCTGACCTGACTCTTGAGCATTCGCAGGCTTATCAGAACCCTTGATACCTGTCAAATCTCGGATGATATCAGCATCAAGATATCCTGGTATTGCTTGATTGAGCTTGATAGCTCCATCACCAATCATGGTCAAGGTGTTAGCGTCTGCCTCAAAGAGAGGTTCCCATTTTGCGATTGTATTGACAAACTGACTGCGCAAGTATTTCCATTCATCACGCAAGCAAGCTGCTACATACGCCACATTCAGCAAACCAGATCCAAGAGAGCGTTGTGCCTTGCGTCCAGCAAGTCGCAGATTCTCATGACTTGCCCTGATAGCTTCTGCCGAGGATGGATTGTCTGATACAAAGCCAAGGTCATCTAGTGTCAGCCCCATTTCACCAGCAAAACCGGCTGCTGCTAAGCGAAGCTGTTCGGTAAACGGTGACATGTTCGATGTAGTGAACTGACCAACTGTAGGCTTCTCCCCGTCGTCATCCTTGGTGAACTGCAGCATGCTAGAAACAGTTGCTTTCCAAGTATCCATCGGCTCAGCGTCTTGACTCAATCCCAAGACATACTTTTGAGGAAATGAGTAGAACTCAGCTGTCACATCGGCTCGCTCAAGTGTCCGTTTGGCATACCTCTGATATGACATACAAGCCCTTGTTATTCTTGACCGTCCAAAAGGACGCACAGCGTCTGGTCTATGAATAATTGGAACTAGTAACGGAGTACCTGCAGGATTTGGAATCATAAAATCTTTTCCTTGTTTCAATAAATACCAGGTTTCTGTCGGTGTGAAAAGCCTCTAAAACGGGCACCCCATATTCATCCCTTTTTAATACTGCATATCCTTCCGTTAGTAAGCCAGTGATAGGATCTATCACACCAGTAGCATTGCTGGCCTCGATTACTTGTAGTCTAGGTGTATCATCTTCACCTTTAGAGATATAGACGAAAGCACAAGAGCCAATTAAGGCTGATAAGATAACTGAGTCAAAAAAGACATCAGGATTGTTTGCCTGAAAAATCTCATTAACCTGGAAATCATCGTTTTCAAATTCACGGAATACCAGACGATCTGCAAGGCTATCCACACCCTTAGCTGCCCAACCAAGAACTGCTCTATACTGTTCACGAATATTAGCTGGTATCGTGATGCTAATCATTCTCTCACGATATTGCATCGCATACTGCTTATATCTCATGTCAACCCTATCCCTGACATTTGCCAGCTTATTTCTTAGATAAGGTATCCCTTTTAAATCCATTTTGTTTTCATATCCTTTCATTTCGCGCGAGAAAATTTGTACAGTGACGGCGTGAAGCTCTCAAACTCCAAAGGGGAGGGGGATACCCCCCATACCAGATTTTAAAAAGAAAATTTTAAAAATAATTATTTTAGTTCTTTTATCATTTTTCTTATTGCATCATCCAGCGCCTTTTCATCATCTGTCTTTACACCGTGAGCTTTTTTAGAAGCTTCTAGCTGTTGTTTTGCTTCAAGTTCTGCTGCTTGATAGCCTGCAGCTTCTCGCTCCTCTTTCATCTTGTTCAGTGATTTCATCCAGAGTTCTTGTGTTGAATCATATTGAGCTTGAGACTTTCGTCTTATCGCTTCTAAGCCTTCCTCTGCTTTCTTGCGTCGCTCTTCTTGTTCCTGGGTTGCTCCCTCAACCATCTTTTCATACCAAGAATAAGGATTGTTCTGTTCTGTTTCTGTCATATTGCTGCCTCCTTATTTCTTCAGTTCTTCAAATTGAACGAAATCAAGTACATCTTTTATCCCTGCAATGGATCTGCCGCGATAGCTATCAAGAGGCAGGGAGGGGATAGATGGAGTGTTCATAACGTCATAGGTCAGGAGTCTTGTCAGTTCATCAAACTGATTATAAATTTCTCCTGATTTTGCTGATAGTTCATGTAATGAATTGTACAGCGGTTTAGCCTTTTCAATCAGCTTCTCACTCTCTTCTCTCGCTGCGGCATGAATCCTATCCTGATATTCTTTGCATTCTTCGGATGTGATTCCCTGAGTAGACTCCAATTTCTTGAGTTTATCATTCAGAAGCTTCTGAGTCTGCTCTAAGTTCCACAGTTCCCCTACTTTTTCAGACAAGATTTTATAGTCAGTTTTGCTTTCTGCTTCTTTCTTCTCTGCTTCCTTTTCCTTTATGTCTTTAGATAGCGACGCTATTTGCTGGCGCAATCTATCACATTCTTGGTTTTTGTTTGTAACAATCGCTGTCAATTCAGCTTTGATTTGATTTAGTGTTTCAGTCATTTCTTTATCTCCTTTGCTTTGCTAGCAATCTACTTCATTAGTTCTATTCTTCAATCATTTTATAGTTTTGTCTCATTTCTTATCCGAGGTTTTTCTAACATTATCACCTCCTTTTCTCCTGCTTGAATTTAACATATCTTACATTCTGTTAGATTCAACTAGCCTCGCTTAACCTTAGTCTTATCAAGGCATTGACCTGTTTTTCTAAAAATGAATTTACAAATCCTCAATATGTTAAATACAATAGATTTTTATTGCTAAAATTCAATGTATTTCCAACCGTGCCATGCTAGTTTATGAAAATCCTAGACCATGAGCTGCTTACTGTATTTCTAATTCCTCTGAGCTAGAAAATTGCTAATATATGATGTAGTTTTAAGTTTTTTTCTAATTGATGATGGTTTTTCTCTAAATTGATGCCGGTTTTGATGCCGGTTTTCATTTTTGAAAATCCAGTATTACCAAGGGTTGATGACGGATGATGACGGTGATACGGTTTTTTTTAATTTCTTTTTTATTTTCTTTTTTTATTCCTTTCTTTTTTATTTTTTCTATTTTTCTTAAAAATATCCGTCATCAATCATCAAAAGGGTACTCAATATATGATAATAAAGGATTTTTGCTTTTCACCTATCCGACATCTTGCCGGCATCATCCGTCATCCAATTCCCTGTTTTTTCAAATAACCCTTTTCTTGCCCTCTCTTTTCTATTCCCTTGCCTTGCATTCTATCTGTGCTGTAGTTTTTAGCTGCATAGTGAGGGAGGTCTTCCTTAGGTGAAAATCCTCTTGGCAACATTTGACCAGCTGGAATGTTGGCTTTGCTAGGTTTAAAACCATCTGGAAGATTGTTTTTAATCTCTCTATGCAAAGCATTGGGAGTCAGATCATTTTCTATCTGATAATACTCTTTAAAGCTCAGCCAAACCCACCAGACAAAGGAGTTAGGGAGAAAGGAAGATACTAAGCTTTTCTTAAAGAAATTGCGAGTAAAGGATACCACCTCATTCACCTCTTCTTGAAAGTCGTAAACTGCTTTTTGAGACGCTTGAGGATTTAACTTTAAATCTGTCTTAGTGTTTAAAGCTAGGCAAAGTAAATACTCTAGTACCTCTCTACGGCAGATATAGTCATCTTTGATGGCTGGGTTTAACTTTCCAGCAAAACCGCCTTTAAATGGCAAAATTCGGAATCGTCGACCAATAGCATCAGAATCACCGTTTATGATAGGCAGACCATTGGATGACTGGATGATGGTCATTTTTAAATTGACAGAGTAGGGTGTTTTCCCTTTTTCTTCAATTTTGATAGGATCTCCAGTGGTTAAACTAAAGAATGTCGATACATCTTTGATTTTCACTCGAACTTGGACATCATCACCTATTACAACTGTCTTGCCTACCAGTACAGAGGTCTCAAACCGGCTTTTATTCACCTCGTTTATTTTTAGGTTTGCCACATTTTGAGCGCCTACAAGATTTTTTATCAGCTCTTGAAAGGTTCCTTTACCAGTTCCCCCTTTGCCTAGTAGCCAAAAAACATTTTTCAAGCTCTCGCCTGTAACGCTGGCTTTGATGATCTGCAGTGCCATCCTATACAGTTCATCGTCTCCTCCGAACAGATTTTTCAGCCATTCAGTTACTTTCCAGCCTTTTATATTAGGTTCTTTTGCATCTGCAATATAATTACAGTCAATCTTCCTAATTACAAGCTTTTGAGGGCTAAATGGCTCTGTTTCGCCGGTTTTAGCATTGTAAAGCAGATTTCCCAATGCAGTATAACGATTATCAGCTTTTCTGCTGATAGCTGCTCTGGATAGCTTATAGATAACATCAAGGGCTTTGCGTTCCGTCAGCTCTGGATTGACAACGAAAATCAAATCTTTTATAAATTCCTCGTTTGTCTCGTAGAAGCCCCTATCAGGATTGTAATAATACAACGGTTCCCGTTGCCCCTCCATGTCATTCTTTAATCTGACAAAGTGCAGCCGCTGGCGTAGAAATTCAGCAATTTGTAATGCGCTCCGAGGCATTTTCCTTGCGGCGGCTTTCCTAGCCTTTTCTTCTGCAGTTTCTTCTGCAGTTTCTGGGGCTGTTGCCAAGGCTTTCTGATAAGTCTGTTCATACAAACTTTGGAGATCATCTTTTAAAAGCTTCCTAACACCCTTGAAAGTCTTAAAATAACAGTCTTCTTGTAATTCTTGGGGCTGCCCTCGTTCCTGGTTGTCCATTTCCGTTGATTTACGCTGCTCTATCCCTCTGTCATCCTCGATAATCGACTGTATGATTTCTTTTTCTGTCAAGTTACACCCCTTTCTAAATTGCTTAATTCTTTAATAAAATATCTGGCAAGGGCTGGGCGCTTCACAATAGCGGAGAATAACCCTGCTATATCTTCACAACTATAACCGTTGACATATAGTAAGCGGACGAATAAGGCTGTTTCTTGCTTGGTGTAAAGGCCTAGCGTCAAAGTTTCTAGTATCCAGCCAGTCAGTTTTATCCCGGTTCCCTGCCGGTTTTCTTTGATTCTGACTTTTTCAAGGTCTTTTAAGACGGTTATTAGTTCTGGCTTGGCTAGAGATATTGGCATATCTCTTACTAACTGCCATCCGGCCAGTTTCAGATTATTGCTTTCTAGCTTTCTAAATTTGATGCCTTTATAAGTGAATTCTGAAATATAAACATCCAGTGGCTCAAAATAGAGGAATTTATAGTGATTCCCTTTTTTATAGACAGTAGTAGGGTTTTCTTTCAAGAAGCTAAACAGTTTCATAGTCTGAGGAGTAAAAGTTAATTCCATAATTGTATTCATGCTCTTCCTCCGTTATCATCCACTCCCAGGAAAATCAAAATATCTTTTATTTTGTAAAATACCTTACGAGTATCTTCGAGAGGCGGCTGGTAGCGCCTCAGACCCCCCTCCGATTCCCAACGTTTCAAAGTGTTAGCCTTAATTCCTAATTCGTTTCGGACTTCCACAGCAGACATTAAGCCCAGGTGTTTAGCCTTTGGACGTGCATAGGATTCCAAGAAGCCAGCAACCAGAGATAGAGCCTCTGTCTTTAATTCCTTTTCAGTTTCTGCGCTGAATAGTGCCATATCAAGGCCACCTCCTCTGATTTGCCATGACCTTGCCGGCAATTTTCCCTAGAGTTTTGTTCATAAGCAATATTTTTTTATCTTGCTGCTCCAATAGATCCAGTGTTTGGCACAATATATTTGCCATGAGTTGCTGGTCTGCTCTTGTTGGCTCGTTCTGGCAAGTTTCAATAGCTTTAAGGCTTTCTTTTATTGCTTTAATATCTTTAGACTTAATCAATGTTCGTGCCTCACTTTTTTCTTTTTAGATTTTCAATTTCCTTGGCCATGCTGCGAATGGTTTTCTGTTGTTCTTCCAAAATCCCAATTATTCTGCCTATATGGTTACTTATTCCAATAGCGAACTCACAAACCATGCTATTGAATGATCCATCATTCTGAAAGTTTGTTAGACTTATCTCCTGGTCTTCCAACTCCTGCATATACTCAGAGAAATTGACAATATTATTGCTTGGTTCAAATTTATCGGCCATTTTTGAAAGCCTCCAGCTCCTCAGCATCGTCGCACTCCAAAAGCTGACTAGCTATATCATCAAGCTCGGCTATAATCGTTTCAAATACCTCATAGGAAGAGCTTAGATAGTTAGTTGCTAGGTGTGTAAAGGTGAATAAATCTCGGTCTTTTGCAAGAGACACCCCAGCTTGAGCCACTTGATCCATTTTAATTGTCTTTAGGATATTAGACAGTCGGCAGCCTAAGTTCTGCAGCTCTTCGACAGTAAGTTGTACAGTTTTAGTTTGTTCTGTTTTTTTGGCCATTTTCTTGTTCCTCGCTTCCTTAGTGCTTATTTTCCGAGTTGTCGGATAAGGGTTTGCTTTTCTTCTTCGTTTACTGTATCTGCTACAAAAAGCACATCTAGCTCTTTAACGTAAAAAGCATTACGATTTAGTTTGTTGTGGTCAAAGATTGAAATTTCCATATTCTTCCCTCTCCTAGATATTTCTAATCGCTAGTGCTTATCATTTGGAAGTCCTGGAAGCTGTCGCAAATTCGATTAAATACGTCAATTAGGTCATTGTCCTCGACATATACAGCAGTAAGCTGTCCGTTGTTTTTGTATGTCAGTTCAATCACTGGCTGGGCATAGTTTCCAATCATGTAGCCCATTAGAGCATGGCCACCTGCTTGTGCAGCATCATGATCTAAAAAGTAGTAA
Source organism: uncultured Streptococcus sp. (assembly GCF_963525625.1). Classification (GTDB taxonomy): domain Bacteria; phylum Bacillota; class Bacilli; order Lactobacillales; family Streptococcaceae; genus Streptococcus. Next base: position 54,778 of record NZ_CAURLD010000012.1, read on the forward strand.
GTGAAAGTCCGTTTTGTTGCTTTATCTGAAAATGTTTGTAGTTTCATGTTTTTTCTCCTTTAGTTGTACTTGCGTCCTGCAAGTTGGATATATGCCCCATATTCGGGGGTTAGTTTGTTGGCGGTGCTTTCTTCCGTCTGAGAGCTTTCTGTCACTCTAAGGCGCTCTAGTGAGCTCTGAGAGCTGTTTAGATGCCATAGCTTCCAGATTAGGAATAGCAGTAGTGAGACAAAGATGATTGCTTGCCCTGGCGTCATGTCAATTTCTTGAATCATTTGCTTTGCCCTCATCCCAAAATTTCTGCGAGCTCTTTATAGATATGATCAGGAATTTCGTTCAGTGCTTGCTGCTGTAGCTGGATAGCTTTGAGGCGGTTGGTGTCACTAGCGGTTTTCTTTTCGATAATCTCGCGAGTAGCCATCACCTGCTTGTAATAATCTTCTAACTTTAGCTTACGGCCGCCTGATGTCTGTTCTTCTTCCTGCTTCTTGTTTCTCAAAAGCTCAAAGCTGACGATTTCCTTGTTCTTCATGGTGAAAGCTATAGCTTTACGAGCTTTCCAGTTGTTCAAGCGAACTTTTATCTGTCTATCTGTCCAGTCTGGCAGTCGCTTTCTAAGAATGTCCATAGTGATCTGACCTTCGTCTTGCCAAAGCTGGGCTAGGTCTCCTTGTGTAAATGGTGTTTTAGTCATGTTTATTATCCTTATCTCTTTCTCTTAGTCTTTATCGGCAGTTTATAGAGTCGCCTCTCTGAGCGGTTGCATTTGATATCCCTTTTTGGTATAATCTAAGTATAAAAAGTATTCTTAAAACCCTTACGGCTTGCCTGCTAGTAAGTGTTTGAATATCTTAGAGTGAAAGGCTTGTCAGTTGGTTCCTGCATTAAGCCTTTTTTTGTTGCTTCTAGACCTATTCAGCCTAATTGTATTAGTGATGTAATCTCCTTTCTAATAATCTTCTGCTAGCCATTCCATGGCTTTTTGGTAGACGCTTGGCTTGACAACGCCCCCGTCTCGGATTTTCCGATAGGTTACTTGCGTCACGCCAATTTCTTCGCCTGCTTGCTTCGAAGTCAGTTTCTTATCAGCTTGCTTTCGGCGAATAGCCTTTGCTTGTGTTGAGGTAATAAGCAATAGATTTGACTCTCCTTTCCACACGCCACTTCTGGCGTTTTATGATTCAATAATACACCATATTATGACGTGTGTCAATAGATAAATATCATTTTTTTAAAAAAACTTGCCATATTGTGGTGCGTGATGATATAATTTATTCGAGGTAATAAGATGAACAAACTGAAAGAATTACGAAAATCCAAAAATTTAACGCAGCAAGAATTGGCAACTGAAACTAAAATTCCATATCGAACTATTCAACGCTGGGAAAATGGAGAAAGCAATATTAAACCAGAGAAGGCCTTTCAACTTGCAGATTTCTTTGAAGTGTCAGTTGGTTATTTGTTAGGGTATAGCGAACAATCAGAAACTCCTTTTGAGAATAGCATACCTACACCTAGAGAGTTTTCCTCTTGGAAAGAATTCGATTATATGCAACTGGTAAAAACTGATCTAGATTTTTGGACCTATGAAGAATTAAGAAAAAAACTTGATCCACTTTTAGTTGAATTAATAATAAATTATTCTTTTTGCGATGATGAACGGCGGGATTTACTTAGAGAAATTGCCAAAAAATTTGCCGAAGGTGATGCGGTTTCCTTGCTACATAGCGAAAAATAGTTCAGCTCAATCAAAGTTCTTAGTCAAGTAAAATCGTTGACAAAAGGTAAACAATATCATAGAATGGGGGTACTTAAGAAATAGCTATCAGGAAAACCTACGGGCCCTGACTGCGGAAGGCATCTCCAAGGAGGTGTCTTTTTTGGGTTTGACCATTCTTTAAATATCTTGTCTAAAAAGAGAGTAAATACTGTAATGTAGTTAATAGCGATATTACTCAAATATTCTCCAAAAGCCCTCAAAAAGCTTCTCTGATTTTTTAAAGACTCATGAAAGGAAATAAATGACTAAAAGAAAAGAACTTTTAACTTATCCCCAGTTACTATCTAAAATGTCAGATATTGGGATAGGATTTAATGAATGGGATACAGAGCAAGCAATTGAATTTCTTCAAGAAAAGAATTATTACTATAAAGTATCTAGCTATCGGAAACTATTTCCTAAAATTGATGGTAAATATAATATTGAGTTTTCAACACTTGCTGATATTGCTGTGATTGATATGAGATTGAGATATTTACTTCTTGGAATATGCCTTGATATCGAACACAGTATAAAAACAGCTATTATGGACATTGTGACAAAAAACCCTCGTATTGATGGCTATGATATTGTGAAAGATTATGCTGTATATAATCCTCAAGGTTATAACAACACTATAAACGCCTTATCTAAAAATGCTTATCTGAAAAACATTTATTTGAAGCATCATCAAGATATACCTATTTGGGTACTTGTTGAGGTAATGGATTTTGGGAACATATGTTATTTTATCGAAATGTATTGCAAGAAATACCCTAGCAACAAACGATTAAAAAAGGCTAAGCAGTTCAGTTCATATGCTCGTCATATTAGGAACGCTTGCGCTCATAGTAATGTTTTACTTGTTGATATGCTTAATCAGAAGCTTAAACAACCATCAGCTGTTATCCTCTCGCTTGGTGAATCATTTGGATTGGACAGATCAGATTTAAGATATAGAAAATTACATGACATTTTTTCTCTTATTATCCTTCATCGAGAGTATTGCGGCGATAAATTAAAGCGACATAGACGACTAGAGGCTATAGAACTTGCTAAGCGTTCAAAGAGATATATGAAATACTACGAAGAAAACGAGGATCTGAAAAAAATTTATCAAATCCTTTGCAAAATTCTTGTAAAACAGTCTAAAACGTGATATGATATGAACAATTGTAAAAGAAACCTACCAAGGTTACACTGCTCTAGGTTTGTATATCGATACAAATAAGGGTTAAAACGAAATGAGCGTATCATCTTGCGAGATGGTACGCTTTTTTCAAAGCTTATATACGCTTATTTAAGCCTTGTCTTTATTTTCCAGATAGATTTCATCGACTAACCTATCAAAACGAATTCTAGGGCATTCTACAACGCCCTGGCTCCACTTTACCCTTTCTTAAAACCCTTACGGCTTGCCTGCTGATGAAAAGAAAGGGGAACTAATGAAGATTACAGAAGTCAAAAAGAAAAACGGTACCACCGTTTACCGAGCTAGCGTCTATCTAGGAGTTGACAAGGTTACTGGTAAAAAAGTAAAGACAAGTATCACTGGACGGACAAGGAAAGAGGTCAAGAGCAAAGCCCAGCAAGCGCAGTTTAATTTTAAATCTAATGGATCTACAGTCAAAAAGGCAGTACAGGTCAAGACTTATAAAGAGCTTGCTGCCCTATGGCTAGAAAGTCACAAGCTTACAGTTAGACCGCAAACATTTGCTGTGACCAGGAGACGTGTCAACCATCATCTTATCCCTGAGTTTGGGAGTATGAAGATTGACAAGATAACGCCTAGCGGTATTCAAGAGTTTATAAATCAGTTAGCTCCTAAACTTGTGAATTTCAAGGAAATCAACTCAATTAACAGGAGAATACTGCAGCATGGTGTAACATTGCAATTGCTGACGTCTAACCCTGGGCGTGATGTGATTCTGCCTAAGAAGCAAAAGAAAGGCAGAGAAGCTGTTAAGTTCATAGAGCCAGATAACTTAAAGGCGTTTATTGATTATGCTGAAAAACTATCTACAAAGAGCTACAAGCATTATTACCGCTTTGTGGTCTTTAAGTTGCTACTGGCCACAGGCTGCCGCATAGGAGAGTTGACGGCCCTGGAATGGTCGGATATCGACCTAAAGGAAAAGACTATCACGATCAATAAAACCTACAGCCAAGAAATTCGGATGATAGGGGAAACAAAGACAAAAGCAGGTACTAGAAAAATAAGCATAGATTCTAAAACTACGCTCATGCTGAGACAGTATCAGAATCGTCAGCGCCTTATATTTTTAGAAGTTGGGGCTCAGGCTCCGTCTGTTGTCTTTGCGACTACGGTGAGGGATTATCTGCCAAGGCATTCTCTCCAGCAAATTATTGACAAGCGTTGCGAGACTTTGGGTATCCCACGATTTACTTGTCACGCTTTCCGCCATACTCATGCTAGTTTATTGCTGAATGCTGGTATCAGCTACAAGGAGTTGCAATATAGGTTAGGACATTCTAATATATCCATGACCTTAGATGTGTATAGTCACCTCTCCCAGGACAAAGAAAAAGAAGCTGTTTCATATTATGAAAAAGCTATAAATAATCTATAAGTCCACAAAAAGGTGAACAATTTGGTAAAACAACTTACTTACAAAGGTTATAAACCTTATTAAATCAACGTTTGAAAGGATAACAAAAGAAAAGATGATGAGAATTCGCGGATTCGAGCTGGTATCCAGCTTTACAAATGAAGATTTGCTGCCTAAGAGAGAGACGGCTCACGCAGCTGGCTACGATTTGAAAGTGGCAGAGCGCACCCCTATTGCGCCAGGGGAGATCAAGCTGGTTCCGACTGGTGTCAAGGCCTATATGCAGCCGGGTGAGGTGCTTTATCTTTACGACCGCTCGTCCAATCCTCGTAAAAAAGGCTTGGTCTTGATTAACTCCGTTGGGGTCATTGACGGCGACTACTATGGTAATCCTGGAAACGAAGGGCATATCTTTGCTCAGATGAAAAACATCACTGATCAGGAAGTGATCCTCGAAGTTGGCGACCGTGTAGTTCAGGCTGTCTTTGCACCATTTCTGATTGCAGATGGAGATGAAGCAGAAGGCGTGCGGACTGGCGGATTTGGATCGACAGGACATTAGTATGAAAATCATTTTTATCCGCCACGGAGAGCCAGATTATTCACTTTTGGAAGAGGCTGGTTACACTGGCTTTGGACTAGATTTGGCTCCCTTGTCGGCTGCTGGTCGTCGGATGGCGACAGAGGCAGCTGCTAATCCTTTGCTAGAACAGGCGGAAATTTTGATCTCCTCTTCTGTGACGCGGGCTTTGGAGACGGCCTCCTATTTGATTCGAGACCGCCAACTGCCGCTTTTTGTGGAGCCTTTGCTGCATGAATGGCAGGTATATGAGAGTGGGACAGAAAAGTTTGAGCAGGCTCGGAAGTTATTTTTTGAAAATAGTGGAGAACTTCCTGCAAGAAGTCCTATCCAGTATGAAACATCTGAGCAGATGAAAGCCCGCTTTTTCAGTGCCTTAAGCAAATACAGAGACTACGAGACGGTAGCTCTTGTAGCCCATCGCATGCTCATCCGCCAGTTTGTAGCTGATCAGCAGATTGATTTTTGCCAGTTTGTTGAATATGAACTGAAGTTTTAATGTTTCGTCGTAAAAAGAATCTTAACAAAAGGATTTAGAGATAGAAGAAAATATGAAAGAATTTAAGAGCAAGGATTATGCAACAGAAATTCGTCAGAAAATTCCAGGCTACGATGTGATGCTAGATGTGATTTTCCGAGGAGTATTGCTTAGATTAGCCCCCAGTTTAAAAGTCGATAAGGTGTTAGCTTTAGCAAGCCAGACGGATGAGTTGAATGGTTTGGCATCCTTATTTCCTAAGGCAGGGTTGACTGTTGTGGAGCCAAGTGAGGCGATGCTGCAAGAGCTTAAAAGACAGGTTTATCTGCCTCAAGCGGAGTATCTTAATAGTCGATTTGAAAAAGCAATACTGCCCTCTGATTATCAGATTTGTTCTTGCTTGCTAGTGTTGCAGTTTGTTGAAAATCCCAGCTTTTTTCTTCGAAAAATTTATGACTCTTTAAATGACGGTGGCCTTCTGATTCTTAGCTTTTTTTCCAACCAGCAACTGGGCTATTGGAAAACACTTGCTTCAGAGCTAGGAGCCAATCAGCAACAAATTCAGCGTACTTATGAGAATCAAGCTAGTTTGATGAATACCCTCTCGCCTCAAGAAGTTGCAAACCTACTAGAAGAGGCTGGCTTTACTAACATAGAGCAAGTTTGTCAGGTCTTATCTACTTTTGTTTGGATTATTAGAAAATAAGGAGAATCACCATCGCTAAGAAAAAAACAACCTTTGTCTGTCAAAATTGTGAATATCATTCGCCCAAGTATCTCGGCCGCTGTCCTAATTGTGGAGCGTGGTCTTCTTTCGTTGAGGAAGTAGAAGCTGCAGAAGTCAAGCATGCCCGTGTTTCCTTGACAGGCGAAAAGACCCGGCCCATGAAGCTGGCTGAGGTCACTTCGATTGATGTCAATCGGACCAAGACGGAAATGGACGAGTTCAATCGTGTGCTGGGTGGCGGCGTAGTGCCTGGTAGTCTAGTTCTGATTGGCGGGGATCCCGGTATCGGGAAATCCACCCTGCTTCTGCAGGTATCCACCCAGCTTTCTCATCAGGGCACAGTCCTTTATGTCAGCGGGGAGGAATCAGCTGAGCAGATTAAGCTGCGGGCGGAACGCCTCGGTGATATTGACAGTGAATTTTATCTCTATGCTGAGACCAATATGCAAAACATCCGCACGGAGATTGAGAAAATCAAGCCAGATTTTCTGATTATTGACTCCATCCAGACGGTTATGTCGCCGGAAATTTCCAGCGTTCAAGGCTCTGTTTCTCAGGTCCGTGAGGTGACAGCTGAGCTTATGCAGCTAGCCAAGACTAATAATATCGCGACCTTTATCGTTGGTCACATGACCAAGGAAGGAACCTTAGCTGGTCCTCGGACTCTGGAGCACATGGTGGATACTGTGCTTTATTTTGAGGGCGAACGTCAGCACACTTTCCGTATCTTGAGAGCAGTTAAAAACCGATTTGGCTCCACCAATGAGATTGGCATTTTTGAAATGCAATCTGGCGGGCTAGTTGAGGTTATCAACCCCAGTGAAGTCTTTCTGGAAGAACGGCTGGACGGCGCGACAGGCTCTTCCATCGTTGTAACCATGGAAGGGACGCGGCCGATTTTGGCAGAGGTGCAGGCTTTGGTGACACCGACCATGTTTGGCAATGCCAAGCGAACCACGACTGGTCTAGACTTTAACCGAGCCAGCCTCATCATGGCAGTTCTGGAAAAGAGGGCAGGACTCCTCCTGCAAAATCAAGATGCCTATCTCAAATCAGCTGGCGGCGTCAAGCTAGATGAGCCAGCGATTGATTTGGCAGTAGCAGTAGCCATTGCTTCCAGCTACAAGGATCTTCCTACCAATCCTCAAGAGTGCTTTATCGGTGAAATCGGCCTGACTGGTGAAATCCGTCGGGTTAATCGCATCGAGCAGCGCATCAACGAAGCAGCAAAGCTGGGCTTCACCAAAGTCTACGCTCCTAAAAACTCTCTGAACGGTCTCAAAGTTCCAGACAATATCCAAGTCATCGGTGTGACGACGATTGGAGAAGTCTTAAAGAAAGTATTTTCCTGATTTAACAGTATTGCGAAAAGTTATTGCGCGTGCTATAATATTGCTAGAAAAAATTAGGATTTGTCTGGAAAGCTCCTATAAGTTGTTTTTCCGGACTTTTTAGGAGGTTCATTAACTATGGTAGATCATCGTATGAATGTTTCTATTACCAATAATGCTCAATTTCCCTTGGCGGAGATTACCTTAGATGTATCAGAGTCTGTTCGTATTCAGACTGGGAGCATGATATACCACACTCCCAACGTTATCCTGAACGCCAAAGTGAATGCAGAGTCTCAATCAATCTTTGGTAAGGCAATCCAAGCTGTGGGCCGTTCTATGGCTTCTGGCGAAGGAGTGTTTATCACTGAAGCAACTGCTCAATCAAATAACGGTCGTCTAGCCTTAGCACCTAATGTACCTGGTCAGATTGTTGCTCTGGAACTGGGCGAAAAGCAATACCGCCTTAATGATGGAGCTTTTCTGGCTATGGATGGTTCTGCCTCTTATACTTTGGAGAGGCAGTCGGTAGGTCGAGCTCTCTTTGGTGGCCAAGGGGGCTTTTATGTGATGAGTACCCAAGGTCAGGGGACACTCTTGGTAAATTCCTTTGGCTCGATTCAAAAGGTCGAGCTGCATAATGATAGGATAACGATTGACAATGCTCACGTAGTAGCATGGAGTCGAGAGTTGGAATATGATATTCATTTAGAAAATGGTTTCTGGCAGTCCATGGGAACTGGTGAAGGAGTGGTTAATACCTTCTATGGAACTGGGGAAATTTACATCCAAAGTCTCAATGTTGAAACCTTTGCAAATGTTCTTCGCCCACACCTGAATATTGACAATTCTTGAAAAATTTCAGAAGAGACTGGAGGGTCTCTTTTTTTGGATTCTTCAGTTTTCCTTTGTTCAAAATGTAGGAAAATGTTATAATCAAGTCATAATAAGAAGGAGGCATTTCTTATGCGATTTTCTATGGACAGTAATATGCAGTTTCCTTTGGTAGAGTTGTCGCTCAATCAAGGAGAAACCGTCTTTATTCAGCGTGGCAGCATGGTCTACCACACGCCAAATGTGACTCTGAATACCCAGCTCAATGCTAGCGGTTCTGGTTTGGGACGTTTTGTCAAGGCTGTGGGACGTTCGATGGTTTCTGGCGAAAGTACCTTTATTACCCAGGCTGTTGCCCAGTCTGACAATGGTTACCTTGCTTTGGCACCAGATTCTCCTGGTCAGGTTATTCCTCTTCAGCTAGGCGAAAAACAATACCGGCTCAATGACGGTGCCTTTCTTGCCCTTGATGGTACGGCTTACTATACCATGGAGCGCCAGTCTGTTGGGAAAGCACTATTCGGCGGCCAAGGCGGTCTCTTCGTCATGACAACCCAAGGCCAGGGCACTCTTTTGGCCAATGCCTTTGGATCTATTAAGAAAATTGAGCTTCATAACCAAGAAGTGACTATTGACAATGCCCATGTAGTAGCTTGGAGCCAATCTTTGAACTATAACATCCATCTGGAAAATGGCTTCTGGCAGTCTATCGGAACAGGTGAAGGAGTGGTCAACACCTTCCAAGGTACTGGTGAAGTCTATGTTCAAAGTCTCAATCTTCAAACCTTTGCAGGCTCACTCAGCAAGTTTATTCCAAGAAGCTCATAAGAAATAAAACTAGGACAGAAGATTAGGCTAAATGCTGGATTTATCTGTCCTAGTTTTTTATAACAAAGCGGACAGCTGACAAATAGCAGAAAAGATGGTAAGATAATATAAAATTATTTGAATATCAAAGTACCAGTAAGGGGAAAGAATGTCATATTTTGAAAATTTTATGAAGGCCAATCAAGCTTATGTCGATCTGCATGGAACGGCACATCTGCCGATCAAGCCCAAGACCAAGGTAGCTATCGTGACCTGCATGGACTCTAGGCTCCACGTGGCTCAGGCTCTGGGACTGGCACTAGGAGATGCCCATATCTTGCGAAATGCCGGCGGTCGGGTGACGGAGGACATGATTCGCTCACTGGTCATCTCTCAGCAGCAGCTAGGAACGCGGGAAATCGTGGTTTTGCATCATACAGACTGCGGGGCACAGACCTTTAAGAATGAAGATTTTACGGCCTATCTTCATAAAGAGCTAGGTGTCGATGTCAGCGAACAGGACTTTTTGCCCTTTACAGATGTAGAGGAAAGTGTGCGTGAGGATATGGCCTTGCTGAGGCAGTCGCCGCTGATCCCAGCTGATGTAAAAATCTCAGGTGCGGTTTATGATGTAGATACTGGTCGAATGACAGTTGTTGAGGAATAGTTAGGAAGTCAATTTCTTTGTCTGCGCATCAGCATTGAAATTGGCTCCTTTTTTATGTTAAAATAGAGAAACGATTTTAATTAGTTAGGACAATGTTATGATTCTTTCCATTATTTCTCAGGGACTGGTTTGGGCCGTCCTAGGTCTAGGTATTTTTATGACCTTCCGGATTCTGGGTTTTCCTGATATGACGACAGAAGGCTCCTTCCCCTTGGGCGGGGCGGTGGCTGTTACCTTGATTACCAAAGGAGTCAATCCTTTTCTGGCAACAGCAGCAGCCGTTTTAGCGGGCTGTGCTGCGGGTGCCGTGACAGGTCTGCTCTATACCAAGGGGAAAATTCCGACTCTGCTTTCTGGGATTTTGGTCATGACCTCCTGCCACTCTATCATGCTGATGCTGATGGGCCGTGCCAATCTGGGGCTTTTAGGCAGCAGTAAGATTCAGGATATTCTGCCTTTTTCAGGGGAAGTCAATGACCTTTTGACTGGTTTGATTTTTGTCAGTCTGGTGATTGCAGCCCTGCTCTTTTTCTTGGATACCAAGCTAGGGCAGGCCTATATCGCGACCGGAGATAATCCGGATATGGCTCGCAGTTTTGGTATCAATACTGGTCGTATGGAGTTGATGGGACTGATTCTGTCAAATGGCTTGATTGCTCTGGCTGGGGCACTGATTGCCCAGCAGGAAGGTTATGCAGATGTGTCCCGTGGGATTGGAGTGATTGTTGTCGGTCTGGCCAGTCTTATCATTGGCGAGGTGCTCTTCCATAGTCTGACCTTGGCAGAGCGTCTGATTACCATTGTAGTTGGTGCGATTGCCTATCAGTTCTTGATCTGGGGCGTCATTGCTCTCGGCTTTAATACTAACTATCTTCGTCTCTACAGCGCGGTGATTCTGGCCGTCTGTCTCATGATTCCAACCCTGAAAAATAAATTCTTTAAAGGAGCCAAATTAAGCAAATGACAGCGATTGTAGAATTAAGAAATGCAACCAAGCTTGTAAAGAGCGGCTTTGATGAAGAAAAAATCATCCTAAATGATGTTTCTTTAGACATTCACGAGCATGATTTTATTACGATTTTAGGTGGAAACGGTGCAGGAAAGTCGACCCTATTCAATGTTATTGCCGGCACTCTCCCTCTGACCAGTGGCAGCATTCATATCTTGGGGGAAAATGTCACTCATTTTTCACCAGAAAAGCGAGCCAAGTACCTGTCCCGTGTCTTTCAGGATCCTAAGATGGGAACGGCTCCGCGGATGACAGTGGCGGAAAATCTTCTCATTGCCAAATTCCGAGGCGAAAAGCGTGGCTTGGTGCCCCGTGGGCTCAACAGCTACAGGGAAGAGTTTCAGGCGACGATTGAGAAAATCGGTAATGGTCTGGACAAACATCTGGATACGCCGATTGAATTTCTCTCTGGCGGGCAAAGACAGGCTTTGAGCCTGCTCATGGCAACGCTCAAGCGACCAGAGCTTTTGCTTCTGGATGAGCATACTGCAGCACTGGATCCTAAGACCAGTGTAGCCTTGATGGAGCTGACCAATGAATTTGTCAATCGTGACCGCCTCACAGCTCTCATGATTACCCATCACATGGAGGATGCCCTCAAATACGGCAACCGACTAATCGTCATGAAAGACGGGCAGATTATTCAGGACTTAAACAAAAACGAGAAAGCCAAGATGACCATCGCAGATTACTATGGCTTGTTTGAATAGGCTTGCTCAGAGTTTTGTAAAAACAAGAGAAAGAATATGTACTAAATAATGTACTGCTCCCACAAAGTTAGACAATTAATGTTCAAAAGGCTCTAGTTCTTTGTTAAATAGGACTATGTCCTTTTTCTTCAAATTGCCCTAATAGATGAATAAAAACCGCTTGATTGCGGTTTTTTTGTTATAAACAAAGTATAAATTTCTAATTATCTTTTTATATTTTCTTAAATGCTCGTAAA
>NZ_CAURLD010000013.1:0-58237 GCF_963525625.1 uncultured Streptococcus sp.
GCTGGATTATTTTTGAGAGTTATTAGCAAAAATAAGAGAAAGAAAGAAAGAAAGAAGCAAGGTAAGTTCTGCTTCTTCTATTTTTTCAGGAATCGCAACATATTCTAATTACACTTTATTCATCTCCTCATATACTGAACACCTCGGAAAAGGAGAAAGGCTGTTAGAATCAGGGAAACAAGCCAGATGGTCTTCAAGAGGTAAAATTGAATCAGATAGGTAGAGATGATGGCTCCGACTACAAAGCTGGCCAATAGGGCAACAAAGAAAAGGCCTTCTTTCAAATCTTTCCCTTTCTTGTTTCGAGCATAGTTGCCAAAAGCTACCATGGTTTTCTTGATATTCCCCGTCATAAAGGAGTTGTTGTAGACAATGCCATCCACCTCGCCAAAAGCCGTCGCAACCAGGCCCATGCAGAAAGCAAGTGGTGGCACGATATAAAGATGGGGTACATTTGCTGGCAAAAATCCTGCGACAGTTGTCGTCAATATCAAGGGAAAAACGCTGGACAGCCTGCGCCAAGAATGCTCAAAATGATGCTGAAAAACAGTCATCAAAAAAATCCCCAGCATAAAAGCCAACATAGTTGCCAATTTCACTTCGATTCCTCTTGTCTCTTGATTGATGAGCTCAACCGAAAGGAAAACGACGTTTCCCGTCTGACCTGCCACCAAGGTACCACCCCTCTCAATAAAGGTATAGGCGTCGATAAATCCTGCACAAAAGGTCAAGAGGCAGGCAAAAAATTTTGAACGAGAGTGAAACTCTCTTTTTACAAATTGTTTCATAAACCACCTACAAAATAAGGGAGTGACCAGACTCCGAAAATCATAGATTTCAGTCCGTCCACTTCCCCTTGCTAGATTATATTTCAAAATCTTGTAGCTACTGCGATTCACCAGATTCACAGACTTTATTTCCTCAAATGACAGAGCTAGAAAGCTGCCTGTCCTAGCCTTCTCTGGCTTCCTTAAGGATTTTTTCAATCTTGGTCGTAATCAGGTCAATAGCCACCTTATTAGAAGCTCCCTCTGGAATGATGACATCCGCATAGCGCTTGGTCGGCTCGATGAACTGATGGTACATAGGCTTAACGACACCCAAATACTGTTCGATAACGCTATCCAAACTGCGGCCGCGCTCTTCCATGTCCCGCTTAATACGACGAATAATCCGAACGTCATCATCTGTGTCCACAAAAATCTTAATATCCATCAAATCTCGTAGGCGCTGGTCCTCCAAGACCAAAATCCCCTCAACGATGAACACATCCTGAGGCTCCTGACGATAGGTCTTTTTACTGCGTGTATGCTCCGTATAGTCATAAGTGGGAATATCCACTGGCCGACCAGCCAAGAGCTCCTTGATCTGCTCAATCATCAGGTCCGTATCAAAGGCAAAAGGATGGTCATAGTTGGTCTTCACCCGCTCCTCAAAAGTCAGATGCGTCTGATCCTTATAGTAGGAGTCATGCTCAATCATGGCAATATTTTCGTTTGGAAAATTAGCCAAAATTGCTCGAGAAACACTGGTCTTTCCGCCTCCAGAACCACCAGTTACACCAATAATAATAGGTCTATTTTGCATTATAAGCTCCATCTCTTGTTATCTTATCTATTTTACCGCAATTCATGTTATAATGAAAGAGCTAAAATAAAAAAAAGTACATGCTTAAAAATAGAAAAAAGGAGGTTTTTATGCTCAAACTTGGAATCATCGGAACAGGTTCTATTTCTCATGAGTTCATCAAGGCCGCTCACTCAACAGGAGACTATCAGCTGGTAGCTGTCTACTCTCGGACTTTAACTTCTGCTGAGTGCTTTGTGCAAAACTATGAAAATACAGCCATCTTTACTGAAATGCTGGACTTTCTGTCGTCCGATATTGACGTCGTTTATATCGCCAGTCCCAACAGCCTGCATTTCAAGCATGCCAAGGTAGCTATTCTGGCTCGTAAACACGTCATTGTCGAAAAACCAGCGGTTTCTCGTCCCAAAGAATGGCGGGAATTGGTCAAGCTGGCTGACGAGCATCAAGTCTATCTCTTTGAAGCTGCCCGCAACTATCATGAGCAGGCCTTTGATACAATCAGTGATTTTCTCAAGGACAAGACCGTCTTGGGTGCCAACTTCACCTACGCCAAGTATTCTTCAAAAATGCAAGCTCTGCTTGCAGGAGAGCAACCCAACGTTTTCTCAGCTAAGTTTTCCGGCGGCGCTTTGATGGACTTGGGTGTCTATCCAGTCTATGCGGCTATCAGACTTTTCGGCCATCCGCGCTTCGCTCGCTACAGCGCCCAGCAGCTAGCTAATACGATTGATTTAAATGGAGCCGGCTGTCTCATCTATCCAGATTTTCAAGTTCAGATTCAGGCCGGTAAGAATATAAACAGCAATCAGTCTGCAGAGATTTACACAGATCAGGGAACTCTGACTTTAGATGGGATTGAATTTATCAGCTCAGCTATTTTCCAAAGTCTGGACGGTCAAGAGGAGGCGCTGCATATCCAGCGTGCTTCCCATACCATGCTGGAGGAAGCTCAAGCTTTCGCGCGAGTACTCAAGGGCGGACAGGATGCGGTTTATGAGAAATGGTTGAATGCGGCTACGGCTGTTCACGAAAGCTTATTTGCCATGCGCAAAGACGCTGGCATTAGATTTGAGGTTGATGATGATTAAGGAACAATTTCCCCCGAGCTGGCAAAATCAGCTGGCTCAGCTAGGGTTTGAAAATTTGACAGCTATTCAGGAGAAGATGTTTGAGCCTATTTCTGCAGGCGATACAGTGCTGGGAATCAGTCCGACTGGTACTGGTAAAACTCTGGCCTATCTCTTTCCCAGTCTGCTCAAACTGACACCTAAAAAAGCCCAACAACTCTTGATTTTAGCTCCTAATACTGAGTTGGCTGGACAAATCTTTGAGGTCTGCAAAACTTGGGCGGAGCCTTTAGGGCTGACAGCCCAGCTCCTGCTCTCCGGATCCAGCCAGAAGCGACAAATCGAGCGCCTTAAGAAAGGTCCGGAAATTATCATCGGAACGCCTGGGCGGATTTTCGAGTTGGTCAAGCTCAAGAAAATCAAGATGATGAATGTCGAAACCATCATTTTGGATGAATTTGACCAGCTACTCAGCGATTCTCAGTATAACTTTGTAGATAAAATCACCCACTATGCGCCTCGTGACCACCAGCTGGTATATATGAGCGCCACTGCTAAGTTCGACCACGATAAGATTGCTGAAAATACTCTAGAAATCAGCATTGACGACCAAGTTTTGGACAACATCCAGCACTTTTACATACAAGTCGAAAAACGTGATAAAGTGGACTTGCTTCGTAAGTTATCCAATGTTGAAGATTTCCGTGGACTGGTCTTTTTCAACGCTCTGTCAGACCTAGGAAGCGCCGAGGAAAAGCTCCAGTATCGTGAAGCCAACGCAGTTTCTCTAGCCAGCGATGTCAACGTTAAGTTCCGGAAGGTGATTCTGGACAAGTTCAAAGAACATCAGATTACTCTCCTGCTAGCCACTGACTTGGTTGCTCGTGGCATTGATATTGATTCTCTAGAATGTGTTGTCAATTATGAACTTCCGCGCGATTTAGAAACCTATACCCACCGCTCTGGACGAACCGGCCGCATGGGCAAGGAGGGCTATGTCATCACCCTCATCAGCCATCCTGAAGAACTGAAAACTTTGAAAAAATACGCTTCCGTTCGTGAAATTGTATTAAAAAATCAAGAACTTTATGTAACGAGTTAAACTAAAAAAGCTTTGGAAACATTAGATTTCCAAAGCTTTTTGCTTTTACTCATTGCCAACAACATTTTCAAAAAGCTAAGTCTTAGTCTCTGCCGTAATAAATACGATGGGGCTCTAGCTGACCTTCCAATAGCTCATCGACCGTTACCAAAGTATAGCCGTTACTCTTCAGATACTCGAGGACACTTGGCAGAGCGTCAATACTGGTCTGGTGAATATCATGCATGAGAATAATCGAGCCTGGCTGAGTTTTAGCAATCTCTTGCATAATAGCTTTAGTATTGCGTGTCTTCCAGTCTAGGCTGTCCACATTCCACATGATAAAGGACTGATCAACCGAATTTTGGATTGTAGCATTAATAGCTCCATAGGGAGGCCGCGTAATCGTTGGCTTGATGCCTATGACATTGTTAATAGCGGTCTGGGTATCAAGGATTTCTTTTTGGGCCGACTCCAGAGGAAGTTTGGTTAAGACTGGATGGTCCCATGTATGAATCCCAATCTGATGACCTTCATTGTGCACGCGCTTGACAATCGCTTCATTACCAGCTACATTTTGCCCAACCATAAAGAAGGTCGCCTTAGCGCCGTATTTCTTGAGGATATCCAGAGCCTGCGGTGTTGTCTTAGGATCTGGACCGTCATCAAAGGTCAGAGCAACCATTTTCACATGCTTCTTAGCCTCAAAACTCTGATAAGCTGCCAAGTCATCTCCAGTCAGATAGTCCGCATTGATCTGGTCATAAAAGCTAGATAAAGGAACATCAATGCTGGTTAAGCCTTGCACTTCCTTACTCAGCTTAATAGAAAAATGGCTGTATTCATAACGGAAAGACCACTGACTCAACTCCGTTCCATTGAGGTTATTAAGAATTTCCGTCTGCACCGCCTCATCGGCCTGTCTAAAGGTCAGCTGGCTGGAAATTTCATTGATGAAGATTTCCTTAGCTGCATCAGGATCCTGAAAGACCTTATCCAGAGTGAAAGGGCTGCCGTCTGGATCGAGATAGCTGTCAGCAACTTCCCGCTCTTCTCCTTTACTGATTTTCATCTCTTTGACATGATAGTCCTTGCGATGCACCAGTATTTCTTTGACGTCCTTCAGGCTCGTTTCTTTTTCCTCAGCATAGTAGAAGGTCAATTCTTCAATCTTATCGCCCTTCTTCTGATTATCCTTAATCGTCTGGCTATCTGCGTCCATCTGCTCCTTGACACTTGCCATAACCTGACCATCCAGCAGAGGATAAAAGGCCTCTACATAGTGGCTGCCAATCATCTTGCTCTGCTTTTCAGTATTTTCAGCGTGGAAGGTCTCTTCTTGGGCAATCAGCACACTAACCTTCTCTTGCAGTTCCTTTTCCT
Organism: uncultured Streptococcus sp.; assembly: GCF_963525625.1. Classification (GTDB taxonomy): domain Bacteria; phylum Bacillota; class Bacilli; order Lactobacillales; family Streptococcaceae; genus Streptococcus. The sequence continues at coordinate 5,122 of NZ_CAURLD010000013.1, forward strand.
GGAAAATAGCGTAAATTTTTACAGCCCCCAGAAATAGAGCAGCAACAAAAGCTAAACCTAGCAAGCCGAGAACGATGAGTGTTTTCTTACCGTGTTTCTTGTTATTTTGTCTTTTCATACACCTATCCTAAATGAATAAAAATCATCATTTATCTTGCAAAATTAACTACAGTTAGATGTTAAAGACTCTTCTCACGAATGACTTCCACCTTGTAGCCATCAGGATCTTTTACAAAATAATAATTAGGCGGGTTGCCAGGAAGACCCTTTGGATCTGTCACTTCATATCCTTTGGCCTTGTGCTCAGCATGCAGACCTTCCAAGTCTGGCGTGCTAAGTGCCACATGAGCAAAGCCATCCCCAATCACATAAGGACCATGGTCATAGTTATAGGTCAGTTCCAGCTCATAATCATCGCCTTCCAAACCTAGATAAACGATAGTAAACTGATAATCTGGAAAATCCTTGCGACGAAGCTCCTTAAAACCAAAAGCCTCTGCATAAAAAGCGATAGACGCTTCCAAATTCTCCACACGCAAACAAGTATGTAACATTTTTGATGCCATAATTTCACCTCATTCTTTCTTGTTTATTATTATACCCTATTTTGGGCAAAACTTATATTAAATTTTTAAAAAAGTAAATGAAAGCATATAAAAAGCAAGCCATTAAGACCTGCTAAGAATTGTTTTTCAAAAAAATTGCCAATGAAAATCACTCTTCTGCTATTTAACAGAACGCCTTTTCGTTTCTTTCAATAGCAGTTTAACTTCAAAGACCGTACCTCTTGGTTTGTTGTCCTTGACATAAATAGTGCCCTTGAAAGCATCGACAATCTGCTTGGCCAGAGAAAGTCCCAGACCAAAACCACCTTTCTGACGGGTCCGAGCCTTATCCACCCGATAAAAGCGATCAAAAATCTTCTTCTTATCTTCATCGCTGATGCCAGGGCCATTGTCCGCCACTCGGAAAATAAGGTAACGATCTGTCGAAGTAGCCATGACACTGATTACGCCATCATCATCTGTGTACTTGATAGCATTGTCAAATAGGATAGTCATCAGCTGCTTGAGGAAAATTTGATCTGTCACAATAGGGTTCTTAATCATATTTTCTGAATGAAAAGCTTTTTTATTCTCTCTTGCGATAATGCAGTAATTAGCAAAGGTCGTATCAAAAAATTCTGGTTCGACTTCACCATATTGAGGTTTGATACCATCATCACGACGTGCCAGATTGAGCAGATTGGTCGTCAATAGGCGCATATTACGTACTTCATCCAAGCTAGAAGCGATATTTTCACTGCTCTGCATAATTGTTGCTTCAGGCTTACGAAAGAGCGTCTCTAAGCGACTCTGCAATACTGCCAGAGGAGTCCGTAGTTCGTGACTGGCATTTTCCACAAAAGCCTTCTGCTTCTGGATACTTTCCAGCAGAGGCTTGACACTCATCCGAGCAAGGTAAATACTGGCAATCAGGGAAATTCCCCAAAAACTGACCATAACCATGGCAATCAACTGCTCATGCTTACCGCTGGTCTGCTCTAACTGGCTGATGCTAGTCATGACCACAGCGTACTTGATATCAGGATACTCATTTTTAGGATCAATATCAAAGAGATAAGCCCGATAACTTTCCGTTTGACCAAAACTGTTGCCAATCACAATTTCCTTGATTTGATTCAGATAGGACTTGTTAAAGTCCAAGGAATTAAAGTCCAGAAAGCCATCGCTCTTGCTGGTGGAAATATTTTTATAATTATCATCCAAAAGCAGGGCGAAAGTATTAGAACTAAAATTTGGCGTCGTCAAATTGTCAGGCTTAGGCTCTTCGTTTGGATCGCCATCTGGCTCTTTACTGCTTTTAGGACTTTTAGTGTTGACCTTATTGCTCGGATCAGACTGCTGACCTGTCGTCCGATAGGCCAAATCTGCTACCGAACTAGGATCATTACTCAGGTTTTTCAGATTTTCATCAACAGACGTATAAAGGCTGGAGCGCATGACCTGAATGATAATCAAGGTCATGGCTGAGAAGATTAATGTAAACAGCCCAAAATAGCGAATGAAATAAGAGAAATCATCCGCATAAAAGGTCTTCTTGATTTTATTCAGCATCTTTTAAAATGTAGCCGACACTACGAAGAGTATGTAGGTTTTTCGCAAATGCCGTTCCTTTCAGTTTTTTACGAATCTTTGAAACGTACACTTCGACAACGGAAACAGTGGTATCACTGTCAAAGCCCCACAGACGGTCAAAAATTTGAGTCTTAGGCAAGATTACATTTTGATTTTGCAGGAAATAAACCAAGAGGTCGAACTCTTTACCAAGCAACTCTACATCTTTACCCGCCTTCGTGGTTGAATTTGTAGATAGATTGACAGTCACATCACCATAAGAAAGAGTATTCTCGTTGAATTTACCAGCACGTTTCAAGAGCGCCTGGATCCGCATTTTCAGTTCTTCCAAATAGAAAGGTTTTGTCAGATAGTCATCAGCTCCGAGCTCAAAGCCATGTCCTTTATCATCCAAGCTTTCCTTAGCTGTCATGATGAGAACAGGGGTTGTGACTCCTTTTGCTCGGAGATCTTTCAGCACTTGGAAACCATCCTTTTCAGGCAGCATGAGATCCAGCAAGATGAGGTCATAGACACCGCTTTCTGCTTCATATAGACCTTCTTCACCATCAAAAACCTGCATTACATCTGCAAAATCATCTAAAAAATCAAAAACTGAGTTTGACAGTCCAAGGTCATCTTCTACCAATAGAATTTTAATCATCTTTCTTTCCTCCAATAAAACTTACCAAGATTATGTCTTTTGGTTTTTGTTTTATTTGCTATTCTTATTATATCATGACTTGGGTCAAAATCAGTAAGTTTTTTCTACGACTGCGACGTTTTATTTTCTTTTGTCGACTTATTATTCTTGTCCGATTGTTCATTTGTGTTCGTCGAAGACTTTTTCTTGTTTTTCTTCCCGTTGTCATTTTGCTGAGCAGAAGAATTCTTGCTCTTATCTTTGCTAGACTCCTGACCGTCTTGAGGCTGCATACCTCGTTCTTGACCGTTCTGTCCTGGACCACCATCCTGCGGCGGCATTCCATTACCTGGTCCACCATTTTGACCATTCTGACCAGCTTGTGGAGGCATGCCATTTCCTGCATTCTGCCCCTGCTCCGGTGCTCCTGGCATAGTAGCTGTCTGTTGAATAGCTGATTGCTGATTGTTTGTTCCGTGAATAGCTGTAGCAACACCATAGCCACTCAGAAGTCCTACTGCTAGAGCACCACCCGTCGCAACCGTCAGCCACCATTTAGTGCTTTTTTCTACAACAATCATTTTTTCCATATCCATTTAATAAGTTCCTTCTTTCTTTTGTAAATTTTTCTATCTGTTTCTATCAAACAAGAAGCTAATGCAGCTTGCAAGTCATCCCATACACATCCTTTCACTTGAATAGCATTATCATATAGATTTTTACTTAAACAGGACTGAATTTTTTCTTAAAATTTTCTAAACAAAAAATTGACAGCTCAAGTCTTTTTTTGTAAAATAGTTACCATTAACAAACGAGGAGGGTTACTATTTTGAAAAAAATAGAATCTATAACTTTGATTGCTTTAGGAGCAGCTCTAATCTCTGCTCTGTCTCCTTTCCAAATTCCCTTTGGACCTATTCCAATAACCTTGCAGACTTTAGCTATTGGTTTAGTTGCTAGTCTCTTCCATCCTAAGGAAGCTACTTTATCTGTCGTCATTTATCTTTTGTTAGGAGCAATTGGGCTTCCTGTGTTTGCAGGAGGTAGTGGTGGATTTCATGCATTTTACGGACCTACAGCAGGATTTCTTCTTTTCTTCCCTCTTAGAGCCTTGGTTACTTCTTCTTTAGCAGGCCAAAAAGGGCAGCCTATTCTTATTTTTATTGCAAATTTATTAGGTGAGATTGTTCTTTTTATTGGTGGAGTGATTGGTTTCATACTAGTCACTCAAAAAAGCATAGAAATTGCTTGGACAAGTGTCGTCTTACCATTTATAATTCCGGATTTGATCAAAATTACTCTAACAACCATTTTAAGCGTCATCCTATATAAAAATCTTAAAAATCTTTCTTATTTCAATAAGCAAAAATAAAAAAATCATAGATGTCACTAGAAATTTGAGCTCTATAATTTCTGTTGTGGGTAAATCCACCTCAGGGATTATAGAGCTTATTTTGTTGTAGAAAAAAGCACCATAAGATCTATAATGAAAAGCGACAAAACAATCATCAGAAAGACTCTTATGGAACAACAAAATTTTATCACAAACCTACTCGGAGTGAAAGACAAAAATATGATCATTTTAGATTATAAGGACTTGGGGACACATAAAGAACTTATTGGTAAGCTAGATTATCCTGCACCTAAATGCCCTCACTACCAAGGGCAAATGGCTAAATATAATTTTCAAAAAGAATCTAAAATCCCCTACTTAGAGTGTGCTGGATACAAAACTAACATTCGATTAAAGAAACGCCATTTCCGCTGTAAAGTTTGCAGAAAATGGATTATGAAAAGTGCTTTTTCAATATACGGCTATATTTATCTAATAAAAGAAAATCGGCTAATCTTGAAGACAGAAGATTGAGTTTAGCAAACAAAGATGCCCCTCGCCCCATTAGGATGACTCTTTGATGAGACTTAATACCTTTTAGCAAAGCCAGGCAAACATCATTTGTAGTTGAAATCTTAATTCCCATCTCTTCCCAAACAGGATGGTAAGGTTTTTCTGAGGGTGTGTCCGCAGCATTGGGACAAAAATAGGTTAAATACATCTTTTTCTGCTCCTGTTTTAATTCGCGATTCATTGATTCAATAAAAGAAAAAATCCCTGCGCGACTAGCCACATCTACGCTATAGTAAGGGAAAGCGAGCCGCCCATCTGCAAAACCGCCAGAATGCACAATTGTAGCACCTTTTTCATTTGCTAATAAGGGCAGAAAAATCTTGCTAATCAGAATGGCGCCAGATAAATTGATCAATAGTGTCTGCTCTATGTCCTCAAGGGAATGCGCTGACAAAGACTTTCTTACATCAAAACCAGTTGCATTGATAACAATATCTATACATTCCGACCACTCTTGTATCTCTGATACTAGATTTTTTAGAGACTCTTCACTTGTAATATCCACTGAGCTTATTGGAATAAAAGACGAAAATTCTTGCGCAAACATCTTTAACTTCTCTATATCTCTTCCTAAGAGATATAACCTAGCACCTGCTTGATGAAAAGCTCGTGTATAGACCCTTCCCAAACTGCCACTTGCACCAATAATTACAACCTTTTTATTTTTAAAATAATTATCAAACATATCATTCTCCATTCTTTAGTGAGTCTTTTGTGATAAATTCAATAAAACAAGTCCGACAATAACTAGACTTATCCCTAAAAGACTTACAGCTGTTACTTTTTCGTGCCAAAGCAGAATAGATAATATTGTTGTCCCTACTAGACCTATTCCAGACCAAATAGCGTAAGCTAGATTTAACTGAATGCCCTTTAAAGATAGAGATAAAAAGAAAAAGCACAAGCCATAAAACATCAAAGCAAGGCAACCGAAAAATAGTTTCGAAAAACCTTGAGATAATTTTAAAAGGCTTGTGGCGGCAATTTCAAATAGAATTGCGAGAGATAAATAAAAATAGTAAAACATTGTTTTCCTCCTAATATTCTAAATAACTAAAAAGTTAGCAGGAAAATCAATAGAATTATCCGAGAGATGAAACAAAGCAAGTCCAAAGTGTACAGGCATTTGTCAAAATCATTGATTTTATGCTCGAATCTTTGGAGATAGATAAAGTTTTTCGACCGCATAACTCATCTAATGAAATCTGGTAAAAATCGGCTAGACGAATAAGACTTGCACTATCTAGAATCGTCTTATCATTTTCCCAATTCGAGATGGTCTGCCGAGTCGTTCCTAGTGATTCTGCAATCTGAGCTTGACTATAGCCTTTTTGCTCCCGTATAAATTTCAATTGTTTTCCTAACATTATCTTTTCCTCCTCATCATACTTATTTTTTATTTGTTTGGCTAGATGAAATTCTTTAACATTAGTGATTATTGTATGTAAAAATTTTTTGACATGGCTATTATAACACGATTTACGTTAATCTTAAAATACTTGCCTATCTAAAACACTTGATACATCTATCAACCATTTGCCCCAAAAAATCCTCAGTAAAAAAGACTGGGACGAAATTGTCTCAGTCTTGATTTATCATGTTCAAAAGCTCTTGATGCAGGAGCTGCTTATCTTTTTATGACTTTTTCTCAGAAGGGCGGAAGCCAGCTGAAGCTAGCAAGGCCGCAAAGCCAAGATAAGTGAGAAGAGCACTCGAACTACTTCCAGTTTTAGGCAATTGACCTTGTGTGGTTTGGTAGCTGACAGATAGCTGCAAGTTGCTTGCTTGCTTACTTGCTAATCTTTGATGTTGCCAAGTCTGGTTTGAAAGAGGCTCAAATTTTTGAGCTGGCTGAACAGTGAGTCCTGCTGGAGGTGTCGAAACACTAACCTGATTGGATTCAATCCGGTATTGATTATTAATCAGCAAGCTGAAATGATTGGTATAGGTTCTGCCCGGATACAAGAGTCGACCGACTGCTGCTGGAGCCAAGGTCTCGGTCGCAGTATTCAAGTCAGCATTGTAGCGCTCAAGCAGACCTGATGCAGCAACAAAAGTCAAGACTCTGGTGCTCGGGTCATAAGAAACCTCGTAACCAGGACTTTTCGCTCTAGTCGCTTCTAGATCCAATTCAAAACCTTCTGGCAGGCGATCCTCCAATACGAAAGAATGAATTGGCTGGCGATAAGCAGGCAAAGCATCCGTTACCAGATTAAGGATAGCAAAACTTCCCTGGCTAACCTCTTGTTGATGAATATTCTTCTTGGACTCATCCTCCAACTCTTCTCTGACTTTTAACTGGATAAAGAGCTGGTTATAATGATAAGTTTGAGTCGGTGCTTGCGGGCGGCTTGGTAAAACTTGATAGTTAGGTTCAGCAGGTTTTTGAGGAAGCTCTTTATAATTCGGCTTGTCAGGCTCCTCAATCAAAGGCAGGTCACTTTCTCTGACAGGTGACTGGGGCTCAGGCTGAAGAACAGGTTCTTGAGGGCGCTGAGGTTCCTGCAGATAACTTGGTTCTTGAGGCAGGTCCTCTAAAGCAATTTCTTCTTCATAAACAGGAGGTTTCGGAGCCTCACCCGTGCTTACTTCAGGAGCTTTTTGAGGTTTTTCTGGTTCTTTCAAATAAGATGGTCGTTGTGGTTCCTGCGGCAGCGCTTCTTCAACCGGAGCTTGCGGAAGACTCAGCAAGAGCTGTTCCTTCTCATAGGTTGGTTCTTCAACTACAGCCGGCTCTGTCAATAAAGAAGGGGAGTTAGGTTCTTCTGGCAACTCCTGATAAACTGGCTTTTGAGGTTGTAGAGGTTCAGACTGATAAGTTGGCTCTTGCGGCAGAATTTCCAAATCGCTTTCCGGTAGAACTTCTGGCTCCTCAGGCTGAGTTGGAAGAGGAAGAGGCTGAGTTTCTGTCGGCTGGCTAGGAAGTTCTTGATAGGCTGGCTGAGCTGGCTCTTGCGGCAAAGATTGATAGACTGGCTGACTCGGAAGAGGATTCAAGGCCTTGACTTCCTCATAAGCCGGTTCCTGAGGTTGGGCAACCTCAGTCGGAGCGACAGGCTTCATTGGAACACCTTTGGCTTTAATATCAGAGTTAAAGACAAACCAAGCAGAACCCCGATTTCGTGAACCAATGTCAAAGGAAATGACATCTCCCTGGGCTTTACCTACAATAGCGCCATACCAGTTATAGGGACTAGTAGGCGTATCCCACTTATTATACTCAAAGCGAGAGCCTTCCTTCTCATGGTTAATAGAAATATCGGCATGAACACTGGTATCTGGGTGAATGTTAATAGCAGATCCTGTGATAGGAACATATTCACCATTAAAATTCTTGATGTACTCAATCGCAGCTTTATTAGTATTTAAAGATGAGAAGCTGACAAGAGAACCTGTCATATCAAGCCTTTCTCCACCCTCATCAAAAAATTCCGCTTGGACATTGACTCGAGATTGGCCATGAAAATCCAAGGTCCACACAGTTAAGGTTGGATCCTTAACTAAGAAAACCGGCAGCTTATCCTGACTCTTCGTTGATTCTTTCAGAGTATAAGTGTAGACAACTTTAGCGATTTTCTTGCCTTGAATACTGGAATTTTTGATATTGGTATAAGTAGCTACCAGAGGCACATCTTTTTGCAAAACGACTTTAGTCTGATGTTCTTTCCCTTTTAAAACACTGGTCAAAGCTCTCATTCCTGATTCATCCATTCTCCAAGAACGAACCTCCTCAGTCAGCTCATCATTGGTATAGGTTCTAATAGAGGGATCAAGTGTCAAGACAGCCTGGGGCTCAGATTTGAAAACAAATGGCTGGCTTTCAACTTTGCTGAGATAGCCTTCTTCATTTTTCTTAGCCTCCGCTTCCTGCAACTCTCTCTCAAAAGTTACAAGAGCTGCATCATACTTAGTTTTGGCAGTATCATAGGCAGCTTTTGCCTTCTTATATTCTTCTAAGAGCTTATCATAGTCGGCTTTCAATCGAGCATTTTTTTCCTTAATGCTTGCATTTTCCTGCTCGATTACTGTGTTCTGAGCAGAAATAGCTGCAAGATTTGCCTTATAATCTTCTTTTAGTCTTTGATTTTCTGCTTCAATTCTTGCAAGATCTGCTTTATAGGTCGCTAAGTCTGCCTGATAAGCAGCTAGTTTATTCTTGTTTTCCGTCTCAATTCGAATAGTTTCCTCTTGGTAGGTAAGCAAGGCTTTCTCGTATGTTTCTCGACTTTTCTGGTTGCTTTCGGTGATTCGAGCCACATCCTGCTCATATTGAGCTAATTGATTTTTATAAAGCTCTTGTTTTTCCTGATTTTGATGACGAATCTGGGCGTTTGCAGCTTCAATGGCAGCATTACGGGCTGTTACTCCTGCTTTTTCTGTCTCATAGGCTGTTTGCAGCTTCTTATTTTCACCTTGAATACGCTCAAGTTCAGCTTGATAGGCAGTCAAAGCCACTTGATAATCTCTTTCTTTGGCATCATTAGTAGCTTGGATTTCAGAGCGATTCTTTTGATAATCTGCTAATTTGCTCTCATAGTCTTTCTCAGCCGCTTGATTTTTTTGTCGAATCTCAGCCAATCGCTCTTGATAAGCAGCTAAATCAGCCTGATACTGCTCCTTTAAGGCTGCATTTTTCTTCTGAACAGCTAGATTTTGTGCTTCAATCTCTTTGTTCTGCTCTTGGATTTTAGCCAAGGCTGTCTCATAAGATTGTTTTGCTGCTTGATTGCCTCTTTGAATGCGTCCTACTTCCTGTTGGTAAGCCGTCAATTCTGACTGATACTGCTGCTCTAGCTCAGCATTGTCTTTCTGAACTCGAGCCAATTCTTTCTCATAGTCAGCCAAGGCAGCTTGATAAACAGCTTCATTTTCTGCCTTAACCTGAGTTAGTCTGGATACTTCAGCTTCATACTGCTTGACTGCTTCCTGATAGGCCTTTTCAGCTGCCTGATTTCGTTCTGCTATGACTGCATTTTCAGCTTGGGCAGCTTTGTTGTGAGCTGAGACCTGAGCAAGCTTTTCATCATAGCGACGCTTTGCTTGAGCATTCTTCTCCTGAGTAGCTTTCAGCTCTGTAGCATAGCTCTCCAAAGCAGTTTGGTAGTCTGCTTTCGCTTGAGCATTTTCTTGTAAAATTTGTGAACGCTCCTCTTGATAGGCTGCTAAAGCTGCTTGATAGGAGGCTTCTTTCTCTTGATTGATTTTTACTATACGGTTTAATTCTGCTTGATAAGCCGTCCGTTTCTGCTCATAGTCTGCCTGAAGCTGAGCATTTTCAGCTTGAGTACGACTGGACTCTTCTGCATAGGAAGCTAAAGCCTTGTCATATTGGTCTTTCAAGGCTTGATTGGCAGACTCTTTCTGGCTGAGTTCTTTCTCATAAGTCTTCAGCTGCTCCTGATAAGCTGCTGTGGTTTCACGTATTTCCTTGACTTGGGTCGCATAATCTGCTAGTGCTGACTCTCGTTTACTAGTAGCTTCTTCTGGATTTCTAGCTGTTCCTAAATCAACAGGCGGCTCCTGCTTTAGCTGGATACCCGCTTTCTCGGCCTCAGCCAAAGCTTGGTCCATTTCCACATGGGAAACCCCCAAGGGAAGCTTGTCTTGACTTACTGGCTCCAACTGAGCAGGGGCAGCAGTTGGCTGGGACGCTTCGGTTGGTGAAAGTGCAGCTTCAGAAAGGGAAGACTGATCTACTGCTTCAGCTGCCTTTTCCTCAGCCTGAACCGACCCAGCAGCTAGCAACAAAGCCGCACCCAAAACAGCTCCGCACAAGCCCTTAGAAAGGCGGCTCTTGCGGAAGCCATAGACTATTTTCTTTTCCATTATAATCTCCATTTCTCCTTTAAACAGTTACCTGTTTATTTTACATACTATTCCATTTTATCAAAGCAAAGACATATAAGCAATGTTTAAATGCTCAAAATGATAAAGAAAAAGCCTGAGATAGATAATATCTCAGACTTTCTTGTCAATTTAATTAAATCCATCAGATTGCAGCTCGAATCGCTTTTTCCACTGCCTCTTTCTCACGCTTCACCAATTCAACACGCGCAGCGATTTCTTTGATTCCCATGCTGATGTTTCGGCTAATCGCCATATCATTTAACTGCGGCTCAAAGAAGGCTTTGTACTCTGCCAATCTCTCTTCTGTCTTGAAGATCACTGCCGGGCTAATGACAAAGCTATCAAAGCTCATGTCACCACCTAGCGCTGCCTTGATCCAATCCCAATTCTCACACGCCCAAGTCCACACTGCTTCTTGAGTAAAATCCCGGCTGAGGAAACGGGCATACCAAGCTGACAAATCCTGCGGTTTTACAGTAAATTTATCCTTCCAAGTCGCTAACAGTTCATCCAGGGTTTCCTTGTTCTTCGTATAAGAAAGGGCTGTAGAAAGCGCATTTTTGAAGCTTCCGTCATTTGAAGCGACATATAGGTCCAGATAAAGCTTAGTCAGCTCTTTGCTTTCATGATGCTTGATTTGGTTGACCAATACCTGCAAACGAATAGCGGCAGGGAGTTTTTCCAAATTATCACGATAACTATCAAAAATCTGGCTTGCTTGAGCTTTAGCTGTCTCGTCGTCAGCCTTAATCATATTGCCCACAATTAGCTGACGAACCATCTCATCCTCATCGCTTTCACCTTCCTGTTTTTCAAAACCAAGACGGTCGAAATTACTTTGACTGAGAATTTTCAGCAAGGCTTTGTAATCTTCTTCTGTCTGACTGCCTTCATCCACAAAGCGATTCAATCCTTCCAGAACTTGGGAAACAGCTGAAACTACCATATAAGAAGTTTCGTTTGCCAGCTTACTGATGACTGGCAGCAGGTCCGCATAGGAAATCTTACCAGACTCTGCCAGAAGTCGGCGCTCTTGCACGATTTGCAGTTTGCTGATATTGTCCAAAGAGCTGAGATTATTCAGAAGAGCATCCAGCAACTCACCCTGATAATCTGTAATATAGTGGGCAGTGTTTTCTGTATTAAGGCGTAGGGCTCCTTCATTTTGCGCTGCCAGGGCTGCATAATTAGGAATTTCTAGTCTTTCTGTCGTCAGTGTATCAGGGAGTCCTTGCCAGTTGCTATTGAGCGGTACTGGCCAGAGACGACCCTTGTCTTCATGCTCTCCAATGAAGAACTGCTTCTGGGTCAAAATCAAGCAGTCATTTTCGACCTTAGCAGTGACAACTGGATACCCCGGCTGCTCCAGCCAAGCATCCATAAAGGCAGCTACATCGCGGCCAGAAGCTTGAGAAAGAGCATCCCAAAGATCAAGACCGATAGTATTACCATACTGATGCTTCTCAAAGTAGGCACCTAGCCCCTTACGGAAGGCATCGTCTCCCAGCCAACGGCGCAGCATATGCATGAGACGGCTACCCTTGGCATAGACAATCGCTCCATCAAAAAGAGTATTGATTTCATCAGGGTGCTTGACCTCTACATGGACCGACTGGACGCCATCTGTCGCGTCACGCTTGAGGGCATAAGGAGCTCCACTGGTCTGAAAATCTTCAAAAATCTTCCAGCTAGGCTCAATCGCATCAACTGAGACATACTCCATCATATTTGCAAAACTTTCATTGAGCCAGAGGTCGTCCCACCACTTCATGGTCACTAGATTTCCGAACCATTGGTGGGCTAGTTCGTGTGCAACAACCAAGGCAACTGTCTGACGGCTCAGAGCTGTTGAATTTTCATCCACCAGCAGATAAATTTCCCGATAGGTTACCAAGCCCCAGTTTTCCATAGCCCCAGCAGAAAAGTCTGGCAGGGCCACATGAAGCGACTGAGGAATAGGATACTTGACTCCATAGTATTCTTCGTAAAATTCAATACAGCGAACCGCAATGTCCAAAGCAAACTCTAGATTGCTCGCTGGGTGGGCCTTTGTCGCATAAACTCCTACCAAGGTTCCATTCTTGGTTTTAGCAGTAATTCCTTGCATATCACCTGCAGCAAAAGCCAAGAGATAGGAAGACATACGTGGAGTCGTTTCAAACTTCCAAACGCCAGTTGTTTTGCGGTTTTCAACATCAATTTCCGGCATATTAGACAGGGCCAACTCACCCTCAGCTTGGTCAAATTTCAAAGCTAAATCAAAAGTTGCCTTAGCCTCTGGCTCATCTACACTCGGAAAGGCTTCACGAGCAAAATGGCTCTCAAACTGCGTAGAGATAATCTCTTTTTTCACACCATCTACCGTGTAGTAAGATGGGTAAATCCCCGTCATATTGTCCGTAATCTTACCAGTATAAGTTATGGTCACCACTACATGCTCGGCCGCTTCCAGCTCGATATAAAGAGCTTCATTGTCCTTATCAAGTGTGAAAGGGCGAGCTTGGCCAGCCACCTCTACAGCTTCAACTGTCAAATCTTTTTGATGCAGGGAAATCTTACTTGTCTTAGCTTCCCCAGTAATGGTCACCTTGCCTGAAAAAGTCTTGTCGGCACGATTCAAATCCAAAAAAAGATCATAGTGCTCAGGAACAAAAGTTTCAATAAAATGTTTAACTGCTTGCATAAGCTTCTCCTCATCTAGCGAACAACGCAGCAAGATTACTCTGCCATTCTTGTCCGCTTATAATCTGTTATTATTGTATCATATTTAGAAGATTTCGTTGCAGAATAAATGCAAACAAAAAGACAGGTAGTACCTGTCAATGTGGTTTATGAAAATGGAAGAACGGTCAAGAGTTCTTCTTTTCTTTCTCAAGTTCCTCTAATTTTTTATTATAGATTCGATTTTCTTCGTGATAAGTTTTGTTTAGCCGTTCTTCATAACGCTGAATTTTTCTCTCGAAAATTTCTCTATTTTCTTCTATTTGTCTTAATTCATATGAGGGCACGGTATCAGGACTATTGCAACAAAAAGATAATATCCATTCGCTCATTTGCTCTGAAACATTTTTAGCTTCTCGTCTCATATCCTGATAATCCCATTCATACTCACTAACTTTCTTTCGAAACGCTATGTGATCGTCATCGAGACGATCGATCTTTTTCTGAAAATCCATAAAGCCTCCTATAAGATAGGGCTGGTCAAACTAGGCTTAGGAACAGCGCCTAGTACCTCCTTGATTGAATCTGCTGCTCCACCTGTGAAAGCTCCAGATAAGTCAGCAGGTACTTGAGTAGAGGCAAAAGTTTTCATAGTCTCTGCTTGACTATCTAGCCAACTCTGCAAAGCTTGACTTTCTTCAAGAAGGACAGCTATTTTAGCTGAAATTAAACCACGAATAGCAATACGTTCCTGAATCTTTAAATATTCTTTTTTTATCCGTTCGGCTTCAGCTCGATCTTCTGTATTTGGTTCAATCATGCTCTTCCTCCTATTTTTTTGTGAAAATCTGGGCGCCTTTTTGATCAATCGCTACGATATTATCAGCGGCCTTGTTTAAATTACCAGCGATTTCCGTCATTTTAGTCGTATATGCACTTGCTGAGGCAAGAGTAGAGGCTTCTGTCTCCCCATTCCAAGCTTTGGATAAGGTCAGTTCAGACAAAAGATCTTCTACTTCACCAGATGAAAGGTTGTGAGCAAGGGTATGAGCTGCATTACTTAATTCAGATATATGTTCCTCTACTTTTGATTTTGAACTTGCTAACTTATCTTTAATCTCTTGCTCATAGACCTCAGCTTGAAGCAGAGCAGTTTGAGCACTTGTGCGAACGAGTTCCTCTCTTAAACTAATTTTTTTGTCGCCAGAACTAATTCTTAAAGAAGCATGCAATTCATCAATGTATTTCCTATTTATGGCGATTAAATCATGCTTAGAAGGCTCAGGAGCGAAGTCTCCGTAGTCCCTTAAATACTCAAGAACATAATTTTCAGGATTCTTTTTGGCATAGTCTAATCCAAAATTTGCGGTTGCTACATTTATTTCATACATTTTTGCTTTATGTTTTGCAATCTTTCTGACTTGCTTTTCGGTCATACCAGTGCAGAAAAGACCATTTTTTTCATACCACTCAAAATCTAGCCTATTACCTTTAATCTTTGGTAATCCAGCATTATGATTTTTTCCCTCTACAGTAAATACTTTTCCATACGGAATGATTCCTCCATGACCATCCCAACTTGTTAAATCTTTCCCTTGATCACTGTATGAATGTAAGTGTTTATTAATATATGCTAATTCTTCATCACTAATACCTCTATAATCGGCTGTATTTTTTGTCAACGAATTCCACGCACCCCAGTCCATAAAATTTGTAATCTTCTGGACTTTCATTTCCGCAGCTACTTTAGCAACTGCTGGTCCAGCTTGACTGAATCCCGACATATTACTAATATCAACTTCCTGTCCTGTTCCAGCCATTTTTTTAGCACTAGCTAATGATTGATTATAAAATTCTCGAACGTCCTTTGTCTGTTCTGTTAATTGATTTCTTGCTATTACCGCATTGAATACTGATTCTGTAACATGGTTATTATTTTCGTTATTAGGTGATTGAGTACCAGCAACAACAATAGTAGTTTGAGTGTAATCTGGCTTACCTTCCTTATCAAGAGGCGCAACAGCAATGGCTTGGGTTGTTTCGTTGACTTCGTTAATCAGTTTATATTTCTTTCCGCTCTCATCAAGTGAGAACTCATTCCCATTTTTTTCTTCTTTTATTATATTAAGAACTTCAACTTGTAATTCCTGTATGCTCTCGTCTGTTAAGGCCATTCTAAAAAGTCTCCTTTCCTAATTTCTGTATTATAGACAACTTCTGCATCAGGACTACCGTTCTCGCTTTTTTTAACATCTACGAGCTGATGTTCTTGAACTAAAGCTTCTATATTCTCATCAATTTTTGGTTTAGTTGATAATTTGGCTTCCACAGGTAATTTTTTACTCTCGGAAATATCAATAAAATCGTCACCAACCTTTAATTCTATGATTTCTTCATCCCAGCCATTAAAATCAAGCCTAACATCCCAAAAACTACCATAATGACTGTAGGATTTCTCACCAATTTTTTTTCCCAAGTAGGCTTTATTGCCTTGTAAATCATAAATCACAGGAACAATATTTGCACGAAACATGCTCTGCCCATCCCCACCTTGAACAAAAATTGGCGAAAACTCAATTTTACTGACACCAGAGTAATGCTCTTTAATGTAAGTTGCCAGTTGTTCTTCCAACAAACGAAATCCTCGTTTGTAAAGTTTTACTCCTTTATCGTCTAAAACATCACTAACATTATATGGAGAGTTTTTGTGTTCAATCCATTTTGTCATACAATATACTCCTCCTGAAATTAAAACTACAAGAACTGCAATGATCGCAAATTTATTTTTCTTCATTGTTTACCTACCTCACACCTTTATGAAAACGCTTTTGTTTTTTAATTATAGTATATCATAATATTTCTAGTCATACCATTATTTCTGGTCTCATTCATTTCTTTATAAAAGCGCTTTTAATTATCTGTTTATGATATCTTGAATCTCTTACATAAAAAAGTTCTATTTCAAATCCTATAAATAACTTCGCTTTCATTCTTTACGTTTTTCTTAAGATTTAACTACATTCTTCGAACCTCTTGATCAGACAAAGTCATATTATTCTTCTCCTTTGCTTAGCTTAACATTGTAAATGATTTCAGCTTTTGGGCTTCCCTCATCTGATTTTTCAATACCTTTTAACTTTCCTTCTCTAATTAAGGTTTCAAAATTAAAATCAACATCCTTCATTTCTCTTACTTTTATCTCTTCCGGCAGCGACTGCCCATAAGTCACTTCTTTAAATTCTCCAGAATCGGTACTTAATTCTATATAAGATTTTCCTGAATAATCAAAGCTCACCCTCAAATAACCTATAGTTCCATATGCAGGCTGTTGAAAATTTTTATACATCTCTCCAAATTTCGCTTTATTACCGTAAGAATCATAAACAATTGGTACAACTTCAGCATTCAACATAGAAGATCCATCATCTCCAGTAATATAAATTTGAGAAAACTCTATTTTTTCAACACCTGAATAATTTTCCTTAATATAAGTGCCAATTTGTTCTTCTAAGAGTCGAAAGCCATGCTGATAGAGTTTGGCTGTTTTGGGGCTAAGGTTAGGTTTTGTCAGTTTGTTATACATATAGATTCCTCCCGAACCTAACATAACCAAAACAGCAATCATTATAAGGATTTTTTTCTTCATCAGTCTCTCCATTATGTTCTGTAAAAAATTTGTAATTAGAACGCATATATAAGGATTATAACAACAAGGTAAGATTCATCATGTTTATGATTTAACTTTCTACAAATTATTAGTCTTGCTAAGCGTTATTTAATATAAACAATGCCATTCTATCAACGCCATTTGAAATGTTCTCCTTTCCTAATTTCTGTATTATAGAGAATTTCCGCTTTTTGACTACCTTTTTCACTTTTTACCACATCTTTTAGATGACCAGCATTGACAAGCGCTTCAATATTTTCATCAATTTCTTTAACAGAATTAAGTTTTGCATTTTCAGGTAAACATTTACTATCAGATATATCAATAAATTCACTACCAACTCTTATTTCAATGATTTCTTCATCCCAGCCATTAAAATCGAGTCTAATACTACTAAAATCATCATAATGAGCAAATGTTTGATTTCCAATTTTTTTACCTAAATACGCCTTATCTCCATATTCATCATAAACTATAGGAACAATATTGGCATGAAACATATATCGTCCGTCACCTCCTCGAACTAGTATAGGTGAAAATTCTATTTTAGTGACTCCGGAATAGTGCTCTTTAATGTAAGTTGCCAGTTGTTCTTCCAACAAACGAAATCCGCGTTTGTAAAGTTTTACTCCTTTATCGTCTAAAACGTCACTAACATTATAGGGTGAGTTTTGGTGTTCAATCCACTTTGTCACACCAAAGATTCCACCTGGAATGAGAAGCATCAGAACTGCCAAGGCGAAAATGATCTTTTTCTTCATAAACATTCTCCATTATGTACTAATATAAAAAAATAATTTTTGACTCTACTTCCGTAGTATAACATAGTTAGTTGTAAGTTAAAACACAAAATAGAATGATAACCATACTTGAGATTATACAAAAAAGACACGAAACAAATCGCATCTTTTGACCATCACAACTCAATAATTTTACCTGTTTCAAAGTAAACAACCCATTCACAGATATTCTTGGCATAGTCGCCGATTCGTTCCAAGTAAGAGATAACTTGGAAATAGTCGCGGCCAGTTACAATCAGCTCAGGATTTTGTTTGATTTCCTCTGTAGCAAGATCGCGAATATCATCAAAGTATTGGTTGATTTTCTCATCCATAGCTGCTACGGCATAAGCTTGGTCTACGTTCCCATTGAGGTAGACGTTCAGGGTTTCTTCGACGAAATTCTTAACATCGCGCCCCATTTTGCTGATGGCATCTTCTACAGACTCGATGCGGACCTCTCCCTTCATCCGAACAGTAGCTTTGGCGATAGATACGGCATGGTCACCCATGCGTTCCAAGTCACTGCTGGCTTTCAGCACGGTGATAACAGTCCGCAAGTCCTGAGATACAGGTTGCTGCAGGGCGATGATTTCCAGAGATTTTTTCTCCAGTTTAACCTCGTAGTCATTGACTTCAGCGTCGTCTTCAATGACCTGACGAGCCAGTTCACGGTCATGTGTGACAAAGGCACGCACCGTCCGGTTAATCTGCGATAGGACTTCATTCCCCATCGCATAGAATTGATTATGAAGTTTTTCTAAATCTTCTTCAAATTGTACTCTAAGCATAAGATTCCTTTCTGTTATCCGAATTTACCAGTAATGTAATCTTCGGTCTCTTTGTGGGCTGGATTGAGGAACATCTTCTTGGTTTCATTAAATTCAATCAAGTCTCCGCCAAGGAAGAAGCCTGTTTTTTCAGAAATCCGAGACGCCTGCTGCATGGAGCGAGTGACCAAAAGCATGGTATATTTGTCTTTTAGACTGTAGAGGGTTTCCTCGATTTTCCCAGCTGAGATTGGGTCCAAGGCTGAAGTCGGCTCGTCCAAGAGAATAATCTTAGGACTAGTAGCTAGCACGCGGGCTACGCATACCCGTTGCTGCTGACCACCGGAAAGACCGATAGCGGAATCATGCAGACGGTCCTTGACCTCGTCCCAGATAGAAGCACCAATAAGGGAGCGCTCTACTGCTTCGTCCAAAACTGCCTTGTCCTTGACACCATTAATCCGAAGTCCATAGACCACATTTTCATAGATAGTCATAGGGAAGGGATTAGGCTGTTGGAAGACCATGCCGATTTCCTTGCGAAGCTCTACCGTATCTGTCCTCGGACCATAGATATTGTGACTGTTATAAATGACCGTTCCTGTAGTCGTTACTTCTGGATTCAGGTCGCCCATTCGGTTGATGGCCTTAAGCAAGGTTGACTTACCTGAGCCTGACGGTCCAATCAAAGCCGTAATCTCATTTGGCATGAAATCAAGTGAAACGCTATTAAGGGCTTTCTTTTTATTATAATAAACCGACAAGTCCTTGACTTGCAAAATAGGTTCTGTCATACGTTTTTCCTTCATTTTATTTTACATTCAACCAAAGACTAAGCTTGTTGAATCGTGATGAATACGGACAGCAGCTTAACCAAAGTGGCCTGAAACATAGTCATTAGTGGACTGAAGCTTGGCATTTTGGAAAATATTGGCCGTCTTATCGTACTCAATCAAGTCGCCCAGATAGAAGAATCCAGTATAGTCACTAGCACGGGCAGCCTGCTGCATATTGTGGGTCACAATGATAATGGTATAGTTATTCTTAAGTTCAAACATGGTTTCTTCCAGCTGCATGGTCGCAATCGGATCCAAGGCTGACGCTGGCTCATCCATGAGCAGAATGTTTGGCTTGACCGAGATAGCACGGGCAATGCAGAGCCGCTGCTGCTGACCGCCAGAGAGAGTCAAGGCTGACTTGTGCAAGTCATCTTTGACTTGGTCCCAAAGGGCCGCTTGCTTGAGCGAAGTCTCCACAATCTCATCCAAAACCTTTCTATCTCTGACACCAGCCCGTTCATGAGCAAAGGTAATATTTCGATAGATAGACTTGGCAAAAGGATTTGGCCGTTGGAAAACCATGCCGATATGCTTGCGCATTTCATAAACATTGATTTCAGGGCGGTTGACATCAATCCCCTCATAGAGAATCTCTCCAGTCACATTGGCAATATCAATGGTATCGTTCATGCGGTTGAGGCTGCGAAGATAGGTGGATTTACCTGAGCCAGAGGGACCAATCAAAGCAGTGATTTTATTCTTTTCAAACTGCATATCAATGCCCTTGATGGATTCCTTTTTACCATAGTAAACATGTAAATCCTTGGTTAAGAGGGCTACCTTTTCTTCAGGAAAAGTAATGATATGTTTTTCATTCCAATTATATTCTGTCATTTCTTCTCCTTTAAGCAGAGGTTAATTTCTTATGCAGATAGCTGCCCAGTTTGCGGGCTCCCAAATTGAAAATCAAAATGAAAATCAGGAGCACTGCTGCTGAACCTGCAGAAACAGCCGTTCCATCAGGAATTGTTCCCTCGCTGTTGACCTTCCAGATATGGACGGCCAAGGTCTCAGCCTGACGGAAGATAGAGATAGGGCTGGTAACGCTGAAAATATTCCAGTTGGACCAGTCCAGAGCCGGAGCTGACTGACCTGCTGTATAAATCAAAGCCGCTGCTTCACCAAAGATACGACCGGAAGCCAAGACAATCCCTGTCACAATACTAGGCAAAGCTTCTGGGATGACCACATGCAGAACCGTTTCCCAGCGAGAAATTCCCAAGGCCAAACCAGCTTCACGCTGGGTGTGGTGGACATGGCGTAAGCTGTCTTCGACATTCCGAGTCATCTGAGGCAGATTAAAGACTGTCAGAGCCAAGGCACCAGAAATGATTGAGAAGCCATACTCAAACTGGACAACAAAGATCAAATAACCAAAGAGCCCAACTACTACTGAAGGTAGTGAAGACAGAATTTCAATACAGGTGCGGACAAAGTTGGTCACTGGTCCTTTCTTAGCATACTCTGACAGATAAACTCCAGCCCCCATAGAAAGAGGCACAGAGATAATCAGAGTAATCACCAGCAGGAAGAAGGAATTGTATAGCTGAATCCCAATACCACCACCCGCTTGGTAAGAAGAGGATTTCCCTGTCAAGAATGACCAGGAAACATGAGGCAGACCTCTAACCAAGATATAGAGGATGAGAGAGGCAAGGATGGCAACAATGATACTCGCTATTGTGTAGAGAACACCAGTCGCCAATTTATCTAATTTCTTAGCGTGCATAGTTTTTCTTACCTCTTTCTTTTGTAATTAGTTTAATCACACTGTTAAAGGCTAAGCTCATCATCAAGAGCACCAGAGCTAGAGACCAGAGAACGTTATTGTCCACTGTTCCCATAACGGTATTTCCGATTCCCATGGTCAAGACAGAGGTCAGTGTAGCTGCTGGTGTTGTCAGGGACGTTGGAATCACCGCAGAGTTCCCAACGACCATCTGTATAGCCAAGGCCTCACCGAAGGCACGCGCCATTCCAAAGACCACAGCTGTAAAAATACCTGAGCGAGCAGCCTTGAGTGTTACCCGCCAAATAGTCTGCCAGCGCGTTGCGCCCATAGCCAGACTTGCTTCACGATAATGACGTGGCACAGCACGCAAACTGTCCGTCGTCATAAAGGTTACTGTCGGCAAAATCATGACAAAGAGCACAAAAATACCAGACAAAATCCCAAAACCAGTACCGCCAAAAACTGTACGGACAAAAGGCACTACAATTTGCAGACCGATAAATCCATAAACAACAGATGGAATACCAACTAAAAGCTCAATCGCAGGTTGCAGTATCTTGGCTCCTTTTGGAGAAACCTCTGTCATAAAGACAGCTGCACCAATTGCAAAGGGAGTTGCTATCAGAGCTGACAGAATGGTAACGATAAAAGAACCTAAAATCATTGGCAGGGCACCAAATTCCTTACCAGAAGGATTCCAGATACCGCCAAAAAGAAAATCAAAAACATTAACGCCGTTGACAAAGAAAGTAGATAGACCTTTCTGAGCAACGAAGATTAGAATCATAGCCACAATCACCACAATCAGTGACAGACAAGCAAAAGTCAGATAGCGGCCAAACTTCTCCAAGCGAGAATTCTTAGAAGGCGATAACAACTTTTTGGTTAATTCCTCATTTTTCATTTTGAATCTCCTTCTATTGCTGTGACATTCCCATCAGCGTCCTTGCTGACTTTCATATCGTTGATTGAGATATAGCCCATGCTGGTAACTACCCCTTTTTGAACATCATCTGACAGCATATAGTCTAAAAACTCAGCAGCCAGACCAGTCGGCTTGCCCAGTGTATACATATGCTCATAAGACCAGAGCGACCAGTTATTGGTCGCAACATTTTCTGCTGTTGGTTCGTAGTTATTAAGTTTCAAGGTTTTTACAGACTCGTCAACATAGGCAAAGGCCAGGTAAGAAATCGCACCAGGAGTTTGCGAAACAATATTTTTGACCATACCGTTGGAATCCTGCTCTTGACTCTGCACAGCTGATTTCCCATCCATAATGACACTGTCAAAGGTTGCTCGGGAACCAGAGCTAGCCGCACGATTGATAATCGAAATCTCCAAGTCCTTACCGCCCAGCTCTTTCCAGTTGGTGATTTCACCAGTGAAAATTTTCTGCAGCTGCTCGGATGTCAGATTATCCACATCAACTTCTTTATTGACAATCACCGCAATACCGGCCACGGCGACCTTATGGTCCACCAGATCAGATGCCTTGATCCCTTCCTTTTCTTCAGCGAAAACATCAGAGTTCCCAATTTCAACAGCTCCTGATTGCACTTGAGAAAGACCTGTACCAGATCCACCACCCTGCACATTGACCGTTTTACCGATGTTGTTGGAGCCAAAGTCATCAGCTGCCGCTTCAACTAAGGGCTGCAGGGCAGTTGAGCCCACCGCTGTCATGGATTCACCGCGGTCAATCCATGATGAGCAAGCTGATAAGCTGAGACCTAAGCCCAGAGCTGTCAGTGCTAAAGCAAATTTTTTCAATTTGTTCAAAAGATTTCTCCTTTAATAAAATCAAGAGGATGGGAAGTATCTTTAGTATTTCTTACTTAGCAGAAAGAAGCTTTTTTTCAATACTTTCACATCTTCAACTATATCATATAATACCAGCTTTTCCTAATATTTTATCTAAATCTCAGGCCTTTTGGAAAATAATTTTTCAGGGTTTTTCCAGTCACTTTTGCAAAGCCCAGACCATTGCCAGCCAGGACCAGCTGATACCAGCCATTCGCTTGTGATTCTGGTAATTCAACGGTCTCGCCAGCCGCATACTTTTTGAAATCCTGCTCAGTAATCTCTAGCCGCTTCAGAACCTCGCTGGGCTTCATAGCCAAGCCTAGGGCAAAGCTAGGCTCAAAGCGATTCTTCTTAAATGTTCCTAGATGCAAACCGTTACGGGCAATCTTTAGCTTGGACAGGTCTGGCAGTCCAGCCGGCAACAAATAAAGATTGTCCCCAAAGGTCTGCAGCTCTCCAGTCAAGACTGTTTTTAAATGCTTGATCTCAAAGTCCTGCCAGAGTTTTCTTTGCTCGCTCGTCAAACGATTCTTACCTGGTTTAATCTTCTTGCAGCTATTCTCATCCGTAAAGCGAAAATGGGCTGCAAACTGACCTTCACCTTTGAAGCAATGCGGATACATCCGAGCTGTCTCAGAAAAGCCAATTCCTTCAGTCATCCCGTTTATCTTAGGAATATCAATCAGTTCAAGTGGAAATTCTTCTAGTAACCAAGCAACGATGTCTTCATTTTCCTCAGGAGCCCAAGTACAGGTCGAATAAACCAGACGACCATCCTTAGCAAGCATGCTCATAGCAGCTGTTAAAATCTCTCGCTGGAGCTGGGCGCATTGAGCTGGATAATCCGGCGTCCAATACTGGGTAGCATCCGGCCGCTTACGAAACATGCCCTCCCCCGAACAAGGGGCATCCAGCACAATCAAATCAAAATAACCCTCGAAAACCTGAGCCAGTCGGTCAGCAGATTCATTGGTAACAAGCACATTTCTAGCACCAAAGCGCTCAATGTTCTCCACTAAGATTTTAGAGCGTTTACTATTGATTTCATTGGAGACCAGCAGGCCAGTATTATCTAAAAAAGATAAAAGATGAGTTGACTTGCCACCTGGTGCTGCAGCTAAATCTAGGACCTTCATACCCTTAGATGGCGCTGCTATCTGAGCCACCATCTGAGCTGCTGGCTCCTGCGAATAAACCAGACCAGTCACATGCTCAGCAGACTTGCCAGACACCTTGCCATAAAAGCCCCAGTCTGTCTGAGGAATGGCATCTGAGAAATTCTGCTGGCCTTCTTTTAGAGGATTGCTGCGAAAGGCCGAAATCGGCTCCTCGTCAAAGGTCGCAAAAAAGTCCGCCGCTTCTCCGCCTAAAATCTGCTCATATTTTTCTTTAAAACCTTTAGGAAAGTCCATCTACTGCTTCCCCTTTTCTAAATAAGGCGCCAGAGCCAATAGTTTGCACTTAGGCGCCATCATGACAGGCTGCCGAGTCTGGAAATTTAGCCGACTGCCATCCAAGGTCTGGACGATAAAGCCTAGCTTCTCCGCCATAATCGAAGCCGCCGCATAATCCCAAGGCCAGTTGTAGGAAAAATAAGCCAAGAGGCCGCCAGACAGCACCTTGCTAAAGCTAATCCCAGCACTGCCATAAACCCGAACCCCTAAACACTCTCGGGCCAAGTCTGCCAAGCCCCAATCATTGGCTTGCAGCATACCGGCATTAGAAGCCATGAGAAAATCTTGAAAAGGCCGGTCCTCAAAAGCAGGAAGTTTCCGGTCATTACAATAGACGTCAAAGTCTCCGCCACCATGATAGAGCTGGTCTCTAGTCACATCATAAATCAAGCCAAAACGACCAATGCCCTCTTCAAAATAGGCAATCATGACTGCAAAATCAGCCTTCTGAGTGATAAAGTTGGTGGTTCCGTCAATCGGATCGATCACCCAGACATTGCCATCAGTAATATTATGTCGGAGTCCATTTTCCTCTGCTAAAATAGCATCCTGCGGATAGCGGGCTAGAATCTTAGCCACCAAATCATCCTGAACCCTCCGGTCCATCTGGGTGACCAAGTCAGTGGCACTGGTCTTTTGACTCACATCCAAATCATCATAGAGATGTTCTCTCAAAAAAGCACCAGCTTGGTAGATGATTTCTTTAGCAAAATGAAATTTATTTTCCAAGAGAAATGCTTCCTTTACCTTTACTTTTTGCCTCTTGAACAGCACGATAAAGCGAATAACCGCTGACGTTTTCAAAGTCACGGCCGATTCGCTTCTCTTGACCCTTGCTCGGAACAACTTGCTTGAAAGCCGCATAGGACTTCAAGAGCTTTTCCGCTTGGACTTTCTGTTCATAAGCTGCTTCTACATCATTAAAAAAAGAAAGCACCGAAGCAAGCTCTTCAGTGCTCCACGATAAATCTAGTGGGTAACTATAATTTTTGTTCATCTTTACTGAATATCTGCCCGCATGGTTGCGGATCTTAACTCTTCCTTACGATAACTACGAGGCAGGAAAGCACGAATTTCATCCTCGTTAAAGCCGATTTGCATCCTTTTGCCGTCTAAAATAATTGGGCGTCGCAAAAGACTGGGATTATCCTCAATCAACTGAATCAAAGTTGAAATAGACAAATCCTCCACATCCAAATCTAATTTCTGAAAAATTTTTGAGCGAGTTGAAATAATGTCGTCTGTACCGTTCTCTGTCAGAGAAAGAATGTGTTGCAATTCGGGAGCTGACAGAGGGCTCGTCATGATATTATGTTCCTGAAAGGGCACTTCATGATTTAGCAGCCAAGCACGCGCCTTACGGCAAGAAGTACAACTCGGCGATAAAAATAATGTAATCATGCGTTTCTCTTCTAATTCTGTATAATAACTACCTCTATTATACTAAATTTTATTTGGCTTGACTATATTTTTTTGAAAATTACTGCCGAATGTCATGAAAATATAAATTTTTCAACTATTTCGATAACCAGTCCAACTTCTAGCGATCCGTTCATCACTCTGCAGCTGAGCAATCAAGCTGTCAATACCATCAAACTTAACCATCTCGCGAATCTTATCCAGCCAGAAAATCCGAATGGTATCACCATAGATATCCTGAGAAAAATCAAAGATATTAACCTCAAAACGAAGTTCATCACCGTCAAAAGTTACATTTTTCCCAACACTAGCCATACCGCGATAGCGCTGACCATTGTGCTCAACATCCGCGACATAAACGCCATCTCCTGGGAGCAGGACTCGATCCAAGGGAGCTAGATTGGCTGTTGGATAACCAATTGTCCGTCCTCTGGCATTGCCATGAACCACAATGCCACGAGTAGACAGAGGATAGCCCAGCAGCTCTTGAGTTTTCAGCATATCTCCGACAGCAATCGTCTCCCGAATCCGAGTGGAAGAAATCTTCCGATTATCCAGATTAACTGAAGGAACGATAACAATCTTGCCATTAAAATAATCTCTCAGCTCATGTGACTCTTTGCGGTCTGAGCCAAAATGATAGTCAAAGCCAGCTACCACAGCCTTGGCACGCAAACGAGACACGTACTTCTCAAAAAAGTCCCGAGCTGTATTGCCCGCAAAATGGCTAGTAAAATCAATCAGGTAAAGATAGTCAACACCCAGACTTTCCAGCTGCGCCATCCGGTCTTCAGGACTAGCTAGATGCAGCATGAGCTCAGGCTGATAGCGCACAAAGGCCAGTTTAGGCGACTCTGGGAAGGTCATCACTGCAATCTTGAGACCTTGCTCATCAGCAATCTCTCGCGCTTTCTCAAAGAGTGCCTGATGGCCCTTATGCAGCCCATCGAAATAGCCTAGAACAAGGACCGTATCTTCTGTCTGATCAATCCCTTTTTCATCTATAATTCTCTTGGTTATCATCATTCCTCTATTTTACTACGCATTTACTATTTTTACAATATCCGTTCCGCGCGAAACTGCAAAATATTCAAAAAGATTTTACTGCCTTAGTCAAGGCATTGGCCAAAATCTGAAAAAAGCAAAACAAAAGGACAGCAGTTGTGCAGTTGCTGTCCTTTTGTGAGGTTTAATGAAATTATTATAACATGCAAGCGCACATTTCATATTACAAAAGAGTAACAATCTTTTGACAATTCTACTGCGGATATTAAAGGAAGACTTTGCGGGGCTTGTAGGCGGTTTCCCGCTTTTCCAAAATAGCTACTAACTTCTCCTTATAAAAGCCAGCTAGCTCCGCTTCTTCTGACACCAAGCTGATAAAACGGCCATTTCTCACATCCTCAACTTGCTCGTCAGAAAGCTCAACCTTCACTAAATCTCCGATTCCTAATTCGAGTGGTTGGAGGAAGGAGAACTCCTCCACTGCTACTCGCTCTGCTATTTCATCCAGGGTCAAGGCATCATCTAAGCTCATACCTGCTGAGGAAGTCCGTGTCAGCTGGGACATGTGACTGGCAAAGCCAAGCTTGGTTCCCAAATCAACAGACAGGGTTCGGACATAGGTCCCCTTGCTGCACTTGACTCGAAAACGAAAGCGGGCTTGCTCATCTTCATAGGAAATCGGACTGGTACGCTCAAAACTATAGATGGTCACCTGCCGCTCTGGCCGATCCACTTCTTGACCCGCTCTTGCATACTCATAAAGCTTGCGGCCATTGACCTTGACTGCTGAGTACATAGGCGGAATCTGGCGAATCTCACCAGTCATGGACTCCATCGCCTCATCGATAAGGGCTTCTTCTAAAAGCTCTGTCACCGGCGTCCGCTCTAGGAAGTCTCCACTTGCATCCTCTGTCGTTGTTGAGCAGCCTAGCGTAATCTCTCCCTCGTAGATCTTGCCTTCCTCCTGCATGAACTCGACCAAGCGCGTCGCCTTGCCGACTGCAATCGGAAGCACCCCGACCACATCCGGATCCAAGGTCCCTCCATGACCAATCTTCTTGGTTCCTAAAATCTTACGCAGCTTAAAAACCGCATCGTGCGAGGTCATGCCCGCTTCTTTTTTTAAGTTGATAATTCCGTTCATTGGTTAACTTTCTAAATAGTAAAACTCTCTTTTGGAAATCCTTGTCTGCTCTTGCATCATATTCTTGACAGGTCTGAGCCTGAATCAGCAGTCACTTTTTGTTCTTGATTTTTTCCCAAAATTTCATCAGTTTATATGGATGCTAATGATTGACTAGAAAAACATAACGAAATAGTCACGCTTCTATCCGACTTTCAAAAATCTGATAAAGCTGTTCAAGGCGGTAGTCCTCAGTAGACGCCATTTCTTCCTCCGATAGGAGAACATTTTCCAATATTGGAAAAAAACCTTGAGCCAGTTCCCGACTGTTCAGCCAATTTGTCATCTGCTGGTTAAAGGCAGGATTGTCCGAAAAAATATAGTCAAAGTGGGCATAATCCTTTGTGTAATAGTAGTAAATCTCCTCCAGAGCAAGTAGTGCCTTGATGGGATCAGCTTCCTCCAGCCAAAGACTCCTATCTAGCAGATGGTCGGTTTCAAGGCCAGCCAGATCAAACATAACTAAATAAACCGCCACACCATCAGCTTGACTGGGTCTAAAATTAATAGTATCAAGGATAAACTGACGTGAGAAGCGACGCATAAAATCTAACTCCTGTGGCTTCCAACTGTCACTTTCAAAGTGACACCGATCCAGATTAAGAGAGTCATCGACTCTGATTTCAATGTAGTGAGCAATCATCTCTAAAATCCGAGGCAGAAAATGCCTGATTTGGTAGTCGTCATCACTCTTATTAACCACCGCATTGAGGTATTCATAGATTAACGCCTCACTCAGTTCCCTGACAGGTGTGGTTTGCAAAGCTCTGAGATTCTCCTCAGAGAGGCAGACAGGGCAGGTACAAAGGGTCAGAGGAAAGTGTAATTCGCACTTAAACAGGGTATAAGCCTCTTCTAAAAGGGCCTGCATAGCAGGGCTGAGGTCGGGCTCCTTCGGTATTCCTGGTCTAGTCTTAGCTTTTTTCTTTCCCATGCTCATCCTCCTCTACGTTCCTCGCAAAAGCTAGGCTAGTCTGACGAAAGACATAATTTTGGGCATGCGCAGCCAACCGTTCATCATTGGCACCATCTTGACTAGCTATCTTCTTGACCTTGTCCATCAGAGCTGTCGCAATTCCTTGTCGTCTTGCTTCTTTTGCAACTGACAAAGCTAAAATACGATAGTAAGATCCATCTGCTTCAAAAAAGAAAAACTTTGCATAACCTAAGAAACCTAAAATTTCTCCGTTTCTTTCAGATAAAAGACAGCCATAATGCGGCTGAGAGAGAATCATTTTTAAACGTCGAGCCAGCTTAGAAGCAGTCGTTGGATAGCCCAAGTCTTCGTATAGAGACAGTAAGGCTTCAGCATCTTTCATGGTTGCTTTTCGTATCTGCATAGGAGCCTCCTAGTCTCCTTTCAAAGCTTCAAACTTAGCTTTCATGGTAGGATTTTTGCGTGTCAGTTTTTTGACAGAGACGTCGTCTAGCTTGTTGTTTGCTAAGCGCAGCTGGTTTTCAGAGGTTGTCAGAAATTTCTTGATTTCTTCCATACGGCGGATGGCCTTGTCAATCTCCTCGATGGCCTTGCCAAAGTTGGTCGAAGCAGACTGATAGTTCTTGGCGAAAGCTACTTTAAAGGCATCCAAATCTTCTTCAAAATGCGTAATATCAATATTCTGCTCCCGCACCAAGGCAAGTTCCTGCTTATACCGGAGAGAGTTAAGCGCAGCATTACGCAGGAGGGTAATCATGGGCAAGAAGAACTGAGGCCGGATAACATACATCTTCTCATAGGCATAGGACACATCGACAATACCCGAATTGTAGAGCTCGCTGTCAGCCTCAAGAAGTGTCACCAGAATAGCATACTCACAGCCTTTCTCCCGCCGGTCCTTATCTAGCTCTTTGAAGAAATGCTCGTTTTTCTTCTTGGTCGCTGTCTCATCACCTTCATTTTTCATCTCAAACATGATGGAGAGGATTTCCACGCCATTTTCATCTACCTCGCGGTAAATGTAGTCGCCCTTGCTGCCTGTTCTTGCATCATTGTCCTTGCCAAACTCAGCTCGCGGGAACATAGCCATACGATTCTTGTTAAACTCGTACTCGCAGTGCTGTTCCAAACTCTCGCCAATCATCTTAGTGGACTGCTTGGCCTTGAAATCCTTGTAGAACTCTATGGTCTCATCTTTCTGACGCAGCTCTACCTCATAGCGCTCTTTGAGCGAGGTCTGAGCCAGCGCTGCTTCCTTTTCTTGCAAAACTAGCCGATTTTTCACCTCATCTCGCTCTTTTTCTAGAACAGACAGGGTCTTTTGCAGCTGGTTCTCATGTTCCAAGCGCAGAGTTGTCAGTTGATTTTCTAGCTGCTGGACTTCCTTAGCCTTTTCCTGTAACTGCAGACTGGCTGCCTGTTCCACTTCTTTCTTGGCCAATTCCTGCTGGGTCTCAAACTGAGCAATTTGACTTTGAAGATTGCTAATTTCCTGCTCTTTCTGGGATAGAAGAGCTTGTTGGGCATTCTGGGATTTTTGCTCTGCTAAAGCCAGCTCCTGCTCAATCCGAGCATGAATCTCCTTGTCAAACTCTGCAGTTCGAACCTGCGACAAAAGCTCACTGTACTGGCTCTCATTGACAGTAAAAACCTCCCCGCAGTTGGGGCATTTGATTTCATTCATAGGGTACCTCTTTCTCTGTAGTTAAACTCTTTATTCTTTTTCTTTTCCGACCCGACAGTTCATGCAGCCTTCATACATTATTTGGAGCTGACAAGGAAAAATCTTATTTCCCATTGATAATTCTCCCTGCCAAAGACACTTTTTATCACTGTAATATTCGTGAATAATTGTAATAATAAATTGCGGATATTCTTTTAGAAAATGTTCTAATGGATAGTAAACACCAGTAAATGCCCGATTTTCTTGACTGTCCAAAATGTAGATTTGACAATAATCAAGCTCAACATTTTCAAAGCAAATGCCAGCTTCATAATACTTTTCGCCCTCCTGACTATAATCAATCATATAATCAAACTGAACATGCAAATGATTGCTTTCCAGCCAAATCTTCCGAGTGCTCAAATCATGCAAACTAAAGGCCCGGCCAGGACGCCGCTTCTCTGCTCTTTCCATCTTTCTCCTACTTCTGCTCGTTAATCTTTACGATTATTATATCATCCTTTCTCGAAATTAAAAACAGCAAGCCAATGGCCTGCTGTTTCAGTTTATCACTCCGCCAGCTATATCCGCCAGCTGGCAGCCGTTTTTCTTTCTTGGATAAACTTACTGTAAATGCCTTGTTTAGCTAGTAAGTCTTGGTGTTTGCCTTGTTCGACAATGCGGCCTTGATCCAGCACCAAAATCTGGTCTGCATGCTCAACCGTCTTGAGCCGGTGGGCAATCATGATGATAGTCTTATCGCGAGTCAGAGCCTGAATAGCCTGCATGAGGGCTTCTTCGTTTTCTGGGTCAACATTGGCTGTCGCTTCATCAAGAATGATAATAGGTGCATCCTTGATAATAGCCCGAGCGATGGAAATGCGCTGGCGCTCACCTCCAGAAAGACAGGCACCTCCTTCACCAATCTTGGTATCATAGCCATCAGGCAGTGAGAGGATAAAGTCATGACAGGTAGCTTTCTTGGCAGCCTCTATCACTTCTTCCTGACTGGCCTCTGGCTTACCAAAACGAATGTTATTAGCAATAGTATCCTCAAAGAGATAGACGCTTTGAAAGACAAAGCTGAAATTACGAATCAGGCTGTCATAGCTGTATTCCCTAACATCATGCCCGTCTAAACTAATACTTCCCTGATCCACATCCCAGAAGCGGGCGATGAGGTTGCAGAGCGTTGTTTTGCCTGATCCAGAAGGTCCGACCAGAGCAGTTGTCGTTTTTTCCGGAATGGCGAGGGAAACTTGGTCAATGATTTTCTTATTTCCATAAGAGAAGCTAACGTCCCTCAAATCAATCCGACTACTCTTAGGCTCAATATCCTGACCGCTGATGTCCATCGGCTGGATAGCCAAAATTTGATTGACCATGTCAACCGACAGATCAACAATGCGCAGGAGAGAAGAGAACGAACCAACGCCGTCTAGATTTTCATAAATCATAAAACCACTGACAATCATCATAATGGTTACTAGCAGCTCCATACTGCCATTGAGATAAAAGTAGATAGAGAAAAGCCCCATAAAGAGACCGGTCAGCTTGGTCACTATGCCCTGGAGTGCAATGTAAGGTGAGGTCACAAGTGTCATTTTGGTATCTAGCTGACTCTTGCCTTCAATAGCCTTGGACAGCTTCTTGGCAGAACGGTTGACCAGATTGTAGTTCTTAACTTCAGCAATCCCTTGGCTATACTCCAAAACAACGGCTACTAGGTCCGTATCTGCCCGATACTTGTCATCAGAAACCTTGCCAACTTGCCAACGCATGAGGGTATTGGGCAGGAGAAAGAGGACCAGACCAACCAAGAGAACCAGACCAATCCGCCAATCATAGAGAAAGACTAAAACGGTGATGAGACCAGTCGTCAGAAAGCCCTGCACAGTCATCATAACCACTCTGGTAGCTACATCAGACAGCCCTTCCAGCGTATTAGTCGTGACACTGGTAATCTTGCCCAAGCTATTTTGATTAAAGTAGCCCATGGGTAGATAGCGCATGTGCTCGGCAATTTCAATCCGCTTCTGAGCACAGGTATGATAGCCCGCTTCCGTCTGCAGCATGGTGATTTTTAGTGTAATCCAGACGTTTAGCACAGTGGATACCAGCATGATTCCCAGAGCCAGCCAGAAAGTCTGCATAGAGAGGTTCTTCTCAATCAATCCCATAACAACTAGGCCAATTGCTGGAATACGCAGAGCGATGATAAAGGACTTGATGATGCCCAGATAAATGGATTGATAAAATTTCCTACGGTCCCCTGTCGTACAGAAATCAAAGAATTTCTTCAGTATATTAAGCATGAGTCAGCCCTCCTTCCATCTCACTATTATCCCTGGTAGCAATATGGGCCTGCCACATGGAAGCATAAAGCGGACTGGTTGCCAGCAATTCTTCATGCCGGCCCCTTGCTTCAATCCGACCATCATTGACCAGAACTATCTGGTCTGCACTCATAATCGTAGACAGCCTGTGGGCAATGACAATCAAAGTCCGTCCCTCAATCAGACGAGCTAGACTGGACTGAATCCGTGCTTCATTTTCCGGATCTGTATAAGCAGTCGCTTCATCCAAAATAAGAATCGGCGCATCCTTAAGCATGGCACGGGCGATGGCAATCCGCTGACGCTCCCCACCAGATAGATGACCGCCGCCAGAGCCTACTTGAGTTTCAAAACCATCTTCCAAGTTCATGATAAAGTCATAACAGCCACAACGACGGGCAATTTCGATGACCTCTTCGTCAGAAGCTGCTGGATTTCCCATTCGGATATTTTCCATAATAGTCTCATCAAAGAGATAGTTATCCTGGGTCACGTAAGCAATCTGCTGACTGTAATAGTCTAGCGGAAGCTGGCGAATGTCCAAGCCACCATAGGTAATCTGACCAGAACTGACATCCCAGAATGAAGCTAGAAGCTTGGCAATTGTAGACTTACCTGAGCCAGATGGGCCGACTAAAGCGTTGATGCTACCAGCCTTAATATCTAGCGAAATGTCGTGCAGTACTTCCTCTTCATCTGTATAGCTAAAGCTGACATCCGTCATGACTAGATCCCTTCCTTTTGGAAGTTCTCTCAGCTCCTGAGGTCTTTTCAAATCAGGCTTTTCCAAAATATCAATGACTTGGCCAAAAATAGTGCCGATTTTCCGTAAATCGTCCATGTAACTAGCCACTAAAATCAGAGGAGTCAGAAGACTGAGCGAAAGAATAATCATCAGAATGAAATTGCCGGCAGTCAAGCTACCTTGCAGATAGAAATAACAGCCAGCCGGCAGCAGAAAGAGCAAGCCTGATGGCAGAAAAGCAGTCACAATGCCCATCTCCAGATTGAACTTGCGCATCCACTCAATAAAGCAGTCCGCTCCTTCTCTAGCAGCCGTCACAAACTTATCGTAAGAGAACTTTTCCTTGCCAAAAACCTTAATAACCTCAATCCCATTGATGTATTCCACCGCTGTATCATTGAGCTTTTTGGTCTTGACCAGAGTATTTTGATAGTCTTCTTCGCTATTGGCAACCATCCGCATATAGGCCAGCGCCACGATGGGAATAGTCAGGAGAGACAGCAAAGTCAGTCGCCAATCGATAACCAGCATGGCAATGAGAACAATAATCGGACCAAAAATCCCAGCAGTAAACTCTGGAATCAGGTGGGCCAAGGTCGTTTCGGTCGCATCCACCCGCTCAACGATAATGTTTTTATAACTGCCTGATGACTGACTAAGCACTGTACCTAAAGGTAGCCTAGCCAGCTTATCTGTCAAGCGGTGCCGCATTTCCGCTAGAATCTTAAAAGTAGCCGTATGCGACAGCATGGTGGAAATACCGTGAAATCCCCAGTAGCCAATCCAGGCCAGACCTGCCCAAGCTGACTGCTGCAAGTAGAAATCCCAGTTTTTATTGCCATCCAAGAGCTGATTAATCATTCCACCAATAAAGAAATAAGGAAGAAATCCTGAAAGCACAGAGGCAAAGGCAAAGATTAGACTGAGCACAAAATACATCTTATGAAGGGAAACAAAGTCCCAGATCCAAGCAAGAACAGATTTTTTCTTCATAGAATGTCCTTCTTTCTATCAAAAACCTAGCAAACTTCCCCAGTCAAACAAGTCCATGATGGAATGGCAAAATTCCAGCGCCTGCTCTTGGGGCCAGTCTTGAGCCAAGGGCTCAAATATAGCTGTATAATAAGCTGTCATGCACGATCGCAGAAACTCGTGTTTGACCAAATGATTGATCTTCCCCTCTTTGTAAGCCAGCTCCAAATAGCGATAAGTCTCGTCTGCAGCCAAATGAGGCAGACGCATCCTGAAGTCCGCTTGCGAAGATCCCTGAGATTTAAAGAGCAAAAGCTGCATAATATCCTTATGCTCATAGAGAATCCTCATCAGGGACTGGAGATCTTCCAAGCGATGGGCCCACATATCAGACAGGTGTCCCTCTTCTAGGAAAGCATAGTCACGTCGCTTCTGCTCTTGTCCATACTGGTCTAAGGCTGTCAGAGTAGGCTCAAGCAGAGCAGTAAAGAGACTGTCCTTACTCTCATAGCGCTTATAAAGAGCCCCAGTTGTCAAGCCAGCAGCGCGACAAATTCTCCGCAGTGAAGCATCCTGATAGCCATAAGCCAAGAACTCACTCCTTGCGCTTTCCAAGATTTTTTCGTTTAACTCATCTGTTTCTTTTTTCATGATTTTAATTCGATAACACCGTTATCATCTTTCTTCTTTTATTATAAATTCTGACAATTTAACTGTCAAGGAAAAACAAAAGAGACCGAGAAATATTTTCATCGATCTAGTTCTATTCCTTTTTTTCTTGTAAACATGACAAAAGAGGCTGGGACAAAAGTCCTAGCCTCTCAATTGTCTTTGGATTGTCGAGCAAGACGCAGTGGTTGAGTGGGCTCTACTACGCTGATTTCATCAGCTTTTACAGCCCTACTCAACTGTGCGGAGGTGGGACGACGAAATCGAATTCTAACGAATTACCGATTTCTGTCCCACTCTCTCTAGAATTTTACTTTTTATCAGGTGCATAAATCATGCCAGTACAGTCGAAATCTTCCTGTCGGCGAAAGCCGAGCACTCGATAAAAAGCTAGATTTTTATCTGATTGCTCCGTTGCCAACTGGATTTGGTAAACATTCTTAAATCTTTCCAACGTCTGCTGAAGAAGGCTTCGGCCAATTCCCTGACGCTGGTACTGTGGATACACCAGCAAATCCTGAATAAAGACAATGGTAAGCCCATCTCCGACCACTCGGATCAAACCAACCAACTTATCTTCGTCATAGGCCGCAATCACAAATAAGGACTGATGGAAGGCCTGCTCTAACTGCTGAGGACGATTGGTGTAATTGCTCCAACCCACCGAAGCATAGAGATCTAGTACAGCTGCAAAATCTAGCTTAGGATTTATTTTATAATGAATCATAGTCCTCTCCTTGTTTTTTCTCTGTTTGATTGCATAAACCATTCTAACGCTTTATCGAACTTGAGTTAGCACTCCGTCTTGCATCTCATAAACCTTGTCAACCTCGTCCAGCAGGCGGGTATCATGGGTAATCATGACCACGCTCTTATGGAATTTCTGGGTCACCTCTTTGAGCAAATGAACCACGCGCTTGGCCCGCTCCGTATCCAGACTAGCTGTCGGCTCATCAGCCAAGATAATATCTGGGCTATTGTAAAGCGCTCTAGCGATAGCAGCTCTCTGCCGTTCTCCGCCGGACAATTCTTTGGGATACTGCTTGAGTGTTCCTTTTAGATCTAGTAGCTCAATCAGACTGTCTAGTTCTGTTCTTTCCTTTTTAGATAAGCGGTCAATCAACTGAAACTGGTCTTCGATTTTCAAAAAAGGAATGAGATTGGAAGCCTGCAAAATGAAGCCGAAATCATTGAAACGCAGGGCTGCTCGTTCCTTTTCCTTGAGCTGGGAAGTATCTTTCCCATGCAGGAGAATCTGTCCTTTTGAGGGAGTTTGCAAATGCCCCAGCAAGGTCAGAAAGGTTGTTTTACCCGAGCCTGACGGCCCAATAATAGCTACAAACTGCCCCGCTTCCAGTTGGAAATCAGTTGGTTTCAGGGCTTGAACCAGCGTATGCCCCTGACCATATTCTTTTGTAACCCCTTTTAGTTCTATGATTGACATTTACTCACCTCCGATTGCTGTGATAGGGTCAATTTTCAGAACCCGATGAATGGACAAGAGTCCGCCAGCCAGTGACATGAAAACAATCAGGACAATCAATCCAGCATAAGCTCTCCAGTCACTGTAAAAAGGCATAGAAGCCGGCAAGACTAGCTGGGTTCCCAAAAGAGCCAAGACAGCTAAACTGATTCCCAGAGTGGACAGGATGAAAATCTGCCAAAAAATAGAGGCAATAATCTTCCCACTGGCAATCCCTTGGGCGCGCATAATACCGTAAAGATGCGTCTTTTGGATGGTAATAATATACATGAAAATTCCCAATACCAAAAATGTAATCAGAACCATGGCCCCAATCATAAAGGAAAAAGTCAGTACCTGAGGCTGATAGCCAGGGATATTTTCTATAAAATCACTCATAGAGAGCTGACTAAGTCCAGCTTCTTCAATCTTCTGACCATCCTTGACCACAAGTGCACTGATATTCTTAACCTGACTAGAGCCGTACTTTAATTCCCTGAAATCATCTAGAGCCATAAAAATTACAGGTTGTGTAAAGAAGCTATTATCCTCTGTGAAACCAACAACCTGATAGAGGCGCTCACTTCCATTAAGCTGAAGCTGGTCGCCTAGTTTGACACCTTTTTGCTGCAGACGCTTATCCGCAATAACTTCATAAGCATTCTCAGCAGGACGTCCCTCAATAATGTCAGGCGCTAGAAAACTATCCCAAGACAGACCAAAAACCTGAGCATTGAGTTTATCAGTCCCATCTTCATAATTGGCCACTGCTGACGTCTGTCCCAAAGCCGCAATTGAGTCCCCTTGAAGCAGGCGGCTGTACTCCTCTTCTTTGAGAGTCGAAGAAACCAGATTCTTATTGGCGTACTCCGACAAGACGATCGACTCAGCCTGCCATTGGTCCAAAGCCAAGCGATTGAGCCTAGCCAAACCGACGGAAAGACTAGATAAAAAGAAAACCATATAGGTAATGAGAAAGACCACAGCAACCACTAAACGATAGCGTCCGCGACTGTAGACAATCTCTTTAAAAGCTAAAAACAAAGCTATCCTCCTTTGAGATATTCGAGACTATTATACCATACAAGAAGCAAGCTGGAAAAACTATCCTGTCAATCCCCCTGCATATGCTCTCTGACAAAGCCCGCCAGACCGACAGAGGTCACCCTAGCATGAAAATCACTCATTTGCTGAGCCTTATAGCGAGGATGAGCCAGCCAGTAAGTCAGGGTTCCCATAAAGGACGCGACCTGATGATTCAGCAGCAAATCTGCTTCTATATCCTCTAAATGTGGATCAGCCAAGGAAATACTCTGCGAGAAAATCTCCCTCAAAGCTTCCTGCAACCGCCGCGAACTAGTTGGACTGCCATTTGGACCCAAAAGAATGGCCAAGTCTTCCAAGTAAGGCTCAAAAAAATGAAAAAGATTTTGTTTCTCATGAATATAGTCTTCCACTTTAAAATCCTTTTCTAACTTGAACAAGCAGGCAGAATCTAGAGCCTCTTGATAATAGACCTGCAAATCACCTAGCAAGCGGTCTTCTATCTTCTCCAGCAGATCATATTTATCCAGATAATGCCGATAAAAGGTACTGCGATTCACCTCTGCTAAGTCAATCAATTGGCGAATACTGATAGTCTCAAAAGTCTGCTCTTTCATCAGCTGCAGCAAGCTAGTCTCTATCTGCTTTTCTGTCTTTCTTCTTTTTTTCTCATACATGCCATTCACCTCAAAATGCAACAGTCTATCTAAAATTGATGCTTGTATGTCATCCAGCTCCCACTATATAATAAATATAAGCAGAAGACAAGAACAAGAGGATTAAAAAATGAAGATTATGATCAATCAAAAAGAAGTCAGTCAAGAAAGAATTGAGCAATGGCGGAAGCAGAGAATCCATAAAGCAGCTAAGATACTTAATCTACAGCTGCCGAATACTGACAACACGGAGATTTTAGACCAAGCCCTACTGGAAGCAAAAATGAAGCTGACATACGAGGAGCTAATCCATAAAATTGGAACCAAACTCAAATGGAGCCAATATTTGATGAAATGGGCAGCCAAATGGTCCAAGAAACCAAGAAAAAGAGCTGTTGTAACGATTTTTGCAAGTGGATTGACTGCTGCTTCTTTCAGTAAAAAGCTAGAAAAGTTGATGCTAGAAAAAACAGATGCT
The DNA here is from genome assembly GCF_963525625.1 of uncultured Streptococcus sp. Taxonomy (GTDB): domain Bacteria; phylum Bacillota; class Bacilli; order Lactobacillales; family Streptococcaceae; genus Streptococcus. The sequence goes on from NZ_CAURLD010000013.1 coordinate 43,912, forward strand.
CATAAAAGCGTCAATCTTGGTGCCTGTCCAGACCATTATGCCTTGCAGCCCCACGGCAGCAAACTTGAAGTCATTGAGACTGCAGGAAACAGCCCACTGCCAACACAGTTTTTTCTTAAGCTTGATTGTGAAGCTGAGATAGAGGAGCCTCGTGATGCGTCTTATCCCTTCCAAACTGTCGGTGCCGCCAGTCTAGTGAACGGTTGCAATATCGGTGGAATTCGCCATCAGTTTCGCGACACAGAAAAAGGACTAGAAGCCCGATTCTGCGTCGAATTTCCCAGCCTTTGTCCAGACAGCCTTATCAAAGAACACCAGCTCCACCTGGCCGCGGAATGGTCAAGGTGGATAATTTGGTGCAGAGAGCATAAAGAATGAATTTCCTTTCCTAAAAAATACCTATCAAGCCATACAAAAACAGCCTACTGCCATCTTAAAGAGACCGCAGCAAGGCTGTTTTTCATCTACATTTAATCAAAGACAATCATAGACTTAATGGTCTTGCGTTCATCCATGTCTTTATAAGCTTTATCAATATCTTCTAGTTTGTAGCTCGAAGTAAAGACCTTGCCTGGATTAATATTACCATCAAGAACTGCCTTGAGCAAGATTTGCTTGTCGTAATTCGTGACAGAGGCCGCACCGCCTGCCACTGTAATATTTTGAGCAAAGGTAGAACCGAGAGCTCGGTTATTATAGTGAGGCACACCGACAAATCCTAAGCGGCCACCGTTGTGCAGGACTCCCAGAGCTTGATCAACAGCTGCTTCTGTTCCGACACATTCCAGAGCTGCATCTGCACCACCACCAAGAATCTCACGGACCTTGGCAATTCCTTCTTCGCCACGTTCTGCAACAACAGCTGTCGCACCTGATTCCAAGGCCATCTTTTGTCGATCTTCGTGACGACTCATAAGAACGATTTGGGAAGCACCACGCATTTTAGCAGCAATCACAGCGCATTGTCCAACAGCTCCATCACCAATCACGACCACCTTATCACCAGGCTTGACATCTGCCACACGTGCAGCATGATAGCCAGTTGGCATGACATCAGCCAGTGTCAAGAGTGATTTGAGCATCCCTTCTGTATAATCAGAAGGCTGACCCGGAATTTTGATAAGAGCCCAGTTAGCAAATTCGAAGCGCATATATTCTGCTTGCACCCCGTCTGACCAGTTATTCCCAATATGAGAATCACAAGTGCCATCAAATCCTGCCTGGCAGGCATCACATTGCCCGCATCCATGAGTAAATGGCGCAATAACAAAATCGCCAGGTTTAACAGTCGTTACTGCATCGCCAATTTCCTCGACAATTCCAATCGCTTCATGCCCACTATTTTGATGGCCTGCTTCAATATCTGGACTGCGGTAGCGCCATAGGTCAGAACCACAGACACAGGTCCGAACAATCCGAATAATGGCATCATCTGCCTCAATGATTTGCGGACGATCAATGTCAGCGAGCCCTACTTGACCTGCTTTTGTATAAACTGCCAATTTCATCGTTTCTTCTCCTTTGATATCTTTATAGTAACTATTATACAACTTAGAGCACCCTTCAAGTCAAATTTTTGACATCATTTAAGATAAAATTCTTATAAAAAAGGAAACTCCTTTCTCAGAGTTTCCTAGTTAGATTTTCTCACTGCTCATCCTGTTGTCCTGAGCAGAATGAAAAGCGCTTTACTGCTTGGTAAAGGTCAGAGTGTCTGGAGCATCATCCAATTCGTCCACAATCAGCTGATTGCCATTTTGACGGTAACTTTTGACATCATCACCGACAATCAGTCTTTGATTAGCACTATCTACTTGTACCTGCTTGATTTCCTTACTGCCATCGACCTCAGTCTCAGTCCAAGTACCAGTCGTACCATTGATTTCCAGGACATGCTGGTCACCATCATGGTCGGTTGCTTGGTAGCGCCCGTCTAGATTAGTAGCCTGCCCTGCATTTGATGATGACGAAGGCTGATTAGAGGATGATGCGGCTGATGACTGCGAAGTCTGATTTTGCGCAGATTGTGATGTTTGGCCTTGTGTATTCTGTGATGAACTAGTATTCCCTCCTTGGTTAGTATTGCCTGAGCAAGCAGCTAATAGAACTGCTGCTGTCAGAGATAGAATTCCGATAAAGGCTTTTTTTGTAATAGTCATATCCTTTTCTCCTTTTTCTACATTTGTAGTTTATACTTATATTCTACACTTGTCTGTTTCATTTGTCAAGAAAAAGCAGTTTTTATTATAAGGAAAATACACCTTGCAGAAATGAATCGCTTTGACTGGATTTTTATATTCAGACGCTGCTTGTTCTGTTAATCTTTCCGAGCTCTCTTGACAAAATAGTTCACTATCTTATAATGATTCTATAAAAGATGAATGGAGAAAATTATGCCAATCAGAAAAGCTCAAGTCAGTGATATTCTTGCACTACAAGAACTCCTCCAGCAAGTCCTGCTGGTTCATCATCAAGCTCGGCCAGATATTTTTAAAGACCAGGGAAGCAAATTTAACAATGAAGAGCTAGAGAAGATTCTGGGACAAGAGTCCACTCCTATTTTCGTCTTTGAAAGTGAATCCAGAGAAATCCTCGGTCACCTCTTCTGCTCCATCAAGCAGCCTGTCAGTCCTGTGCTCAATCCCATCAAGACACTTTTTATTGAGGATTTATGTGTAGATGAGAAAGCCAGAGGGCAAAAGGTTGGCGAGAAGCTTTACCGCTTTGCGGAAGACTATGCTCGGGAAATCGGCTGCTATAATCTGACTCTCAATGTTTGGAACGACAATGTCGGAGCCCTGCATTTCTATGAGCGATTAGGGCTTCAGGCTCAGGAAACTGTAATGGAGAAGATACTTTAATTTGAGAGAACAATTTCAGGAAGCGCTAGCAATAGTTTTCGGATATACCCTACCAGCAGAATTAACTATTTTATTTGCCTAGAAATTTTCGATACAATAGATAGTAATAGGTAATGAAAGTGAGAAATCTTATGACAAAATCAAAATTCCAACTGGTTGGATCACTTCTGCGCCCAGAAAATCTGCGCCAGTATAAAACCGAAATTGAGCACCGCGATGATATTCAATACCCCTTCTACGAAAGCTTCCCAGGCTACCATGAGACGGAGACAGCTGACATCAAGGAGATTATCGCTGAGCAAAAGGCTAAGGGTATTGACATCCTGACAGATGGAGAATACTCCAAGTCCATGTGGCATCTGGACTTTGTCCGGGGACTTAAGGGAATTGAGCGCTACATTGCTGACCGCGGCTATACCTTCAAGGACCACGACGGCGGGCAATATGAGACTCGGAAAGATATTGGTATCCGCATCACAGCACCACTCTCTGGTAAAAATCATCACTTTATCGAGATTTATAAGCTAGTCAAGGATGAGGCTGCTGGCCAAGATACCAAGCTGACTGTCTGGGGACCTGCCCATGCTTATACTGAGTTAGCTGTCTTTGACCGCTTGGCGGGACCAGGACAAGTTTATGAGACCAATGAAGATTTGAAAAAAGGCTTGATTCAGGCCTACAAGGAATTTTTGGACGACTATAAGGCTGCTGGCGGACATATTATCCAGTTTGACGACTGTCTCTGGGAGCTTTTTGACGAGTCCAATCCTGCCAGCTTCTTTGCGGAGGGCAATGCTAGTCTGGCTGACCTGGCAGACGAGTTTGTCGCCATCAACAATGAAGTCGTAGACTACGCTCATGAGCTAGGACTGACTGTTTGGACCCACAACTGCCGTGGTAACTACGAAAGCCGCTCTGCTGCCGAGGGTACCTACGAAGCTATCGCGGAAAAATTCCTGCGCGACCAACACTATGATCGCTACTTCCTAGAGTGGGACAGCGATGTAGCTGGTGATGTATCAGCCCTAGCAGCTTTGAAAGACAAGGATACGGAAGTTGTTTTAGGACTGCTCTCTAGTAAAACGACAGGCTTGGATGATGAAAAGCGTGTCCTAGACCTCCTCGAGAAAGCAGCAACAGTTCTACCGAAAGAGCGTCTCCTGCTCTCCCACCAATGCGGCTTCGCCTCTTGTGACTCTGGAAACGAACTCACCATTGAGCAACAGTGGGCCAAAATCAAACAAGGCCAAGAAATCGCCCAGAAATTCTGGGGAGAATAAGCAAAGAAAAGCGGTATGACCGCTTTTTTCAATGCTTTTAAAATCAATTTTGGGCTGAATTAGATTTCTTTGATGAACTCCAGTTTCATCTGCATCTGTTCAACATATTAAATCTTTTAGTATCAGGAAAGTTCAATTCGCTTGAGCCAATTTTCAACCAAGGCCGTAAAGAGAGCCTCTTGATCTATCTGTGCATTGTGACCAGCAAGATCCATTACAGCATGAGTTGCCCTTGTATAATAGTGAGACAGTTGCGCTAACTGCTCGAAGCCCACGACTTGGTCCTGCTTTCCTGCTATAAAAAGGCTGGGCTCGTCATAGCCCTTTTCCTGTATCTCTTGATCCACTTCAAACGAAAAAGAATAGTTTTCTTGCAGCTTTTGGACAAAGGGAGCATTCATCATCTGAAGCCCTGCTAGGATTTCTTTTTCAAACCGTTGATAAGTTTCTTTAGTCTGTAAAATCGCTAAATCAACGAAATCTTCGCTTTTGCCTGCTATATCAAACCCAACCTCTCTAATTAGCAGGCTGTCTTTTGGCAGAATTCTTTCTTGCGGATTGGGTACAACTACTGGACAAATAAGCAGCAAACCATCAATCTCCGACCTTTTCTTAGCCAAAACCCCTCTAGCAAGATAGCCACCATAAGACTCTCCAGCTAAGAGAAAGGAGTGTCCGCTGATTACAGTCTCTATAAAGTTCAAGATCATCTCTAAAATCGCATCCGCACTTGCAAAAGCAGGATTGGCATCAGACCTACCCATGCCAGGTAAATCTAAATAAATCCTTTTATAGTCAGCATGTTTCTCAAAAATGGGTTCCAAACATCCTTCCATCAATTCAGATGAACAGCCCAAACCATGAATTGCCAAGACTGGCTTTCCTTGACCAATCACTTTATAATATAATTTATTTCCCTGATAAGTAAAAAACATTTTTTCTCCAATCATACCTTAAAGACACGTTTTGCTCAAGGTGGATTCTTTATCGAAACTAGTCAAAATAATATTGTTTATGAGCCTAACAAATTATTTTTATCATCTACACCCCTCAAAGCTACTAGGCGAGCAAGCTTATTCTTCCCCCTTGATTTCAGAACTTCATGCCTCATCACCAAATAACAAAGTGGATTTCTGCAGATAAGGATTGGGATACTTGACTAGCAGGTTCCTTACAGCTCTTACCAAGTCTTTCTGCTCAGCCTGACCGGATTGGTAACGAAGCAAAAGATGCATAAAATCTTCTTTTTCAGTTGTACTGACTTTTTTCTTAAAATAGCCCCAAACATGCTGAAAGGCATTGCTGACCTGACCGCGATTTTCAGGCAGGGCTACCGCCTGGTCAATCAAGTCTTGAACACGTGCTGCTTCTACCGAGTCGCTTTTTAGATATTGGCGGATTTCCAGATAGATCTTACTAGAATGACTGAGAACCAGATATTTATTTCTAGCCCAAAGAGTCTGACATTGGGAGATTTGGTTTACATTTTCCATGATTACTTTTCCTACTGATTTTCAATTTCGAATACTTCTCATTTCATCTGCTTCACTGCTCGCATCCTAGTAAGATAGAAAGCAAATCAACAATGATTTGAATAGGTTTTAGAAGAGTATGAATCAAAATCCCCAATCACATGACTGGGGAATAGTTCATTAACGTACCTCTGCGCCGAGTTTTTCGGTCAGGGATTTTTCGATTTTTTCCATGTATTTAGCCACTTCTTCGTCAGTCAGGCTGGCTTCTGGATTTTGGAAAGTCAGGCTGTAGGCCATAGATTTGAGGCCGACACCCAGCTTGTCCCCAGAGAAGATATCAAAGAGCTTAATATCGGTCAAGCGCTTAACACCAGCTGCTTGGATTGCATCAAGAACCTCTTGGTGAGTGATTTCATCCTTGAGCAAGAGGGCCACATCACGGCTGACAGCTGGGAATTTAGTGATTTCTGTAAATGGCTGTGCTGGCTGGATCTGCTCTTCGATAGCAGACAGGTTGAGTTCAGCCACATAAGTTTCGGGAATATCGTAAGCCTTGGCTGTCGCAGGATGGACTTGGCCGACAAAGCCGACAGGCTGTCCATTGATAGAGATCAAAGCAGTCCGACCAGGATGCAAACTCTTAATCTGGTTGCTAGCCGCGTATTCAGCTGTCAAGCCCAACTTAGCAAAGAGTGCTTCCACTACACCCTTAGCATAGAAGAAATCAACTGCTACTGGCTTGGTCTGGAAGTCTTTTTCATTAACCAGACCTGTCAAAGCAAAGGAAAAGCTATTGATTTCATTTGGCAGTTCTTCCTTAGGATTGCCAGTCTGCTCAAAGACTTTACCAATCTCATAGAGAGCTAGATTCTTATTTTTACGAGCTACATTGTAAGCTAGGGAGTCCAAAATGCCAGAGACCATGTTCTGACGAAGAACGGAGCGCTCCACTGTCATCGGCCACATGAGCTCAGTCAAGTTACTAGGATTGAGAGTGAACTCAACCGCCTTTTCTGGCGTCGTCAAAGCATAGGTTATGATTTCTGTCAGCCCAGCTCCTTCTGCTAAGGTCCGTACTTGACGGCGCAGATGCTGCGTTGCAGTCAATTCACCGGCAGTCCCGTCATCTTTTGGCAGGCTAGCTGGCAATTTGTCATAGCCGTAAATGCGGGCAATTTCTTCATAGAGATCCGCTTCAATTGAAATATCCCAGCGACGGCGAGGGACACTGACAGTGAACTGTTCAGCATTTCCTGACAAGCCAAAGCCAAGTCTGCGGAAGACATCCACAATATCTGTATAAAGTAAATCTGTTCCCAAAACTCGGTTGACATCCGCGAGACTAGACACCACTTCTACATCACTAGTGTCTAAGCTGCCAGCGGATACGATACCAGCCTGAACTGTTGCACCTGCCAAGTCCGCAATCATACTTGCTGCCGCGTCCAAAGCTTCATTGACAGTTGCTACATTGATGCCTTTTTCAAAGCGGGAAGATGATTCTGATCGCAGGTTAAGGCGACCGCTGGTCTTGCGGATTGATTTTCCATCAAAAACAGCCGCCTCCAGAACAACACGAGTGGACTTACCGGAAATTTCAGTCGCTGCTCCGCCCATGACACCAGCCAGAGCAACTGGCTTATCCGCCACAGTAATGACTAGGTCGCTGACTTCCAGCTCCCGCTCTTCACCGTCCAGCGTTACCAGTTTTTCACCAGCACGCGCTTCCCGCACAACAATCTGGTCACCCTCAAACGTATCCAAATCAAAGGCATGCATGGGCTGACCAAAGTAGAGCAGGATATAGTTGGTCACGTCCACTACATTGTTAATCGGACGGATTCCTTCGTTCATGAGGAGATTTTGCAGCCACTGAGGACTTGGGGCAATGGTGACATTTTCCAAGATACGAGCTGCGTAGTAAGAGGCTTTCTCTGTCTCAAGGGCTACTGAAAGGCTGTCAGCTGCTTGCTTTTCATTTTCCACCAGCGGAAAATCTTTAAAATGTACTGACTTGTCATAGATGGCAGCCACTTCATGAGCCACCCCACGCATAGACAGAGCATCAGCTCGGTTTGGTGTGATGGAAAGTTCGATAATCTCATCGTCCAAGTACAGATAAGAGAAGACTTCCTCACCTGGCACTGCTTCTTCAGGCAGGATTTGAATGCCGTCCGCAAATTCCTTTGGCACGACAGAATCAGAAATGCCCAGCTCACCCAGAGAGCAGATCATACCCAGTGACTCCAAGCCCCGGATTTTCCCTTTTTTAATCTTATAATTGTCGGCAATGCGAGCACCTGGCAGAGCTACCATGACCTTGATGCCTGCGCGAACATTTGGAGCACCACAGACAATCTGACGGTTCTCCTCTTCTCCGACATTGACTTGACAAACATGCAAGTGAGTATCAGGAACATCCTCACACGATACCACCTCACCAACAACAATTTTTGACAGGCCAGCAGCTGGTGATATCACACCTTCCACTTCAATTCCTGTCGTTGACATTTTCTCAGCCAGCTCAGCGCTTGTCACATCAATGTCTACTAACTCTTTTAACCACTTATAACTTACTAGCATATTTAAGATACCAAGGGCGTCAAAAACAACTGAAAAATAGGAGATTACCCAAGCATTCGATGAATGCTCGCAAATCTATCTTTTTTCCGAGTTTTTAGCCCAAGTTCAATTCCTTTCTCTATTCTATCGCTGAGGAATCTGAATGACCAAATCATCTAAATTTAAACTTTTAGGTCGTATCATTTCCTCTCTCTCTCTAAATTTTCTCGTTTATTTTAATTTCTTGCGCAGCAGCCAGCCTGCATCTACTCTATCACCAGTGATATAATCATGCCGACCAAACTTTTCAAAACCGTATTTAGAGTAAAATTCCTGAGCTCTAAAGTTCTTCTCCCAGACGCCCAGCCAGACCCAGTCAAAACCTCGTTTTTTGGCTTCTTCCAAAGCAAACTCAAACAATTTCTTACCCAAACCCTGACCATGATAGGCTTTCAAGACATAGATTCGCTGAACTTCAAAAGCATCAAACAATTCCTGCTCTGTCTGAGCCTGTCCCCAGTTAAACTTGAGAAAACCAGCAATTTCACCGTCTTTGACAACAAAATAAGTCTCTGACTCAGGATTTGCCAGTTCCTTTTCGATAGTTGCAAGTGACAGCTCACTGTCAAAATAATGAGCCAAGTCCTCATCACCGAAAAAGGGGCCAAAGGTCTCTTGATAAGTTTGAACTTCCACATCTCTCAGGAGGTTCGCCTCTTCTTTTTTGACTCTGACTAGCATACTGCACTCCTTTCTCTATTCTATCGCTGAGGAACTTGACCAACTAAATTTCAGGGATTTGTCTGAAATCCTGATTTCAGCAACAAATCATCTAAATTTAAAGCTTTTAGGTCGTATCATTTCCTCTCTTTAAATTTTCTTTTTTATTTCAATTTCTTGCGCAGCAGCCAGTCGGTATCTACTGTCTCGCCAGTGATATAGTCGTGCTGGCTGAATTTTTCAAAGCCGTATTTGAAGTAAAAATCTTGAGCTCTAAAATTCTTTTCCCAGACGCCCAGCCAGACCCAGTCAAAGCCTCGTTTCTCGGCTTCTTCCAAGGCAAATTCAAACATTTCCTTGCCCAAGCCTTGACCATGATAGGCTTTCAACACATAGATTCGCTGAACCTCAAAGGCCTGTGGCTGTTCTTGCTCCGTTTGAGCCTGTCCCCAGTTAAACTTGAGAAAACCAGCAATTTCGCCGTCTTTGACAACAAAATAGGTCTCTGACTCAGGATCTGCCAGCTCCTTTTCGATAGTTGCAAGCGACAGCTCATTGTCAAAATAATGAGCCATATCAGCTTCCTTGATAAATGGGCCAAAGGTTTCTTGATAGGTCGCGACCTCCAACTCCCGCAGGATGCTCGCTTCCTCTTTCTTGACTCTGACTAGCATACTGCACTCCTTTCTCAAAAAAGCTGCATCTATCAATACAGGTTTCTACTTAAACTGCTGAGAAAAACGAATATCTCCTTGGTAGAATCCACGAATGTCGTTGATACCATAGCGGAGCATAGCTACCCGCTCTTGGCCAAGACCAAAGGCAAATCCAGAGTATTTCTCTGCATCAATGCCGCTCATTTCCAACACGCGCGGATGCACCATACCAGCTCCCATAATCTCAATCCAGCCAGTCTTCTTGCAGACATTACAGCCTGCACCACCACACTTAAAGCAGGAAACATCCACTTCAACAGACGGCTCTGTGAATGGGAAGTAAGATGGACGCAGACGGATACTGCGATCTTCGCCGAACATCTTCTGGACAATCAGCTGCAGCGTTCCTTGCAAGTTTGCCATGGAAATATTTTCTCCAACCACCAAGCCTTCAATCTGATGGAACTGGTGGGAGTGAGTCGCATCATCGGTATCCCGGCGGAAAACGCGCCCTGGTGAGATCATCTTGAGTGGGCCTTTAGAAAAGTCATGAGCATCCATAGCTCGCGCCTGCACCGGACTGGTGTGTGTTCTGAGCAGAATCTCCTCTGTAATGTAGAAAGTGTCCTGCATATCCCGTGCTGGGTGGTCCTTAGGCAGATTCATCCGCTCAAAGTTGTAATAGTCCTTCTCCACTTCAAAGCCGTCCACGACCTGATAGCCCATCCCGATGAAGATATCTTCGATTTCCTCACTAGTCTGGCTAAGAATATGACGGTTCCCAACCGGAATTTGACGGCCTGGCAGGGTCACATCCAAGGATTCCTCAGCCAGTTTCAGAGCTACTAATTGCTCTTCCATCTCTTGAGCAGTCTTTTCAAAGGCTGCTGTCAGAATATCACGCGCTTCATTGACATGCTTCCCGATAATCGGCCGCATTTCAGCTGAGATATCCTTCATCCCTTTCAGGACTTCAGTCAGTGAACCCTTTTTACCTAAGACTGCTACACGCAAATCCTGCAGTTCCTTTTGATTCTCAGCCTTGAGCTGCTTGAGAGAAGCTAGAGTCTCTTCACGCAGGCTTTTTAGTTGTTCTTCAATCGTTTTCGTCATTTTCCCTCCAAAATAAAAAGCACGCCAACCTCCATAAGCGGAGCGTTGACACGCGGTACCATCCGTTTTTTATCTGGCAAGCCAGACCTTACTTATCAATCCTAGAGCAAGTGAATTCGCCTAGTTTTCATCTAGAGAGCTTTCAGTCGATGGCTCCCCTCCCTGTTAAACTTCCCCTAGGTTACTGGTCTTGCGGATTGCTATTTAGTTATATTTCATTCTAACAGATTTCTAAACATTTCGCAAGATCAGTTAAAGAATTTACAAGAAGAGACTATCGAGAAAAAGAAGCCTGTCAAGCAACAGACTTCCTTCTTTCTATTTAATAACCTGACCTGCTTCTTTCAGAACATCTTCTGGTACAGTAATGCCAAGTTCTTTGGCATTTTTGGTATTGATAACAGATTTACCTGTATCGAAAATATCTACTGCAGTGTCAGCAGGTTTAGCACCTTTAAGGACTTTAGCTGCCATTTTACCAGTCGCAACACCTAGGTCATACTGGTCTACAACGACAGAGGCAAGACCTCCTTCTTCTACCATGGCTGTCGCACTTGGATAAATCGGTTTCTTAGCTTCTTTATTGCTGGACACAACTGTCGCAAAAGCTGACGCAATGGTATTGTCAATTGGAATCCAGATAGCATCAACCTTGCCAGTCATGACATTCATGGTTGAAGCAATTTCATTGGTTGAAGGAACAGAGTATTCCTCTACCTTGTAGCCTGCCTCTTCAGCTAATTTTTTGAACTCTTCTACCTGAGCTTTGGAGTTGTCTTCGCTGCTAGAGTAGAGCGCACCGATAGTTTTGACATCTGGAGTTAATTTTTTAATCAGCTCTAGCTGTTGCTTAGCTGGATTGCGGTCAGAGACACCCGTGATATTGCCACCTGGCTGGTCCAGATTTTTCACTAGATTTGCTCCAACTGGATCTGTGATAGCTCCCATGACAATAGGCTTGTCCTTAGTAGCTGCAGCCAGTCCTTGAGCAGACGGAGTCGCAATCCCAATCAGCACATCGTTGTCATTGGAAACCAGCTGCTTGCTCATAGTAGAGACCTTACTCTGATCGCCCTCAGCATTCATAAAGTCAATCTTAATCTTGTCTCCCTTATAGCCTTCCTCAGCCAAACCATCCTGAATCCCCTTGTAAATCAAATCCAGCGAAGGGTGGCTGACATACTGCAGCACGCCGACCTTGACTGTCTGACTGTCACCACTAGTCTTAGTGGTGTTGCCTTTGCTGTTCAAGCTAGAATAGACAATCCCACCGATTGCCAAAACAGCCAAAAGGCCTAAGATAGTTACTAATCGTTTATTTTTCATGTTCTTTCTCCATTTCTATGTTTTATAATTTCCTATTTAATCCCTAGGGACGCCATCGTTTAAACATAGGCAATTCTCCTCATTTTTTATAATAAACAGCAAAAAATCCTCACACAGGTATTCTGTGTGAGGGCGAAAATCGCGGTGCCACCTCAATTATGGAAAATAGCTAATATTCCCCATGTCTCTGTCTTGTCATCAAACAAGCTGCACTGTAAGGTGTGCCTACCGAATTCTTATTGTTTCAAATTCATTTTATCAATTAGCCCAATTTCGTAAAGATTTGTTGCTTATTTCCACCAACCACAAGCTCGCTAAAAACAAATGCATCTACTACTTTTCCAATTTCCTATATTTTAAGTTTTTCCTGAAAGGATGTCAAGACCTTTTTGAAAATTTTTATAAAATGTTCGGATTTGATTTACAGAGGCAGTTATAGGCGAAAATTAAATTGCTTTTTGGCGAGACTTTAGAAGCTTTTAGTTTGGTTTTTTGTTATAATTTTCTGTAGCAACTTTCAAGGAGAAAAACATGTCTTTCGACGGATTTTTTTTACACCACATGACTGAGGAGCTGCGCCGCGAATTGCTGGGCGGCCGCATTCAGAAGATTAACCAGCCCTTTGAACAGGAGTTGGTTTTACAGATTCGCAGCAACCGCCAAAGCCAAAAGCTGCTCCTATCAGCCCACTCAGTCTTTGGGCGCGTCCAGCTGACAGATGCCACTTTTGAAAATCCAGCTGTTCCCAATACCTTTATCATGGTGATGCGCAAATACCTGCAGGGCGCCGTCATTGAAGCTATCCAGCAGGTAGAGAATGACCGGATTTTGGAAATCAGCGTTTCCAATAAGAACGAAATCGGCGACAGCGTGGCTGTGACTCTGGTCATCGAAATCATGGGCAAGCACAGCAATATCATTCTCTTGGACAAGGCTAGCGGTAAGATTATTGAAGCCATTAAACACGTCGGATTTTCACAAAATAGCTATCGAACCATCCTGCCGGGCTCAACCTATGTCACACCGCCTCAGACAGGCAGTCTCAATCCTTTCACTGTGGGGGATGAAAAGCTCTTTGAAATACTGCATACCGAAGACTTAGTGCCCAAACGCCTGCAGCAAATTTTTCAGGGATTGGGGCGGGATACGGCTACTGAACTCAGTGGCCGTCTGACAGCTGACAAGCTCAAAACTTTCCGAGCCTTCTTTGCCAGTCCGACTCAGCCAAGCCTGACCGAAAAATCCTTCTCTGCTCTGCTATTTTCCGACAGCAAGACTCAAATGTCCACGTTATCCGAGCTTTTAGACACTTTCTATAAGGACAAAGCTGAGCGAGACCGGGTCAACCAGCAGGCCAGCGAGCTGATTCGCAGGGTAGAAAATGAGTTGGAAAAGAACCGAAAAAAACTAGGTAAGCAAGAGGAAGAGCTCCTAGCAACGGAGAATGCAGAAGAATTCCGCCAAAAAGGGGAACTCTTGACCACCTTTCTCCATCAGGTGCCCAACGACCAGGACCAGGTAGAGCTAGACAATTACTACACAGGTGAGAAGATTATCATCTCGCTTGACAAGGCCCTAACCCCCAATCAAAATGCCCAGCGCTATTTTAAACGCTACCAGAAGCTCAAGGAAGCTGTCAAACACCTGACCAGCTTAATTGAGGAGACACGGACTACGATTCTCTACCTAGAGAGCGTGGAAACAGCCCTTGCTCAGGCCAGTCTGACTGAGATTGCGGAAATTCGGGAGGAACTAATCCAAACTGGCTTTATCCGACGACGCCAGAGAGAAAAAATCCAGAAAAGACAGAAACCGGAGAAATATTTGGCAACAGATGGCCAAACCATTATCCTGGTTGGTCGCAACAATCTACAAAATGATGAGCTGACGTTTAAGATGGCCAAGAAAGATGAGCTTTGGTTTCACGCTAAGGATATTCCAGGTAGTCATGTAGTCATCAAAGGCAATCTCCAACCCAACGATGAAGTCAAGACAGACGCTGCCGAGCTAGCGGCCTACTTCTCTAAAGCCAGACTATCTAATCTGGTCCAAGTAGATATGATTGAGACTAGGAAGCTCAACAAACCAACCGGTGGAAAGCCAGGATTTGTCACCTATACGGGCCAGAAAACCCTGCGCGTCACACCAGATGAAGAAAAGATTAAGAGTATGAAAATGTAAAAAATCCCCTTTAACTATGAAGCTGACTTAAGAGCATGATAGTCATTAGATAGCTGAAGCTGTCTATTATCTCCATCAACTCCAATAATTTTTTGATAAAAAAGAGTCTGGGACAATAGTCCCTTATCTCCAAAAAAAGCAACGGTTTTATG
>NZ_CAURLD010000014.1:0-57837 GCF_963525625.1 uncultured Streptococcus sp.
CATAAAACCGTTGCTTTTTTTGGAGATAAGGGACTATTGTCCCAGACTCTTTTTTCTATGAATGGCTTCTACTGTTTTCTCTTTTGCTCTCAAATTCTTTAATTAATTTTTGATACCAATAAAAACTATCTTTTCGAATCCGCTCTAGACTACCCCCTTCTTCCTCATCACGGTCTACATAAACAAATCCATAGCGCTTGCCATAACCATTTAGCCATGAAAGTAAATCTGTGAAAGACCACGTACAATAGCCGATGACTTGGCAACCATCTTCTATAGCGTTTTGTACAGCTGTAATATGATTATCGAGGTATTCAATCCGATATGGGTCGTGGATCTTTCTATCTTCTGTTAAGGTGTCATACTCTCCTAGTCCATTTTCAGTTATCATAATTGGAATATCATATCTGCTGGTAATCCGTCGCAAAGCTATCCGCAAACCAATTGGATCTATTTCCCACTCCCAGCTAGTACGCTCTAAGTGTTCATTTGGCACATGCTTAAACTGGTCCGGCTCTCCAGCTTCAGCATTCGGTACATTAGCAGCAAAAGTATGAGATTGGTAATAGTTGACACCAACGAAATCTGGACGACCAGCTTTTAAAATCTCTAAATCCCCTTCTCGGATATCTAATTCTATCCCGAATTGATTTTTCAAATAAGCTAGAGCTGTCTTTGGATAACGTCCCAATAAATAAGCATCCATCCAATACCAAACATTAACATCCAAAGATTTCTCCATGGCTAGAACGTTTTCTGGCCGATTATCCAGAGCATAGAGAACAGGAAAGGCAAAGCTTGGACCGATTTGACCTTTTATTTTTAAATCATGGAATCGTTTGATAATCGTCGCATTGGCCAAATTGACAATGTGATTGACTTGATGCATCCTCTTGATGTCTTTAATTCCTGGTGGGAAATAGCCATCTCTGTAGCCGAGTCCAACAAAGACATTTTGCTCATTGAGTCCAATCCAATATTTCACTCGATCTCCAAAGTTTTTGAAGAGAATCTCTGCATAATACAGGAAATCGTCGATTATCTTTCTGGATTCCCAGCCTCCATACTCATCTTGGAGCGTCTGAGGCAGATCCCAGTGATAGATCGTGATAATGGGTTCGATATTATATTTGAGAAGTTCATCAATCAGATTTGAATAAAACTCAATCCCTTTCTGGTTAACCTCTCCTCGTCCCTCGGGCAAAATACGGGTCCAGGCAATAGAAAATCGATAAGCTTTCAGACCCATTTCGGCCATCAGTTTAACATCTTCTTTGTAGTGATGATAATGGTCCACTGCCACATCGCCTGTCGTGTTTTTAAAGGTCCTATTAGGCTGGCGGACAAAGGTGTCCCAGATAGACAGACTCTTACCATCTTCATCCCAAGCTCCTTCAACTTGATAGGCTGCTGAAGCCGATCCCCAGAGGAAGTCTCTAGAAAATTTTGTTACATCAATCAAGCTGCTGCACCTCCTTTGGATTCTAGAGCTTCCATTTCAGCTTCTTGCTTAACCAATTGCTCTTCGTATTTTTTGAAGAATGGATAGTAGATTAACATAGCTGGTAAAATCAAGATATAGTCCCAAACAAAGTTTTGCCAACGAAGGGTGGTCAGATAGTTACTAAAGCCCATTGGCAACTGAGCGCTGACAACAATCCAAGCTGGAATGATAAAGCCTGTTTTGTAAGCAAAATAAGTCAAAATCATCATAATAGGCACATTGAGTACATAAGGGATACAAAGAATTGGGTTGAACATAATTGGCATACCAAATGTTACTGGCTCGTTGATACCAAACCACCCAGGAATGAGTGAAATCTTTGATACGGCACTGATTTGTTTAGATTTTGAACGTAAGCCCATCAGGACTAGTGCCCAGGTATTCCCTGTACCACCAACTAAAGCCATGGAAGTGTAGAGTAAGACTGGGAAGAATTGCATTGGCTGACCGTTCGCATGAAGAGCAGCATTGGTTGTTGCCGCTTGAATCCCAAGCGGAGAAATGATTGGAATAATGATGAGGGTACCATGAATACCGAAGCACCAAAGAATCAGCGCTAACATACAAAGCATCACAATACCTGGAACAGATGATACAGCGCCAAGCGGTGCACGCAAGAGAGCCATAAAACCAGACGGAACATTATAAGCTCCTGCTGTCAAGGATCCAATTCCAACATTCAGCAAGAGGAAGAGAGTGATGGAGAAGAATACCGGCAGAATAGAGCCGAAACTATCTTGCAGGAACTGCGGCACAACATCTGGCATCTTTATTTTAATATCTTTTTCATAACAGAATTTTTCAATCTGTACGACAACAAAGACAATAAAGAAGCTGATAAACATACCTTGTGAGCCGAGATAGTCTAATTGCAGACCGGAGAATTCTTCAGTATCAACAAAAGCTCCTGCCACAAGCATGAAAGTAACTGCTGTATCGACAGCTGCCATAATAGGAGATTTCAATTTCAAATTCTTAGCATAATGATAAGCAAAGAAGATAGCAACCCAGATAGAAATAAAATCCATTGAATAACGGAAAGGCAAGGTCAATGTATTATACACTGCATCCCCTGTTTTGAACCAACCTAGAGCAGTTTCATTTCCAATTGCAGCTAAAACTTGAAATAAGGACCCCACGGTAATCAATCCCAAGAGAGATCCTAATCCAGCTTGTAAAGACTGTATAAACACATTGTTGGCCAGTTTATAACCAATTTCCTGGAGCCTGGTCATGAATTTACTGTTAAAGAATTTTTCCATCAGAAAAACCTCCTTAAGATATTGCTTTAATTAATTGAAAGATATTCTTACAATCTCCCATTGCATAATCCATAGCTGGGATGGTGGCAACAGGTTTTGAAACTGTCTCTTTGACAGAATCAAGTTTATAAGAAACCTGAGGACCTAATAAAATTACGTCATAGTCCTGAGCATAATCTTGATAGTCCATCAATCCGACCGCTTTGATATCGAGGTCAACACCTTGTTCACTTGCATATTGCTCCATTTTTTTCATCAGGATGCTCGTGGACATTCCGGCTGCACATATTAATAAGATTTTCATTGTTTTTCTCCTTCTCGATTGGAATACAGCTCAATCATCTCAGTGATAAGGTCAATGGCCAAGAGACTCGTCATAAAATGATCTTGTGCATGAACAAGCAGTATACTCAACTGATGACCGTTTCCTTGTGCTTCTTCCTGCAATAAATCTGTTTGGGAATGATGGGCCTTTAAAATAACACTATTTGCCTCATCCATTAATTCCTTAGCTGCATCAAATTCTGCTAGTTTTGCTTTTTTAAGTGCTTCAAAAGCTAAGGATCGGGCTGCACCAGAATTGGCAATTAAGGACATGGCAATAATCTCCGCTGAACTATTCCATTCTTCCATACAAGCTCCTCCTTTCCAGTTGACTTCTTACCCACAGTTTACTATAGCTCTATTCCACTGTCAAAAACGTTTACATTTTCTTGATATACAGTTTTCTATCTTAGTGTATCCATTTTCAAATGCCATTCATACTCAATTTATTATAAAAAATTTAAAGTAACACTTTCTTGCGTTCTTTACCTCTGGTACTCTGTTATTTTTAAATAGTTCCTTTAATATATTTTAGAACCTATCGTAAAATTAGTGTATAAAAATTAATCGTTTTTTATGATAATGTATAACACGAAACTAAAGAGTATAAAAAAGCGCTAAAAACCGTCTCATTTCCCTAAAGGGGTTACTTTCCACAAGGGCTTATTATATACTTAATTTATGAAGATTATTAGAGAACTCCAAGTCACTTCAGACGAATTTTACGACTTCTTGGAAAGCGAGTTTCTGAATCAAATCAATCAAGCTGACAATCAAACAAAAAAGATAGATAGGTTAAAGAAAGGACTTCGTTACTCAAAATTGTCAGACAATGTCTATACTAAGACTGATTATGAGATTCTGGACTATCGTCGCCATGAAACCTACGTTATTCAAATCTCGTCCCATAGTGAAAAAACGATTACTTCCTACAAGACCAAGCCTTGCGCAAAAGGGCTAGAGGTTACACTAGAACAAGAACAAAATAAATTGACAAAAAATTCAAAAAGCAAGCTCATCAAGTGGATGGGAGAGCTACTCTACTTTGGTCGTCTTTCGGAAAATCTTTATAAGATTCAAGGCGAAATCGAGAAGACTAGAAAAGAGAAAACTCAGTAACAGGCAAATTCGATTCATACCTTCTTTTTGTGCCCAAATTTATGACTTGCAGATATTCAGATAATTCAAGGAGCAGATTATGAAACAAGGCATCACACCTCAATATTGGAAACAAGAAAACAACGGTCGCTATTTCACTAAAGAAACTCAAATATTTAGCCCACTTCCTATTTTGACCGACACTTTACTGGCTCATCCAAAAGCAAGAAATGATGGCCAGCTGGCTTTCCCTGCTATTCATTTCATAGAAGGGATTTCCCGAGAAGTCGGACAAGAGGTCATGCAGTCCTTTTCACTTCCCTATCCATCCAACCCTGAAGCGCACATCGTAAAGATTGCTCAAGACGGCATTTTCGTTTATGCCTTGTCCCAACGCGGCTTATTTTATGGGGCAATTTCAATTATTCAAATGTTGCAGGATGGCTACTTGCCTTATGGCTTGGCCTACGACGAACCCGTCTGTTCTGAGCGTGGTCTCAAGGTCTTTTTACCGTCTCGTAAGAATATGGATTTCTTCAAGCAATTTGTAGATATGCTTGCTTTTTTCAAGTACAATACGATTATGATTGAAATCGGCGGTGCTATGGAATATAAAAAACACCCTGAAATTAATCAAGAGTGGATTAAATATTGTGCTGATATGGCTGAATACTCTGGCAAGACCAAAGAAATCCAAGACTATACCTTCCCTTGGTACAAGAATGCCATTCACATGGAGAATGGTGACGGGGAGTTTCTAAGTCAAAATGATGTGAAAGATCTGGTCCTCTACTGCAAGGAACTATTCTTTGAAGTGATTCCTGAGGTTCCCTCTCTTGGCCACTGTGACTACCTGATGCTTGGTCACCCAGAAATCGCAGAAATCCCTGAAGATCCTTATCCGGATACTTACTGCCCATCAAATCCTGCCTCTTATGAACTCCTATTTGATGTTCTGGATGAAATCATTGAGGTCTTTGAACCTGAAATCATCAATATCGGACATGATGAATACTATTCAATTGCCATGTGTGAGCGCTGCAAAGGGAAGGCTGGAGCTGATATCTTTGCAGAGGACATTATCAAGATTTATGACTACCTCAAGCAGAAAAATGTCCGAACCATGATTTGGGGAGACAAGCTTCTGAAAAACGCTATCGTTCCTGATGCAGGGCCTTTTGGTGGAGCAGAAATCATCATGTACACTCCCCAGTTCAAAAAAGATACAGGCAAAAAAGTTGGCATCATGCCGGCAACCTGGCAGGCCATTCACCAGATTCCCAAAGATGTCGAAATTCTTCATTGGCTCTGGAGTTTGGATGAAAAACTGGAAGATGAAGTTTTAGAAGAAGGATTTACCATCCGTTATGGTAATTTTGAAGGCTATCTCTTTCCACATTGGGCTGAGCACTTGAAGAAGGGGAGCAAGGGAGCTATCATCTCCAACTGGAGCACCTTGAATGAGGTAATCCTGCAGAGAAATGTCATTTTCTTCGGATTGGCGTATGCTTACGAGATGTTTTGGAATCATGACTATCGCGATGAAGACTATGCGACTATCCGTGATAAAACCTTATCTTATCTCTTCCATTACCACTATCCTGACCTGCAGAACCACACGCGCAGCCTTGAAGCACTGGCGCATCCCAGTTGGATTGAAATCGGCTATGCTACTGACTATTTTGTAGAATACCAATGGTTTGTGGACGGTGTCTTCCCTGAAATGGAAACCTATCAAATCGGAAATATCCTACTAACCTATACTGATCAAACCGAGTTTACTCTTCCCATTATCTTTGGAGAAAACATTGGCAAAACAAGTGTTAAATGGGATCGGTCTACAAATACCAACCCTTTACCTGGTGAACCTATCTATAAAGTAGACGAGCAATTATTTGAAGTCTCTCTTAGCACCAAACCTTATCAAAAAGAGCAGCAAACTTTCTTCGCATTTCCTATTCAAAACCCTTATCCTGAAAAGGAATTGAAGAATGTAGAAGTTCAAACAGAAGCTGACAAAGATTGTCAAATTTTTGTTGATCAAATTGCCTATTATCACTAAACTTGATGCTTATTTCAAGCTATCAGGTAGAAAGAGCGAAGTTTATGAGGGATCAGAATCATCCAGTTCAAAAGGAACTACAAATTTCTAGATATCAGGTTACTGGGCATACTGATTGCTTATCTTATTTGAAACGAAGGGAGGTGGGAGAGTGAGTAAAAAGAAAACATTTCTGAAACAATTCTTACGTCTCAGCCTACCGTTTTCTCTTCAATTTCTACTGGCCAGCGCTGTCAATCTAGCTGATGTTGTCATGATTGGACAGCTAGGGGAAAAACAAATAGCAGCTGCTGGCGCTGCCAACCAGATTTTCTTTCTCTTGACTATTGTACAGTTTGGTATCGGTAGCGGAGCTTCTGTCTTCATGGCCCAATACTGGGGAGCCCAGCGAATTGCTGATATGAGAAAAACCTTGGGATTAGTCTATATGCTGAGTGGAATCATCTCCGTTTCCTTTACCTTAGTCGCTTTACTCTTTCCCAAGCAACTGATTGGCTTTTATATCCATGATACCGAAGCTATTCAGTTGGGTGCCCAGTACCTATCTATCGTCTCCTGGACCTACCTGATGACAGCTATCACAACCTCCTTGGCCACCATGTGCCGCTGTAGTAACGAAGTTTTCTTACCAACTCTTGCTAGTCTCCTATCCATGGCGACCAATATCATTGGCAATGCCGTCCTTATTTTTGGGCTGATTGGGTTTCCTAAACTTGGACTGGTTGGTGCTGCTATTGCTACCTTTATTGCTCGATTGCTGGAGCTTTGCTGGTTAGTCTTTGGTGTCTATCGAACAAGGATGGCTGGAGCCGCTAGCATAGCTGAACTCTTTGCTTTCCACAAAGACTTCGTTTATCAATTTTTGAAAAAAACCTTGCCAGTCGTCTTCAATGAAGGCGCCTGGTCTCTTGGAACATCAATTGGCTTGGCCATTATCGGACTATTAGGTACTGAAGTTGTGGCCTCTACCCAGATTGCTAGCGCCATTGCCCAAATTGGTTTTGTCTTTGTACGCGGTGCGGGAAATGCCGTAGCTGTTATGCTAGGCAATACTATCGGGGAGAATCAAGTAGAAAAAGCCTTACAAAATGCCAAGCGCTTCTTACTTCTGTTACCTCTCATCGGGCTCATCGTCAGCATCCTACTCATCTGGGCCATGCCCTTAGCCCTGAAACTCTACAACTTAAGCAATCAGACAGAGCAGCTAACCATCCTGATGATTCAGTTAAATGCCCTATTGTTTATCCCAAAAGCTTTTAGTGTTGTTTTAATCGTCGGGATTTTACGTAGCGGAGGCGATACCAACTATGCCTGCCTGCTAGATGTTTTACCTGTCTGGCTCTTCAGCATTCCACTTGGCTATGCTCTGGTTAGTCTGCAGGCTCCCATTTGGCTAATCTTTCTTGTGATAAATGGCGAAGATATTCTCAAGCCAATCTGGGGCATCCCTCGTGTCTTCTCAGGGAAATGGCTGCATAATCTTGTGCAAGAGCGCATGTAAAAAAGCATCTAAATCACAACATTACCACAGAAATCGGAAGTGCAAATCCCGATTAAACAGGGTAATGAGAGTTAGGTGCTTTTTTATTGGTTTGCTACTCTAACATACAATTTTATAACTTGCGCAGCATCTGAATTAAAACACTAATCTCTGCGTCATCTATAAGAATCTTAAAGCTTCGCTCCACTGTTCGGATGATTTTCCTAACATGCTTATAGTCATCAGGGAATTTTTCGATAACACCAGCAATTTCTTTACTGCCCTTCTTCAGGCATTCTCCTGAAAGGGTTCGCTCCACCAGACACGCAATATGAACAAACAAGCCTATTGTTTGCTCCTCTGTCAGCTGATAATAAAAATCAAATTCATCTAAAATAGCAGGAAGAATCTTTTTAATCTTAGCTAAGGAAGTATAGACAAATTGCTCTTCTAAAAATTGGTAAACTTTCTCATAATCGTAGCTATTGACAGAGGTCGGTACAAACATCAATAATTTATCTAAGTGTTCCTTGGGTTGCTCAAAAACATCTTTAATGGAAATGAAAGGGATACCCATAATTTGGGGGTCAAAAGTTCCAACAAAAGCATGAACTTGATAGGTCTTTCTTAAGGTCATCACTTCCTCAATCAACATCTCCTTATTAGCAACTGACAAAGCAATGACACGGTAACCCAGCTTTGAATACTGATCAAGATAGTGCTTGAGCTGAAGAGAACCTCCTTCGCTGGTATAACAGAGCGTGATGATGATTTTTTCTTGATCCCGATTTTTATAAAGCTGATTCATTTCCATATGAAAAGCGTGAAAGACACTGTCAATATCATTTTCTATCAAACAGCGCCGCGCAATCCCCATACCAATCATCGTAATGGGAATTTCAAATTCTCTGATTTTAATCAGAGTTTCTTCTCGAATTTTATCCAGCATTTCCTTAATTGATCCCATATCATAGAGGACGATGACCCCTAAACCTTGGTCTAGCTCCTCAATTTGCTCTTTTAATTTACGATAGCTTTCCTCTAGAGATTCTTCTAATAGAATATCAAAGCCATACACTTGGCTATTTTTAGTCAGCATCTTGGTTGACTCAGCCAAGGACTTGGCAACCCCTTTACCATGCAGAACGTAGAGCAAGATAGGTCGTAGACTATCTTGTTTCTTTTCGGATTCAATAATAAACATAGTGAGGATGACGATTTCATCTATCGGAACAGCTAGTTGAAATCTTGTTTCTAGTTGCCTAGCAAATTTAGAACATTGTGCATACTCTATTGGATAATCCCGAATCACTTTCACAATAGCATCATTATCCAACTGCCGATTTAACGAGCCTTTCTGCTTAATCATCGCATTGACATGAAGGCTGATGCTGTAATATGCCGTTGAATTAAGCTCTATATTGAGTTCCTTTTGAACAGATAGAACAAAGGCTTGTACCAACTGAATCACTTCAGCAGAAACAATCGTCTCAAGCTGATTAAGATTTTCCAACTCATCCTCTTTCTTAACAAAAGGTTTGTATTCAATATAGCTTTGAATATAGTTTCTCACTGCCTCAAAAATATCATCCTGCTCAATGCCTCTTTCTGATAACTGAGAATATTCTGATTTAATTTTGTTATATAAATCATCAGACTCTTGCTCTGGAAAATCCAGCAATCCCAACTCCTTATCATAAATCAGCACCTTACGTTTTCCAATCAATTCATCGATTTTAACTACATTATGACTTCCTAAATGACGAATCCCTTGATAAGGAATGGGTAAATCGTCATTACTGAGTGTTAAATCTTTTAGCTCTGACCTCAGACTTCTTACAAAAGCATTGGCGCAAGCTGTTCGAACTGCATATTCTAATTCTTTTATATTGCTAATATTCGCTGATAGGATGAAGGAATGAATGACATCACGCGGCACTTGAATATCATGCGCAGAATTCTTTGATTCGATAGCTAAAAAGTAATTTAGTAACTCTAGCTTTTCACTAATCGGTCGATTCGGATAAGAAGGCAGCTGGATTACAACAGGAAGTTTATTGGATAAATGTTCAGATAGCTTAGCATTACTTCCGATAATTACCAAACCTTTCTTCTGACGTCTCTTTTGTTCCCCTTCTCTGTGATTCAGCCAGGAAATCAATCTATTTTGATCCGCCGAAGATAAAACTTGTATGTTATCTATAAATAAAATTCCTTCTGCTACTTTCTCAAATACAGACTTCGTTGCTTCTGATCCAAATAACAACTTCAGCAAATCATCCAGAACATCAATATAGTCTAAGCAGTTAATTTTTTCAAACAACTGAGGTTTACTAATCGCTTGATTTTGAATGGCAAACTCCATCATTTTATTAACGAAGTGAGTTCTACCAGCGCCAATCTCGGATAAAATGAGTACTGGAAGGGCATAATTTGGGTATAAAATAGCTGCCTGCGCTAACTGGATGGCTGTTCGCAAGCTGCCATTTTCACCTATAATGCTTGGAAAATCCAAAGGATTTTCTACAAATACCTCTTTTAACTTGTATTGAACTGGCCGTGTATTTCCTTTAACGAGTATCCCTTCTTTTACCAATTGATTCAAAATAGTGCTCACATTTGAGCGTTGCATTCCTAAAGCAGCAGCAATTACTTTCGTTTCAAGACCTTGCTTATTATTCTTTAGTAATTCTTGCTCTAGATATTCTAAGACTAGTGTTTTGGCAACCTTCATATTCTACCTCACTGATATTTTTCTCCCATTATCGTCATTCAATTTAACTTATACTGCAGCTTTATCCACCTACTTAGAGCCTTAGAAGTTACTCCCTATCATCCTGTCATTTCCTTATCTAAACATTATAAATTTGAAGCAAGAGAATGATAGAATACATAAAGGCCAACTGTTAATGAGTGATACAAACAGCTGGCCTTTCTCTTTATCATTTAGGAATGAAATTCTTTATTCATTCTTTTATCAGAAAACCAAGTCGTAAGGAGATTCCAACTTGTCCGCTAGACTGGCTAAGAATTCCGCTGCCGGCTGACCATCTACGACTTGATGATCGAAAGTCAAGCTGAGCGGCAGGAATTTCTGCTCATAGACCTGTCCTTGGCTGTCAAGAGCCAGCGCCGTTTGCAGGGCACCAACTCCTAAAATCGCCACTTCTGGTGTATTTAAGATAGGAGTGAAATACTCAATCCCTGCTGCCCCGAGATTGGTAATACTGAAGGTTGAACCTGAGTAAAGAGCTGGATCTAAAGTGCCTTTACGAGCTTGATTGGCCTCTGTTTTGATAGCTAAGCCCAAGTCAGCCAGCGTTAGCTTATCCACGTGACGAATGACCGGCACCACCAGACCATCACTAAGCGCAGTCGCAATACCGATATGAATATCTTCTACTTCCTGATACTGACCATTGAAATACCAAGCGTTGAGCTGAGGGTGATCTTTCAATGCCTTGGCAACTGCCTTTGTCAGCAGAGTCGTGATGCTGATTTCACCATTTTCTAATGGAGAAGCTACCTTATCCTTCATATCCTGTCTAAAGGCCATCAGCTTGCTGATATCCACCTTACGGTGCAAGGTCACCTGAGCCGATGTCTGGAGACTGGTCATCATCCGCTCCGCAATAGACTTACGCATGCCTGTCAATCCTGCGCCATAGTCAGCCTGACTAGCCGGCTGAAGGATCGCAGAGCTATTTTCAGGTGTTTGGTTTGGAAGCGCCTCTGGTTTATAGTTTTCCACATCCCGTCGGGTAATACGGCCATTGCCTCCCGTTCCTGAAATCAAGGAAATATCATATCCTTTTTCCTTAGCAATCTTGCGGGCAAGAGGAGTGATGAAAATACGTCCATGTTCACTTTTTCCAACAGTGTTGGAACTTGCTGCCACAGTTTTTTCAGCTAATTCAGGCGCTGCATCAACTGCTCCCTTCTCACTTTCTGATTTATTCGCAGAGGCTTCTTCTGCTTCCATACCTGGAAGAGTTTCTCCTGCTTCACCAATCCATGCAATTACTTTCTTGCACGGGACAGTATCGCCCGCCTGACTGATAATTTTTAAAATCACTCCTGCGCTTGGCGCCTCTACATCGCTGGTCAATTTTTCAGAACTGATTTCCAAGACAGGCTGACCAGCAGCTACGGTGTCGCCTTCCTTGACCAGCCAGTTATTTATCAGACCTTCGGTCATTGTTAAGCCTAGCTTAGGCATTACAATTTCTGTAGCCATACTTGCCTCCCTTCTATCTCTTCAGATCGTCAATCAATTCTGCAGCAACTGTCAGAACCTTATCAGCATTAGGGATATAGAGCTGTTCCAAATTCACCGCAAATGGTACCGGCACATTTGGCGCGCAGACGCATTTCACCGGGCCGTCCAGATAGTCAAAGCATTTGTCTGTCACTGCTGCTGCAATATCTGTCGCTGTGTTATTGTGAGGGTTGGATTCATCAACGATAATCAGCCGTCCAGTTTTCTTGACTGATTCAAAGACAGTCTCCTCATCCCAAGGAGCTACCGTTCTCAAGTCAATCACTTCAACTGAAACACCATCTTTTTCCAAGCGATCCGCTACTTCATAAGCTACATAGAGCATCTTACCGATAGTGACGATAGTAAGATCAGTTCCCTCACGGCGGACAGCAGCCTTCCCAATTGGAACTGTATAATATTCTTCTGGTACCTCTCCTTTGATACCATAGAGAGTCTTATCTTCTGAATAAATCACGATATTGTCGTCTTCAATAGAAGCCAGCAGTAAGCCCTTAGCATCGTAAGGTGTTGCCGGAACGACTACCTTAATGCCGGGAATGGATCCGAAGAGACCGTAATAAGAACCCGAGTGCTGAGCTGCTGCCGAAGCTCCTGCCCCGTGCATGGTCCGCATTGTCATCGGAACCTTGGCCTTACCACCAAACATATAGCGCATTTTTGAGCCCTGCCCCAGAATGGCATCAAAGCAGAAACCGATAAAGTCATTAAACATCAGCTCCGGTACTGGCCGCAAGCCAGTCAGAGCCATTCCAACAGAAGCCGATACATATCCGTGCTCAGAAATCGGAGTATCAATCACCCGCTCTCGGCCATATTTTGGCATCAGTCCCTTGGTTACACCCATTACGCCGCCCCAAGCATCTTCGTTTTCTTCTTCCAAGTGCTTGATTGTTACACCGCCAGCAATATCTTCTCCCAGAAGGATTACGGTGTCATCTTTTGCCATTGCCTGATCCAGTGCTTCATTGATTGCTTTCATAAATAACAGTTGTCTAGCCATTTGATCAACCTCCTTCTATCAATCAGCAAATACATCTTCCAGCAGAGAGTCGGGACGAGGAATAGGACTGTCTTGAGCAAATTTGATAGCTTCTTCCACATCCTTTCGAGACTCTTCTAAGATGGCATCAAGTTCATCTTCAGTCAAGAGGCCATGCTCGATAGCGTAGTCACGGAAGACGTCCAAAGCATCCACATCAGCCCAGTCTTTTTCTTCACCTTCCAAAGCCTTATACTTCTGCTCATCCCCTTCAAAGTGACCATGATCGCGATATGTTACAGCCTCAATCAAGGTAGGACCTTCCCCTCTACGAGCCCGCTCTACAGCTTCCTTGGCTACTTGGTAGACAGCGAATAAATCCTTACCATTAACCCGAACGCCGGGCATATTATAAGCAGCCGCTCTCTCAGCAATGGTGCCAGACGCTGAAGAATACCATTGCGGTGTCGATTCTGCAAAGAAGTTGTTTTCATTGACAAAGATAACCGGCAGTTTCCAAATTGC
Source organism: uncultured Streptococcus sp. (assembly GCF_963525625.1). GTDB lineage: Bacteria > Bacillota > Bacilli > Lactobacillales > Streptococcaceae > Streptococcus. Next base: position 13,517 of record NZ_CAURLD010000014.1, read on the forward strand.
TGCCATGTTGAGACATTCATGGAAATTTCCTTCATTGGCTGCACCGTCACCGAAGAAGCAGACAGCTACACTGTCTGTTTTCAAGTACTTGTTGCGCATAGCAGCACCAGTTGCTAGACCAAAGCCTCCACCAACCATACCATTGGCACCGAGAATCCCCTTATCCAAATCGGCGATGTGCATAGATCCGCCTTTTCCTTTTCCAAGTCCAGTCTCCTTGCCAAAAATTTCTGCCATCATTCCCTTTAAATCACCGCCCTTAGCAACACAGTGACCGTGTCCTCGGTGAGTACTGGTAATATAGTCCTGGTCTGTCAGATTGGCACAGACACCCGTAGCAATCGCTTCCTCTCCGGCATAAAGGTGAACAAAGCCAGGAATCTGTCCTGCAGCAAAGAAACGCCGAGTATTTTCCTCAAAATTACGGATATCCCACATGGTTTTATACATGGTCTTGGCTTTTTCTTTGGAAATCTGCTCCACCTCAACTTCAGTAGCATCATGGACTTTTAAATCGACTAGCTCCGATACAGCCCCTTGGCTTCTTGTTTTGGTCAATCGTTGTGGTAAATCTTTATAATTTGACATATTTTTACCTCCTCATTAATCGTCCTGAACGAGTCTTTTAGCGACTTCTTGTATTAGTTCTGATGTGGTAGGATGAGCAAAAACTGTTTCAAGAACTTGATCCAGCGTTGCTTCAGCCTGCCTCAGCAAAATCAACTGCTGCAGAAGATCCGTACCGTGAGGACCGACGATGACTGCACCTAGCAGAAGATGGTATTGCTTTTCTGAGATTAGCTTGACATAGCCCTCCGTCTCACCTATAGCGATAGCCCGCCCATTATAAGAGAAAGGCAGCTTCTCGACCAGAACATCATAGCCGGCCTGCTCAGCCTCTTCCTTGCTGAGACCAAAAGAAGCTACTTCAGGATTGGTGTAGAGTGAACGGGGAACACCCAGCGGATCAACTGCTTCTTCAGCTCTCCGGCAGATAGCTTTTACAGCCTTTATCCCTTCTGCACTAGCTACGTGAGCCAGCATATAAGATTCCAAGAGATCACCGATAGCATAAACATGCTCTTTGGATGTTTCGTAGTATTGATCTACCTTGACAAAATTCCGTTCTGTCAAGGCTAAACCCATATCCTGCGCTAGCTCTAGGTTTGGTTTGCGGCCAGTAGCGACCAAAAGATGGTCGAAAGCAACCTGCTCGTTCTCAAGTAAGACAGAATTAGCAGTTACTTCCTTTATCTGCGCTCCTTGGTAAATCATCACCCCCATTTTCTTTAGTTTCTTTTGAATCACATGTCGCGCATCTCCTTCTTCAGTCAATAGAATTTCCGGCGCAACCTCGATAACAGTGACCTCAACACCCAGAGGAGCCATAGCGAAAGCTAGCTCAATTGCGATAACGCCACCTCCGATAATTACCAACTTCTCAGGAAGATCCCTCAAGTCAAAAAACGTATCCGTCGTTAGATAATCAACCTGTTCCAATCCCTTGATAGGAGGCACAAAAGGATAACTGCCAGTAGCCAAAATCACATCTTTGCCACTGATTTCTTTACCATTGACGGAGAAAGTTCGGTCTTTGACAAACTTGGCCTGCCCTTGGATATATTCAATACCTAAAGACTTAAAGCTAGCATGAATTCCAGATTGCAAACTGGCAATAACCTGATTCTTTCGGTCTACCAATTTCTCAAAATCAATCCTTTCAAGCTTGCTCTCAATGCCATAACGTCTGGCATCTTCTAATGTCAACAGCCAATGACCGTACTGGAGATAGGCCTTAGACGGTATACATCCTACATTCAGGCAGGTTCCGCCGATAGACTTCTTTTCTACTACGGCGACTTTCTTACCTAAACGAGCTGCTTCTTCAGCAGCCACATAACCGCCCGGTCCAGCACCGATAATCAAAACATCATAAACAGACAAAACACTCCTCCTTTCATAAAATGCAAAGGGTGCTCCAACAATCAAAATGATTGCTGTCGGCTATAGATACAAAAAGTATCTTATTATTTTTCGTATACCTAAGACTCATTTTAAAATCTCAGGATAGCGTCTGCTCAGAAGCTATGAACCTCCTTTCTGTATTTTTCTCTGTCCATACATAGTAAGCGCTTCCTTTTTGGAAGATACTTATACCAAATAATTAAAATCCAGTTGCCTATCCTTCAAACTGACTTGAACTGTCATTTCACTTGTTTCCTTATTTTCTACCAAATAACGAGCCAAAGGCGTTTCGAGATAGCGCATAATGCTTCTTTGAATAGGACGAGCACCAAACTCTGATTGGTAACCTTTCTGGGCTAAAAAAGCATAAACTTCTTCGCTCAGATGAAGCTGAATCTTCTGATGTTTCAACCTTTCCTGAAGTTGCTGAACCATAATTTTTACGATATTGATCATATCTTCTGCCCTTAGAGGGTTGAAAATAACCGTCTCGTCAATCCGATTTAAAAACTCTGGTCTAAAGCTATGTTGCAGCAAGGACAGAACTTCTTCCTGGGTTTCAGCAGTCAGTCCCTGTTCACTTTTGAGACTTTCCAAAATCTGCTGGGAACCAATATTGCTTGTCATAATCAAAATAGTATTTTTAAAGTCAATAGTACGGCCTTTTGAGTCTGTCAAGCGTCCTTCGTCCAAGACTTGCAGCAGAGTGTTGAATACATCCGGATGGGCTTTCTCAATCTCATCCAGCAAGACAATAGAATAGAGCCTCCTACGAACAGCTTCTGTCAGCTGTCCTCCCTCTTCAAATCCTACGTAGCCTGGTGGCGGACCAACTAAACGAGCCACGGCATGTTTTTCCATATATTCAGACATATCCAGTCGGACCATTTCCAACTCATTGCCAAACAGCCGCTCAGCAAGGGCTTTTGCCAGAGCAGTCTTCCCGACTCCAGTAGGCCCCAGAAAGAGGAATGAACCAATAGGACGTTTTGGATTTTGAATTCCAGCCCTCGAGCGCAAAATAGCCTCCGAAACTTTTTGAACAGCTTGGTCTTGCCCTACAATTCTCTGGCGCAGGAGCTTGTCTAGATTTAGCAAGTGTTCGCGCTCATTGTCCATGATTCCCTGCACTTTGATTCCCGTTATACGTTCTACGATACTGGCTATATCCTCACGACTGACGTCTGGTCGTTCAGTTTCCGCTTGAGATAGCTGGATTTTCTTGACAGCACACGCCTCATCAATCAAGTCCAGTGCTTTATCAGGCAAATAACGATCTGATAGATAACGAATTGAAAGAATGATTGCTGCCTGCAAGGCTTCGTCCGTCAGCCTAACTCCGTGAAAGTCCTGATAATTCTCCCGCAGTCCTTGCAGAATTGTCAATGCCTTATCTTGATCAGGCTCCTCAATGCGAATGCGCTGGAAGCGCCCCTCCAAAGCTTGATCTAGCTCGAAGCTTTCTCGATAGGCAGCAAAAGTCGTTGTGCCGATGATATTAATCTGTCCCTGAGCCAAGAGCGGCTTTAAAAGATTGCCAGCATCTAGAGACCCCTCTGTCCGACCTGCTGTCACGATTTGATGGATATCCTCAATATAAAGAATAATCTTCCCCTTAGCAGCCAGCACCTCATCCAAAACAGCCTTGAAGCGCTCTTCAAACTCTCCTCTATATTTAGTCCCGGCAATCAGTCCGCCTAGATTTAACTTAAAAACTTCCTTGCCCAGTAAATGTTCTGGAACATCATCAGCAAGCAGTCTACCAACAAACCCCTCCATTACTTTGGATTTTCCAACACCTGGAAAGCCTATGAGAATGGCATTGCTCTTGTCTTTTCTGGAAAGGACACGGATAATATCATTGATTTCCTCTTGGCAGCCTATCACCTTCCTACCGGTCTGGTCTGACAACCACTGATTAAAGTTAGTTGCATATTTGCTCAAGGCTTGATAGCGAATCTCCTGACTGGAAGAGACTGCTCGTTTGCCTTGACGAACCTTATTCAACTTTTTCGCAACCAGCTCCTTATCAATCCCTGTCTGCTTCAAAAAGACAGTTATCGGATTTCGCTGCTGGTGAAATAGACTGAGAATCAGGTGTTCTACTGTTACCACCTCATCTCTCAGTTCCGTCCTCTCAGCCTCTGCATCATCCAAAAGATTCTTGAGACGCTGGCTATACTGACGTCCATAGCGGTTTGTATCGGTATGTGAAAATACAGGAATCTTGGCTAGTTCCTGATTGATGACACTAATAAATTCATTAATATCAAGGTCCAAACCGGTATAGAATTCCAAGGCAAAAGCCTGAGGCTGGGTCAGCACTGTCCAGACATGCGGAATGTCCACTTGATAATTGTGTTTTTGAATAGCTAATTCCTTTGCAGCATTTAGTACTTCTTGCAAAAGATGGGTATAGTGTTCAGTCATATAGTTCCCTCGCTTTTCTTCTGAAAACCAAAGACAACTGCAAACAATATTTTAAAAATTAACCTATTTTAACAAAAACTTGACTTGATAATCTTATGACTATTATATCATTTTCACAATCAATATACTAGAAAATATGTAAGCGTTTTACCGTTTTAATCTAATTTTAATAAAAGTTTGTGAAAAAAATAACAATAGCTTATCCTAAAAGGACAAGCCAGCGCTCTTTAAGTTATGATATTTTTAGCCAAACGATTAAGCCGCCACTGAAAAAGAATGCCGCTCATCACCAAACTAGCAATGAGACCAATCCAATATCCATAAGGGCCTAAACTAGTAAAATGATCTAAGAAGAGTCCTAGGGGCAGCGAAACTCCCCAATAAGCAATCAAACCCAAGTAAAATGGCACCTGAGTATCCTTGTATCCCCGAAGAATGCCCTGCAAAGGAGCCGCAAAAGTATCTGCCAACTGGAAAAAGAGGCTGTAGGTCAGAAAAACAGATGTCATACGGATAAACCCAGTATCCGAATCATAGAGAGCAGCTACTCGGTCGCGTAAGATATAGAGAAAGAGAAAGGTAAATCCAGCAATACCCAAGGCCGTCAGCCGCCCAAGTTTACAGAATTTCTTAACATCGTCAGGACGATTGGCTCCAATTTCATAAGAAACAATGATGGACATTGAGGTTGAAATGCTCATAGGAAAGGCATACATTAAGTTTGAAAAATTCATGGCCGCCTGATGGCTGGCAATAATTAGTGACGAAAACTTAGCCATGACCAGGCCAACAACCGAGAAAATCACAACTTCAGCAAAAAAGGTTCCGCCGATAGGCAGTCCAAGTCGAATGCCTTCGATTAAGCTCTTTTTGTCCAGTGGTCGAATCTTCCAAAGCTCATAGAATCGGACTTTTGGATGTTTGACTGCTACTAACAAGGATATGAGGAGCAAAACCCAATAAGCCAAAGAAGTCCCAAGTCCGGCTCCGGCTCCGCCCATTTCCGGAAAACCAAATGCACCGTAGATTAGGGCATAATTAAAAGAACCGTTCAAGGGCAAGAGTAAGAGCATGAGATACATGGAAAGCTTGGTCAACCCTAGAGCATCAAACAGAGAACGGATAGTGCTAAAGAGTAAAAGAGGAATAATGCCAAGCGCCAGATACCAAAGATAGTTCTTAGCCACTTCTTCTACCAAGGGCTCTAAGCCAAGATGGGCCAAAACCAGAGGAGCGCCCACAAATACCAAGGCAAATAAAATTAGCGATAGCCCTAAAGAAAGATAAATAAACTGATAAAAATCAGAAGCAATCTTTTCTTTTTTCCCCTGACCTAAATGATGCCCGATTATGGGGACCAAGGCCGACACAATCCCTATAAGCAGGTCGAAAAATGGAATCCAAAGACTAGTTGCCATGGAAACACCAGCCAGATGTAAGGTGTCATATTGGCCAGTCATAGTCGTATCGACAAAAGAGGCTGAAAAATTGGCCAGTTGGTAGATCAAAATCGGCAAAAAAATAGAAATAAAGAGCCGCATCCGCTGCTGTAAATTATGAGTTTGGTGCATAGAAATCCCTCAAAAACTTTTTCTACCCAAGTAAAATCAACGAGCTTAGATTTTTAAAATATCAACTATCTTTACTATACTATAAGCCAGACAGATAGTCAAAAGGAAAAGGAAATCATATATCTGCCTCAGTAAAGACAACCTGCCCCTTCTCAAATCCAGCAATGCGAGCCAAAGAAAGGACACGATAACCAGCAGTTTCCAAAAGTTGACGGCCATCCTGAAAGGATTTTTCAATGACAATGCCAACCGCTTCAATCTGCGCTCCTGCTTGCTCGATAATGGTAATTAAGCCCTTGGCTGCCTGACCATTAGCCAAAAAATCGTCAATAATCAGCACCTTATCGTCAGAGTTGAGAAATTTCCCAGCAATCGAAACGGTCGAAGTCACTTGCTTGGTAAAAGAATAAACTTCAGCCGTCAAAATCCCTTCTGTCATCGTGATGTTTTTGGCCTTCTTAGCGAAAATCATTGGTAGTCCTAGCGCTTCTGCTACGTAGACAGCCGGAGCAATACCAGAAGCTTCAATAGTCACTACCTTTGTAATTCCTGCATCCTTTACCGCCTCCGCAAAGACCTGGCCAATCTCTTTCATCAGAGAAAAATCAACCTGATGGGTCAGAAAAGAGTCAACTTTTAGGATATTCTCACCCAAGACTTGTCCATCTTGGAAAATGCGTTCTTCCAATTTTTTCATTTTTACTCCTTATCACAAGCTATACTTGATGCTAGAAGAAAAACACGGCTATCCGTGCTTTTCCTTTACTCTTTTTCATTTTTATTCTCGGTCTTGTCTTCTTCTCCAGCATGATTGACTGCTTTTTTGAATTCTGAAAACATTTTACCGATAGATTGTCCTAGTTCGGGCAGGCGTTTTGGCCCAAAAATAAGCAGAGCCCCCAGAACAATAATGATTACCCCAGGTACTCCGATGTCTTTTAAAAGTCCCATTAATTTCTCCTCGTTGATTTTCTTTGATAAATGATGCGACTGAGCAGGATGCTGACTTCATAGAGCAAAATCAGAGGCACTGTCATAGACAAGTCGCTGATAAAGTCAGCCGGTGTCAGGACAACAGCTAAAACCAGCAAAATGAAGTAAGCGTATCGTCTATATTTTACCAAAAATTTCGGATTGAGCAAACCGATAGAAGTCAGAAAGGACACAAGAACTGGCAGCTCAAAAAGGCATGCAATCGGAATAGTGGTATGAAAGACGAAACTAAGATAATTCTGTGCTGTCAGCCGAGTCTCAAAGAGCCCCTCCCCTAGCGACAGTAAGACCTGCAAAATAGCTGGAGTCACAAAGTAAAAGCCGAAAGCCAGCCCCAGAACAAAGCAGATAAAGGTAGCCGGGATATAAGCGAAAACGGCTCGCGCTTCATTGGCTCGCAAAGCCGGTCGGACAAACTCCCAGACCTGATAAACAAGAAATGGCAAGGTTAGGGAAAAAGCGACCAGACTAGCCAGACTGATATAAATCCAAAGGATATCATCCGGCCCCAGCACCAGCAGCTTCTGCTCAAAATTACTAGTCAGCCATCGGTAAATATCGGCTGAAAAGAGCAAGCTAACCAGAAAAACCAGGAAGAAGCAAGCCAATACCGCTAGAAAACGCCGTCTGAACTCAATCAAATGCTCAATAATAGTCTGCTCTTTTTTATCCATGCTACTGCTCACTTCTCTGATTTTTCCAGCTAACATAGACCACCAGCAGGATAAAGAGCGCCTGACTAACTACCACTTCTAGGCTTGGATAAATCCCCATCCAGTCTACTGTCACAAAGCCATTGATTAGGTGAGTCGGTAGGATATTGGTCAGCTGAAGGGCATGGATGCTGACGCCCAGCATTTTAAAGGCCAGAGCATAGATTAACCAAGTCAGCCAGAAGAAAATGCTGTGTGGCTTGAGAAGACCTGAAGCCTTGCTCATGATAAAGGCCAGCAAGACCAAGACCAGAACAGCCAAGCCGATTCCCAAAAGAAAATCAGTCATAGTGATGCGCGGCAGAATTCCCGCATAGAAGAGGATGGTCTCAGCGCCTTCACGGAAAACCGCCAGAAAGCTAAGAGCAAACATGGAAAGAAAACTGCCTGTGGCTGTTACAGCCTTCATCTGACTTTCCATAAAGTCATTCCATTTCTCAATAGATGCCTTGCTATGCAGCCAAATACCAACCAATATCATCATGGCGACAGCGAAAATTCCCACTGCACCCTCGATAATCTCACGATTGGATCCAGAAGAAACTGCTGGGAAAAGAAACTGCAGCAAAGCTGCAATCACAGCACTGGCTAGAACCCCACTCGCTGCTCCGGCATAAACCCATTTGAGTCCTTTTTTCATCTTGGAGGCTTTCAGAGTCGTTATCAAAGCCATGACAATTAAGAGCGCTTCTACACCCTCACGCAACAAAATCAGCATAGCATCAAAGAAATGATAGTAAGCTGTTGTGTCAATCTGTGACAGCTCACTAATCAAGGATTCCAGCTGCTTTTGATACTTCTCTTCGCTCCCCTTGACCATAATAACAGGTGTCTGACTCTCAACCTTGGTATAAAGCGAAGGATTATTGACACTGACATCTCCTTCTATCGTTGGCCAAATGGTGATGAATTCTTTCATCTTAGCAGCGGCCTTTTTATCATCTCCGCTTCGGAAGAGACTCAAAGCCTCCTCTAGCAGCTCAATCCCATCTTTCAGCGTCAGATTGCCAGCAGCTTCTTGGACTTTCTCACCTTTGACAAAATTATTAATGGCGGTTTTCAAATCATCAAAAGAAGACTGAATCATGTCAAAGTCAGTAGGCTCCGTCTCAATAGCGCTGCGCAGGAATGAAATAGCTGTTTCTACCTTGCCATAATGAGCTGTGCTGTTGTCTCGCACCACGCTTTCATTGGTAGTCCAGGTGCTATTCATCTTCTTGTAAGCTTCTCTTGTCGCTTCTAAATCCTTAGCGCTAATAGCCTTTTGTAGATTTTCAAATTTTGGCTCTAGCTTACTGAGAAGCTTCTTTTTCTCAGCCTCTAAATCGACTGGATTCTGCTCTTTCTCAAATTTCAATAGGGCAGAAGAAATCTGTGTCAGCTTCTCCTCAGTTATCTTACCCGATAAGTCTAGTGCCTTGCTTACCTCTTGTCCCGCTGCAGAGTCGTGATTAGACACCCTTTCAAAGTCAGTCTTGATTTCTCCGATTAGCTGCTTAGCTTTTTCCTGGTCCTTCTGCTTGACGGCAGTGCTGGCATCAGTGATTTTGACGAATAAACTGCTGTAGCTCTCGTCCGCTAAAACCGGCTTAGCCAAAAAGATCAGCAAGAGTCCTAATATCAACAGGCTTTTATTCAAATAATTTTTGACCAAGGTACTCTCCTTTTTTCACTCCACCAAAGCAAGCAAACAAGCCACTGCCGACATGTGTGACGTATTCATTCATCTTATCTTGAGCGCCTAGATTAGTTAGAACTTTGACAAAGCTGTCTGGATCTTTCTGGAAGGAAAGAAAGAGCAAGCCTGTGTCAAACTGCCCAGTAGTTTCATCAATCCCATCCGAGTACGAGTAGGACCGACGATATATAGGCTTATCAACCTCCTTAGCCAGACGAACATGTGAATCCTCTGGCAGCAAGTCTAAGTCAACCTCATCAAACTCGTCTTTCTTGCCAAAAGGCGCTCCGCTATCTTTATAGCGGCCAAAAGTGTTTTCCTGTTCCTGCAGATTGGTCCGGTCCCAGGTCTCAAGGAACATCTGGATCCGGCGGACAGCCATGTAAGAGCCACCCTGCATCCAGTCCTTGCTGTCGCACCAAATGACCTTGTCAAAATCTTTTTCCTTGGTCACATTGGCCGTGCCATCCTTAAATCCAAAGAGATTACGAGGCGTTGACATCCTGTCTCCAATAGCAGCAAAGCCTGACTGACTCCACTTCATAGTGATAGCATTTCTGCCCTTGCGGACCAGATTGCGGACCGCATGAAAGGCTACCTGCTCATCATCCGCGCAGGCCTGTATGACAATATCGCCACCCGTATATTTTTCTTTGAGCTGCTCCTTTGGAAAAGGCGGCAAATCCCGAAAAGCTTTAGGTCGTTTGCCTGACAAGCCCATTTTTTTCAGAAAAGAGGCTGAGACCCCAAAGGTCAAAGTCAGTCGATAAGGGTTGAGACCGACTGTTTCTCCAGTGTCTGTTGGCGGCAAAAGAGCATTGGAATTATCTTTTTTGACCAATTCTCCATCTACCAGCTTCTCGCTATAGGCTGTCCAGTCCTTGAAGAGCTGGATAATGGTCTCCCTATCCGTCGTATGCAAATCTAACACAACAAAGTAGATATTCTTCTGCATCGGGGTTGTAATACCCGCCTGATGCTCCCCGTAAAAGCTGATTTCTTCCTCACCGTCAGCGAATTTCTTATCTTCCTTCGACTGATTAGCGAAAAAAGCAGATGCACCAGAGACACCCAGTGCAAGACCAGCGCCTCCAATCCCTGCTTTTTTAAGAAATTCACGACGATCCATCTTTTTATTAAACCATTTTTCGTCGTTTGTCATATGATTACTTCCCGTCTAGAATGACACCCATTTGCGAGAGAGGTTCACCCAGTTTGGTAACTGCTTCTGCCAGCTCCTTGGTGTCTTCTTTTGTCAATTCTGTATAGAGCTTGTAGTTTTCAGAGTCGGTCATGTGCTTGTCTAGGAGACTGTTTACGTTTTTAAACTCAAGTTCCAAGGTCTTGACAAGCTTCTCATCCTTGTCCTGAATCAATGGCTTGAAGAGCTCAAAAATCTTTTCTGCCCCTTCAATATTGGCCCGAAAATCATAGAGATCTGTATGGGAGAATACTTCTTCCTCGCCTGTAATCTTGCTGGTCGCTACTTCATTGAGCAAGTCAACAGCGCCCGTCAACATCATATCCGGAGTCACTTCAACCGTTGCGATTTTAGCTTTTAGCTCCTTAATATCGTTGACCAGCTGATCAGCATAACTTTCCGTTCCCTTGGTCGTATTTTGCTCCCACATGATTTTTTCGATGCGGTGGAAACCAGACCAGCCTTCTTCGGTCTTGTTTTCGTCTACATAGTCGACCAGGCGGAAGTCAATTTTAACATCTGATTCACCAAAGCTCTCAGCAATCGGCTCTGAGCGCTCGTAGGCCATCCGGATAAGCGGATATTGCTTTTTAGCCTCTTCAAGCTTGCCTTCTTTAAGGGTGTCACGAAACTTCTCCGTATCTGTCAGGAGCTGATCGATTTGTCCTTGGACAAACGTTTTGTAGTCTGCTGTCGCCTTGTCCAATTCTTTCTGATTGACAGCCGTTTGGCTGCTGGATGGTTGACTGCTTGAGCCAGTCTTGTTTGTCGAATTGTTGGCTGCACAACCAGTCAGTAAAATTGCCGTTGAAAATAGGACGATTCCCAGTTTTTTCATGGTGACTCCTTTGTTTTCTCTCTGATATGAGATTATTTCCTGTAAATTATACCATTTTTTTTCTCATATTTCAAGAAATTGTCTGACAATTTAATCAAAAACTATATATTAAGACCATTAAAGCAGCTCTTCTTTGATTTTTCCGATTTCCGTCTTTTTCAGCACCAAGTAAATCGTATCTCCTAGATAGAGGCGCGTGCTGCCATTGACCGTTTGAGTCTTTCCCTTGTGGACATTCATGGTAATCAAGACCCCATCAGGCAGGTTTAGCTCATGCACCTGCCGACCAGCAATCTTTTCAGAAACAGGGATTTCAATTAAAGTAGTATCTCCTTGGTCCTCGATACTATCTGGCAACATTTTTTCCAGCATGGCTTCATAGACTGGGGCTCCTTTTAGCAAATCCATGATAATGTAAGCAGTCAGAGTGACCATTCCCAACGGCATGAGATTACGGATGTCACCAACCATCTCTGTGACCAGAATCATAGCTGTCAGTGGGGCCTTGGAAATTGCTCCAAAGTAGCCACTCATGCCCAGGATAATGAAAATCGGAAATTGCTCCTGAGAAATCAAACCTAGCTGCAGACAGACTGCCCCCATTGCTCCGCCCAGAAGTGAACCCAGAGCAAGGATAGGCAGGAAAATACCACCTGGCAGCCCGCTTCCGTAACTCAGCATGCTCCAGACAAATCTTATAGCAAAAAACAAGAGCAAGGTTTCCACAGTATAATGACTAGCGGTCAAAGATAAAATCAACTGATTGCCCCCGCCTAGCAAGCGAGGCAGGAAATAACCAATTGGAAGAATCAAGACAAAGGCCAGAATAGGATAATAAGCTTCTGAAATCCTAAACAAGCGCCCCAAAAACTGATAAACTAGCTGAATATTCAAAATGACTTTCTCATAAATATAGCCTGACAAACCAAGCAGCAAACCCATGACTAGGTAAATCCAATATTGCTCCAGTCTCATAACTGGAATATTATCCGGCATGTCCAGCACTGGTGTTAAGCCAAACATGGAGAGTGAGACAAAGTTAGCGACTAGACTGGCCGCCAGCGTAGAGACCCAGAAAAAGCGTGAAAAATGACGGTAAACTTCTTCTACTACGAAAAGCAGTCCTGCGATTGGTGCATTAAAAGCTGCTGCTAAGCCTGCCGCCGCACCACTAGCAATAAGCGCTCTCTCCTCAGCGGCACTCAAATTCAGAAATTTAGAGACGCCCTTGCCACTCATAGCACCCAGCTGAATACTTGGTCCTTCTCGACCCAACATCAGACCGCTTGAAATGGCTAAAATCCCCAATACAAACTTCTTCCAGAGAACACTCCACCAAGAAAGCGACATCAGGCCTTTCAGCTCTGCTTCAACCTGCGGAATCCCTGACCCCTTGATATTTTTCTCCGACTTTACCAAGTGGGCATTGAGCAAGACGATGAAACAATAAAGCAACACCAAGGACAATAACCAAAGCATAGACTGCTGACTCCTATGGTAGACATCCTGCACTAAATGAAAGATTTTTTCAATCAGAAAGCGAAAAATGCCCACTACCAGTCCAGCAAAAATCCCAACTAAAATACCTCGTAAAACCTGGGAAATAATCGAATAAGTTGTGAAATTAAATTCTCTCTTGATGTCGTCCTTATGCGAGATAGACTTTTTTGCCATTCTCAATCTCCTCTAACTAGTTACTTTACCACTATTCTAGCACAAAGCAGACCTGATAAACAGACGAAAAATAAATTTCTTATTTCAGTTTTCTTTTTAAAGGCTCTACACAAAAAAGTCCGGGAATTGTCCCAGACTTAATTATTTTCTTATTTAGCGCGCAAAGCTGCTTGAGTAATGTAGTTGTATGGTTTGTTGAAATGCGGCAGGAAGAAGAGATCCAGCAAGGCTAATTTATCAATTGTAACCTTTTCCTGAATGGCCAATGAGAACATGTGAATACCCATAGACATATCTTCTCTAGAAACCATCTGAGCCCCAAGAACTACACGTGTGTCCTTATCATAGACAATCTTAATTGTAACATCATGATGCTCAACCTTTTCAAGGAAAGTTGGTTTTTGAGTATCTTTAAACTCAACCACAGCTGGGCTGTAACCAAAGCGTTTAGCTTTTTCTTCTGTCAGACCAGTTGAAACCATCTTCAGTCCAAAGATTTCGATACCGTTAGAACCTTGAACACCATTAGACTCCAATTCATGTCCGCAAGCATTATGAGCTGCTACGATACCAGAGCGCAGGGCATTAGAAGCCAAGGCGATGTAGTTTGTATCATTGATAGAATTGTCATAGACAGTCGCACAGTCACCGATTGCATAAACATCTTTGATGCTAGTTTCTTGCTTCTTATCTACCAAGAAAGCACCATTGCGGAATGTTTCCAGCTTGCCAGCACCAAGACCAGTATTTGGACGGAAGCCAACTGCCAAGACAACCATATCTACATCGTAGCTAGCCTTATCTGTTACAATGCGTTCTACTTTGCTTTCACCTTCAATAGCTTGAACAGTTTGACCGAAGGCTAATTGAACACCATTTTCTTCAAGGTTTTGACGCATCATATCAGACAAGTCGTGGTCATAGTAACCTGCCAAGCAAGTATCCACAACATCAATCAGAATCACTTCTTTACCAAGGCGTTTGAAGGCTTCTGCCAACTCAACCCCAATGTAGCCAGCACCTACAACTGCCACACGTTCGATATGTTTGCTCTTGTCTTGCAATTTTTCAATAACATCTGCAGCATTTTGATACAATTTTACGAACTGCAGATTTTCTAAGGTTGACTTAAATTCGCGGCTGTTAGGATCTAACTCAGCACCTTTGATTGGCGGAAGAATTGGCTGAGAACCTGTAGCTAAAATCAATTTGTCATAAGACTCTACATGCTCTTTACCGTCTACAATAGCTGTAACTTTTTTCGCATCATAATCAATTGACTCAACTGGTGAATTCATATAAACTTTTGCGCCTTTTGCTTCAAAAGTTTCTTTGTCTGCATAAAAAAGTCCATCTGGCTTGCTGATTTGCTGTCCAATCCAAAGGGCCATTCCGCATGCCAAGAATGAAATGTTTGAGTTTTGGTCAAAAATAACTACTTCATTTTCTGCACCATAATTATCCAACATTGTATTAATACACGCTGTACCTGCGTGGTTTGCACCAACTACAACGATTTTACTCATAAGAATAGTCCTACCTTAATTTATAATTTACTAGACAAGTATATCATCTCCTGTGAGCGTTTACAAGAAATTTGCTCGAAATTTTCAAAAATTCTTATACAGCCTAAAAAGCTATACTACCGCTGTCTCATCGCTTCGAAAATACAGCTTTGTGCGAAAGTCAATTTTCTGAAAATATAACAATTTTAAGATTGTGAAACCGGTATCTTTTTGATATAATAAGGTCAGAGAGGTTAATTTTAGAAAGGTTGTGATAATGTGGACTTCGCTTCTCGCTCGATTCATTTGATGGGGAGTACAATTTGTCTCTCTCTCTGTCATGAGCGAGCAGAAATACTCTTATATGAGGCAGTCCAACTGCTTCATGTCTATAAAAATCGCTTCAGTGCCAATGATGAAGACTCAGAACTTATGACTATCAACCATTTGGCAGGAATTAAAAATGTCTCAGTTCATCCAGAGCTTTTTGAGCTGATTGAGCTGGGAAAATATCACAGCCTAGCAGAAGGCAGCCACTTAAATATCACGATTGGCCCTCTCGTCCAGACCTGGCGGATAGGATTTTCAGACGCTCATCTCCCAAGTACGGAGGAGATTCAGCAAGCTCTGAGCTTAACCGACCCAAACTTGCTTGAGCTGAATCCAGAAGACCGCAGTGTCTTTTTGGCTAAGAAAGGCATGAAGCTGGATCTAGGCGCCTTGGCTAAAGGCTATATCGCTGATAAGATTAAGGACTTTTTTCTGAGTCAGGGAGTGACCTCTGCTCTTATCAATCTTGGTGGCAATGTACTAACCATTGGGCAAAATGCAGTCAGCCAGCGTGCATGGCGGATTGGCATCCAAAATCCCAAGCAGCCTCGCGGCAATCACTCAGCTATATTAGCTGTCACCAATCAGTCAGTGGTCACATCGGGAATCTACGAGCGAACTCTTAGAGTGGATGGGCAGAACTACCATCACATTCTGGATCGCAAAACAGGCTATCCTATCGAAAATCAATTGGCTAGTCTAACCATTGTTTCAGACAAGTCGGTAGATGGCGAAATCTGGACGACTCGACTATTTGGTGAAAGTCCGACATCAATTCTGTCTCAGATAGAACAGCAACCAGGGATTGAAGCATTGATTATCACTCAGGATAGTCAGCTCTTCTGTAGCTCAGGCCTTTCAGAGCAGATAATTCCTGCTTCTTAATTTTCAAAAGTGATAACTTTGCTGCCACACCAAGCGGCACATCTATCACCCTATCTTTTTAAACATGCTCATTAAAAAAACACCCTCTCTTTCTTATAGGTTTTACTTGCCTAAAGAAAAATAAATGCACACATGAGGGCTCTGTATCTTAATTTCAGAAAGGAAATTTTATGTTAAAACTTATTGCAATTGTTGGAACAAATTCTAACCGTTCTACAAACCGGCAACTTCTTCAATATATGTCTAAGCACTTCGCTGACAAGGCTGAAATCGAGCTGGTTGAGATTAAAGATATCCCAATGTTTAATAAACCTGCTGACAGAAACGTCCCTGAGTTGGTATCAGAAATTGCCGAAAAAATCGATGCAGCGGATGGCGTACTTATTGGTACACCTGAGTATGATCATTCTATCCCAGCTGTGCTGATGAACGCCCTAGCTTGGCTTTCTTACGGAATCTATCCATTGCTGAACAAGCCAGTCATGATCACTGGTGCTTCTTATGGTACACTTGGCTCCTCTCGTGCCCAGTTGCAGCTCCGTCAAATTTTGAACGCTCCAGAAATCAAGGCAACTGTCCTTCCAGATGAGTTCTTGCTTTCGCATTCTCTTCAAGCCTTTGACCAAAGCGGAGACTTGGTAGATCTTGACGTTGTCAAAAAATTGGATGCTATCTTTGATGACTTCCGTATCTTTGTCAAAATCACTGAAAAATTGCGCAACGCACAAGAATTGCTTCGCAAAGATGCTGAAGAATTTAACTGGGAAAAATTGTAAGATAGGAGACCGAAAGAATGAAATTTGTTGGAATTGTAGGATCAAACTACGAACAATCATATAACCGAAAATTATTGGAATTCATCCGCCGTCAGTTCAAAATTAAATTTGAATTGGAAGTCTTAGAAATTGATGAAGTCCCAATGTTTAACCAGGATGAAAAATGGGATGAAAGCTTCCAATTGCGTTATTTGTATAACAAAATCACACGTGCAGATGGTGTCATCATCGCAACCCCTGAGCACAATCATACTATCAGCGCTCCTTTAAAGAGTGTCTTAGAATGGCTCTCTTACGAGGTTCATCCTTTCGAAAGCAAGCCTGTTATGATTGTCGGTGCTTCTTACTACGATCAAGGAACATCTCGCGCTCAAGTTCACCTGCGTAAAATCCTAGATGCTCCTGGTGTCAATGCTTATACCCTTCCAGGTAATGAGTTCTTGCTGGGCAAAGCCAAGGAAGCTTTTGACAATGATGGTAATATCACCAACGAAGGAACTGTGAATTTCCTTGAAACATGCTTAGATAACTTTATCAAATATGTAGAGGTCGTTTCAAAATTGAAAAAACCAAAACCAATTGAACCTGAAGACTTAGACTGCGGAAAGCCAATCGCTACGACAATTACAGAAGTTGATCCAGATGATCCAGAATGGGTAGAAAAAGTCGCTGAAATCACTGGCGCTGTTTCAGGTGATACTTATGTCGAACTTGACCATGGTATCTTGACTGTTAATCAAATTGATATGTTCTTGAAAGCTATGCCGTTTGAATTGACATACGCTGACGATAACAACCAATTCCTCTACTACAACAACGCCCACCAAGACCCAGACACCATGTTTGCCAAACGTGTGCCACCTCAATCAGGTAGCCGCATGTCAACTGTTCACGGCTCTCTTCCACCAGCTCGGATGAAAAATGTAGAGTGGGTTATCGGAACACTTCGCAACGGAAACCAAGAATACGTTCGTACAATCGTCCCTGGTTCACCTGCAGGAGTTATCAATACCCACAATTACCAAGCTATGTACTATCCTGACGGATCATACGCAGGTATCAATGAGATCGTCTTTAATTTCCAACCTTGGCTCGACTGGTACTTAAAAGAAACTGGTCAACGTTTGGTTGGAGGCAGCGGACCATTCGCTCCTGCCGGAGGTCATGGAGACGCAGACGCTACTTCTGGTGCTTCTGATGCTGGAGGCGATGGAGGTCATGGAGACGGAGGAGCCGATGCGACATCAGGTGCTAGCGCTTAATCACATTACAAACTAAAAAGAGAGTGGGTCAGAAATCGGTAATTCGTTAGAATTCGATTTCGTCGTCCCACCTCCGCACAGTTGAGTAGGGCTGTAAAAGCTGATGAAATCAGCGTAGTAGAGCCCACTCAACCACTGCGTCTTGCTCGACAATCCAAAGACAATCGAGAGGCTAGGACTTTTGTCCCAGCCTCTTTTTTCGCTTTATTTCATTTCCTTGAAAGCTGCTTCTGCATCAGTATTACTGATAGCCCCAAACTGGATTTTCCCGATTTTCCCTTGACTGTCAATGAGGATTTCAGTCGGGATACTGCGGATCTGATAGGCTTGGAAAATTTCTCCTGAAGTGTCAAATAGAACTGGTACATCTTTATAACCTTGTTCTTGAAACCATTTTGGAAATTCCTCAACTGACTTCTCTCCTTGGAGACCTGGTGCTACAACTGTCAAGATTTCAAAATCACGATCTGTTTTACCAGCCAATTCGACCAATTCCGGCATACTCTTCTTACAAGGTCCACACCAAGAAGCCCAGAATTTTAGATAAACTTTCTTGCCTTTGTAGTCAGAAAGTTTGACTGTTTTTCCATCCATAGACTGCAAAGTAAAGTCGGGCGCCTCTTGACCGACAGCTGCTTGGGCGACTGTACTTGTCTGAGGGGCCTCACTTGATGAACTGCTGGTTGTAGGCATAGTCATAGGCTTCTCTTCCTGTTCCGAGCAGGCTGCCAAAAAGGCAACAGCTGACACAGTTGCTAATAATGTAACGATTTTTTTCATATTTCTTTCTCCTTTTATCCAAAAAGTCCAGACAGGGCGTTGAGCTGTCCTAACATCAGCAGAATCCCCATCAGAATGATCAGGGCTCCGCCAATTTTCTTCATCAGGCCCATATAAGGCTTGATTTTATTAAAATACTGCATAACAAAGCTAGATGCCAAAGCCAAGATTAGGAAAGGCAGGGCCATTCCCAAAGTGTAAATTAAGGTCAAAATTGCTCCCTGGAATGCACCATTCCCACCCGAAGCTGCTAAGGCCAAGACTGAGCTGAGGATTGGTCCAATGCAAGGAGTCCAACCAAAGCTAAAGGTAATACCTAATAAGAATGCAGACCAAAAATGATGTTTCTGGCCATTCTTTTTGAAAGTCAAACTCTTTTGAATCTGTAACTGGCGAATATTAATAAGCTCCATCTGATGCAGACCTAGCAGAATGATAAGGCCGCCCATCACATAACGAAAGGTAGGACTGTAAATAATTGTTCCTAGGAAGCCTGCTCCAAAGCCAAGAAAAAAGAAGACCGTTGAGATGCCTGCAATGAAAAAGAGCGTTCTAACCATGCCTTGCCAAGCAAGCTCCCGGCCAAATACTTTCAGGGTCTTGACCTCCTTGTCATCCAATAAAATGCCAATATAAACCGGCAATAAGGGAAAAATACAAGGGGAAAAGAAGGACAAAACACCCGCTAAAAAAACTGAAACAAAAAATAAAGGTGATTCCATTTTCTCTCCTCTAACTACTTACGTAGAATATACATTCACTTATCATTATAAATGAATCTTATAGATTTTTCACAAATCCGCTACGGTAATTTTCTTGCAAACTCATGAGACTAGGAAAAGAGAAAAACTCGCTTGATGAACAGCACAACCAGTGCATTTTTTTCAAACAGTAAAAAGCCGGAGAGAATTCTACCGGCTTGAATATTTTAAAACTTAATAGACCTAATCATCTGTAACTAGCGGCAAATAAAGACTAATCTGGGTAAATTTATCTGGTTCGGACTGGATTTCCATATGGTAGTCGTCTCCGAACTGCAATCTTAAGCGTTGATCGACATTTTTCAGACCAACACCACCTAAGCGAAGGAGAGTCGCATCCATAGAGGCGTTGACATCAAAGCCTCGGCCGTTATCATAGATAGATAATATCAGCTGTCCCTCTTCTGCTGCCGACGTCACCCGAATCATGCCCTGTCGGTCAATTTCCTTGATGCCATGGTAGATGGCATTTTCGACCAAAGGCTGAAGTACCAGCTTGGGCAGTTTATAATCAGCTATAGATTCATCCTCCTCAATCTCATATTGGAGCTTGTCGCCATAGCGCTGCTTCTGGATAAAGAGATACTGACGAACGTGATCAATCTCATCTTTAAGAGCAATCTGTTCGTGTCCTTGATTGAGCGCCAAGCGGAAATACTGAGCGAGTGACTTTGTTACCTCAACAACACGCTTGCTGTCGTTAAACTCAGCCATCCAGACAATCGTATCTAAGGTGTTATAAAGGAAATGGGGGTTGATTTGAGCTGAGAGAGCTCGGAGCTCATAGCGGCGGACATTTTGTTCTTCAGTCTTGACAGCTTCCATCAGCTGTTCAATTTGGTCCAGCATTTTATTGAACTGCTGAGCCAAGTCAACCAACTCTGGAGAACCCTTTGCTTCTGCCCGAAGGTTTGAGTCACCTGCGCCAATCTTTAGAATAACTGCTTGTAGATTCTGCAGAGGCTTAATCCACAAACGCAGAACAAACCAAATACCAGTCAAACACAGCAGGAGTGCTAAAATGCCCATTCCCACAAAAGAATAAAGCATCTGTGACTGAAGCATCTGCAATTGCTCTAATGAGGCGACGCCAATTAAAGTCCAGTCGCTTTCCGCGATATCAATTTGGTAGACAAAAGCCTGTTTCTGGTCTGCGTAACCGTCCTTGACCGAGATATAGGGCTGCATAGCTTTCATTTCCTGGCTGGAGGAATAAACACTTTTCTTGGGATGATAGACAAATTCATGCTGGCTATTGACAATAAAACTAAAACCTTTCTTCCCTAGCTGAAGCCGATCCAAATAGGCTTTGAGACTCTTATAGCCGATATCCAGACGCAAAACACCGAGATTCTGTCCCACTTCATCCACTACTTCCTGAGTAACGGAAACAACCCACTTCTCCTTCTCCGATGATAGAGACTCCTTGCGAGCAGGAGTCAAGACAGGCATGGCTTTGGTATGGACAGCTTCCAGATACCACTTTTCATTCATCATATCAGAGGATGTCTGCATACTGATTTGAGAATCTGTCGAGACCACGCGCCCGTCTTTGGTAACCAATACTGCCGACACCAAATCCGGATCTGTCTCAATGATGGTTTTCATCAAAGACTGAACTGCCGTTTCGCTGCTTTCTTGATTCTGAGCAAACTTCCGAATCGTTTCTTCCTTACTCAGTGTGGAGGTGGTTTGTTTTAATTTTTGCAAATAGGAAGCTATGAACTGCCCGCTTTGCTCCATGCTATTACGCGTCGTCCGCTCTGTCAGCTGTCGAATAGTCCCCGAGCTAGTCTGATAGTAAAGACTCCCAACAAATCCCAAGAGGAAAAGAACCAGCAGAAAAATATAGACAATCAACTGGATAAGAAGCGGATATCGTTTCATTTCTCCTCTCCTTTTTTAAACTGCCGAGGTGTCAGCCCAACCACCTGCTTGAAGCGCTGAGAAAAATAGTTCATATCTTCAAAACCTACCTGCTCTGCTATTTCATAAATCTTCAAATCTGTAGTTAGGAGTAAGAGTTTTGCTTTTTTCATCCGCTCTTGAATCAAATAATCTTGAAAGGGCAAGCCTAGTTCTTTTTTGATTAAAACGCTGAGATAAGAGGGACTGAAACCCAGCTGGGAAGCCAAACTCTTCAGGCTTAATTCTGAATCTGCTAGACGCTCGTGAATAGCCTCTTCCAACTCAGAGCGTTGCCCCTGATCGACCAAGTTTTGAATCTGTGCTTTTTTACGTTCTTTATCGAGCTTAGTCTGCACCTTAGCCAACATCTCCTCAACATCATCTTTGGAAAATGGCTTGAGAAGATAGTCATCTGCACCTAGCTTAATGGCCGTCCGAGCATAGTCAAAATCATCATATCCAGTCAGAAAAACGATATGGCACTCAGGAGCCTGGTCTCTGACTAGCTTGGCCAGTGCGAGGCCGTTCATCTGTGGCATATTGATATCGGTCAGCAGGATGTCAGCAGGATTTTCCTGAAATTTCTGCCAAGCTTCTATTCCGTTTTCAGCCTGGGCAATAACTTTCATACCAAACTGTTCATAGTCTACCAAGGACGCAATCCCCTGTCTTACCAGATACTCATCCTCTACAATCATAATTGAATACACAAGATTCAACTCCTTATTTATACTGGATTCATTATAGCAAATTTCCAATCGAAATGCTCTTAAACATAATCCAAAAGATAACCGTAACCCTTCTCCTCCATCTCAGCTTTTGGAATGAACTTAATTGACAGACTATTGATGCAGTAGCGCAAGCCACCCTTGTCCTTAGGACCATCTGTGAAAACATGGCCCAGATGGGAATTTCCAACTCGGCTACGAACTTCCGTTCGAGTCATATTGAAACTCTTGTCTTCCTTGTAAGTCGCAACATCTGGACTAATTGGACGGGTGAAGCTGGGCCAACCGCAGCCAGAGTCAAACTTATCCTTTGATGAAAAGAGAGGCTCTCCCGTCACCACATCCACATAGATACCAGCATCGAACTTATCCCAATAGCGGTTAGAAAAAGCTCGCTCTGTGTCATTCTTTTGTGTGACTGCGTATTCTTCAGGAGAGAGCTTAGCCTTAATCTCTTCATCGCTAGGCTTAGGATAGCGACTAGCTTCGATAACAGGATAAGCAGCTTGATTGACATCGATATGGCAATATCCATTAGGATTCTTTTTTAGGTAATCCTGATGATAATCTTCTGCCTTGATAAAGTTTTTTAGAGGTTCTTTTTCGACGGCCAAAGGCTTATCATATTTCTTAGCAACCTCATCAAAGACCTGGTTAATAGTATCAAGATCAGCTTCATCCGTATAGTAGACACCTGTCCGATATTGAGTACCTTGATCATTACCTTGTTTATTTTTAGAAGTTGGATCAATAATGCGGAAATAGTGAAGCAGAATTTCTTTTAGCGAAATTTTCTTGGCATTGTAAGTGATGTGAACAGTCTCAGCGTGACCAGTTTGAGAGACCAATTCATACTTGGTCGTGTCGCCTTTACCATTTGCATAGCCTGATACTGCATCAAGTACACCTGGCACGCGAGAAAAGTACTCTTCTACTCCCCAGAAACAGCCGCCAGCCAGATAAATTTCCCGCTTATCCTCTTCCTTGACATCTTCTTGCTTTTGTTTGGCTACTGCTTCTGTCTTGCTCATAGAGGCTTTCTTGATTTGCTCAGGAGAAGATTGCTTACCATTTCCCGCAATCACATAGACCAGTCCAAAGCAGACAAGCAAACCAAGCATAACCAGAAGAATTTTCCATTTGCCTTCCATGTTCATTGCTCCTTTCTACTTGATTTCTTTCAATGTTTTCTCAATATCTTCCTTGCTCATGTAGCCAATATGCGTCTTGGCAAGAGAACCGTCGCTGCCTACGAATAGAGCAGATGGATAAGAGCGAATCCCGTATTCTTTCAGCAATTCTCCCTTAGTGTCCATGAGAACTGGGAAGTCTTTGTAATCCAAAGATTTGTACCATTCCTTGAAATCATCAGCAGACTTTTCTCCATTAAAAGTCGGAGACACCACCGACAGGACAACATAATCTTTTCCTGACTGCTCCTTAGCCAAATCATTGGTATCTGCAAGGGTGGACAGACAGATAGAGCACCAAGAAGCCCAAAATTTTAGATAGACTTTCTTACCTTTGAAATCAGACAGCTTGTAGGTCTTCCCGTCCACTCCTTGCAGACTAAAGTCCTTAGCCATCTTGGTAGATTGCTCAGAATCAGCTTTTGTTTCCATATTGCTTTTATCACTTTTAGAAATTTCCGAGTTCATTTTCTGATTTGAACAGGCTCCCAATAAGCCGACACAAAGCAGACTGATAGTCATTATCGATAACTTCTTCATCGTTTTCTTTCCTTTCAAAATAAGGAGAAAGCCGACAAAACTGACGACTTTCTTTCCTATGGTGGAATTCTTATTTGTCAGATGACATTTCGGATGAATCTTTCATGTCATCCTTCATGCTTGAATCGCTTGATTTCATATCATCTTTCATGTCAGACTTGCTGTCGGACATCATAGAAGAGTCCTTCATATCATCCTTTTTCATTTTATCATCAGACATGCTAGAGTCTTTCATATCTTCTTTCTTCATGTCATCTTTTTTCATATCTTCTTTCTTCATCATACTGCTGTCATCCATTTTCTTCATATCAGAATCTGATTTTTGATTAGAGCAGGCTGCTAAGACAAAGATACTAAGTGCAGCGATTGTAAGTGTAGTGATTTTTTTCATGATGTTTCTCCTTTAATTATACAATATTTATCCAAATAACGATGCTAAAACGTTTAGATTTCCAAGCATTAACAAAATTCCCATGAGAATGATGAGTGCACCGCCGATTTTCTTAAGTGTTCCCATATAAGGTTTGAGTTTCGCAAAGCGCTGTAATACCCAGCCGGAAGCCAAAGCCATAGCTAGAAATGGAAGGGCTAATCCAAGTGTATACAGCAACATAAGCAAACCTCCCTGAAGAGCGCCGTTACCTCCAGAAGCTGCAATTGCTAAAACAGAACTCAGAACAGGTCCCACACAGGGCGTCCAACCAAAGCTAAAGGTAATACCCAAGAGAAAAGCGTTAAGAAAATCACTTCTTTTACTATTCTTTTTAAGTTGGATGCTCTTTTGCTTTTGTAACAACTGGAAATTGATGATCCCCATCTGGTGGATTCCCAGTAGAATGACAATCCCGCCCAGAACGTAGCGAAACCAAGGGGCATAGAGGACTTGCCCTAGAGCACCAGCCCCGTAGCCTAGAACCAAGAATACAGTTGATAAGCCAGCTATAAAGCAGAGCGTCTTAGCTAGACCATACCAGGAAATGTCTCTTCCCATAAATCGAACCGTTTTCGGCTGATCAGAATCCAGCAGAATCCCCACATAGACTGGCATAAGCGGTAAAATACAGGGCGAGAAAAAAGATAGAATTCCCGCCAGAAAAACAGAAATAAAGAACAAAAAACTTGTTGCCATTTCAAAAACCTCTCTATCAATTTCTGAATCTAGTATAAAATAAAAATCTCCCTAAAAATAGGGAGAAAGATTTGAAAAAACTTGAATTTGATGTTATATTGCTTGAGATTTCTGGATTGGGCAAAAACATCCACCACATTGTGGCGGATGTTATCTATTAGCTTTCCATCTCAAAACGCTCACTCTTCTGCTTGTTTGGCAAAAAGAGAGAAAGCAGGATTCCAACTAGAGATGGCACCAACCAAGGTAAAGAAGCCTGAGCAAAAGGAAGGGCATTTACCATATCACTTACCTTTGTAATATGGAACTGCTGCCCAAGAATACCCGCAAAGGAAATCAGAGTCACTGTTGCCACCGTCAATTGCATACCGACTTTGGACAGTGGCAAGAATTTATTGACAATGACAATCAGTACGATAACAATGGTAATTGGATAGAGAATTTGCAAGACTGGAACAGAATATTGGATAATGGCATTGAGGCCAAGATTGGCAATCGCAAATCCAATCAAAGTAAAGACTGTTGCGTACACTTTGTAAGATAGCTTAGGAAAAGTTTTATGGAAGAATTCCCCAGTCGATACAATAAGTCCAGCTGTTGTCGTAAAGCAAGTCACAGTAACCATAGCTGCAAGGAAAATCTGTGCTGTAGGTCCAAAGATAGCCTGTGTCGCCTGCGATAGGACATAAACACCTGGATTGCCTTTGGCAATAATCTCAGCTGGAACTGGAAAATGATTGCCCAGAAAAGCCAAACCAATATACATGGCGCTAAAGCCCAACGCTACCATCAAACCAACAACCCAGATAGTTGAAACATACTCTTTTTTATTCTTGAAACCTAGCTGGTTAAGAGTTGTTACTGCGATTACGCTGAAGGCCACAGAAGCCAAGGCATCCAAAGTATTATAACCTTCCAAGAACCCTTGCCCAAAAGCTGACGCAGAATAAGCTTGCGAAGCCTGCTGAGGAGAAGTTGAGCCGTATTTCAAAGCTCCTAGAATAACTAAGATAATAATCAAAACTGCAAAGACAGGCGTCAGAATACGTCCAATCCGATCCAAAATCTTAGATGGATTCAAAGAAATCAGATAAGCCGCTGCAAAGTAAAGGGTCGTGAAAACAATCAATCCGATACCTGTCATATTTCTAGACAGCATAGGAGCGATACCAACTTCATAAGCTACTGTCGCTGTCCGCGGGATAGCAAAGAAGGGCCCGATTGACAGATACAAGGCAACGAGATAGACAATAGCAAACCAAGGTGCAATCTTCTTAGAAATCTCATAGATGTAACCCTTAGGATTGAGTGTTCCAATAATCAAAGTCAAAACTGCAAGTCCAACCCCAGACAGGACAAATCCTGCAATAGCCGGCCAAAAATACTGGCCAGATAATGTTCCAAGTGAAGGCGGGAAAATCAAGTTCCCAGCACCGAAAAATATTCCAAATAAGAGCAAGCCTGTCAAGGCACCTTTTTTAATCACAGGAATCTCCTTTAAATTTTTTCATGCTTTATCATTATATACGGAAGAAGCCCGCTCCGCAAGACTTTTGAATTTTTCAGAATATTGATTCAAATCAAAAGAGTATACCCGATTTAAATCGAATTGTTTATCCGAAATTTTGGGCAAAATCCTCACTTATCCACAGATTTAAGGCTTATTTTAAAGTAATATAAATAAGTTTGTTTTAAATCGTATATTTTACCAACATCTCTCTATCTTTTTTGATGGTCTACTTTCTTTAAACAGACATACTCTACTGTTGCTGAATTCGAGAAAAATATAAGATTATACATTCCGATCAAAAACAAATTATAAAAGACTTTTTATAGCAAAAAGGTTGAGACATCTTATCTCAACCTTTTAAAAAATGGCTATAAATCATTTAGCAATCTTTACACATCGCTAAATCTTCTGTGCTTAATTTCGAATTCAAAAAAGTTCTTCTCTTGCAGCATATGGAAAATATCTCGATAAGCCTCCTCATCAAAATGGTCTCCCAAATACAGGATTTCAAAGCTTAATCCTTCATATTCCAGAAAGGCATTGGTCGTTCGAAAGCCGTTACGCTTATAGAAGTCCATACGTGCTTGACGTTGCTCTAGATTGTCACATTCTTCATCGACACGTTCTACCTCTAGAACCATAGTTTTTGGATAAAACTCTGTCAGTTTATGAATAATTTCTCCCCCATAGCCATGGCTGCGAAGGTGCGGCATAATCGCAAAGAAGCTAACGTAAAAGCATTTTTCATTGTAGATTGCAAAAGCAAAGCCCACAAACTCTTCTTCATTGTAAAAGGCAAAGAAATGGGATTGTTCATCGTTTGTATAGCGAAGGAATTCGCTGATTGGTACTCTTTCTTCTAGAGGAAAAGCCTCGCGATTTAAGGCCTCAACCTTATCCAAATCGGGAAAATCTGCTGTAATAATTTGACTCGTTAAAGACATTGCTACCTCACTTTGCTTAATATTCTAGCAGTTGTCAAAAAAATTAGCAAGCATTATCAAGCTTCTCCCGCTTTTTTAGAAAATTGGCTCTGATAGAGGTCATAATAAAATCCTTTATCAGCCAAGAGGCTCTCATGATTTCCTTGCTCGATAATCTGACCATCCTTGAGCACCAAAATCTTATCTGCTTCCTGAATGGTCGACAGTCGGTGAGCAATGACAAAACTGGTTCGCCCCTGCATGAGAGTCTTCATAGCCTTCTGAATCAAGAGCTCTAGCCGTGTATCGACAGATGAGGTCGCTTCATCCAAAATCAGAATCTTAGGATTGGCCAAAAGAGCCCTCGCAATCGTAAGCAACTGCTTCTGACCAAGCGAGATATTGCTTGATTCTTGGTTCATTTCCATGTTGTAGCCGCCTGGCAAGGTACGGATAAAATGATCCACATTAGCAGCCTTGGCTGCCTCTACAATTTCTTCATCAGTGGCTTGCAGATTGCCAAAGCGAAGATTTTCTTTAATGGTTCCTTCATAAAGCCAAGCATCCTGCAGCACCATACCGAACTGTTTGCGGTAGTCCTGACGGGACAGATGGCGAATGTCATGCCCATCAACTGTAATCGCACCTTTGGTTACATCGTAGAAACGCATGAGCAAGTTAATCAGCGTGGTTTTACCAGCACCAGTCGGACCTACAATAGCCACCATTTCTCCAGGTTTGACTTCCAGATTGAAATTCCGAATGAGCAGCTTGTCTACTACATACTGGAAGTCCACATCCTTGAAGCTAACCTGACCTGTCAGATCTTGATCCAGCTTTTCTGTCTTATCATTGACTTCATCTGCTTCGTCCAGCACTTGGAAAATCCGGTCTAAAGAAGACTTGGCACTCTGCAGCTGACCTGCTAACTGAGTCAGGTTTTGAATGGGCTGGTTAATCTGCCAGACGTACTGAACAAAAGCTTGCATATTTCCGACTGTCAAGCGCCCAGCGATAACCTGAAGACCGCCCAGCAGAGCCAGCAAGAGGTAGGTCAGATCTGAAATGACATTCAAAACAGGCATCATCAAACCAGAGATAAAGCTAGCCTTAAAACCTATTTTCTGCAAATTTTGCGTAATTTGGCGAAAATCCTCCTGGGAGCTTTCTTCTCTGACATAGAGCTTCAAGATATTAAAACCAGTCAAATTCTCCTGAACAAAGCCATTCATAGCTCCCAGTGCATCTGCCTGCTGTTTAAAGTACGGCTGGGATTTCTTCACGATAAAGCGAGCACTAAGGTAGGTAATCGGAATCGAAATTACCACAATGATACCTAACTGCAGATTGAGTACCAATACCATGACGATGACCAAGATTAGAGTGAAGACTGCGTTGATAACCTGCAGAAAGGACTGCTGCAAGGCATTGGAAACAGCTTCGACATCGCTGGTAAAACGCCCCAGCAAGTCACCAAACTGATGCTTGTCAAAGTAAGAAACGGGAATACGATTAATCTTATGACTAAGTTCATCGCGCAAGTCTCGAATGGTAGCCTGCACTGCATTAGTCATAAAGTAATTAGAATAGTAAGAACCGATTTCATAAAAAATCGCCCGTACAAAATACAAAATCATGACCCAGCCGACATAGGACACATTAATCTGGGCGTCAGCCACACCTTTAGCCATATCCAGCAGATTATTTGTCAATTCTGTAATGGCTAGACCTAAGACAAAGGGCTCGACAACGCTCATGACGACACTGAGGATTTTGAGGAAGATCGCAAAGGCGACTGCAAATTTATAAACTTTTAGATAGCTCCACAAACGAGCAAAACTAGATGTGTTTTTCATATCAGTCTCCTTTCTATTCCTCTGTCAAAGCTTGATTTTTCAGCTGCGAATCCGCAATTTCACGATAGATATCATTGGTTTCCATCAGCTCTTCATGCTTCCCGCGTCCAACGATTTCACCCTGGTCCAGAACGATAATTTGGTCAGCGTCCATGATAGTTCCCACCCGCTGAGCTACAATCAACACAGTTGCCTGACCTGTCACTTCCTTGAGGCGACGACGAAGCACCGCATCTGTCTTATAGTCCAGAGCAGAAAAAGAGTCATCAAAGATATAAATATCCGGCTTTTTGACCACCGCGCGAGCGATAGAGAGCCGTTGCTTCTGCCCTCCGGATAGATTGCTGCCTCCCTCGGCCAGATGAGTCTCAAAACGCTCTTCTCGACTCTCGATGAAGTCCTTTGCTTGAGCCACCTCAGCTGCCTGACTCAGCTCTTCTTGGCTGGCTTCTTCCTTTCCGTAGCGTAGGTTTTCCGCGATGGTTCCGGTAAATAGCAGAGCCTTCTGCGGAATAAAGCCAATCTTCTGACGCAGTGCCTTCAGATTGTATTCACGGACGTCCACACCGTCCACTAAAATCTTACCTAGTGTTACATCGTAAAAGCGCGGAATCAGCTGCACCAGTGTTGACTTCCCAGAACCAGTAGAACCGATAAAGGCAATAGTCTCACCCGGCTTGGCTTTGAAGGAAATATTATGCAGTACAGGACTTTCCGTCTCACCCGGATAAGCGAAGGTTACATTGTCGAACTCCAGATACCCCTGCGTATCTGTCTCGGTTATACCATCTTCATTAGGATTTATTGAGATGGGCATGTCCATGACTTCCTTGAGCCGCTGGCTCGATACCGCTGTCCGAGGATACATGGTAAAGAGATTGGCCAAGAAGAGGAAGGACAGCAGCGCGTGAAAGCTGTATTCGATAAAGGCAACGAGATTTCCGATTTCAAGACTGCCATCCCGCAAGGGGTCTAGGGCAAACCAGACAATGGCCACAATCATCGCAATAATAATCTGCACAAAGAGTGGCTCTGTCAGACCAGTCAGCTTAAAGAGCTTATTGGAGTTTTGCGCATAGACCTCATTTTCATCAGCAAAACGCTTCTCTTGAAATTCCTCTCTTGCAAAAGCTCGAATAACGCGCAGACCAGTCAGATTTTCCCTTACGTACTGATTAATCTTATCAAGAGTCTTCTGCTGCTTTTCAGACAAGGGCTTGGTTTTAACCGCTACATAAATGACCACGACAGCCAAGAAAGGAACTGAAACAGCTACAATCCAGGCCAGAGACGGACTGGTCAGAAAAATCATGAGAATACTGGACAGCATCATCATGGGAGTAATGACACCCATTTTCAGGGTTTGCTCTGCAAACTGCATGAGTACAAAAGCATCCGAAGTCAAGCGCGTGACTAAAGAGGATACACCGATTTGCTCATACTCATGATGAGAATACTCTTGCAGCTTAGCATAGAGATCATTGCGCATGTCCTGCACCATGGTCGTCGTTAGCTTCCCAGCCGCATAAGCCAGAACGATTCGCCCCAGCACTCCTAAGATAATAACGCCAAACATGACCCAAGCCCAGAAAAAGAGACGGTCTGTCTGCTTAGGATTGATTCCCTCATCAATCATCCGAGCCAGCACAGTTGGAAGACCTAGATTGACGATTACAAAAAAGATTGCCGCAACAAAGTCCAAGACTAGCCACTTAGGATATCTCTTCAGATAAGACCAAATGTATAACATAATTCCTCCTTCGCCATCTATTCAAAAATAACTCACTCTAAAGCACCCAAGTGCTTTCTAAACACAGAAAAGAGCGCGCAAATGCACGCTTTAATACAAATATTATAACAAAAATATGAAGTAGGGTAAAGGTCATTTCAGACTTTTTTCTGCTTATCATCAGCCTCATAAATGACTGTCAGCAGCAAACTGCCTGAAAGCAGACCAACTACAGTTTTAATTGCTTGACTTATGTAGAAAAACAAACCTAGCTTTCACTAGGTTTGTAATTTCTTATCTGCAAGCAGATTTGAGTCCAAGAGTAATTCAAACTCTTACCCAGCACCAATTTGTCAGACTTACCACTTTACCGACCATTTGACAGCTCAAATCCATCACTTCTGGTTTTCAAAGATTGATGTTCTGAAATCATTGGTCTGATCGAGGTAAGCTTTGAAGACTGCTTTTTTAAGCTTGTGGACAGCACTGTCATGTTCTGGTTTATAGCCGCTCCAAGAATACCAATTATCATTTGCATCTTTGAGTACGGCTTCATCCATCAAGGTTTGCAACTCTTCTACAGTACTTATAGTCTTAGTAGCATAACTTGTCCATGGTTGTCTCGTATCATCAAATGTGACCTTGTTCAGGCTGTCGAACTTGTTTTTACGTTCTTCATACATAGCCTTCTTAAACTCTGTCCAATTATTAAACTGACCATTGAAGACCTTGCGTAAAACCAAGTCATCTGTTACCAGACCTCTGGTCTTACCATAGATACTGATTGTTTTCCCGTTTTGCTTGGCATCATCTTCATACTGGTTAGAGATATAAGGGACCATACCATCTTTGAAGCCTTTGGCTGCCAGAAGCTCATAAGCCATACGCCGTCCCATAAGATCTCCAGGCGTTCCTTTTTCACTGCTTAATGCAGAATAAATCGGAGAGAAGAGTTTAATCGTATGGTAACCATTTCTTTCAACGTCGCCGTTTTTGTACTCACGCGCCGAAACAATATCATTTTCAATGAGACTGTCGAATGAGTTTAATTTTTGCGCATCCGCCATTGTAATATTTTTTATCACATTCGTTGCGTAAACATCATTTCCATCAGCATCTCGGGAATATTTATTCTCGACTTTTCTCAGCGCGTTCACTTTCTGCACATCGGACAGACGGTTAACGATTGACATCCCTTCTAGATATTCCAACATATAAATGACATCAAACATGTTGTGAACATAGTTTTTCAAATCATCCGCATTTTGGAAACGTTTAGTTGGGTCTAGGACCTGCAAACGAGATTTTTCAGACGCATCATTCTTGTCATATTTGAGAATTGAGTTGACTGTGATTGTCGCATCATCTGGATGATCCGGTGCTTGCAACAAGCCCTTGGCAAAGAATTCAGGACCAAGACCGCTTCTTCTTCCATATCCGCCTAAATAGATCTCGTTATCAGAATCATGCGTCATTTCATGGGTATAGGTAATGGCTCCGTCCTTGTCTAACATCCGATAGCCCATGTAGTAAACACTGTCCCCAGTAGCGTAAGCTCCGTGCTTATTGTGTACGACCTTATTTCCAACTGGTCCGAAGAAATACTTCATAGCTGGATTAGAACTGTCAAATTGCGCCTCCGCTGTAGCCTTGCCGACAGTAGTATCATCTCCAAACTTATAGGCGTCATAGACCAAGATATTTCGATAGAGCTTTTCACGGCTCTGCTCGTCTAATATTCTATACCAATAATCATAATGGTCGCGTTGACGTTTTGCGGTTTCTTGGGCATTATCCTCAACAAACTTATTGAGTTCTGCTCCTGCTCTATGCTCATTATTTCTATATCTGTCATAGGCACCAAAACCCAGACTGGATATAGTCGAGATGACAAAGACCGATCTTTCAGGCATTGTCAGCAAAGGTAGAACCATATTCCGGTACTTCCAAGTGTCGCTGGTAATTCTGTCATACACCCCGATAGAATATTTGCTGCCAGCCTGCTCTTGTTTGACCCTCACCTCATCAATAGCTGATTTTTCTTCAACGATATAAGCCTTGGTTTGCTCTTTGAACCATTGATTATTTGTTTTGTTTGGTAAAAATACCTTTCGGTAATTGGCAAGCGTGCTAAACAAATCTTTTGTTGCATTATTATTTGCAAGGCTGATGCTATAGGCATCTACGTTGTTCTTGGCCAGAAGATTGTTATAGCCTGATTTACCTAATTCAATGATCGTGTCTAGCGGTGATACGTTGCCCTTACCAAAGAAATCCATGTGATACATGACTATGTCTTTGATATTCACATCACCATAGTTAAAGTTGTACCAGCGCTCTAAATAGGTCAAACCTAGAAGCAAGGCTTCCTTATTTCGTTTGATTTTATCTACGACGTAACCATTAATCGTTTGATTTTCGCTGGCAATGACTGCATCGGCAGACAACAGTTTTTCCAGTGTATTTGCTAGATTTTCCTTGGTTTTAGCAAACTGCTCTTCTAAGTATAATTCCGTCAGTGAAACGCCTGAAGAAATACCTAGGGTGTTTCTGATAGCCTCTGACTGATAATCGACTGCTTTCAAATCAGGCAAAACTTCATTGACGATTGAACTATGATTTTGTAAGAATTGATTTGGCGTATAGATGAGACCTGTATCGCCCACACGATATTCCGCTAACTTACTAAAGTCAGATTGGTAGGTGAGATCTAGCTTTTCAGATGTATGATCCTTATAATGAATCAAGAGCTTATTAGCTGCCTCTTTATGCGAAGCGATATCTGTAATCACTTCATTATCCTTCATCATGACTGCAGATAGGACTTCTTTTTCATACAAAGCGCTATCTTCTTTTACCAGATTACCGTATTTGACAATGGTTGCCTTATTATAAAACGGCAGCAATTTTTCAATATTCTTATATGCTAAAGCTCGACTGGCTTGATAGTCTTCAACCTTAGAAAAATCACTTTCTTTATTAGTGCCAGTCAGCAAAGTTTCGACTTTCGGTACAGAAAGAGAGTTAATTTCAGATTTCTTACTTGCGATTTGAGAAGCATCAAGGATTGTTCCCCTCTCTTCGAGAGATTCCTTGGTGACAACCTCATCCTTTTCAAGAGTCACTTTGTAGACTCTGTTGTCTTTGTTGCTAGATGAGTCAGTTATTCTCATTCCTCGATAGTGATAGCCACTAATCGCATTCCCATTCATAACATTGACATCGCTAAGAACATTGTGCAATCTTCCAGCATGTCTCTCTTCGTTAGAGTCTCTATCCCACAAGTAGCCAGCCACACCAGCAACACTTCCAAAGCGCTTCACATTATTAATGTCACCCTCGGCGTAACTATTGCTGATAAGAGCATCTTTCTCGACAAGACCTGCAAGGCCGCCGACAGTTTGGTTTGTGCTATCCGCATTTGACGAGATGGTAATCGTAGCTTTTGACTTATCAACTACTGCATTGATGCCAGTCAGTTGACCTACTAATCCTCCAATATTGTATGGTGCCCTCGTTTCATAGGAGTTGATAATCCTTCCCTTGAAACTACTGTTTGTAATCTTAGAATTATCAGCCTTCCAGACCAAGCCACCAATGCCACGTTCGCCAGCCAGAACACCGTCTACATGGACATTGTTAATCCTTGTTGCATTATTCGCTTCATTTGCAAGGGCACCAATATCAGTTTTCCCTGAGATATTTACATCTTTAAGAGCCAGATTTTCTACAGTAGCAGCGCTCAAAGTGTCAAATAAAGGCTTCTTCAAATTATAAATAGCATAATTTTTTCCGTCTTTGCTGCCAAAGAGCTTACCTGTAAATCTACCCTTTATATAACTGCTAGCGCCATTTTCTAGTTCGACCTCATTGGCATTCAAACTAGCACCTAAATAATAGGTTCCATTGAGATCATTATTTATAGCTTGAACCAAGTTACTAAAGGAAGTGAAGTTTGTGACTTCTCTCTCTGCCTTTTTAGCTAGATAAAAAGTAAAATTGTTCTCGTACTTATTGTCGATGTCCTGTTTTAATTTTTCAGCACTTGCAGTAATTTTATAAACTGGCTGACCATCTTTCGTGCTATCGAGTATTGAAGAAATCGGCAAGAAAACATCTTTAAATTTAGACGATTTC
Source organism: uncultured Streptococcus sp. (assembly GCF_963525625.1). GTDB lineage: Bacteria > Bacillota > Bacilli > Lactobacillales > Streptococcaceae > Streptococcus. The sequence goes on from NZ_CAURLD010000014.1 coordinate 48,529, forward strand.
ACTTTCACAAAATAATTCTCATGATTGCTTGGAATGGCATCCAGAGAAACGTGCTGCTTGTATTTTCCGTCAGATAGACTATATAGCTCTACATCAGATACATTTCTTAGCTCGATATTCTTTTCTGGTTCTTGCTTCTGCTCTTTCGGCTCCTCAGCTTTTTCAGCAGGATTTTCTGCTTCTGGCGCTGCTGGTGCGATGTTTCCAGTATACTCTTGCGGAGGCTCTACCTGCTCAGGCTCAACTATGGCACCGGCTTGAGTTCCTGTGTATTCAGGTAATGAAGACACTTGTTCAGGTTCTACGATTGCTCCTGCTTGTGTGCCTGTGTATTCCGGTAATGGTGTAACTTGCTCGGGTGTTACTACTGCACCGGATTGAGTTCCCGTATACTCTGGCAATGAAGTCGTTTGTTCAGGTTCTACTATGGCCCCAGATTGGACGCCTGTATATTCAGGCAACGGTGCGACTTGTTCGGGTTCAACGATTGCCCCAGATTGGACACCTCCAATCTCCGGTTCAATTTGTTCAGGCTCAACGATGGCTCCAGATAATGTACCTGTATACTCAGGTAATGAAGCGACCTGCTCAGGCTCAACGATTGCCCCTGATTGGACACCTGTGTACTCTGGTAAGGGAGCAATTTGCTCAGGTTGAACCAAGTTAGAAGTTACTGGTTTTTCGCTAGGCACTTCAACCTTTTTAGTCCCTTTTTCCACTATTTTAGGAGTCGCTTCCTCTATTTTTGTTGAAAGAACTTCCCTAGAAACTTCCGCATTATCTACCGTAAAAATTCGAACGACTTCGATTTTACGTCCTGGTTTGCCTTCTTGTTTTACTCTTACAGTACCTTCGGCTAAATCCGGATTTTCCTGTATTTGTTCTCCAAAGGCTATCTCAGTTTCAACGATCTCTTCTTTGTATAATAGTTCAGGCTTAGCTACTCGGCCAGACAAGACTTCATCTTGAGGCTCAATTGTATTGACGCCAAGAGTTTGATTTTTCAGCCCATTCTTATCAAAAGAAAGAGAATAATCTAGATTCTTATTTTGGTTTAAAACTTCTTTATCCTCATTAGCATTCTGCTGATTATCAAGAATCTTATTGTCTAATAATTTCTTAATCGATTCATCTTTTATGTAGCCAACATAGGTATAGCCCGAGATCTCACCCGGTGACGGCAGACTTTCCCCAGCCGATACTTGATATTCGGCATTATACTGTAGCAAGATACCATTTTCCAGTGCATCAACGGATAGTATCAAACCTCCACTGACACCAGCACCCACCAAAACAGTCAGTAGGAACTTGCTTTGAACCTTTCTTTTTGACACAACAAAAACAACCAATCCTATCGTCGTTAACAGACCAGCCGTCATCATAGTATTGGAATTGTTATTGTCACCTGTATTCGGTAAGGTTTTTGATCCAGTATTTGAGTTTAACCTGTAGACAAGATAGTAAGTCTCCTCGTTGCCTTCTGACATTTTAGGAAATCCACTTACAATCAACTCCTTTTCTTGCGGAGTCATTTCAGTATCTGTTACATATTTATAGTGAACATTGAACTTTTCCTGTGCTTGAACAGAGTCAACCCCAACGATAGAAACAAAAAATAAACTAGAAATAGCAGCCGAAACAAGCCCGACAGCTAATTTCCTAAAAGCAAACCGAGTTTGCTTCTCCCCAAAAAACTTTTTCATTAAAATCCCTTTCAAATTATTCCTAATGGAATAAAAACTTTTAAACAGAGAAGGAGCAATGATAAATCATTGCATCCATTCAACTGAATTTCATAATAATACAAACTAGAACTTCTATATAATATATCTAGATAACTTATGTTTTAAAATAAAAACATAGCCTGTTCACCCGTTTAAAATATCGAAGTCTATAAATGTTCAAAATGATTATAAATAAGTTGATTGTTCCTCAATACGATAGTTTGGAATTATTTGTACAGCAATTCCTTCATCTTCATCTTCGCTATCATCAAAGAGAATAGCCAACTTTCCCTCTCTACTGATTAGAATTTGCTTAGCTGAAAATCTTTCCTTTGCTTCAACACCATATTTAACAATCATTAGATTTTCCAATCTTGCAACATATTCACCCTTTTTCTTATTAAATTCCAAAAAAGCATTCTCTTGAGCTAAAGTTACATCATCTGATTCCCAGTACGCTTCTGCAGTTATACATATTGGTTTCTTTTTCAAAAACAAACATATTTCAGATTCAATCTCAAAACCAGAATCAAATTTCATATTACCAAACACTCTATTGTACATTACTTACTCCTATTTCTCTCTTTATGGCCTTTATTTTAGCGATACCTCCACTATGAATTATTCCTCCATGAATTTCACTGGGAACTAAATCCATGGTTTTCATATCACTTCTTTCGTGCCAAGTTAGTTTATTTTCTTTTCTAAAAGCTCTGATTTCTTCTGGTGATGTGTTTTGTTTTTTTGCCAGTTCTTTATCAGCATTAGCAAAATTTTTTTGCCTTTTATCACTAAATGATTCAATCTCCACAGTTCCTTTGCTCACTTTAGAAAAATCAGGTTCACTATCTTTAAAATAAATTCCATCAAAATTATACTTCTCTTTTATTTCTCCCCAATTTTTTCCTTCAGGATTAGTTTGAATATTGGGATGCACATAATCATCATAAGGGGTCCATTTTGAGTCACCTGATTTCCCTTCCCATTTACCATTTTCAGAGGGGATTTTTCTCGTATCATTTTTTCCGATATCAGATTCTTCAAATTTCCATGGTTTATTTCCGTTATCTTTTGATAATAGATTTTTCGTAAAATCTCTTGCTTCTTCTAGAGTAATAGCTGTTTCTGGCATAACTTTTCTAAAATTATTATTCTCTACTTTATCAGTAATAAATGAATCTATTTTCTTAGTTTCCATAATCAACAAACACTTCCCTTATTTTTATATATTTCTATAAAACTTTTGAATATATTCTCATAATCTGTATCTCTACGAGATTGTTCATCAATAATCAGTGATAATATTAAATTAATTTGTTCAGATTTATATTCTTTTATATAAGGTCTAAAGCCTTCAACAACAGAATGAGACCACTCAAAAATATTATCGATACCTTTAGAGTTTTCAATAGCTAATTTTGCTCCAAGTAGTTCATATAATAATTCTCTTAAAATAGCATTAGACTCATCATCGGATATAGAGCCTCTGTAACTAAGGAATAGTCGTTTTAAGTTTGATTTTAAATTAGACTTTAAAACCTGATTTTTTATATCAAAGAAATATTTATCGCTTTCCACTCTCAAAATACATTTATTCAATATCCAATCAATCATAAGTCGAGTTATTTCTATTGTATCCATTGATTTATTTTTTAAATCATTTATTTGAGGTTTATAATTTGTTCCGAATGAATCATACTTCTCCACCTTGCACAAGACCGGCTGAATCCATTCATTTTGATAAACTGCTGCAACACCTTTTGGTAATTTTGCTAATTCCAAAATTTGGTCATCATTTAGATTTGCAGATCTACCAACTAGATCTCGATCAGTGAAATCAGGAAGACGCATTACAATTTTAGTATTGGTATTACGGATAACAGATAAATCTAGAAGTCCTGGTGCTTGATCAGCTATAATAAAACCTTCTCCATAAGTACGCATTTCTGCAATAGCATTAGCGAGCATCTCAACACTTTTTCCAAGAAGGTTGCTTGATTCTGAAGACTGTTCAGTTGAAGTTCTCTTTAATAGATTATGAGCTTCTTCCAAGACGGTTAGGTGACGAAGCGAAGAATTCATCTCTGCTTGAGACATTCTATATTCTTGCAATTTTAAGACTAATATTCCCATTATTAATGATTTAGTCTCACTAGAACCAATCCGACTTAGGTCTACAATCACATTTGAATCAAATAATTGCTGTTCAGATAGTTCATCTTGAGAAAAAATGATTCCATTTATACCATTTGTTAAAGATTCAATTCTAGTCAATAAAGAACCTTTATAAGCGCCTTTATTTTCGCTATCATACTCACTTGAGTCAATAATTTCTTTTATATTTTCAGCAACGTCTCCAAATGTTGGATAAATTGTACCATAAGAATTTCTTGATTGAAGCAAATCCCATCCACAATCTATGTACGACTTTTCAACTGCTTTTTTTAAGACCGCTGGCATAGCAGCATACATAGGCCAACATACATTGAAAATTTCAATTAAACGATCTAGATGTTCTAAAATATGAATTTCCTTAGAAAAACTAAAAGGGTTCAATCTGAGCAAAGGTGTTAATTTCGGATTCGTGCCATATACTGCTACATCCTTTTCCTGGCCAAAGACATGTTTATATTCCCCTTTTGCAGGCTCTACAACAAGAAATTTGACATTATTTTCCCTTGCTTCGCTTAAAAGCTGGTAAATAGTATTACTCTTACCAGATCCTGTGCTTCCTGTTATAAAAGCATGGGACGTTAAAGAATTCAAAGATAAATCTACCGAAACTCTTTCCTCGCGGTTCATATGAAAAATATTTCCTAATCGGATGTTTTGCTCAGATTTATCATCCAAATCATAAGAAACAATATTTCGACCAAATTCTGTACATTCTATAATAGGCAGACCTGGAATAGATTTTTGAGGAAAATTCAAAGAATAAGCTAATTCTTGACCAGACAAAGGAACAGTAGGAGTAACTATAGATGGATAGACATAATAAGTCGCATCATTTTCTAAAATACTAGGATTCAATGCAAATATTGGATGTCGCAAATCCCTCAAATAGTGAACAATTTCTCGAGTATCGGCACTACTCTCTCCCATATCACCACGCCACAGATTAACGGATGATTTACTCATATAGGACTCTTCTCCCTGAGTCAGAGCTAGATAAGTATGAGCGACATTATTAGCGATATTTTGGTCTTCGCTAAGTACATAAGCAGCAAACTCCCACATACCCAGAGCAGTTCCTTTTTCAAATCGTTTCATCTGCTCATCCAAAACAGATAATGCATGATGAATATTGTGGTTCATAAAGAACTGATTAATCCCTTCATTCTTACCAACCGTAGCTGTTACATTTGAGGCACGGGCAAAATTTGCTCCGATGTTGGAACCAAAATTGACCGCCCGAGAAACTCCCGCAGTCTTTCCCAAAGTTTCAGAGATAGCTCTACCAGCAGTTTTAGTAACAGCTTTTCCTACTGTCTTAGCGAAGGTTTTGCCAGTTGAATCGGAAACAGAAGAGCCTTTAGAAATAGAATGACTATAGTCAGTATGACCACCAAGCTCTACTTCACCTACAAAAGGGAGCTTTGCATTTCCGCTAGCAGATACTCCTCCTCCAAAAGAATCTGATGAACCTTTGTTGCTACCACTAGTATGACTGCTGTTAGTTCCGTCAGTCTGACCACTTGAATCTGTCGTTGAATCTCCGCTAGATTGTGTCTTCCCTAGGGATTGATTAGTCGATTGACTTTGGCCATGCTGAATCCCAGCACTAGCTCCAATATTAACTCCGAAAGTTGCCATGGAAGTCGTTGCGTCAGATTCAGTGAAAGTGTAGCTAGTCTGCCATTTCTCGAAAGGAGCTAAAGCAGAATATAATTCAGAAAGCCGCAACTTGCGATTTTCTACATCCTGAATCGGACTTGCCAAAAGAATCAAGCTATAATCTTGACTAGGTCCCTCAGGAATGATACCATCAATCAATTTTTCAATTGTTTGGCTAATAAATTTTTCAGATTTCGCAGTTGGAAGGTTAGATACTGTTGCTACAGAGTATGATTTTTGATTATTCAAGCAAGGTATACGCCCGCGACCAATCTCTTCTTTGACTGTTGAACCAGGAAAATTTCCTTTTATAGCTTCTAGAAGTCGCTTTTTATAATTGTCAACATTGACATTATCGCTAGCATTCTCCGTATTAATTACAGCTAGAAAGACTTTTGTATCATTCTCTGTGCGATGAAAGACCAAGGCAATATTACATCTCTCATTAGAAAGCACTTCATAGACATTTACTAATTTTTCTAGACTGTTTTCTCGCTTATCTGTAACCCATTTCGTTATATTAAAATAACGGACATTATATGCTGGATTGAAATCTTCGTTATATTCAGCAGAATTTTCTAAAGGAACATACAGCTCTTTTATCTGTTCTAAATAAGAGTTAAACACCTCAACGCCACATGACGCCAATAGTCTGCTAGTAAATTCCCCATCACTAATATCTGGTTGATCTGCAAGATATTTTTCCTTTTGTTCCTCGACATCCTTTAGCTGCTCTGGACTCAAGGCGGATAATTTCGCTAATTTGTCTGCAGCTTTAGCTCCCGCTTTACTGATTAAATTTTTTATTCCCATAACTTTTCCCTCGAACTACATCTCCACTTATTTCCAAGATATCATCCGCTTGATTTCATTTACATAAGTTTTAATCTGCTTTTGCTGTTCTTCAAGGCTGTAAATTTCTTTAATAACCTTTTGAATTCTCTGATCCAATTCCTTCAGTTCCGGACTAAATTCAATAATGTTGTTTTTGATAAGACTTCCCAAATCCTGTACCCAATTGTTAAATTTACGTTCGTGTTCTGAGCGAATACTCTCACTAAATTCAGTCAATTTAGCTTTAAATTCTTTATTATAAGTATTAGTCAGACCTGAAATATTTATTTTATTTGATTTTAATCGATAGTCACCAATTCTAAAAATGTAACTTAATTCATCTCTATTAAATTTGCCTAAATCAAATTGATTAAAATCTATTTCTTCATAAGAAATAATGATTTCTGAAATAGCTTTTCTTTTCTCTGGCTGAATATCCAAATCGCCTGAAATAACCTTCTCCAATTCTTTTCGAACATCAGATGTAGCATTAACCCAAAATTCTTTTGAAAATTGGTTAAAACGCTCCTTTGCCATAACCAAATTTTCACTGAACTCTTTCTTGATAACATTAAGAACTTCTGCTGAAGCCTGTTCTTCAATCTTTCTTCGTCTATCTTCACCCAACTTATAATTATTAAATGAATCTTCTATATGCCCTTTCAATTTTGAAAAGACATCTGCTCCTGAATGAATATCATCAACAATCACTTCAGGATATTCAAGAGCTATATGTTCATAGAAATCCTTATACAGAGATTCTGCTCTTTCCTTTTTTAAATTCTGGGTCAAGCTTTGTAAATAACTCAGCATTTCCTCAGGGTATCGGCTAGTATAGTCTTCCCTTTCCCGAGATATGCTTTTATCAATTGTTTCAAGAATTTCAGATTTTTGAGAATCAAGTTTATTCTGTAACTCTACCTTGCGACTACCCAATTCCTGATTTTTCTCTTCGATTTCTTTATCAGTAATACCAATCAATTGATTCAAAGTATCCCTAGCTTGTTGGCACTTATCATAATGCGAATATTTATTTACAAAACTCTTAATTGAATCTTCAATTGTTAACAATCCACTATTTGCATAGATTATATTGGAATTAGATTCTGCAGTCTCAACCATTGAAGAAATCATCTGCCTAGGGAGAATATTAAAATCAAACAATTGCTTGTAATAATCGTTTTCTGGATCTGAATACTTAGCTTTATAAGTATTGAATAATTCTGAGTAGAATTCTCCCTTAAGATTCCCATCCAGTTTAGCCCCTAAACCAAGTATGGATGAAACATAAAATATACCTTGAGCGTACAGTTCACGCGGTATCGATTGATTCATAATTTTTTGTTTAAAAGATTCTTTTTTAAATCTTCTCAAGCTAATATCTGCAGTTTCTGCTTTATTCACCACAATCATAGTAAAACGACTGTCTAAACCTGCAACTTTCTTTAACTTATCTTTTAAATTATCGTTATCTGTACTGTCCATCGAACTGCTATCTGTCACAAAAATAGGAAGACCGTTAGACATCCCTTTCATAGCCTTATCCAGAACATCTGAATGTTGCAAATTAGTAGAAGAATTTGAACCCGGAGTATCAAAAATAGCAATTTTATAATTTATATCATCCAGAGTACTTCTGCCAAAAGGTACTTCTATCTCAATCAAATCCCCTATTTCAGAATCTGAAATATCATTTAATTCCTCTAAAACTAAACGTACCTTTTCAATAATTGAAGCTGGCTTCTCCTCATCGAAAGCCTCTTTGATTGATGTTAATAATTCTCCCCCATCAGTTAAACCATCCACGACTAACTGATAATCTCGAAATTGAATTTTAGCATCTTTTCCTTTAAATGTAATCCTGACACTTGCCCTATCATCATAAGGTGTGGAAGATATTTTGTAAACTTTTGCTGTGACAGGTGTTTCAGCACTTGGTAATAATTCGGAACCAATTAAAGAATTAATAAATGTTGACTTACCGGCACTATAAGTTCCTAAAACACAAATTGGTACAATATCGTTAGAAGCATCTGAAAACCTCTTTAATTGCTGCTGTATCTCGCCACTCTTATCCTCAATATTTTTTGTTATTAAAGGATCTAATTTTTGAAAAATCCGATTTATTTCAGGCAAAACATCTCTAGCATTTTCTAAATAATTTTCTGATTTTTCGAGTTGAATATTCTCAAACTTAATATCCGTAATCAAACGTTCTAGTTCTTGATACTCATCGTCACTACCTGAAAAACAGATAGACAATACATCATCGGGATTAGAATATTCAGTAATTATTTGATTTATAATCTCATAAACTTTAAAAGGAAAAAATCCAATTTGATACTCGCTACTAATCAGTTTGCTATTAGAATTACTATCCTCGTCAATAGATGTCCATGAATTCAGCTGATTATTCCAACGCTCAAATAAAACCCTTTTTTCATAAGGATTGCTGACGATTTTTATCTTATTCATAATATCTCCTAAATCGCAATAATCTGTCTAAATTATATCATAGAATCCTATTTTTTGTTAGCGTTTTAACATAAAAATGATTTTTGAATACAAAAAAACCAAGTCTTTCGACTTGGTTGATTTCTATGATGGAAACTCTATTATTTAAGAGTAACTGAAGCACCAGCTTCTTCCAATTTTGCTTTAAGTTCTTCAGCTTCTGCTGCAGCAACGCCTTCTTTGATAACGTTTGGTGCACCATCAACAAGTTCTTTAGCTTCTTTAAGGCCAAGACCAGTGATTTCACGTACAACTTTGATAACGCCGACTTTCTTATCGCCAGCAGCAGTCAATTCGATATCGAATGAATCCTTAGCAGCGGCAGCTTCACCAGCACCAGCAGCAGCTACAGCTACAGGAGCAGCTGCAGTTACACCAAATTCTTCTTCGATAGCTTTTACAA